>JALSHH010000017.1 GCA_026982335.1 Phycisphaerales bacterium
CCCCCCGTGGTAAAAGTGGTATTCCACTCAGCCTGAAAGGGGTAGTTATGTCGTCGAATAAAGATAAGAAGATGTCGTTTGGATTTGGAGCCGTCTTTGGACTGCTTTCGCTTGGATTGTTTGTTTCCATCGCGGCGGCTGATTTAGTGCCGATTGGATCGGCTGCACGAACATTGACTTGTACCAGTTCTGGATGCGCTGACGATGCTCTTTTAACCAACGATAAATGTTCCGCGTCGAGCCGCTTTGATATTGCGTGCTGTTGCCGAGCGAATGGGAATGCCGCTTGGACATGTAGTTGTGTTTGGCCGACTGATTGTGAGAATGAAGGAACACGCCGTTGTGATCAGGCGAGCGTGTGATGAAAAAGTTGAACACTTTGTCTTGGGTCAAGCTTGTTCTGGTGCTTGGTGTATCCATTCTTGTATTGGGCTATTCGGTGTGGATCACATCGAGTGCGCGATCTGGCTCGCGAGAAAGAAAATCAGAGCGCCTCAATGCGACCGAAGACAGCATGGAATGGGCTCAGGGCTTTGAGATGGTCTCGTTTCAGGCAGTCAAATCAGCACACGAGGGCGATCTTGGAGATGACCAGGCAATCGATTCGATCGAGTCCGTGCTTGAGAGGGCAAAGGTCTATAACCAAGCAGGGCTTGATGATTCGGCGATTGAGTCGATCGTTCGTGTTGCTTCTGAGTTTATTTATTACAGATTTGTTCTTGATGATCCAGAAAGATATATTCGGTGGCGTTTACAGCGAGATGATCAGTTTCGGGGTATGGAGGCCTTGTATGTAAAAGCGCAGGTTGCTCTGGATTATGAGGAGTTTTTTGGTGAATCGCTCACCGATCAAACTCCGTTGAGTCAATCGTTCACTCGGCTCTATGAGCATCAAAGGTCGCTCTGGGCAAGCCGATATACACCAATCGGGTATGCTGTCGATCCCGAGAGTGTGTTGGTGGTGAGTGCAACCCATAATCCGATCGTGGGGGAACAAGATATTGACCTTGGGGATCCACAACTGAATCGGTTGTGGCTTGAAACATTGGTTGGGGGACATCGCTCGTGGTTCAGAGGCAAAACGGATCACGACCAACTCAAAGCCAATCTTGAGAAATATCAGGTGGCGACCGTCGGGATTGTGATCGAATATGAAAACATGGAGCGGCGAACATTGTACCTCGGTATCTTGCGCTCAGGTACAGGGGGAGATTGGTCTGTCGAAGCTCTTTCAGCGACCGACACAGCGTTCACAGGGGGCCTCATTGAGTTCTAACAAAACAGAAATCATGGCGAGGATGGCCCAGGCACTCGTTGGGGTATTGCTTTGCTACGCAGCGGTGACCAAGGCATTCACTATCCCGATGTTCGCCTTTGTGATTCAATCAACGGTTCCATTTGCGGGCAATGCATCGACATCGACGCTGATCGTTCTGGCACAGGCTGTCGTGTTTGTCGAAATATTCGTCGGCTCATCCCTTGTTCTTCATTTTTACTCGAGGCCCATGCGGGTTGTCGCGGTCGGCATGTTTGTTGCCTTCTCAGGCATCTTGTCTATGCAACTCGCGGAAGAAAACCCTATTTCCTGCGGCTGTCTCGGGATATCACCCGATGGAATGGGGAGTCATGCCGAAATTGTCTTCGGCTTGATGCGGAATGTTTTCCTCATCGCAATTCTGGCTGCGGTGTCCGTGTATAGAAAACGCGGTTTTTCTCAAAGCGAGCCTAAGGATGTTTCGCAACAAGTACAAAGCGCATAAACACGGGTTCACACTCATTGAACTCCTCGTCACGATCGGCGTTATTGTCGTGGTGATTTCCATCATGATCCCCGCATTGAAGCACATGCGTGATCGAGCGATCGTTGTCAAAAGCCTAAGCGGACACCGGAATATTGCCTCAATGGTGGAGGGGTATGGCATTGACCGGGGCGGACGCCTTCCGTTTCCCTATATCAGACGCGAAGGAACATTCGCCAATCCGATCTACATCGCCTCAGAATCCAAGAACGGAGGCTATGTCGCAGCATCCATGGCGTTCCAGGCAAGAATATGGGCATCGTTGATCGTTCGGTCGAATCCAAGTATCGCTGCACTGGTCTATCAAGGACGGTGGGAACCGATCGCAGGGCGCGATGTGCCCAATGGCTTGATCGGTGGAAGCTTTGTGGCCACTTCCACCATGTTTGCTGATCCTCAGTTCTTTGGGATCAATCTCGATGAGGTGCATGTCGGGCAGCTTCGTCCAACCCGAACCAGCCAAATCGCTTTTCCATCAAGCAAAGTCATGTTTGAGGATTTGGAATCATGGGGGCGCATCCCGAGCTCGAACGACGAGAGTCGATCGGCAACCTTTGGCTTTGCTGATGGATCGGCACAGGGAATGTCGCAAAATGAGTTTACAGGCGATTGGGTCGAGCGCGCGACCGCTTGGCAAATCGGTCCCGGACACACCACGCTCAACGGGCTCGCTGGGCGAGATCGTTGATTATGTGTTGAACAATGGGCACACCTCGTCGGCGATGTCTTGTGCGCTGCGATTGGCAGCGTTGATCCAGATCGAACCTTCACGAACACGCAATCGCTTGAGCCAGGTGCGTTGGTTTTTGGCGAATCTTCTCGTATCGATCTTGATGCGTTCGATCGCTTCGTCAAGGGTGCATCGCCCTTCGAAGTGGGCGATGAGTTGTTTGTACCCGATGGCTTCGCAGGATTGATCGCCGAACCCGTCAGCATCGAAGATTGCTCGGGCTTCTTCGACGAGTCCGGTGTCGATCATGATCTTGACGCGCTGGTTGATGCGCGCGTTGATGAGTTCGGTCGGCCAATCGAGCCCGACAAGGACCGCTTCGGGGCGCGAGGTTTTTTCGTGCTCCCATTGTTTCTGAAGCTCAGAAATTGGCGTACCGGTCTGGAGATAGACCTCCAATGCGCGTCGGGTTCGGCGCAGGTCGGCCCCGTTGATCCGCTCGGCTGCGATCGGATCAACCTCACTCAACATGGCTCGGCGATCAGGCTGAGGCATCGTTTCGACTTGTTCTTTGATCGCTTGGGTCGGTTCGGGTGCTGTAAAGAGTCCGTCGAGGAAGGCCTTGACATAGAGATTCGTCCCGCCAACAACGATGGGGGTAATGTGATCGTTTTGGAGGGTGTCGACGAGCGGGTTGGCGAGACTGAGCCAATCGTGAACAGTGAACCGGTCTTTGAGGTCAACGATATCAATCAAATGATGGGGGATACCCTGTTGTTCGTCGTCGGTGGGTTTGGCGGTGCCAATGGTGAGGTCGGTGTAGATTTGGTAGGCATCAGCGGTCACCACTTCGCCAGTAAGTCGAGTGGCGAGTTCGACGGCCAGTGCGGTCTTGCCGCCTGCGGTTGGACCAACGATAACGGGATAGGAGGGCAAAGACTTCACGCTTCGAGTGTAGGATGCTCGCTAAGATTCGCATATCGAAAGCACTCGATCGTATGGTCGTTCACCATGCCAATGGCTTGCATCATGGCGTACATGGTGATGGGGCCTACGAATCGGAACCCGGCTTTTTTGAGGGCTTTGCTCAGGGCCTTGGAGGTCTCGGTTTGGGCCGGCAACTCGGCCAAGGTCTTGTAGCGGTTCACGATCGGGGTGTGATCGACGAAAGACCAAACAAACTCACTCAGCGTCGTGCCCGATTCGTAGAGTTCGAGGATGGCTTGGGCATTGTTGATCGTCGATGCAATCTTAAGTTTATTGCGGATAATCGACGAATCCTGCATCAACCGACCGAAGTCGGCATCGGTGAATCGAGCGACCTTCTCAGGATCAAAGCCTTTGAAAAGCTTGCGATAGCCTGCTCGCTTGTTGAGGATGGTCTCCCAACTCAGCCCCGCCTGGGCACCTTCCAAAGTAAGTATCTCGAAAATATGGTGTTCATCGAAGTTGGGCACGCCCCACTCGGTGTCGTGATAGTCGATTTCGACCGGGGATTGAGCCCACTGGCATCGGCATTTGGATTCGGACATGTCGGCTGCTCCGTGATATGATTCATCGTGAAGGATGATAAGGATATCTCGGTGACACGCGCAGTCGGGCGCTTCTTTGGGCATCTCTGGAGCGCAACAACCAAGCCTGTGCAAACGGAGGAGCCCGAATCACAGACAGAAGTCCTCAATCACCAAGTCGATGAGATCAAAGGCGAACTCGACCACAAAAAAGTGATCCTCCGCAGGACCACCATTGATGAAATTGAAATCCGGGAAGACTCCTGAACAGCCCCACTAAGCAGCCGATTGGAAATCCTGGTCTTGATTGTGGTCTTGTTCGAGCGCGCTCACCGCCCATCGAACAACATCGCGCATCGTCACGATCCCAATGCAGTGCTTATTGGCATCAACCACAGGCAAACAGGAAATCCGATGATCGAGCATCACCCGCACAGCAGCCCGCAGCGAGGTATGCTCCCGAACCGCGACAAGCTGACGGGTCATGATTTGATGGGCCCGGCGCTTGAGGCACGAAAGATCGGCGGATCGCTCCCCTGGCTTGCCGAGGAATGGCGAGATGTTTTTGAGCAAATCACGGTCTGAGATCACCCCCGCACACTCGCCTGAATCACCTTTGACGATGAGGTGATGGTAATGATTGGATTCAAAGAGGTCACGGATAAACTCAACCGTGTCATCCATAAAGATGATTTCGACAGGATGGGTCATGATGTCCTTGATAACGAGCGGCTTCAATGCGAATCCTCCAATAGGTACCCAATCCGATGATCGACCCGCCTCAGCAATGGCTACACTGCATTATGGGAACACGAAAAGATGAAGGTGAAGCTGTACCGTTTGGGCCGAATGCAATCTGGGCGCCGTGGCGGATGGCGTATTTAGAGAGGGTACACGACGATGATACTCCCGATCGTAACCCCGATAACCCACTCGAAAATCACCCAGAATCGAGCGGCAACTTCCTGCTTGATTATTGGAACCAGCCCAAGCACGACAAAGAACACCATGTCCTCGTCCGCACCGAGCACGGGCTGATTATGCTCAACAAGTACCCCTATTCCAACGGCCATCTGTTGGTGGCCCTTGGCGATGCGCGTCCGAGCTTGACGGACTATGAGCCCGAGCAGCGGGCCGAACTTTGGAAGCTGGTCGATCGGGCGGCGGCCTTAGTCGAGCGGGCGTTGGAGCCTCAGGGTTTGAATATCGGGGTGAATCAGGGGCGAGCTGGTGGTGCGGGCGTGCCGAGTCATCTGCATGTGCATGTGATGCCGCGGTGGAACGGGGATACGAACTTTATTACGACGGTGGGGGGGATCCGGGTGATTCCGTCGGCGTTGGAGATGATGTATGAGCGGTTTGTGCGGGTGGTTGGATAAACCAGCACACCATCGTGTGATACGGTATAATCCATGCAAAGGGGATAAAAATGAAACGATTCCACATAGCGTTCGTCATCTTGTTTTCAATGGCTCCGTTTTTAGGTGGGTGTGTTGTTGGCCAACAATGGAATGTCACTGTTGAATCCACTTCCAGAATTGCTGGTCTCGATATTGAAGTGAGTCGTGCAGGAAACGATTTTTGGCGAGTGAGTGCTAAAAACAATACCCGCTATCCAGTAAGCCTTATCTGGGACGAGAGTTCATATATCAGCACAACTGGAAACAGCTCCCGGCTAGTGAGAGGAAAAACAAGGGTTATTCACTCTGGGCAAGCCCAACCAGCATCACCTATCCCACCCGATTCTTTATTGAATGAGGTTTTTATTCGTGAAGGTCTTGTGGGTAGAACAAACGCATTTTACGCCACACCTGTTGGAAATCCTGACAATGCGGCTCGCATCTATTTGATGTTTGATGTAAATGGTAAACGAATCCCGTGGACAGCATCGGCTCGCTTTAGCAAACCCGTAAAAACAAAGAAATGATCGGGTGCCCCGACTCGCCTTCTGAGGCGCAGTCGGGTCTTGGTGGGGGTTCTCGACGCGATCACCCGACTGCGCCGGGGACGGCGAGTCGGGGCACCCTTGGGGCATTTGATTAACTCTTCCCCATCTTCCCCGCGAGGAGGAAGGCGAGTTCTAAGGATTGTTGGTAGTTCAATCTTGGGTCGCAGAGTGACACATAGTTCTTACTTAAGTCGGCTTCGGTGATGCCGCTGCCGCCGCCGAGGCATTCGGTGACATCTTCGCCGGTGAGTTCGAAGTGGACGCCGCCGAGGATTGTGCCGACGGCGTTGTGGGCATCGACGGTGGATTCGAGTTCGCTCAGAATATCATCGAAGTTGCGGGTTTTGATGCCCGAAGCGGTCGTGGTGCCGTTGCCGTGCATGGGGTCGGTCATCCAGAGCACGGTGCGCCCCTGGGCTTTGACCTTTTCCAACAACGGCGGGAGATTCTGGGCGACCTTGCTCGCACCCATCCGCGCGATAAGGACGAGTTTTCCAGCCGTATTGTGCGGGTTGAGCGCGTCGATGAGTTGGATCAGTTCGTCGGGTTGCATGGTTGGGCCAACCTTGACGCCCACGGGGTTGACGACGCCTCTGAAGAACTCGATGTGCGGGCCGGCGAGTTGTCGATTGCGTTCGCCGATCCAAGGGAGGTGGGTAGTCAGGTCGTAGTACCCGGTTCGGCGGGGGACTTGGCGAGTCTGGGCTTGTTCGTAATAAAGATTGAGCCCTTCGTGGGAAGTGTAGAAATCGACACGGGATGAATCTTCGACACGTTGTTCGCCGAGGTTCTGCATGAAGGCCAACCCGTCGGCGAGGGTACGGGACATGTGCTCATACTGCGCCCGTCGCTCGGACGATACGGACGCATTGTTGAAGAATGTAAGGTCCCAGTATTCTGGATGATGCAAATCCGCGAACCCGCCATCGAGGAGCGAGCGGATGAAGTTGAGGGTCATCGCGGCGTGCTTGTAGCCTTCGACCATGAGGAACGGGTCGGGGGTGCGGGCGGATTCATTGAAGTCGATCTGGTTGACAAGATCGCCAAAGTAGCTCGGGAGGGTGCAGGGGGTACCTGCAATTTCTTGGGTTTCGGTGGACGATGATCGTGGCTTGGCATATTGCCCCGCAAAGCGTCCTATGCGCGTCACGGGCATACGTAAGCCATGGATCAGGACGAGGGACATCTGTAAGAGGATTTTGAGCTTGTTGGCGATGGGAGTTGAGGAGCATTCGCAGAGCATTTCAGCGCAATCGCCGCCTTGGAGGATGAAGCGTTTGCCGAGCTGGGCCTGGGCGATCTGGTCGCGGAGCTTCTCGATCTCGCCTGAGGTGACCAAAGGCGGCAGCTCGGCGAGCCGGTCGCGAGCGGCTTTGAGGGCGGCAGAGTCCGGATAAGTAAAAGGCTTGTCCATCGGACATGCCAACCATGATGATGGTGTCCAGCCTGAGGGTGCTGTGTCGGAATGGTGCGGTGCGTGATCGGACATGGGGGCTCGGATATGGTGTGCAGCGCGTACAAAGTGATACGCCAGGGTCAAAGATCGGCGGTACGCCCTGCCGAATCGTGATACAGTGAGGGTATGACCAATCTATCGAACGAAAATGATTCTCCCAAGGGAGAAATCGGGCAATCAGTGTCCCTTCCCATACTTGCAACCCATCAGGACTCATCCAAAGGCTGCGCACCGATGATGGGACGCACGAAAATCGCCCGTTGGCGAGCCGGTGTGCTGATCTTGGTCAATGTGCTGATGATCGCCCACCTGATCCAATGGCTGATCGCAGGCATGACGATTTCACCAATCGAGCCCAGCGAAGCGATGGAAACCCTCGAAGTCGGAGTGATCAATGCCGGAGCGATTTTCTTCCTGCTTGCACTGATCTCGGTTGTGTTATTTGGACGCTTTTTTTGCGGGTGGCTCTGCCATGTCGTGGCGCTTCAGGATTTATGTGCGTATTGGATGACCAAGATCGGAATCCGCCCCAAACCCTTCCGTTCTCGTCTTCTGGTGTATTTCCCCTTTGCACTCGGAATGTATATGTTTGTTTGGCCGACCTTCAAGCGTTTGGTACTCGCGCCGGTGCTTGAATCGGCCCATATTCATTGGCCCGCATGGTTGCGCCCCGTCGAACCGATTCACCAATATACCACCGCATTAATCGTCGACGACTTCTGGGCCACAATGCCCCCTTGGCATATTGCAATTGTGTTTCTTTTTATCTGTGGCTTTGCAGCAGTCTATTTTCTGGGCGCCAAAGGGTTTTGCACCTATGGGTGCCCATATGCCGCATTTTTGAAGCCCTTAGATAAAGTGGCACCAGTTCGGGTACGGGTCAATGACAATTGCCACCAATGTGGACACTGTACCAGCGTGTGCACGAGCAATGTACGGGTATCCGAGCAAGTGCGCGATTTTGGAATGGTCGTCGACGCGGGATGTATGAAAACCCTCGATTGCATCAGCACCTGCCCCAACGACGCCCTTTCGCTTGGATTAGGCAAACCGGCATTGGGCGCAAGGGCCCGATCGCCAGAGACCTATAAGGATGCAAAAATGAAGCGATCGCGTCGATACGACCTTTCGCTCAAGAGTGAGCTTATTGCCGGCGCCTTATTATTGTGGTTTTTCTTTGCCACGCGTGGACTGCTCGATGCAGTGCCCATGCTGATGGCTGGTGGGTTAGCAGCGATCGGTGTGATGATCGTAATGACAAGTATCAAGATCATCTCCGAACCCAATGTCCGAATGTATTCATACCAACTCAAGTTTAAAGGCAAAATCAAACCTGCAGGGTTTGTGATGCTTCTGGCAGCTGTAGGTTTTCTCGTTGGAAGCATATGGTCTGGCCATGCCCGTTTGATGCGCTGGCACGGCGATGTACTCTATGCCAAAATTGAGCTGCCTGCGAGCGTGCTGATGCGTGAAGAGTTTCAACCCTCACCAGCCCATCGCCAACTGGCCGAATCAGCAGTCTGGGCATACCAGCGCGGTGACACTCGAGTCAATGGCGGGTTGGGATGGTCGCTTAATGCAGAACACCGGCTTCGTCTATCCTACTTCCTCACAGTGCTGGGAAGATACGACGAAGCATTCAAACACATCATGCAGGTAATCGCAGAAGGCAACCCAACAGATCATCTGGTAATTCAGGCCGGCCAACTCTCATCGAAAATGATTGATGCCAATCCACCAGCCGACCTTTCCCCAAGCGAACTCCAACGCTACAAACGCGATCAACTTGTCGAAGTTTATGACTTTGCCCTTCAGGTTCACCCCGAGCTTCATCCCACCCGCGCCGAGCTCGCCCGCATCGCCTATTCGATGCAGGACACTGAAAAAGAGTTGTCGTACTGGGACACCGATGTATATCACGATGATCCTGTGTTTTTCCTTGCAAAAGCCGGGTATATGAGTTTCATCGGACAGATGGAGAAAACACGCGAAAACTATGACGAAGCACTCCGACAAGCACTTCAACTCGATCAGCCTGATGCGATGATCATTGACATCGCACGGGCTGCGATGCAAAACCGCATGTTTGATTATGCACTTAAACTGGCCCAGCTCGCCGTTGATGTCGAAAACGCGGGTGTGTTAACTTGGCTAGCTGCCGGAGAAATCGCCAATATGACCGGCGAATTCGAGCTTGGCAAAAAACGGGCATACCACGCTTTGACAATGCCCGGAGTTGATCGCCCAATGGTTCAAATTCGGGCAGCCAATATCCTGGCCCTTCCCGGTGAAAGCGATCAAACTCGCGAATTGCTCGCCGACGCCGCCTCACGAGCACACAGCCCCTTCGATGTGCTGTACATCACCCAAGGGATGATTCGTGCTGGTGCAACACTTGGCGATGGAAAAATGCTCAATCAAGGATTTGAAATTCTGGGTAAAGTTGTGCAAGAAAACCCAGACCTGTATGTAATCCGCCATGACTACGCTTCGATGTTGTATTCAATCGGGCGCCGAGAGGAAGCCATCGAGCAAATGGAGCTCGTGGCCGAGTTGGATCCAACCAACGCCCTCTTTGCTTCGCGTGTTGCCAGAATGTATCGGCTCATCGAGAACGAAGAGCAGGAACAAAAGTGGGAAGCCGAAGCGCTCAAGCGAGAAAAAACGGCCAAAGACTAAACCTTACGACACACAACACCAATTCAAAAACTTGCGAAACAGCGCGAAGTTTGCGCACATCATACAATCCAAACACTTCTTGCGCAATTTGAACCGAATTCGAGCACCCATTCTTTATTTTCCACCCCGGAGCGGTCGATCACGACTAAACACACCCTATTTGGAATAGGCGTGCACTGTGTGTTGCCAACTCGGCGGCACTCATCATCTCGGCCCAAATCAGTTCCAGATTCATCTCAAAGGGCCCAACACAATACACCGCCCATATCCTTATTGGGCACACGGAGACCAGTCATGGCCACACGAACCAAGAAACACCCAGCCAAGAAAACTGCCAAAAGCACCACCACACGCAAACCCGCCAAAAAGACAGCTGCAAGAAAAACGACAACGAAAAAATCCCCTGCAAAAAGGAAGACCACCGCACGCAAAGTCGCCAAGAAGACCACGACACGCAAGCCTGCTGCTCGCAAAACAACCACGAAAAAGACCGCGACACGCAAGCCTACTGCCCGTAAAACCACTGCTCGCAAACCTGCTGCACGCAAGGTCGCCAAGAAAACCACGACTCGCAAGACCACAACCCGCAAAACCGCAGCCCAAAAGACTCCAACGCGCAAGCCCACAGCAAAGAAAACCGTTCGCAAGGTCGCCAAGAAAACCACAACCCGCAAGCCAGCAACGCGTAAAGGCACTGCGCGCAAGGCTGCAACACGCAAGGCTGCAACACGCAAGCCAGCAACACGCAAGCCAGCAACGCGCAAAACCACCGCGCGTAAGGTCGCCAAGAAGACCACAACTCGTAAAACCACTGCTCGTAAGACCGCTGCACGCAAGACGGCAGCCCGTAAGCCTGCTGCTCGCAAGACCACCTCGCGCAAGGCGGTCGCAGGGCGTATCGGACGCAAGTCCGCAGCACGCAAGTCGGCACCTCGCCGTCGTGCTGCTTGATCGCCAAGCAATCTTTTTATCATCACCAACCACACAGATCGCTGACCCAAATGGGTCAGCGTTTATTTTGTGTGTGTCACTTTCGATCAATCGCAAGGGTCCGTATAAATACTTTTTTCGCACCAACCATTGTTATCGCGCGTCAGATTTTGCATATTCGATACAGCATCACCTGAAAACCACAGAGAAATCATCCATCTCCTTTTTCCCGTGTTGTTTCGGCGCATACTCAGATAAGTCACCGTCAGCGTCTCGCCGAAGCCCATGACATTGGTCACAAGTTGAAAACGAATCCTTGGAAACCCAAGGAATAAGGAGAGAAGAAATGAAATCAGTACTCACCGCTGCAGCTGTTTGTGCAATCACTTCAGGAGTCGCCTTGGCCGACACTGTTGATGTTCAGTACACCGGTTTGGCCGGAGGCTCGAATGCTTCACATCTCTGGGTTGAAGGCGGCACCTACTACGCCGGTCAGATGATGCACGAATTCACCAGCGGCCCCCGTGCCGGTGAGGTGTTTGGCACCTTCTGTATTGACTTTTCTGAACCAGCCAATACCAACGGTGCAACCTACGACATCGTCGACATCGCCGATGCCCCGATGCCCGGAACACCTTACGGGCAGGTCATCGCTGACAAAATCAATGCTGTAGTCGCCAACGCAGCAGCACTGGGCTGGATCGACAACCAACTCCAAGCCGACGCAAGCCAGAGCGACTACCTTGCCAAAATGGGCGCTATCCAGGCTGCCGTCTGGGAGGCCTTTGGCTCGAACATTGAAATCAATAACGCAGCCACCTCATCGTCGCTGGCAACCTACTACAACATCCTAACCGATGCCCAGACCTTTGATGACTCGTTGCGTCTCAATGGATTGCGAGCAATCGTCGCGGCGGGACAACAGGACATGCTCTATGTTGTACCGCTTCCACCAGCCGCCTTCGCAGGACTGGGCATGCTCGGTGGGATCGCAGGCATCCGTACCATCCGCCGAAGAAAGTAACCCGGCTTCATCGGCTACTCAACACAAGCTCACCTTGGAAAATTCTAAGGTGGGCTTTTTACATGCCCATTTACATGCCCATTGCCCACATGTCTGACAAGGAGGTTATCAGCCCCTACCTCACGAAAGCACCGCGGCTTGCCAGCAAAATATCGCCTTTTTTGTCAATACAAGGTCGATTTGGTTGAATAATCGTCACCATCGGATATCTTAGTGGGCAGAGGACGATATTTCATAATGATACCCACTGGACCAGCTTCCATGTCCGAGCTGGCGGTTTTGGTGGGAAGAAGCACAAGCCCAGCACAAAGTCTATGGGCTCGAAACACAGAAGCTGAAACACAGAAAACGAGGGTACCCACATGTTTCTGGATTCCATTCACAAAAACACCGCCGTCGTGGCGCTCACGGCTGCTACCGGGGTAATCGCCCCTTTGGCCCACGCCCAAAGCAACCCTATAAACCAAATATCAACCTACTTCCCGTTGGATCTGGTTACCTTCCGTGTCGCCACAGAGACGCCCCAAAATACTTCGACTGCTTTGAACGCACCAGATACCCAATACATGCCTGCCCAACAAGGCGATGTTGTTCTTCCACCCGCCAGGGTGTTCATCCCCGTTTTGGGTCAAAGCAACAACCGCAATAACGGACAAACCAACAGCTTTGATCTCTCAACGATTACCAGTTCAGGTGTTCGACTTGGTGCTGCCAACATGAACAACACTCGGTTCACTGCCAAAGAAGACAACCTCAATGTGGTCCCCCTACCACCAGCTGCCTTTGCTGGTCTTGGGATGCTCGCGGGAATCGCAGGTATCCGATACCTGCGAAATCGGAAATAACACTTCGTGCCTTATCCACAGCTCGTTGACATGCCCTGTCTTTTGACGGGGCGTTTTTATGTGTCAGCAGGGTTCGTTCGTCTCGTTGGCCAAACCAAGTATCTCTTGATAAGACTCACCAGGCACGATCTCGCCTTGGATTTCGAGGAATCGTCCTTCAAAGCAAGCCGAGCAGTTGCCCAAGCAATCTTTGCTTGGAATCCCGCGCGCAATCAAATCCTGCCGCTCAGCGAGATTGCGCGGATTATTGATACAGAAACGAACTGGAGGTTTGGAAGAACTCATGTGCCAAGGATAGCCTGCGTGAGATTCCAAAACAGTAACCCGCTGCTCGATCAGTCGAACATGCCCGGACGAAGCATAATCTTTTCCACCCGCTCAAGTCGGACTTGAAGCTCCTTATTCTGCTGATCAAGCTCCGCGATCTGTGCATCTTTCTCTGCACGAAGCTCCTGAATGGCGTCGATAATAAGTGCCTCGTACCCGGCCATATCGAGGGTGTAGTACCCGTCGTCGACCTGCTTGACCCATTCGGGAATCACAGCCTGGCACCAAGCATCTGATTTCTCCTTCGATCACATCCGCGCTTCTGGATCATCGCGATGGTTTTTGAACCATTCGATCGTCCGTTTCATACCTTCTTCAAACCCGACCTTCGCCTCCCACCCCATCAGGTCTTTGGCCTGTTGGACATCGAGGCACCGCCGGGGTTGCCCGTCGGGTTTGGTGGGGTCCCATTTGATTTTTTCTTCGATGGTTTCTTCGGTGGCAAAACCGGTGAATTTGGCGATCATGTGGACCAGGTCTTTGATTGTAATCTCCATGTTGGTGCCCAAGTTGATCGGGGTAGGATCGTCGATTTTCTCGGCTGCGGTGAGGAGGCCATCGGCACAGTCATCAATGTAAAGAAATTCGCGGCTTGCGCTCCCGGTGCCCCAGACGGGGAGGAATTCATCGCCTCGGTCGAGGGCCTCGACGCATTTGCGGATCAGGGCGGGGATGACATGCGATGAATCGAGATTGAAGTTATCCCAAGGCCCATACAAATTCACCGGCAGCACAAAACTCGACTTCATGCCATATTGCAGTTTGTAGGCATCGAGCATCTGCCACGCCGCCTTCTTGGCGATGCCATAAGGCGCGTTGGTGACTTCTGGATACCCGTTCCAGAGGTTTTCTTCTTTGAATGGAATCGGTGTCAAGTTTGGATAGGCGCAGATGGTTCCGGTTTGGATGAACTTGCCATCGCGTTCGATAAGTCCGTCAACTCTGGCCTGCTCAATCAGGTGCAAAGCCATCGCCATGTTGGCATAAAAATATCGCCCAGGGTTTTTCATGTTCGCACCGATGCCCCCGACCTCGGCTGCGAGATGGATCACCATCGTCGCCTTGTCTTTGCCGAAGCAATCGTTGTAGAGCGAGACGCAGGCATCTTTCTCAGTCAGGTCATAGTTCACCGAGCGGGGGATGAAGATTTGGTGGTCTTCAACGCCTCGATTACGGAGCCCTTCGACGATGTGTCGGCCGAGGAATCCAGATCCGCCGGTGATGATGATGCGTTGGTTTGACCAGTTGATAGACATATTTGTAAACCTCTTCTGCGGTGTCTCTTGGGTAAGTCGAATCATAGAGCCGATAGAATGGGTTGTGTAAAAACCCGCCCATTGCCCCGAGGACCTCATGACCAAACCTCGATCTTCATCTTCTTTCGGCGTGCTCGGATGGGTGCGTCGCCGGATACTTCCCAAAGCTTCCAAACTCTGTGCGTTGCTTGGATTGCTGATCTTGGGCGCTTGGGTCACCGGGCGAGTGCTCACAGATCAGTATCAGTGGTCGCAGTATCTCTGGTGGATTCCTCCAATCTGGATGATTGGGTCGGCGTGGGGACTGCTGTTGATGTCAGCAGCCTTGGCCCTCTTCGCCCGTCGGCTCGGCGGCATCTTTCTGCGCCCGGTGCTGCTCATCGCGTGCATTGGTTCGACCGGATACCTGATCTTGGGCGTCTGGCATATGCACCGGGTGGTGCTGCCCAAGTCAATCCCCGATGATGCGATCCGCATTGCCCATTGGAATCAGGCTGCCAAAAAGATTGATCAAGAGTCTTTCGGACAATGGATACTCGATGAACAAATCGACATCGCCCTGATCGCCAATGCCCGATGGGGAAAGGATCGCCAAATCCTCCTCGATGCGCTCGCCGGATATGCTCCGCTCGATCGTGAGCGATGGGTAAATTATTCCTATCGTATCAAAGGGAAACCTTCGCATTTCTGGATTCAAAGCCAAGCACTAATCGCGTCGCGCTACCCAATGATCCGCACCGGCCGGGTCGCATTTGGATCTGCCAAACGCGAACAAGTCCTCACACATTCGAGCTCAGGGCTTGGATGGGTGATGTTCATCGAGTTTGATCTTGGAAATGATGCGAAGATTTCCTCGGATGAGCCAGATCCTCTCGTCGTGTGGTTTGTCGATTTGCCTTCATCGCCTTCCACCTTCCGCCAGAAGATGATGCGCCAAGCCCGCCAAGCCATCGAGCAATGGGACGGCTCGGGCTGGGAAATAGGGCCTCATGTGTGGGAGCAAAAAACCTTTATAAGTAAACCATTCCCTGATCCGGATCTCATCATTGGTGACTTCAACACCCTACGAAGCTCAGACTCACTCAAACGCATCGCACCAGACATGCGCGACGCCTTTGAAATGGTTGGATACGGGCGTGGGCGTTCATGGATCCCCGGAAACAAGAACCGGCTTGCCCGCCTGCCGATCAAACTCGCGGACTGGCACATTGACCTCTCATTGGTGGGCAAAGACTGGCAGACGACGCGGTATCGCATCGAAAACGGAAGCGACTGGGGCTCGACGGAGCATCGGATTCAAATTGTTGATGTCGCCGAGAAAGTACCCGAATCAATTCCTTTCCCTTAGAGCGATACCCACTCGAACGAATTTGGAGCCCCGGCAACAATAATGTCGTTGACCAATGAATGCCAGAAGAAACCGGAATCAATCCAACCCTGACCAAGCGACAACTGATACCTGACGAACCAAGCCGAGCCCAAAGCGTTAGACAAACGAACGAATCCGTGCCCGTGCCACCGCTCTTATGCCCTGCAATACCTGTTTTTGGACAATTTATATCGCAATATCTTGACATGGTGATATTTTGAACTATACTGTCAATATGCCCAATCTTTCGGACATCACGGATTTCGATTCATTGGCCCAAGCTTCAGAGTGCCTCAAGACGATGGCACATCCGGTGCGGCTGCGGATGATCGAGGTGCTTCTGGATCACCGCCTTACCGTTGGTGAGATCGCCGATTTATGCCAGATTCGCCCGAATGTGGCTTCGGAGCACCTCACCAAGATGCGTGATCGCGGATTGCTTGATATGGACAAGGAAGGTCGACAAGTATTTTATACCATCGCCGAGCCGGGGTTACGATCTATCATGCAGTGCATCCGTGCCCGATTTGGAACCTGACGCCTCACAAAGAAACAGGAGCCTTACCCGTTTTTATTCGCCCAAACGCATCTAAAAGTCACGACATTTCAACCTTTTGGAGTTTCGCCATGAAACGCACACGCTGGTCTCCGTATCTCGCAGGCGCCCTCCTCGGGGTGCTCTCTTGGATCACCTTTGCCACGATGCACAAAGCTTTGGGCGTCTCGACGACCCCGGTGCGAATCGTCTCTGGAGTCGAGCGGGCGATTGCCCCTCAGGCTGCTGCTGAGAACGCATATGTCACCAAATACGCAGGCACCGCCCAAGAACCCAAACCGATCATCGAATGGCAGTTTGCCCTCGTTGCGATGCTCGCACCAGGCGCATTCATCGGCGCGAAGTTCTTTGGAAACGAACAACGCGACCCCGAGTATGTCCCCGAACTCTGGTCCAAACGGTTTGGCCCTTCACGAGCACTGCGATACACCGGCGCCCTGATCGGCGGAGCGATTCTTATCTATGGCGCTCGCATGGCGGGTGGATGCACCTCAGGACATGCACTCTCGGGGGGGATGCAGCTTTCGATTTCTGGCTGGATTTTCATGGCAGCCTTTTTCATCGCCGGCGTACCCACCGCTTTGTTTCTCTATGGCACCGAGAGAACGCCCACCAACACATCGGCCCAAGCCGACACTGACAAGGGAGCTCACTGATGAACACACTCACACTCGCCAGCGCATGGATTGATTCGCCAAGCAAACTTATCTTGGGCGCCCTCACCGGACTGGCCTTTGGATTTTTGCTCCAGCGTGGATCGGTCACCCGATTCAGCACCATCGTCGATCAGCTTCGACTCAAAGATTTCACAGTCCTCAAAGTCATGCTCACCGCAATTGTGGTCGGAGGAATCGGTATCTACGCAATGCGAGCCTTTGGCATGGATATCCCCCTGCATATCAAAGGAACTAAGGTCTTGGGCGTGGTGCTCGGCGGTGGAATCTTTGGCATCGGAATGGCGATCCTCGGATATTGCCCCGGAACGGTTATCGCAGCGGTCGGCGATGGTTCACGCCATGCGTGGTTTGGAATTCTCGGAATGTTTGTCGGTGCCATCGCCTACACCCAGACCTATCCGCTGATCAAAGATCCGATCCTTTCCAAAGGCGATCTGGGCAAGATTACGCTGGCAAGCGAGCTTGGATGGCCGCCGCTCTTGGTCTTTGTGCCTCTCGGACTCGGCGCAATCGTGTTCTTTCTGACACTTAAAAAGTGGGACCGATCATCCGGAACACTCGATTGGTAACAAGATACATAAACAAACCGGCCAGTACGCTGCTTACTGATCGTGCCCGGTGAACTCGGGCAGTTTGTGACCTGCATCTTTGAGTGTCTTCTCGCGAGCAGCAAGCTCCATGTCGTGCTCGACCATCATCGCAGCAAGCTCTTCGACGGTGGTCTCGGGAACCCATCCAAGTTTCTCCTTGGCTTTGCTCGGATCGCCCAAGAGCAAATCGACTTCGGCGGGACGCAGGTATCGTGGATCGAACTCGACATGATCGTCGAAATTGAGCCCCACGGAGTTGAACGCCATCTCGGCGAACTCACGCACCGATATCGTTCGTCCGGTTGCTACGACATAATCATCGGCTTCGGGCATTTGCAGCATCATCCACATCATCTTTACATAATCACCCGCAAAACCCCAATCGCGCTTGGCATCAAGATTCCCAAGATACACCTTGTCCTGCATACCGAGTTTGATGCGCCCGACCGCTCGAGTAATCTTGCGAGTCACAAAGGTTTCACCTCGGCGTGGTGATTCATGGTTGAAGAGAATCCCACACGATGCGTGCATGCCGTAGGATTCACGGAAGTTGACCGTTGCCCAATGCGCCATGACCTTGGCGCACGAGTAGGGCGAGCGTGGCCAGAACGGCGTCGTTTCTTTCTGAGGCACCTCGAGCACCTTGCCGTACATCTCAGATGATGAGGCCTGGTAGTACCGGACTTCCTGCCCAGACTTGTCCTGAAAATCCCGAATCGCTTCGAGTAATCGCAGCGCCCCCATCCCAACGGTGTCGGCAGTGTAGATCGGCATGTCGAACGACACGCGGACATGTGACTGGGCACCGAGGTTATAGACTTCGTGAGGCTTCACCGTATCAATAACTTTGCTGATGTTGTTGGCATCGCAGAGATCACCATAGTGAAGTTTGAGTCTCGCCCCATCAAGATGTGGGTCTTGGTAGATATCATCGAGTCGTTCGGTGTTAAACGACGAGGCCCTTCGAATGATGCCGTGAACTTCGTAACCCTTGGCGAGAAGAAACTCGGCAAGGTAGGAACCATCTTGCCCGGTGATGCCGGTGATCAGTGCGCGTTTGGGATCGCTCATGGTGTGTGGTCTTCCGCAATGTGGGTGGGCCCAGTGTATTCTTCTCGGACGAACTCGATTCGAGTTGTATTGTTGGGACGGTATGGACTCATCGGCAAACAAAGCCGCCCGATTGACCCAGAATTACGATTGAATCAGAACCTTTGTACGCCCATCACCCGGATTTGGATCGCCGATTTCACCCAAATCAAGGCATACCGATCGGCTTGATCTGCGTCGCGATCGGCTCGGCGCTGCGCATCGAGTTGATGGTCACCGCACCGAGCACCAAGCCCAGCACCACCGACCCGAACAGAACCCGGCGAGCATGCTGGCTGATGGATGAAGATCGGGCAAGAATCAACACAATCATCATCAAAAGCATCGGCTCGTGATATCGCTGCCAACTCGCATGATTGGCGCTCTGGGCAAGGGTGAAGGCCACGAAACTCCCGATCCAAATCCACGCATCGCGCCGGGTGGCAAGCGTAAGCCACACGCTCAGGGCAATTGCCCCTGCGATCGAGCCAAGCATGATGATCGGCGAGCGATCGGCGATCACCGGGAACTTGCCGATCAAATTCCACCATCCGCCGTAGCGACCCGCCTCATACGAATACGACGATTCGGGAATGATCCCAAGCCCGCCCCCGACAACGGCTGCGAAGATGATCCATACCCCTTGATATTTCCATGCCTCTTTGAGCATCGGCCAAAGCATGGGTGCAAAGAACACACTCAGGATGGCGAGCTGCGTAAGGATGAATCCGGGCGTGGCAAGGTTCGGGCCTTGGTGATTGTCATGGAAAGTCGGCGGGACCAACCCGCCCCACATGAGCATAAACCAAACCAATGCAGCAAACGCCGGAATGGTGCAAACCAAGGCAACCAAAGCACGCCCAACGCGCTCGAAGATGGATGAAAACAGCCCCATCGGCGTCGGCGTCTGATCCGATGAACCCAACCAAGCGCTGAGCCAAATCACGCCTGCGATCCAGATATGAACCTGCCGCATCCAAATGAGCCCCCAAAGGATCACCCCTGAGAGCACCCATGTTTTCCATAAAGAAGCTGGTTGAAGTGCAAAAAGCAGAATCGCCAAAACGCCCAACCAGCCAGCATTGTCGGGCAAAAGCCAAATGCCGGGATAGAGGACATACATCGAACCGAGCATCGGCAGCATCAGAACAATCGCCCCTTTGCCAAACCGGGCAGCGATGACCCAACCCAAGAGTGCAAAAAAAGCGAGTGTCCAAAAGCTGGCGATGAGCTGGATACCCGTGTGCCCAATGCCCATCTTGACCAGAGGCGAAAGCAACAGATGATACCCAGGTGTGGTCGCAGAAGGATAATCAGACAGGTCTGGATTGGGCAGCTCGTCAGCGAACTGTTCAATCGCAGGCCAATGGAAGAGCAGGTCATCCGATGCTCCACGACCCGAGAGATTGCCCGAGAGCACCACCGGCCAACTCACGATCACCAATAAGCACACAATACCAGCCACCGCCCAAAGCCGATCATTGGTATTGCCTGTATGATCTTCATCAAGAACACCCATCGCTCACCCTATCGGCTCGATGGGGCCCAGATTCTTGGTTTGGGCAAGAATGTTGATTTTTCTGCGCCCAACCTCGAGCGGTTTTGTACGAACCTTTGAGTTCGCCGAGTGGTTGTGTCGATGCCTAGAACGAAAAACAGAACGAAAAACAGAACGAAAAACAGGACAAAAATGCCCCCCGAAACACGACCCAATCCGGCTTCCCAAGATGACCGGCCCGTCGGCGGGTTGATTGCGGGATTGATTCGGCTCGCCCGTCCGCACCAATGGACGAAGGGTATCTTTGTGCTCATCGGGCCTTTGTTTGCCATCGCCGACGGCAAGCTCAGCGACATGCCCCGCACAGAACTCGCTCTGGCGGTCGGGCTCACCTTTCTTGGGTTCTGTCTGGCTGCTTCTGGATGTTATGTGTTCAATGACTTGGCCGATGTTCAGCGTGACCAGGCGCATCCGCGCAAAAGACGCCGACCACTGGCCTGTGGACAGGTTCCCGTCGGAGTGGCGAAGGTTTTTGGAGTTCTTTCGCTCATTGTCAGCCTTGGATCGGTGCTCGGCGTCCCCGCAGAACTCCGAATCTGGGTTCTTGGACTCATCGTCCTCTACATCGTCAATGTGATGCTCTATTCATCCGGGCTCAAACATATTGTGATTGTCGATGTGCTCTCGCTTTCCTCCGGGTTTGTGATCCGGGTGTTGGGAGGATGTGCTGCGGTAGGGGTGACCCCTTCGACTTGGCTGCTCAATGCGACGCTGTTTTTGAGCATGTTTCTGGCCTTTGGCAAACGCCTGGGTGAACGCCGGCACATGGGCTCAGAAGAGGCCGCCACGGCTGCCCGTGATGTCCAACAACACTATTCCGACCAGATGCTCCGCATGTTCGTCGTTGTGACCGGCGTCGCAACCCTTTTGACCTACACAGGTTATGTGCAAAGCCAAGAACTGAGCTACATGTACACCTTTGCTTCTAGACAGGGTGGTCTAGACGATGGGGGGTTTGGGATGAATTTGCTCTGGATCACGGTGGCCCCTGCGACTTTGGCTTTGTTGCGGACCATCACGCTGTTGATGCGCGGGCGGTATGACGATCCAACCGAGCTTGCTCTGCACGACAACATGGTGCGCCTGGCAGGGTTAATCTTCGTGGCCACAACGGTCATTGTGATCTGGATTCACATGAATCCTGCCTAATTTCCTCAATTTCTTGAATCTTTTCCCTGTGGGTATGGTAATTCTTGCGTACCAGCCTGGCGCATAATCTGCGCTCCGGCGATTCTGGATTTGTGGGCCATCTGGCAACGGCACCGATAGGAGCCATGCTAACCGGTGCCTCACCAGGTGGCCAGGATGATACGACGCCGATTTTGTCGACCCGCACAACGCGTATGTGGGTCACGGCACACATTAAAACGCCCGGACAATCGTCCGGCATAATTCGGAGCCCCAGTGGCTGTGACCAAATGGAGTGATGTACATGAATAGGGATCAATCAAAACGCATGTCGGTGAGCATGTTCACCGCAATCGCCGGCGCTGTGGTGGGCATTTCAGCGATGACAACCGGCTCAGCGATCGCGCAGGGCAACACCATCAACGAACCAATCCACGATGCCACCCCGCAAGAGGGCATCGACTTCGCCGCGATGGCTGCAATGGCTGCTCGTGGTGGCGGCGGATCGGGGGCATCGTCCAAAGATGGACTCAAATCCTGGAAAGATATCTCAAAAGATTTTACCAAAGTGATCTCGACCGCCGACGGCAACTCGTTCTACAACCTCTATATCAATAAAAAAACCAATCAGGTACTCGCCGAGCTCCCGCGTGGATATGAAAATCAAAACCACTTCTTCGCAATGACCGTTGCCGGCGGTGAGATTTTCGCCGGATTGCAATCAGGCGATCTGTATACCAAGTGGAGAAGGATCGGAAATCGTCTGGCGTTGATTCAGCCTCAGATTGCGGTGCGTTCGACAGGTGATCAAGAATCGAAGGATTCGGTCGAAACCGTCTTCACTGATCGCGTGCTTTTGGATGTCCCAATCTTGGCAACTGGACCAAACGGTCAGCCTGTGATTGATCTCGACGATTTGCTTGTGGGCAAAGCGAGTGTCTTTTTCCGAGGCTCGGCCCGCGGACTCAACAAAAATCTAACTGTTGTGGATTCAATCAAGGCTTTCCCCCAAAACATAGAAATCCGATTCGAAGGCCCCGTCGCGGGGGGAACGATAAAGAAATTTCATTATTCGATTTCCCACATCCAAGGTTCGCGCGGATTCAAACCACGCATGGCCGACCAGCGTGTCGGTTATTTCGTGACAACTTATACCGATTTGGGTAAATATGACGCCAAAGAGAAAAGTCGGCGAATGATTAACCGCTGGCACCTCGAAAAAGCCGACCCGAAACTGGCCCTGAGCCCACCCAAAGAACCCATCGTCTACTACATCGAACATACCGTACCAATTCGGTATCGGAGGTGGGTACGCCAAGGTGTCGAGAGCTGGAACGATGCGTTCCGTAAAATTGGCATCGACGGCGCAATCCAAGTGCGGTATCAGGACAAAGCCACCGGCGTGAACATGGACAAAGACCCCGAAGATGTACGCTACAACTTTATCCGATGGATTTCCAACGACATCGCCACCGCAATCGGCCCATCACGGGTCAATCCGATGACGGGTCAAATTCTCGATGCCGATGTCATCCTCACCGATGGATGGGCGCGAGTATTCACCTATCGGTGGGAAGACTTGTTGGGTTCATTGGCAACCGAAGGATACGCTCCAGCAACGCTTGAGTGGCTCGAAGAAAATCCCAAGTGGGACCCACGCCTTCGATTGGCATCACCTCAACAGCGAGAACAAATTCTCCTCGAACGCCAAGCGAACAAACTTGCCGAACATGACCACGCCATGAATACTGCTGCACTTGATGCCGGCGGGTTCGTCCCCGGATCAAACATGATCGGCTACAACGAGTTCGACGGACTCAGCGGCCGGGCATCGCAAGTCTCAGGCATGTGCATGGCAGCGACGGGCAAAGCACTCGATCTGGCCAATATGCGAATGTACCTGAGCATGGTCGACATGTTCGTTGCCAACATGAAAGAAATGGATGCTTTGAAATCCTCCAGCGACGGGACAGACGAACCAGAGATTGATCCAGAAACTCTCGAAATGATCCGCAAGCAACTCGAAGAAAATCCAGGCCTTCGCGCCATGATCCCACCTGAATATCTGGCGATGCTTGAAAAAGCAGACGAACCAGAAAAAAAGGTTGACGATGCTGAGGAAGAAAGCGAAGGCAACGAAGACAAGCCTAAGAAAGAAGATGTCCAGATGATCGATGGCGTGCCCGAGTGGTTCGTTGGTCCGATGCTCGCAGAGCTCGTTGCCCACGAGGTTGGACACACCCTCGGACTGCGTCATAACTTCAAAGGCTCGAGCGTCTATGACCTTGATGTGATCAACTCGAAAGAAATGAAAGATGTCAAACCATGGTCGGCATCGGTAATGGACTACAACGGAATCAATATCCGCATGCCTGGATCAGGTGAAATCCAGGGAAACTACTCTTCTGATGGCATCGGTCCTTATGACTTCTGGGCGATTGAATATGGATACACCACAGGCGACTTGGACAAGGTTCTCTCCCGTGTCTCTGAGCCAGAACTGGCCTACGCCACCGATGAAGATACCTTTGGCCCAGACCCACGCGCCCGACGCTATGACCTCTCGGAAAATCCGCTGGACTATGCCAACTCTCAAATGGAACTGGTCCGGGTAATTCGCAAGGGATTAACAGACAAATTCGTCAAAGACGGCGACTCTTGGTCGCGCGCCCGTCGAGGATACCTGATCTCGCTAAGTACCCAAATGCAAAGTCTTTCAATGATGGCAAATTGGGTTGGATCGGCATATGTCTATCGCGACAAAAAAGGAGATCCAGGCGATCGGGCACCAATTGAAATTGTACCTGTCGAGCGCCAGCGTGCTGCGTTGCAGTTCGTGATCGACAATGCGTTCAATGATGAAGCCTTCGGCATCACTCCCGAACTCTTGGCTCATACCACAGTTGACAAGTGGTGGGATGATTTCCGAAGCGTCTTCGCGGATTCGGCCATGCCGATCCATGATCGCGTGATGGGCATGCAGGCGTCGGCCTTGACGATGCTGCTCAACCCACAGACTGTCCAACGGGTGTACGACTACGAGCTCTTCGTTCCTGAAGACCAAGACGCATTGACCTTGGCCGAACTGATGGAAACGGTTACCGAGTCGATCTGGTCCGAGGTTGGCGAAAAGGCAACCAAGAAGTACACAACACGCAAACCGATGATTTCATCGTTGCGTCGCAACCTTCAGCGTGAGCACCTTGATCGGTTGATCGATATGGCCTTTGAAACCCGCGGATTCAACTCTTCGACCAAGCCAGTCAAGATGCTCTCGACAATGCACCTTCGTTCGATCAAGAAGCATGTGGATACGACGCTCGAATCAGGCGACAAGCTCGACGCTTACACCCGTGCCCATCTCGAAGAAATCTCGACCCGGGTCGGCAAGGCGCTCGACGCGAACTACATGTATTCTCGGTAATCACCTTTGATTCTCAATACCCCACACAGGCAGCTCACTCGGGCTGCCTGTTTTTTTCTGCCAGTGTGCATAAGCATGGGTGATCGGCACGATAAAGGGGTGAGATGTGTGAACATGCTGACCCTCTATCCAAACCAAGGAAACGATCGAAGTTTGTGACTACTTTGGTCTGGATGATTACCACTTTGCTTGTGCCGTTGTGTTTGGCGTGGGTTGCTGGACAATGGATCTATTGGTTTGATATTCTTGCTTCGCAGCAGATGCTGATCGGATGGGTCGCGTTGAGTCTCGGGGGCCTGATATTCGCTGGGAGGCGATGGATTGCCGGGTCAATCTGTGTTGTGCTTGCGCTGGTCTCGTTATACCCCGTATTTGTTGGGCGAACGCTCTTGCTGCCAAAAGTTGACCTTGATCGCAAGCTCGATGGGGTGATCCGGGTTGTTTCCTTCAATATTTTTCCTTTGAACGAGTTGTGGAGAACAAACTTTGAGACAATCCTTCAATATGACGCAGATATTCTTGTGCTGCTCGAAACCCATCCTGAACTCAGTCGATCTATCCAAAAGCACAATTTTCTTGAGGCAACACCGTACCAATCATGGGGCCATCGCCCGTGGATGGATCAAGAAACCTCTTCTGCCTTTATTCTCAGCCAATGGCCCACAGAAATCATTCAGGCAAAGGATGATGATGGTTTTCGGCAACATCACCTCTATATGCAAGTCAAGAGCCCCCTGGGAAATGTGGTTGTTGGGTTAATGCACCCCGCATCGCCAAGAACCAAGTCGCGTTGGGCACGGGGGAACCGGGTGATTGAATCACAAGCAAATGTGTCTCGGCAGATACAAATCATGACCGGAGCGCCTGTACTTGTCGGCGCCGATCTCAACGCTGGTCCAGCCCAACTTCGAGCAAGGACGCTGCGCAAAGCAGGGTTGCGAACGAGTAAGCCGGTGTTGCATCCCGACGGCAGTTTCCCAGCCAACACCTCTGTCCCACCAGTACTGCGTGTCCAACTCGATGATGTCTGGTCGCTTGGCAACATTGAACCAATCGCATGGAAAATGGTCGAGCTTGTAGGCAGCGATCACCAAGCAATCATTGTCGATTTCAAGATCGTCGGCGAACCAGATTCATGATCCGTCTCCGCTCTGAAGATTCAAGCACAAATCCATAGCTGCAAACAGCATACACAAGCCCAAACACCCCGAGCGAGCCGAGCATCCAAACCCAATCAATTGATCGGCCAAGCTCCGCCGTAATACTTTGGGTGAATCCAAGATCGCCGATACGCCCGCCAGTTGCAAGCACGCTCAACGAACATGCAATCGCAATCCCAACAGCAACCATTGGCTTTGTGAGTGCCAACAAAAGCGATGCAGGTTTGATGTGCAAGCACCGCCCCGCGATGATCGGAAGTCCAAAGAGGTGAACAACAAGCAGAACCAACGCGAAAATCGCGGGCGGAACATAGAGTATCATGGATTCCGGAAGCGTAAACATCAGCACGATCGAAACGATGGGAGCAAAGAGGCCGCCAGCAAATATCCACGGTGCGTAGGCTTTGACAAATCCAGCGCCGTAAAGAATAATGAGCCAAGTATCCGAGATCGCGCGTGCAGCGAGAGCGACCGAGAGAATCCGCGACATATAAACCGCAACAGGCATCACGGTTTCATAGTCTTCGAGCGATCGCCCGACCCAAAGATCAAAGATCGGCCAGCCATAGACAAAGACGCCCGCAGCGGCGGGAAGTGTAATCATCGCAGCGAGTTTGGTCTGGATATTAATCAGCTTCTGGAGTTGCTTGCGCGATTCTTCCGAATCGTCACCAGAAGCCAGCCGGGCACTCACCGCATCAGACCCAAACTGCACACCAGTGGTCACCATGCGAATATAGGCGACAAACCGAAACCCGATCCCCCAAGCAGCATTGACAAGTGCACCAAAAAAGAGGTTGAGCAGCAACGGAGGGATCATCTCGTGAAGATTCATTGCGACCTGCACGCCGGTGTTCCACGAGAAAGTAGAGAAAACCTGCGAGCGCGCATCTTTGTCGCTTCCTTTGATACGAAACTTGAGCCGATGATCCGATCGAATCATGATCCACGAAGCGATTAACAGCCCCAGAGAGGCGATCCCTCCCCATGTGATGCCGTGGAGCGCAAGCCCGAGCGCCGGATCGTCGATCGCGATCACATACCCGAGTATCAACACCGAGAGAATGTTGCCTGTGCGCACGCCGATGTACCAAATATTGTATTCAATGAATCGCTCTTTGACGAGATACATGTTGAACATCGGTGCCAGAAGAATCATGGCTGCGGTATAGAGCCCGTGCCCGACAACAAACCAGCGGGCCGGTCCGATGAACTCATCTGGTATTTTGAAAAATGGGATCAGCGCAAAGACGACCCCAAAGCTGATGGTCGAGAGCACGGTGCACCCGAGTGCGATGAGACAAATCGTGGCGTAACTCTTCCGGAAAGCCTCTTCGCCAGCATGGTGCGCCTGCCCGAGTTCTCGAACCAGAGATTGTTGAATGATTTGACGAAAAATCCCAGCAAGCCCGATATTGGCGCCCAAAAGGGAGATGATCCCAAAGGCAGCATCCCCGAGCCAACGAATCGTCAGCGGGACGACAATGATTCCTAGAGTCAGCGTTGTGAAAAGCCTGGCGTAGTTTGAAAAAATGCGAACGATGCTTTTGCGAGACTCAGATGCCATTGGATATACTCCTGCCATCACAGTATTCTTGATGATGTCTGTAAATTCGGATGAACTCTATACAAACTTCAACCGATAATAATCTGATATTCGACCCGTGAAACCGATAAATCCCCGCAGGTGTCTATGCCAGTTCCAATTCTCATAGCCTTGATTTCCTTTGGGTTGATCGCCGGGTTGATTTATCTTCTGGGGTTGACAAAGAAATGGGGCATACTGCTCCCCTTTGCGGGAATGATGCTCTTTTCTTCGATGGCCTTGCCATTGACCTGGAATGATCGCTTGAACCCAACGGTTTGGCTCCCGCTTCAATCAACCCGGTCCTCGCTATTCTTCGCTTCTGGAATTGCTGCCACGCTCGTTGTTTTGTTTCAAATCAACCGTATGCGAGGAAAACATATTTCTGTTTCTGCCTATATACTCTTCTTTATTGGGCTCTACGGGGCTCTGCTTCGGTTTGTTCATGGCGATGCCGCCGATGGTGCATTCTCAGTCGTTTTCACACTCTTCACCCTCACCCCGCTCTTGCTTGCCGCTGCGATCGTCATTGATGAATTCCAAGACCTTCGTTTGATCTTTCGTTCAATCGCATTGGTCAACATCGCATGGGTTGGCATGGTCTTTGTCCAAATCGCGGTCAATCCCAAGTTTGTTATGCAAGGCAATGAGTACCGATTTGTCGGGCTTCTTTCAAACCCACAGCACTCCGGCGTGCTGATGGCGTTTCTTTGTGTGATCGTACTCTGGCTATTGCTCAATGATCAGCGAAAATACAAAATCATCTTCATCGGATTGTTGAGCATTAATGGGCTGCTTCTGCTCTGGACTGGATCGAGAACTGGGCTTGGCATGGCGGTCATCGGCACCAGCGCTGTGCTCTACAGCAGGGCAGGACGAGCAATTCTGCTACTCCCACTTGTAGGAATTCTGGGATATATCAGTCTGAAAATCATGGTTGATGTGGTTGGTATAGACCTTGGGTTTGAGCGGATGGCAAGCACAGAAAACACCCGAACAGATGCGTGGCTTATGCTTATTGAAACGGCAAAGGAAAGCCCGCTCTTTGGCGTTGGCATGGGAGAGATGGATCGAAGCGAAAATAGCTGGCTCTATGGATATGCCTCGTACGGCATCGGCATGCTCATCCTTCTGCTCCTCATGACCTTTGTTTCGATGGTCGAAATTGCCAAATCCATCAAATATCGATTTACTATGCCTCACGAGTATCGTCCGTACCTCGATGTGCTTATCGGAATCATGCTCATGTATTATGCGGGTGCTGTGCTTGAGGGATACATGATCTCGCGAGTATCAGTGACCATATGCGTGTTTATGGTTGCCTCTGTCGCCAATATCAATATCCGAAAACTCGCAGTCCAAAATCATGATTACGCGTACGACGAAAACTTATACGAAGAATATTCGCACCAAGACTCATCAAATAAATATGACGACTACGACCACAGCGATCGTTAACATCGCCCTACCCATCGCATAGTTCGCGCAAAGAGCTCGTATACAGGATTCCGTTTTATGCCCGGATGTTCACCCACCGCTCGCGCGAATATAAAACTGTTCAAACTCTTTGATGATCTTGTCTGGGTGCATTTGGTCAAATATCCACGCACGCCCAGCCTGCCCGCGGGCTTTGAGGGCTTCTTTATCACTCGTAAGCCCAGCAATGGTATCGGCAATCGAACGATCCTTCTGCTCACAAATCGACGCTTGCGCCTGATCTTGAAGCTCAGGCCAAGTATCGACCCCTTTGGTCGTGACGATCGTCGTACCCGCTGCAAGCGACTCGTAAAGCACAAATCCAAAATTTTCCTGACTCGTAGGCAATACGAACAAATCGGCTGCCTGATAGAGCGATACTTTCTCATCACCGACAACCAGACCCAGAAACGCGACCTCATCTTCAAGTCCAAGCTCTTTGATCAAAGCCTTGAGTGATGCTTCGTATGACTTGTCGCCATCACCTGCAATCAATAACCGGTGCGGGTTCCCCTGGTCACGAAGAATCTTCACCGCCCGGATCAGGTGCTCGACACCTTTTTTGTAATGCAGACGCGAGAGGTACAGCAAGACCGGATCGCCCGTATCGAACATCGGGAATTTTTCACGGGCGATCTTTTCGCCGGGCATCTTCTCGTAGGGATCAAGATTGAGCAGGTTGGGAATCACGATTCCCTGCGTGCCCGGGAACCATTTCTTTGATTGCGCCAACTCGCCCTCTGCGGTGCTGTGGATCAGGGCGGCGCTGTTGAGCATCTTTGAACCGCCGGTCTTGAGATAGAACAGCTTCTTGGCCCGACGTTGATCCATACACCAATCGTCGAGCATCCCGCGCAACGAAATCACATAAGGCACGCCCGCCTGACGAGACATCCTCGTCACACGCCTTGCCAACGGCGTCCACAACCCATGCGCATGCACAACATCCGCCTGGGCGATCCCATCGGCAATAAGCTTCTTCTGCGCAGCAGGGGCATACATCCCCGTCGCATACTCTTTTCCCAACTCAATGGTGCATGGATTATTCTGTGGATTTGATCGCCACGCTGAGGGCGCGTCGGTATCTTCTTGGGTGATGATGCTCACGCGGTGCCCACGCTGGGCGAGCTTGGTGCTCAGGTCGATGATCGCACGAACCGGGCCGCCGCTGGAAAAGTTGAGGTTTCGAATGGAGTGAACGATGTTCATGTATGATCCGCTGTGTCAGGCTGGGCCTTGTGATTGGCTGATACTTGATAGGCAAGCTTATCACCACGATCTACTGCGGTCAGATCGGGCCGATTGAGCTCGCGCACTTTGAGCACGATCATATACTCGTACATCGCCTGCAATCGGCAATAAGTCCACCCGGCTCGCCCATCGAGAAACCCCCGCCCGAGCACGAACATATATACAAACTTGAGCGTAGGGCGCATCGGCATCCGGAACGAGATGTTCTTGAGCTCGAGCCGACGGGTGTTGCGATCGGCAGCAAACAGGTTCCCGATCTTGACCGGAGTCTCCCTGAGCGCCCGCACGGTTTCGATTGCTTCATAGCTCGAATACCGATTATGACGATCGATCCACTCGTGAATACCCTTGGAAAAGTTGTAGTGGACGAAGTGCTCTTTGAGATACCCAATCTCACCTTGGACCATCGGCACCGGATTGGCATCGCGCGCAAAGCGAATATGAGGCGGCTGAAAAAACCGCATAATGTTCCCAGGCCGCATCGCGTGCTTGAGCCACTTGCCTCGAAAAATATTCTTGCGCCCACAGTAATACGCGACCGGATCGTTACCCTCTTTCGAGCACTTGCCCGCATCCCAATCGGCTGCGATTGCCTCAATTTCGCTGCGCAACTCGGGCGTCATCCGTTCGTCAGCATCAAGATAAAACACCCACCGATATTTGAACTCGATGTTTTCCATCGCCCAGTTCTGATGATTGCCCCGCCCGTCGTAAGCTCGCTCGAACCACCGCGCACCAGCAGCTTCGCTGATCTCCTTGGTCCGATCCGTCGAGAGTGAATCGAGCACGACAATGTCGTCCGCCCACGAAACCGATTCGAGCAACCCAGGGAGGTTGTCTTCTTCGTTGAGCGTCTGGATAAAAATCGAAATACTCATCCGCTGCCCACCTTCTCTGGCGCATCCTTGAGCACCCGATCTCGGATTGGCTTGGCCGGCGTACCAACACAGACCTTCCACGCGGGCAAGTCGGTAAACACGCTCGACCGCGCTCCGACGACCGTGTGATCGCCGACACTCGTCCCAGGCCCAACAAATACATCGGCTGCGATCCAAACCCCCTCGCCGATGACGATCGGCATGGGGGTCAAAGGGCGCTTGACAAGATCGAAGTCGTGCGTCGCGCCGCAAAGATACGAATATTGACTCACCGTCGAATGTTCGCCAATACGAACCCGGGCAACGCAGTAGCAATCCACATCATCCGCCAGCGTCGCAAAGTCGCCCATCGTCAGATTCCAAGGCCCCCAGATCTTGGCCCTGGGATACACCCGCGATTTCATCGTCACATCCGCACCAAAGAGCCTGAGCAGCATCGCACGCCAGCGATGACACGGACGCGGGCTCCACCGAAAGAGTGTTCCCTGCACCAGGCCCCAGAGCACGCGCATCGCACGGTTCTTGATGCTGTGCGGGCTCGATATGGTCGGCCCCTTACCCATGCTGCCCAACCCTGGAATCAGTGGGGGACGCTGATGCGTCGTCGGGTTCAGGCGAGAGTGTTTCGCCGGTATCTGTATCCACCAACCGACGAGCCTTGACTGGTTTGGCTGGCGAACCAACACACACCGTCCACTGAGGCAAATCACGCACCACATTGGCCCGCGCACCAACCACGACGCCGTCGCCGATGCGAATGCCTGGTGCAATATAGGTATCGGTTGCAATCCAGCAATCTTCGCCGATATGCACCGGAATCCGAACCAACGGAAAATCAAGGCGTTCAAAATCGTGTGTTCCGGCGCAAACATGCACAAACTGACTCACAATCGATCGGTCCCCGATGGTAATAGGCCCGAGCGAATACAGATACACCGCATCGCCGAGCTGGACATGATCGCCGATATCAAGATTCCAAGGCACCTCCACACGCACCGTATTGCGAAGCAACTCGACCTGCCCAACCTTGGCACCAAAGAGCCTGAGCAAAAATGCCCGCCATCGGTCGGCCCGGCGGGGTGAAAACCGAAAAAGCGTCGCCTGCACCATATTCCAGATCAATCGGCGCACTTTTTCTCGCATACGGAAATGGCCAACAATCGTTCCTTGGGGCAATCCCTTGAGCGAAATCGAATCCAGTGTGAGCCCCGCCGAACCGGCTGTCTGCACCCTTTTCACCCCTTTGGAGCCAGAATTTCGCCCCGCCCGAACATTATCGGACCTTGATTGTGATTCTTGTGCATTCATGACCTGATCACTCTACTGTGTGCCTCCCTGACCGGTTCACTGTATCGGCCATTTCCCCCCCACGATGTATTCATGCCACCAAAGGAGCTTGAAGGAATCGCCGACTATGCTCATACCTTCTCATTTGTCGCTGGAGGATGCTTTGCCAACAACCCGCGTGGTTATTCTGAATCAATATTATGTCCCCGATGTCGCCTCGACCGGGCATCTTTTGCATGAACTCGCGGTCGAACTCGCCAAACTCGGTTTCGAAGTCGAAGTCCTCACCGGCCGCCCTTCCTATGGCCCACCCGACACTTGGCAGGATTGCCCGCTTCGAGAGACCATCGATGATGTGAAAATCCATCGACTCAAAGTTGCCCGATTTGACAAAAATTTCCTCCCCGGCAGGGCATTCAACTACCTCACCTTCGTCATCCCGATGATCCTCACCATCCTCTTCACCTCGAAAAAGAGCACCGTCTACCTCTACACCACCAATCCGCCATTCCTCGGCACGATCGGATGGTTCGTTTCGTTGTTCCGCAAACATCACTATGTCACCCTGCTCCATGACGCCCATCCGCAACTGGGCATCTGGGTCGGCACCTTCAAGAAAGGCTCGATGATCGAACGGGTATGGATGGCCCTCAACCGACGCAAATACAAACGCACCAAAGAAGCAATCGTCCTGTGCAGCGCAGCCAAAAAACTCGTCGCCAACACCTACCCAATCGCCCCCGAACATGTCCATGTCATCCCCAACTGGGCCGACGGCGACGCCCTTTTCCCAAAGCCCAAAGCCGAATCCCCAATCGCCCAACAAAACGGATTCATCGACGATTTCATCCTGCTCTACTCCGGCAACATGGGACTCTATTACGACTTCGACACCGTGCTCGAAGCCACCAAACTCCTCAAAGACGAACCCTTCAAACTCGTCCTTGTCGGCGGCGGAGGCAAACAATCTGCCATCGAAAATCACATCAAAGAACACAACATGACCAATGTCGTCATGCTCCCCTACCAACCCTTCGAGCAACTCAACGATTCCTTCAACGCCTGCGATGCCTCGCTCGTCACCATCGCCAAAGGCATCGAAGGCATCAGCTTCCCGAGCAAACTCTACACCTCGCTCGCGGTCGGCAAGGCAATCGTCGCACTCTCCGAAGATTGGTCTGAACTCCGAAAGATCGTCGAACACAACAACTGCGGCGTCTGGTCGGCCCTAGGCGACGCCCAAGGACTCGCCGACCAACTCCGCGAACTCATTCATAATAAAGCCAAAACCCAAGCAATGGGACAAAACGCCCGCACCGTCTTCGATAAAGGCTATACCCGTCAGGTCTGTGCTGCCAAATACGCCGAGGTACTCAAACTCGCCGACCCACAGTTTTCCGCTGATGAAACCGCACGGCGCCGCGAACAACTCGCCAAATGGCTCGCCCGCGGCGCAGCCATTGTCGATATCGACCAACCCAACCAAACAAATCAGCCCAAAGCTCGTACGCCCGCTGGAGACCAATCGTGAACAACATCGACGATCGAAAACTCAAGCTCGTCTTTGTCACCGAAGACGATCCGCTCTATGTCATCCGATTCTTCGAGATTTTCTTCGATGAGTACCCAGCCGACCAGATCGAAATCATCGGCGTCTCCGTCCAAGAAGCCTTTCACGAACCCAAGTGGAAGACCGCCAAACGCATCTTCAACTTCTACGGGCCCATCGACTTCTTCAAACTCCTCGCCCGCTATTTCAAGGCCAAAATCCGAGGCGATTCGATCGTCAAACTTGCCAAAGAGAAAAACCTGCCGATCATCGAGTGCAGCTCGGTCAATGATCCGGACTACATTGCCAAACTCAAGGACCTCGAACCCGACATCGTGGCATCGGTCGCTGCTCCAGAAATTTTCAAGAAGGGCATCCTCTCTGTGCCCACACTCGGGTGCATCAATATTCATTCAGGCAAACTCCCAATCTACCGAGGCATGATGCCCAACTTCTGGCAACTCCTCCACGGCGAAAAACACGCCGTCGTCACCGTGCACGAAATGGTCGAAAAACTCGACGCCGGCGATATCCTCGGGACCATCAACTGGCCTTTGCACGACAACGATTCACTCGATCGCGTCATCACCGGCACCAAGCAAGACGGTGCCCGACTGATGATGGAAATCATCCTCAAGATGAAAGCTGGCGAAGCCGTCGCCGAGCCCTTGGATATGAGCAACAAAAAATACTTCCGCTTCCCCCAGCGCAAAGATGTCAAAGCCTTCCGAAAACGCGGGCATAAAATGATCTAAGCGAGCGACTACATGCCCAAGTTCCATACCACCCAAGCTGCCATGTCAATTGATGTTGAAGACTGGTTTCAAGTCGAAAACCTCAAAGGCGTCATCGCGCGCAATACATGGGATGAGCGCGAGCTGCGCGTCGAAGCCAATACCGACAAAATGCTCACATTGATGGACAAGCACAATGTCAAATCCACCTGCTTCATCCTCGGGTGGGTCGCTGAAAAATGCCCATCGCTCATCAAACGCATCGCCGACGCCGGGCACGAAATAGCATCGCACGGCTACGGGCACGACCTGATCTATAACCTCTCCCAAAACCAGTTCCGCGAAGATATGAAACGCGGCATCGGCATTGTCGAAGACCTCACCGGCACCAAAATCCGAGGCTACCGTGCCCCGTCATTCTCCATCACCGATTGGTCAATCGACATCCTCCAAGAACTCGGACTCACCTACGACTCCTCCGCCTTCCCAACCCTCGCCCACGACCGCTATGGCAAACTCGAAGGCATGGACTCAGGTAAACCCATTGTCGAAATCCGACCCGGATTCCACGAAGTTTGTGTCTCGGTACTCAAAATCGGCCAAAAAGGTGTCCCTTGGGCAGGCGGGGGATACTTTCGTCTCCTCCCCTACCCGTTATTCAAGTGGGGGGTCAAACGGATCCTCAAATCCAATACGCCCTATGTTTTCTATATCCACCCGTGGGAAGTCGACCCTGACCAACCTAAAACGACCGGACTCCAGAAATCACATAAATTCCGCCACTACAACAATTTGAACAAGTGCGCCGCCCGCTTTGACAACCTGCTTGGTGCATTCGATTGGCGACCCATCGGCGAGTTTCTCGATGACTACCTCACCAAAAATCCACCGACTTCCGATTGATCTACGATTGACATTGCAGTTCATGGGCATACACTCGCCATATGAAACTGCGACTCATTCTCAATGCCGTTAGCTGTTCACTCGTCCTTGGCTTTGCCAGCACCGGTGCCCATGCCTTGTGCCCCACCGACACATTTGTTTCAACCGACAAAGCGATTGATGCCCAAAACGCCCGCCCCGGCGTGCTCATCATGGCCCACGGCGGAAGCGAAGCATGGAACCAAGCCGTCGAGCAGGCCATCGCTCCGCTCAAAGGCACCTATCCCATCGAAATCGCCTATGGCATGGCCAAAACCTCCACCATGCACGCGGCAGTAGAACGACTCGAAGACCAAGGCGTCAACACCATCGCCGTCGTACGAATGTTCATCTCAGGATCGAGCTTCCTTGACAAAACCGAATACATCCTCGGGCTTCGTCATTCGCTCGAAGGGGACATGCACTCCAAAGACATGAAGGGGCATGGTTCAAAGATGTCCATGTCTCCAATGGACCGCAAGATGGGCGACAAGATGGGCGACATGGACAACAACAAATCAACAAACGACAAGCCTCAGGATGTGGGTGGACATTCGATGGAAGCACCGATGCCCATCGACTCCGATTCCACCTTCATCCTCAGCACCGATGGCGTCTCGGCATCGACACTCGTCGACGACATCCTGATCGACCGTGTGCGAGCTTTGAGCATTGACCCATCCACCGAAAGCCTCCTCATCCTCGCCCACGGCCCAGGTGATGACGAGGAAAACAAACAATGGCTCATCGACATGCAGCGCCGAACCGAGCGCCTGAACTCGCTGGGCAACTTCATCGATATCCGATGCGAAACACTCCGCGAAGATTGGCCAGGACAACGGGCCGAGGCTGAAAAACGCATCCGCGCATTTGTGCAGTCCAACAACAAGGCAGGAAACCGCGTCATCGTCATCCCCTTCCGCATCGCCGGGTTTGGACCCTACAGCGAAGTCCTCGATGGTTTGGATTACATCGCGGACCAACGCGGCTTTAGCCCACATCCCAACATAACCGCATGGATCGACCAAACAGCGCGAGAACTACTTCCCATGCTCCCAGCACGCATCAACTAACTCATCATCACCGGCTCGGCAGGAGGTTGGTGCCATTGAGCATTCTCGTTCTTGCCACTCTCCATATACCACTTGACCATCCGGTCGATGCCCTCTTTCAGCGGAACTTTGGGCTGATAACCAACCTCGAGGAGCTTGTCGGCCTCGAACTTCGTCTCAGTCTTGAACATCTTCTTAACCCGAGCCGTCGAAATCGGCAGGTTCTTGCCAGTAAGCTTGATGACGATATCAAACGGCAATCCCAACAACATCCCCATTGCATAAGGCATCGCTGGTGCAGGCTTTTTGCCCAAACAGGCACTCACCGTGTTGGAAATCTCCGTGCTTGTCAAATCTGGCTTATCGATATAGTTGAAAATCTCGAACGCTTCGATGGCACGACTGGGTTGTTCGTCAAGCATCCCCTTGAGAAACAGCGTCGCATGGACAATATTTTCGACATAGCTAAGCGATTTGATATTCGTACCTGGCCCGAACCGAAAATACTTACCCGAATCAATCTGACGGATCAACGAATACATATTGGCAAAGTTGTCGATCCCAAAAGTCACAGTGGGGCGGATGATGAGTGCATTTCGTCCATCACCTTGATTAACCCAATTACTAAACACACCTTCGCCTTTGAGCTTGGACCCACCATAGGGCGAGTTGGGCGCAGTTGGTGCGGTTTCTTCATGAGGCGTTGGCGCATCGCCATAGACCGCTACGGTGGAATAGAACACCAGCTCCTTCACCCCGGCCCGATCCATCGCCTCGCAGACCATCTGTGAGCCATATTCATTGACTGAGTAGTAAGTCTCGTCGGCGATCCCGAAATCATGGTGGGCTGCTGCCAGATTAACAACCATATCCACACCGATCATGGCGCGATCAAGGGCCTTGGGATCACGGATATCGCCTTTGACAAACGCCGATTGAGATGCGAGCGAACCCGGAGCCGGGTCAACAAGATCAATCGTAACCAGTTCATGCCCCAGCGCTGCCAGATCACGATGGAAGTAGGCCCCGATAAAACCTGAGCCGCCGGTAATGAGTATCTTCAAAGTAGACCCCTAACAATCCAAGACTGACTGTCCAAAGCCGAACTCCCCGTCCCATCCCCCGCCATGTGTCGATTATACGATCAACGATGGACCCGGTTCATTTCTGCTTCCATACTCGGCATTTTCGCCCACCTCGTCGCGTGATATCCGCTAAAACCCACCAAACATCACCGGCGCAAGCACCACACAGATCACCCCACATAAAATTGTCAAAGGCCCACCAAACTTGGTGTAATCCGTCCACTTGTATCCACCAGGCCCCATCACCATCAAATTCGTCTGGTACCCGATCGGCGTTGAGAACTCACAACTCGCCGACACCGTGATTGCCACGATAAATGGCATCGGGTTATACTGCTGTTCCAAAGCAATCCCAATCGCAATCGGGAACATCAGCACGGCTGCTGCATTGTTGGTCATCGTAGCCGTAAAGACGGTCGTGAGCAGGTAGATCGCCGCGAGCAACCCATAAGGACCAAGCGAAGCACACACCGCCACAATCGCGTGCGAAATATCGGCTGCCAACCCGGTGTTGATCATCGCCTGCCCGATTCCAAACGATGCGCCGATGACCGTCAAAATCTGAAAATCCACCCCACGCCTCGCTTGGGGTCCAGTGCAACATCGCGTCACCACCATCAACCCCGCTGCGAGCATCGCAGCCGTCATCGGCTCGAACACACTCAACGAGAGTAAAATCACCAACAAAGCCAAAATCGCCACCGCAATCCAAGCACGATCATGACGCAAAGCAGCGGGTGTTATGCGCTCATTGACCAGATAAAAATCACCAATCGATCCAAACCGATCTGAGAAACCCTGCGGCGCTTCGAGCAAGAGGGTATCGCCGGGGCGCAATCGAATCTCACCAAGTTTGCCAGGGATCTGTTGTCCCTGACGACGCACCGCAACGACCACCGCACCGTAGCGCGTACGAATCCCCGATTGACGAATTGTCAACCCCACCAGCGATGAGTTGTTCGAAACCACCGCTTCAACGATCCGCAGGTTGGGACGATAGTGCTTGTCGGGCTGAGCATCACCACCCTCGCGACGCCCATGGGTTTCGGTCGTCGAAGGCACCAACCCCTTGATCTGCTGAAGCTCGACCACCGATTCGAGCTGACCGACAAAGACCAGCACATCGCCCTCTTGAATGACTTCCGTCGGCGAAACCGCCACAATCGAATCGTCATCCCGTTCGATCCGCGATAAAAACAGCCCCGGTAAGTTCCGCAGGTTCGCCTCCTCGACCGTCTTCCCCACAATTGGGCTCTCGGGATTGACCTTGAGCGCTGCGTGATACCCCTGCCCACGCACCTCGGCATCAGCAATCGGGTCCGTCCGCTCGGGCAATAACTTGCGCCCAAAGATCAAGATGTACGCCACCCCGAGAATCGCGATCGGTAGCCCGACCTTGGCCAGGGTGAACATCCCAAACTTGAGCGCGGGGTTATCCTCACTCACCGGCAACCCATTGCTCGTGACCTGCTCATCAGCGAGCAGCTTCGAGGTAATCACATTGGTCGAAGTCCCAATGAGTGTACACACCCCACCCAGAATCGACGCAAACGACAAAGGCATAAAAAGCCTGCTTGGCGCAATCCGACATCGTCTGGCTACGCCCGCAAGCGTCGGCAAGAACATCGCTACGATCGGCGTATTGTTTATAAATGCACTCATCGCAGCAACCGGAAGCGTCAACCGAATCTGCGCACTGCGTTCATCTTTGGGACGGCCGATCAAAACCGTGGTGATACGACTCATTGCCCCCGTCTCTTTCATCGCGGCAGCCACGATATACAACATCGCGACCGTAATCACCCCTTGATTGGCAAACCCCTGCACCGCCTCTTGAGGCTCGAGTACCCCAAAGATCAAAAGCACCAAAAGCACACCCATCATGATGATGTCAGGTGCAAAACGACCCATCGCCATTGTGCCCACCATAAGCACAAGCATGATGCCGGTCAAAATGGGTTCCCAGTTGCCCAATGCGTGTGAATCCTTGCGCTGCACACCTGATCGTGCGATCAGGGGAGGGTTACTCTGCCTCTTGCCCGATCCCAAGCTCCCTGATTGCCCGGAGCAATACCCCATGAATCCTCGGCGGAGCACAGACAATGCCCTCGTTCTTCTCAAGACCTCGCCCATGCGAAAAATCGAGGTTGTGCCCAAAGATATCAGTCACAAAAGCACCCGACTCGCACGCAATGCAGCATCCCGCAGCATGATCCCAGATCCGCTCGACATACCCCTTACGCGTCGGTAGCCTCAAATATGCATCGGCCTGACCACGCGCAACAACAGCATATTTGCACTGCGAATCCAATCGCGCAGGCTCACCAACTGTGCCAAGCCCGTTGGCTTCGATCCAGTCCAGAATCCGGTCCGTATCCGATACATTGCTGTGTGCCTTCTCAACCGACCCACAGACTGAGATCAGCTCGGATTCGTCATGATCGAGCCGAGTGATGCGGATCGATTCGGCATTGCCGTCATCACACCGCGACTCCCAAACCCCCTCGCCTTTGATCGCATAATACAACGACCCATGCTTATCGCGCTCATCGAAGGGCATCGACATATCAATCGCCAAGTTCGGACACCCCATGACTCCAATCGTCGGCGTACCGTCCTCGATAAACCCCAAAGCCACCGCATATTGCTGATTTCGCAAAAATCCCTTCGTCCCATCAATCGGATCAAGCGTCCAGAACTTGCGGTGGGTCGTATCTCCCGCCCCCATATCAACCGCCGTGAGCACCAAATCGGGTGTTGCTTCGTCCCAGACCTCTTTGGCCGCTGCCACCACTGCGTCAAGAATCAACGCATTATCCTCATCGCGCAAGAAGGTCGAAGTTTCTTCTGCGACCATCACAAACTCGCCAATATGCTGCTTGAGCACCATCGCCACAACCGCCTGGGCTGCATAATCGGCAACCGTCACCGGACTCTTGTCGTCCTTGGTGATCGAGCGAACGGCATCGAGATTATTTTGAACCTCCTGGCAAACAATAGATGCAACTGCGACCGCTTGGCGTCCGGCAGCAGCGTATTGGGCATGATCAATCATGACAATTCACTTTCGTATGTGTGATGCGTTCTGGGGAATGATATCGTGCCTCACCAACGCTGCAACAAGCTCGTCAGCCGCTTTTTCAACATCCAACTCCCCCGTCTTCACCTCAATCTCAGGATTCACAGGCACCTCATACGGATCATCAATCCCCGTAAACCCCTTGATCTCACCCGCCCGCGCCTTCTTATAAAGCCCTTTAGGATCGCGCTGTTCGCAGATTTCGATCGGGGTGTTGATAAAGACTTCAAGAAAAATCAGCCCGGCATCCTCATGAATCTGGCGGACCTGATCCCGGTCTTTCTGGTACGGCGAGATAAAACTCGAAATCGTCACCACCCCCGCATCAGCAAAAAGTTTGGCCACCTCACCGATACGACGAATATTCTCTTTGCGATCGTCAGCTCCGAATCCCAAATTGGCATTGAGCCCATGCCGAACATTGTCCCCATCGAGCCGATACGCCAAAACCCCGCGAGCATTGAGGACATGCTCAAGGGCCACACCCACAGTCGATTTGCCTGATCCTGAAAGCCCAGTGAGCCAAAGCGTGCACCCTTGGTGTCCCAGAACCCGTGCTCGATCCTCTCGATTTACCTTACCGTCATGCCAAACGACATTGGTAGACTGATTTACAGATTGCTGATTGGGGGGGTGCGAATCGCTCAAGGCTCAATCTCCAGCGGGTGCCAGTGTATGCTCGAAATAGACAATATCGTTCAATGCCGGGACAGGCACGATTATCGGGCCTCAATCGATCGTGAATATGCGAAATCCCGGTCTATACTTCGGCTCAATAGTCCCACGAATCCCGGTTTCTCGCTCTTGAAGGGTGAAAGATCGGTCGATGGGTGAGAAAGACAGACACGAGAAGACAGGCGCAATCACGCTATTGCCTATTTGAGAAAATACCCAAGCGGAGACTTTCCCTCATGACCTCGGCGACAGAACCAACCGGTGCGTCTTCACACTACAAACTCACCCACCTCAAGGCCCTCGAAGCCGAAGCCATCCACATCATGCGCGAGGTGGCCGCCCAATTCGAAAAACCCGCCCTGATGTTCTCAGGCGGAAAAGACTCCATCGTCATGGTCCGATTGGCTGAAAAAGCCTTCCGCCCCGCCAAGTTCCCCTTCCCCCTCCTCCACATTGACACCGGGCATAATTTCCCCGAAGCCCTCGCCTTCCGCGATAAACTTGTCGAAGACATCGGCGAACGACTGATCGTCCACAAGGTCCAAGACCTCATCGACCGCGGCGACGCGGCTGAGGACCCAGGGCCATTCCCCTCGCGCAACCGTGCCCAAATCCCGACACTCCTCGATGCGATCGACAAATATCAGTTCGATGCACTCTTCGGCGGTGCCCGGCGCGACGAAGAAAAAGCACGCGCCAAAGAACGCATCTTCTCCTTTCGAGACGACTTTGGACAGTGGGACCCCAAAAACCAACGCCCCGAACTCTGGAACCTCTACAACGGCCGACACCGCATGGGCGAGAACATCCGCGTTTTCCCGATTTCGAACTGGACCGAGATGGATGTCTGGCAATACATCATGCTCGAAAATATCGAAATCCCCGGACTCTACTTCTCACACAAACGCGATGTGGTTAAACGCCGAGGCCAACTCGTACCCATCGGCGATGACCCCTTCGGACCCCGTGACGGCGAAACTATCATCAACTGCACCGTTCGCTTCCGTACCGTCGGCGACATGAGTTGCACCGCCGCCACTGATTCGCCCGCATCAAATCTCGAAGAAATCGTCGCCGAAGTCGCCGCCGCCCGAGCATCCGAACGCGGCGCACGCATGGACGACAAAACCAACGAAGCCGCGATGGAAGATCGCAAAAAAGAAGGATACTTCTAGGACATGTCTGCCCAAACCCAATCCAAAACCGACTTCTCAACCGATCCCAATGCCAACAAAGGCATGGATTTCTCTACCGACGCCTACCTCGATATGGATCTGCTCCGCTTCCTCACCTGCGGCAGCGTCGACGACGGTAAATCCACACTCATCGGTCGGCTCCTCTACGATTCAAAGTCGATCTTTGAAGACCAACTCGAAGCCGCCGAGTCTGCCTCGCTCTCGCGTGGCGATCAACGCATGGACCTCGCCCTGCTTACCGACGGGCTTCGCGCCGAGCGCGAGCAAGGCATCACCATTGATGTTGCCTATCGCTACTTCGCCACCCCAAAGCGTAAGTTCATCATCGCCGACTGTCCCGGACATGTGCAATACACCCGCAACATGGTGACCGGCGCATCGACCGCGAATCTCGCGTTGATCCTCATCGACGCCCGTCATGGCGTGATCGAACAAACCCGCCGACACTCGTTCATCACCAGCCTCTTGCGGATTCCGCACTTGGTCGTCTGTGTGAACAAAATGGACCTTGTGGACTGGTCACAGGAAACCTACGACAAAATCCGCGAAGAATTCGAAGAATTCGCTGCCCGCTTCGAAATCACCGACATCACCTTTGTCCCCATGTCCGCCCTCACCGGCGACAATGTCGTCAACCGATCCCAAAATATGGATTGGTACCAAGGCCCATCATTGTTGCACCATCTTGAAAATGTGCACATCGCAGGCGATCGGGACATGATCGACCCACGCTTCCCCGTCCAATGGGTCATCCGCCCCCAAGGCGACGAACACCATGACTACCGAGGCTACGGCGGCCAAATCGCTTCAGGCGTCTTCCAAGTCGGCGACGAAATCATCGCGCTCCCATCGGGGATGGAATCAAAAATCAAATCCATCGACATCGGAGGCGTACCTCAACCATTGGCCACCCCCCCGATGAGCGTCTCGATCCAACTCGAAGACGACATCGACATCTCCCGTGGAGACATGCTCTGCCGACCCAACAACCAACCAACCTCAGGCCAAGATATCGACGCGATGGTCGTCTGGATGGCGGAAACCCCAATGAAGGTCGGTAAAAAATACACCGTCCGGCACACCTCTAACGAGGCCAGATGCATCATCAAAAACCTCAACTATCGGCTCGACATCAAAACCCTCCACCGGGTCGAAGAGGCAGAAGATCTCAAACTCAACGAAATCGGACGGATCGCCATCCGCACGACCAAGCCACTGTTTTATGATCCCTACCGACAATGCCGCGTGACGGGCAGTTTCATCATCGTTGATGAACAGACCAACAACACCGTCGGCGCCGCGATGATCATCGGCGAAACAAGCTAACAGATAAACATACCCAGTTCGTGCGCTTCACCGCCTATCCTTGACCCATGTCAAAGAATATGGACATCCGCATTCTCTCGATCGGCACCCTCGCTGCTCATCCGCTTTGGAATGAGCGCCATCCCGTCCGCACTGGACATTCCACCACCACCTTGATCCAAACAGGAGACGCCAAAATCATCGTCGATCCTGGTCTCCCCGCTCCCGCCCTCAAAGCCCGACTCGGCGAACGCGCCGGCTTGACCCCCGAAGTAATCACCCATGTCTTCCTCACCAGCTTCAATCCCGAATGCCGACGCGGAATCGGAATCTTTGACAAAGCAGACTGGCTCATCGGCGAACAAGAACGCGAAGCCGTCGGCGTACCCATTGCCCAATCCCTCGCACGCCTGGCTCAAAACAAAGAGCTCGCCGAACACGCAGACGAAAAGTTCGATGAATCCCAGCAATCCATGCTCAAAATCCTCCAACAGGATGTCGCCGAACTCGCCCGTTGTCAACCCGCCCCCGATTCAATCATCGACAATGTCGATCTCTTTCCGCTGCCGGGATTCAGCCCCGGACTCTGCGGGCTGCTCCTCGCCGAACTCTCACGCACCACCCTGATCTGCGGCGATGCCATCCCAACCGCCGAACACCTCGATCAAGGCAAAGTCCTCCCCACCTGTGCCAATCGCAAACTCGCCCAAGAAAGTTTCAAAGAGGCCATCGAAATCGCCGATGCGCTCATCCTCGGGCGTGATAACATCATCATCAACCCCACCAAAAGCGGAATCTAAACGCATTTGAATACCCCGCACAACCCAGCCCAGAGCGGCAACGATAAGACGATAATAAATACCCATGGCACTCAATCCACAACGCGCCAAACAGCTCTACGCCGTGCTTACCAAGATCAACACAGCGATCGAAGCAGAGCAAACCACCTCGGCGCTGAAAAAACTTGAGGAACTCAACACCAAATATCCCAACGAACCCATGATCCTCACTCTCTTGGGCAAGGTCAATTCCAAAATGGGACGACACGCCGAAGCCATCGAAAGCTTCGAAAAAGCGGTCAAAGCCGATGCCAAAAACGCCGACACCCGGTTCCAGCTCGCCCTCGCACTCCAAAAAGGCGGCCGATACGACGAAGCACTCGTCGAATATGAACGGGCACTCTACTACAACCCAAACCACTTCCTCGCCCTGCGCCACAAATGTTCGGTGCTCACCGACCTTGACCGCAACGAAGAAGCACTCAAAACATGGAAGACCCTGTGTAAATCAAGCCAAGGCCAAAGCACTGATCCATCCATACAACTCGCAATCGCCATCTCGGGGGCAAGACTCGCTCCCAAGGTCATTGACCCCAAAGAATCCATTGCCAACTTGCAGCGATATGTCGAAAACGAATCATGCGAAAAAAGCATGCGCATCGCCGGATACTGGCAACTCGGCCGACTCTGTGATCACCTCAAAGCACATGACGATGCCTTTGCCTATTGGAAGAAAAGCAAAGAACTCAACAAAAAACAATGGGTGCCCCAGGACCACTCCAAACGAATCGATCAACTGATCACCTGCTGGACAAGCAATGCCAATATTCCATTCTCAAGCACCGACGGCTCACGGCTGATCTTCATCGTCGGCATGATGCGCTCTGGAACCTCACTCACCGAACAAATGATCGCCCAAACTCAAGGCGTTACACCCGGCGGCGAGATGAATGCCATCTCGCGCCAAATCGCGCCGATCGAACCCAACACCAAAGAGTTTGTCCCCTACACCCGCCCATTGCCCTACACCAAACGGCTCTATACCAAGCCCATAATCGAAAAAATGGCCCAGACTGCGATGCAAATGTACAACCAGGTTGCACGCGATGGGCGCATCACCGATAAGCAACCATTCAACTACGCTTATGTACCTTTGATTGCCCATATGTTTCCAGGCTGCAAGATCATCCACTGCGTACGCAATCCGATGGATTGCTGCCTCTCAAACTACACCCAAGCCTTCTCGCGCCCACACCCGCAAACCCACGATCTCTACTGGATTGGACGATATTACCGCGACTACGAACGGCTCATGCAAGCTTGGCATACACTCCCCGAAGTAGACATGATCAACCTCCACTACGAAGAACTCGTCACCGACCCAGAAACCCAGTCCAAACGCGTGATGGAGTTTCTCGGGCTCGAATGGAATCAAAACATCCTCGACTTCCACAAATCCCCCCGCACCGTCTCCACTGCTTCGCGCGACCAGGTCCGCAAGCCCGTCTACACCAGCTCCGTCCAAAAATACAAAAACTACGAACACCACCTCGACCAACTCAAATGCGGACTGGGCATCAAATAAATGCAGAACCTGACACACTCGACCTATCCTCTTCCATGCACATCCTCCTCACCAACGACGACGGACTCCACGCTCTAGGAATCAAAGCACTTCATACGCACCTCGTCGGCTCACACCATCATCCCAATCCACTTGGCGAGGTCTTTACTGTCGCCCCGCTCACTGTTCAATCTGCCACCTCCCACGGCATCACTTTTCACTCACCCCTCATGACCAAAGAAACCACTATCAATAATTGCCCCGCCGTGGCAGTCGATGGCAGACCTGCCGATTGCACCAAGCTCGCGCTGACCAATCTTTGGCCTGAAAAATACGGACAAGGCGCCCGCCCAGACCTGGTGGTTTCAGGTATGAACGCTGGGGCCAACTGTGGAATTAATGTTCTTTATTCTGGTACGGTTGCAGCAGCCATCGAAGCTGCGTTCCTCGGAGTCCCCGCCATTGCCGTCTCTCTGCACCTCGATCGAGAACTCAAAACCGATCGACCCAACCCGGATTTCGATTTCGCAGCCCGCACCGCTCGGCGTGTGCTCGATCAACTCCTCGCTGGCGGATTGCCCAATCCTCACGAAATCCTCTCAATCAATATCCCCGCGACGGGCCGACTCACAGAAGATGCTCCGATCAAGGTCTGCCCGATGAATACCCACGCCATGATCGATTGCTTCGACGAACGCACCTCGCCTTCAGGGGAACGCTATTTTTGGGCCTCGGGCTCGGGGCTTGATTTTCACGGCGCCGATGCGGGTACCGATGTTCCCGAGCTCCTCGATGGCATCATCACCGTCACGCCTTTGAGCTACGACCTAACCGATCGCGCCCGGATGAGCTTTTGGTCCGATCGGGTTGAGTAGTTCATAAAAAATCAGCCGACCATTCAAATGAACAATCGACCGACCATTTCTCACATACGATTTGCTCAAATCAACAAGCCTGATCCGGGTCGTTAAGTATTTCAGTCAGTTTTTCAATAAGATCACTGATCATTTCTTCGGTCAATTTGAGATCTTCGAGGACTTCTGTTTGAATCTTTGGGTTCGGATTATCGAGCTTCATCCCGCCTTTGACCATCGAGGCGATCACATCGGCTGCATGCACAACATAAACAATCTTCTTACACTCCGATGGTGCCTGTGTCGGGTTATGGTGAAAACCGGCAGAGGCGATAAACGGTGCGGGGAATTTCCACTTCTCGCAGAGTCCCTTGCCAAAGTCCTGATGATTGGCGCCAAAGATTTCTTCTTCGTTGTCAATCAACGAAACGCTCGGGTTTCCATTTTCGTCAATATTGCACCGATCAATCGCATCAATAAGTTTTGAGCGATCGTACTGCATTTCAACCATCACCCCGATGTCATGGATCAATCCTGCAAGGTACGCCTCATCGCCAAGCCCCATCCCCAGCCGATCCGAAAGTATCTTGCTTGCAATCGCTACCGCATTGGAATGATCCCATAAGTCCTTGGCACTACAAAACGGCGTAAGCTCGCCTCCGCGGAACAACTTGGCTAATGATGCTGCAATCGCGATGTTCTTGACCGCGTTGAGTCCGAGCATCACAATCGCTCGGTTAATCGAAGCAATCTGCCCAGGCAAGCCGTAAAACGATGAGTTGACGACTTTGAGAATTCGTGAGCACAACGCCGGATCATTACTGATAACCTCATGCAAATCTTGGGCCGAGCTCGAAGGATCTTCCACAAGATCGATAATCTTGAGCGTCACCTCTGGTAGTGTTGCAATATGCGAAATCTCTTTCAGTGCACCGGCAACAGATGATTCGCGTTGTTCCTGAGTCGTCGTCATTCTTCGCTCCCCGTATAGAAATAGGTGGTTTTGGTATTGTCCACATCGACCCACAACGAACACCACTTTGGCCTTCGTCCGACAATCACACAAAAATCGTCACCGTTACTCAGGAGTTTTGCCAAGATGCCCAAATAATCGGCATGGACCTTTGGCAAAGATGAATCAATACACACAGCGCTTGCGAATAAGATCTGGACAAGCCAAGTCAGTCGCGCCAAGAATTGCTGCGATGCGCTCGCCAGCGTGTCCATCGCCAAATGGATGTATTGATCGTGCATAGTCCGGATTTGTTATTGCATCAAACGCCTGCCGAATCGAATCCACATCCTCCTTTGCGTGCATCGTCCACCCATCACATCGCTCGCGTCCAGATTGCCGGTTTCCAATATCCACACTCGGACACCCAATTGCGCTGCACTCGATCAACCCCGCTGACGAGTTGCCCACCAACGCCCCACCCACATTGCCAACTCGTTTGAGCAGCCCAACAAATTGTGTCCGCACAAGTTGAGGCAAGACCTGCACATCAATCGGCGCCGATTCAATTGCATCCATAATCCCGCGTCGCCCAGGATCAAGATTTGGATGTAAAACCAACACCCGTTTGTCCGAAAAAGCGTGAAAAATAAGCCCCATCACTGCCTGTTCTGCTTCATCCTCACGCCCGATCGGGTGCATCAAAATCACCACCTCAGGCGACCCCAACTCCGCAAACGCCCCGTCACCCATCGCCGGAATTTCATCGAGTCCATCAATCGCAGGCGAACCGACCACATGCACACTGTTCGAATCCTCGCCCATCTTGATAATCCGCTCCGCGCTCGTTTGCGTCACAGGAAAATGGATATGAGCAAGCTTCGTAATCGCATGGCGCATCGCCTCGTCCGCTACCCCTTCCGCCCGATCGCCACCATGAATATGCGCCAATGGATACCCGCCAATGCTCGCTGCACTCGCCGCAGCGAACGCCTCGATCCGATCCCCAAGCACGACGACACAATCCGGCTCATTCATTTCAAATGATCGCCCAAAACGAGCAATCCCTTTACCCAACGCCTCGACATCCGCCAACCGCCCGACCTTGCCCACTGTCTGCATCGGGATCGTGTCCGCAATCCCAAACTCCGCCTTCACCTCCCGAAAAGTAACTGCAGGCTGCACCAAATGTGACCCAGCAACCACCACCCGTAGCTCACAGCTTGTTTGTGCATGGACTGCATACATCACAGGCCGAAGCAACCCAAACTCCGCCCGCGTCCCGGTAACAATCATGATCTTCTTCAACTCGTCAGTCATTCAAAATCTTCTTCCACCATCGGCACATCCGCCTCGATTTCCCGGCAAACCGTGCGGCCAACAACGGTATCCAACTCGTATGCCAACATCCCCGTACCCGGGCGTTTGATCGTCAGCATCTCTCGCGTGATGATGGTACCTGGCGCAATGGCACGCGCACTGATGATTGATTGCCGCGAGACTTCCCGCACATCGCGCTCGCAATCAAGAACTCGTTTTTCGGTTGGTCCAAAATAAGTCAAAAATAGCTCCTTCGACCGAACCCCTTTGAGCACTTCAACACTGTCATCATTGAAATAAGCATTCTGCCCATATCGCACATATGCCGCGAAATCCTCTGGATTCAACGAAGCGGCATGATCTGGGCCGGCAGCGCTCGTGTCATAAGTAAAATGTTTCTCAAAAATGCACACATTGAGTGGAGTAAGCAACCGGACGGGATGGTGCGAAACGGTATGGTCGCTGTATCCAATTGGACAATCCAACACAGCCATCAATGCGTCACACCCACCCAAAGCTGCATCTTCAAGCGCAGCCGGATAACAACTCACGCACTGCAACACCGCCAACCGATCCTTCGCACCCTCAAGCCACCCAGCCGCCCGTACCACCTCATCAAGCGTGCTCGCTCCCGTGCTCACAATCATCGGCTTGCCCGTTGCCATCAACGCCTCGAGCAAAGGGCGGTTCACAATGTCCGGGCTCGCCGATTTATACGCATCCCACGCCAAAGTCTCGGCCACCTTGACCAACTCCGTGCTAAACACCGTCACAATCGCATGAATACCGCGTTCGTGCGCACGATCAACGACTTGCGCCATCTCATCAATCGTCAACTCCAACCTTCGCAACATCTCGATCGAGTCTGTCTCGCCCGCATTCCTCTGATACGCTGCGAGTTTGGCCGCCTTGCTCATCAGCCGATCTGTCTCAAAGAACTGCAGCTTCACTGCATCGGCCCCGGAATCCGCCGCCGCATCGGTCAACTCCAACGCGCGCGAAACCTCACCATCATGATTCACCCCGATCTCAGCGATGATGTATGGCCCATGGTTGAGTCCAATCTTCCGATCACCGATCTGCATGAACCACTCTCTCCTTTAATATCGCATCCGCGACGACCTGATCAATCCGCGAATCGATATCAATCACATCACCTTCACCTGTGATAATCCCTCGCCGATCATTCCCCAAAAAACAGTGGGGGCCATCCGCCGCGTTCAATCTTTTCATCAATGCTTCAGGCGTCAACGCAATCACGCCGCCATCGGGAATCTGTGCGTCAGGCAAGTCTTGTCGACGGAAACAATTGTGATACAACACTTCACCTTCCCAAGGCAACACTGACCCATCATTGGCAACTTTCACCATCCACCATGGGTGATGCTTACCCACCGCTGCAAAACTCTGCACACTATCGCACCGAGATTCAACCAACAACTTCACTGCATCATCAATCAGCGACTCAGGGCGAACCGGTACATTGGCATACAAAATCACAATCGGCACATCGGGCGATCCAACTGCTTCATACGCATGCCTTGCAGCATCATCGATTATCGCAGTGTCATGAGCAAGCCGGGCAGGGCGATTGACAACCCTACACCCAATTCTGTGTGCACATTCGTTAACATCAGCATCATCCGATGACACCACAATCGTCCCGACTGATCGTGCACCCATCGCTGCCTCGATCGTCCATTGCACACAAGGTTTGCCCGCGAGCATCGCCGAGTTTTTGCCCGGCAACCCCTTCGACCCCGCCCTTGCCAAAATAATTGCCAATGCACCAGAATCAATCATCATTCACGCTGCACTCTCACCGGCATCAACCAACCCCAAAGGCTTGGGCTCCGTCCGCACCGATCGCATCGTACCGAGCATCTTTTGATACGCTTGTTCAACTCCCTCATCAAAGACATTGATCTGTCCAATGGGCCGACCACGACAATCGACCACCATACCATCACATTGAATATACATCGTTGAACGATCGAGCTGTTTCTGTCTTGCGCTTGGAATTGGAAGCGGATAAATTCGCTGATCAACTGCATGCCCAGGCAATGGGTCAATCACCGCCGACCCACAAAGCATCATCCACTTGTCGTAAAATTGTTCAATCTCTTCATACACAGCATCACAACGCGTAATCCGCGGCACAAACCATGGATAACTCATTCCCCCCTGTGCACGCATTCTTTGAAGCTCATCAAAAATCATCTGAATCCGGACATACATCTCTTCAAACCGGTCCATTCCTGTCAACGCTGCATAAGTTCGTCGGGACTCGGCAAGCACATCAACCGACAAAATATCAATCCCTGACTCAAGCAATTCATCAGCGTCGACTCCTTCACGGAGCAAGTCTGTCCGAAACTCAACACTGGCAACCCCATCTTCTTTGGCCAAATGAATAAACCCAATTGCATCAGGGTGCATCAATGGATCGCCCACACCATCGAAGGCAACCGCAATATCTTCGCGCAACTTGCTTGCTTGAGTAAAAATCCTGTGTGCCTGCGCAAGGGTCAGTACCGGACGCTCCACAGGCTCAATGGATTGGCGTTTCCACAATCCCCAACTCCCGTTGACCAATCGCCCGGTACATGTTTCAAGCACAATCGTCCGCGGACACGATCGGGCAACACGGTGATGAGCCTGCACATAGGCTTCTACACACGCAACCCCTTCGTCACGCACCGAGACTTGCTGATATGCCTGGCGCATTGCTTGGATCCGTTCCGACGAATCAGCGATCATCCGCACACCGGCATCGCGCATTGCTGGAGCAATCTCCACACACACACCTTTGGCAATCGGATCAAACTGAGGCGTAATCGGAATATACCCCACCAACGAACCAAAAGTCGCAAAATGATTTCCACCTTCGCCACATGACTGGGCCAGTGAATCAATCGTCACCCGATCAACCACCATCGTCCCGAGCCCAGGGACCGCCTGTGAAAAAGCAATCCGCTTTTGCGTGTCTTGGCGCCGATACCGATCCACAGTTTGATCCACAAGCCGAGGATCAATCATCGCCCAGTCGCCCCCAACAATCGCGCAGCTGTCAATCTCATAAGCGTGCATCACTGAGGAAAGCAAACCAAACTCAACTTGCTCATCATACACGCTGAGCATCCCGATCGACCCACGCCAGCATTCGCTCGATTGCACCCGGGCACCCCCGACACGGCAAGTTCGCCGACGGAATCGAGTTGGATCAACCCCCGCAATCTGCACCGGCAAACGCAATGTCAGCGATCCAATAAACCCACGAATCGTTTCTGGTTCTGGCGTTACGATCGTAATCCCATCAAGTTCCTTGGTCTGATCGAGTCGGGCGAGTGTCAACTCAAAAATATTGAGTCCGCCGACAATCGGAACATCGAGTCCTCGGCGTGTACCCAAGCCACCAAACTCAGGATCGGCAAACACCACCGCATGCACCCGCGATCGTGAGGCGACATCATCCTGTAAACCCACAACTGAATTTGAATCTCTCTTGAAATCAGGAAAATGTATTTTTGTTTCATGAAGGCTATTGGTTTGCTTCGGCGCTTTACCAAGCAAAGTGGACTTGGCGCTACGGAGTTGATCGGCAACCGATTTGGCTGCGTCGCGAGTCCACTCGACATTGGTAATGTCACGCTGAATTTGAAGCTCCTGACGATCGAGCACGCTCGTATCAGTGCTCATCTCAATCACACGATCTTTCTTCATTCGATTCAGCACCCCAACTTGATTCACTGTCTGAACCAAACCAAAGGCAACAGACAATTCCATCACTCGTTCCCCAATGGACTGCACCTCAACGATCAGCTTGTTGATCTTGCGTTGATCCCCGCGATGAGCGATCATTGCATTGAGCAACCCAATCGATTGCTCACAGAGATAGATGATCCGCTCGCAATCTTCGATGGTCGAATCGAGTCGGTTGTATATCTTATTCTTCCGCTGTTCATTGCCCAAAGTGCGGTCGGTTGTTGCAGGGATGATGATCGGATCGGGCGAGCCATAGTGTGCAACCGCCTCTTTGAATGTCATAATCTTTGTATGTTGTTTGCGCACGCCCCCTTGGGTTGCGTCAATCACCGTCAACCCCTCGAGCGCGTCCTTCTGGAAACTCGCTTCAAACTGTGCCAAGTAGGTTGACATCTGCTCGTCAGCATAAATCGAGCGCCCATAGACATCCATCTTCTTGCGCAATAACCCTTTCATCCGAACAATCCGTTGCCATTCCATCATCTCGAGCGTGTTGTGTGCATTGAGCTCACCCGCCCAGACCTGATGAATCGCTGCTCCAGCCGAATAGTACTGCCCATCGGTAAACCCAAGATCTTGCCCGATGAAGATCACCGGATCACACCCGAGATGCCGGGCGAAGTAGTAACACAGATGTGCCACCGTCGCCCCCATCGGTAGCGTGCCCATCTCGCGAGCCAACGCTTCGCCGAGTAGATTATCGAGCATTTTGTCGCTTACACAGAGCACTTCGCCAGGAAACGCATCAAGAATGGCAGGATTGGCCTTCGCCTCAACCACCAGTCGAACTCCCTCGACATCAGCCGGGGTAAGCCCCTCGTAGAACCGTTTGCTGATCTCGTGATAATCCAGTGCTGCCACAAAGTCGGGTTTGATTCCGCGCTTGAGCATCTGCTTGAGCACAGTCTGCACCGCGATGACCACGACCGAGCTTCGCACCTTCGGATCTTTGAGTAGATCAATATTGCGTTTCAAACTTGGTCCCGCTGAAACCACCACCGCAGATTTGCCCTTACATACATCCTTGAGCACCTCTATCCCTGCGCTGGTGGTGTAATAGTCCAGATTCATCAACGCATTGCGAAAACTCGTCTGCGAGTTGGCCAAAGTCGTAATCACATGAGTTCGCGTGGCTTTGAGCACATCGTGGAAAATATTCCCAAACCGAGTTCCTTCATCACCGAGTCGCCGAATGCTCGGCGGATGATTGAGTATCTCCACACCAAGCCCAATCACTGCTTCGATCCCTTCAAATATCTGACTCAATGCTGAGGGGTCATCTGGATTGGTCACCAGGAAAAATCGCTTAGAATCAAACATTTCTGTATAGTCAACTCGCTCAAGTACCGCACGAAGTAGTCCAAGATCAGACTCGAAGCAAATCACCACTCCACACGAACCCAACCGTTCGAGCAGTACACCACAGTGATACCCCACCCCAAATCCGACCACCGCACAACACGCCACTTTGGATGGGTCAAGTTGTTGGGCAAATCGGCGCGCTTCGTGCATCGGCTTGCGCTTCGATGCCAGTGCTACCCCATCGAGCTCAATACTCAACACACCTTCGTCCGTTTCTACAAACCGAGCACCAGGATGAGATTGCGCTGTCTCGATTACTTTGGCCGCTCTCGGATTGTGCCGCCCAAGTGCTGCAAGATTTTTCATAAGTACTGCGTTGGAAGCCGCTCCCTGATCACCATCATCAGGGGTATTTCCGTTCGAACACAGCGCATTGAGCTGAGCATAATCCATCCGATTCTCCAGCGTGACCCATTCAACAAACAGGCACAATCGCCCAATACTTCATGGGCGCACCATCTCCGCGGGTTCTCTTTGTCCCGGATTATCGGCCCTTCTCCTCTGCCGACTCCATTTTCCATGCAACCGAGCACCCAATACTACCTGTATACCCCTTCATGAAAACCCAAAAATAAGGGCAATCAAACATGCAAAGCACCATCTTTGAACCTACCAACCTGCCCGAACTGCCTCAACCCGGGTTCATCAATCAGTGGGTACTCGAATCACCAACTCCTCTGGCTTTGGCTTCTTTGGCAATCGTAACAATTCTCTTTGGTACCCTCCGCACCACCCAATACGCCAAGAAGATCGGTATCCCTGTATTGGCAGCTGGGTTGATATTCGCAGGAACACTATTTCTGGTCGGCTTCTTCATCACCACGGATGCCGAAAACCTCAAAACAAAATCACACGCACTCGTCAACGCAATCACGGAAACTGACCGATTATCGCTCGAATCATTGCTTGATGAACAAGTTCGTGTGCAAACGCGGTTTACATCTCGATCCGGCCGGGTGCGCATCCTTGATTTGGCCCAGGCACAAGTTGCCCCAATCATCGAATCCGCTGTGATCAAAGAAGTCCGCACCGGACTCTATGGCCCGCAAATCGCACGCACCTACATCAAAATCAAAACCAAAGGCGACATGATCCCCCCACTGAGCTGGTGGATGCTCGATTGGACTCGCCTATCACCAACATCAGATAACTGGGTCGTTACCCACATCGAGCCACTTTGGATCCAAGGGATCACCAACCCGGCAGGCTCCAAATAGACTCCTCCAAGAATTCCACAGTTTTTTCCTAAACGAAAGTTCCGGTTTATTTCTCCGGAATACCCACCAACTGACTCGATTGAAGCCGGGTGATATGACCACTTTCTGAACGGATTTTCTCGTTAATCCCCTGCCCATTGAGCAAGTTGTTCGGAAATCGCTTGCGCAACGCTCGAAGCTCACGCGATTGGGTCGGAGGCTTGGTCGTTGCGTCAAAATCTCGTTCACCAAAGACCCCGACCGTCACCATGCTTCGGGCCGGTGCATGATAATAAAATGCCATCTCCCCCTGAGCACGCAACACACGCACCGCATCCTCAGCCGCTTTGCGAAAAGCTGCCAAATCCTGAGCACTGGGCATTTGATAATCCGCCCGCCCATAGATCCCGATCTGAAGCGTATAAATGGCCCGATCCCCAAACCGCTGCTTGACGGTCCGTAAATCGTATGACGGGTTCGACCCTCGAAGTGCCTCACTTGTCGGAGGCGTTATGAGCGCCTGCTCGAAAATTTTTACACCATTGATCTCGATCTGCTGAATCCTTTTGAGATCACGAACCGCCTGTGGGTCTTCCTTGCCCAGATAGTCGCCATAGGCAATGACCAATCCAGTCGATCGCTGCTCAATTTTGGCCTCTTTGAGTCCGGCCTGACCCTGAACAATCGCGAGCATTTCCTTGGCCCGGCGCATCCCCTCGTTGCCTCCACGCCCAACCTTTGAGAGCACGATCGACCATCCGCCGATATTCTCGCGCGCCAAAAGCAACTCTTCATCATCGAGCCCGAGCCCGGGTGATGGAGTATCTTTGGGTTCTGGCGCAAAAACCGCGCCTGATTGGTCGGCATAAAATGCCGCATCTTGATCACTTCGCGCCTGATCGCCTCCGCACCCGACGAGCAAAACGCCCAGAATCCCGACCAAAGTCAGTTTGCAAACCGGAATACGCTGTAAGTTTGGATATACGAACAAACTCAATACCTCCTTGTGTTGACAATTTTTATGCCTTGAAACCAAAATTGCTGAAATCTTTTCGCAGGTCCTGTTGTATGTTATACTTCCTAAGTGGTTCATTTGTCATGGGTTACCCGGCTTGATCGAAATTCGTTTGTTTTTTGAGTACGACCAGAAGTTCCGTCGATACACAACTCTAGGAGTGGTTGGAAGAGTCGTTCCAACAACTAGATATAGTGGGTGCCTCGTGGTGGGCACATATTGGTGGTACAAATAATGGGTTGAGACAGACCCAAAGGCAGACCAGAAAAGAGGCTTTCTCTATGAGTGATATTTCTCCGATCAACACTTCGGCGCCGCGTCAGGCAGGACGGATTTCGGCTGACTCTTTGGTAGCCCCAAGAATCGCCGACGCCAGCGCCGACCCAATCCGAGGCCGTGGTGGAGCCCGGACAGACGATCGCGTTGAGTTCTCCCGAGTGGCACACTACTTGAGTCAACTCCAAGCCGAACCGACATCGAGCAGCGATCTTGTCGGCCGGGTTCGATCGCAGATCAAGGCGGGCACTTACCTGACCGAGGACAAGCTCTCAGTTGCAATCGACGAACTTCTCGATGATATCAGTCTCTGATCTTGATATACCCTGATACACTCAGCACAAGGTCGTACACCCGTTTATATGTTCTTCTGTCGCTTACCTCATCGCTGCACCTCAACAATGGGTGCAGTGTTTTTTGTGTATATTGCCTTTCAAACTCCCTTTAGGTCGCACTTCTCAGACCAGTTACTTCCAGAGCTCTTCCAAAGCGATCAGCCCCGCGCCAACCATTCCCGCATCGTCCCCAAGAATACCCGCTTCAACACTTACATTGCGCAATGACTCGGGAAAAACCTCACGCCGAACCGAATCACGCACAATGTCAACATAAGGCTCACCAATAGCGTGAACCAAACCGCCCCCGAGCACCACCCGATCAAGACTCAAAAGCGTCACCGCTGAGGCAATCGCCATCCCGAGTCGATCCGCCGAATCATCGACCACCGTCCGCACGAGATCATCGCCTTGTTCGTAGGCCATTGCGAGCACTTTGGATTTGATCTTGTGAAGTTTTCCATCGGTCAGGCTCGTCACCAACGAAGGATGATTTGACCGGATGAGCTTGACGAGCTCGTGGGCGATGGCGGTGCGTGAGCAATTGTGTTCAACTGATCGCGATCCCAAATGTGCTCCAGGCAATAAAATCATGTGTCCAATCTCGCCTGCGGAATAATGAGCGCCACGATGGAGCTGGGAGTTAATGATCAACCCACCTCCAACCCCAGTGCCGACCCAAACACCAAGCATATTGGCCGTTTCATTGCCGATGCCCGCACGCCACTCGCCATAGACCGCAACATTGACATCATTATCCGCATACACCGGCACCGAAAGTCGGTCCGACAACCCCATCACCACTGGCGCATTGTTCCACCGTAAATTTACCGCTTCAATTACGATACCTTTTTCAGGATCAATCGGTCCAGGCACCCCAAGCCCTGCAGTGTGAATTGCTGACATCGGAATCTTTGCTTCTTCGCACGCCTGCCGGGCGGCAGCTGCCATTCGGTCCATGATGGCTTCAAAACCTGAATCAACCTCGGTTTTGACCTTCGCGCGCCCGAGCACCACCCCATGTTCATTGATGACCCCTGCCTGGATATTGGTACCGCCAAGATCGATCCCAAGGGCGAGTTTGGGACGATCCCCATCAGCATCAATCCCATCGAGGGGAAAACCTTGCCGAGTGTGTGTTGATTCGTCAGCCATCGGTGAATCTCCTGGTCAAACCATACACCCAAATCCATCGGGATGATAGAGCAAAGTATTCAGAATCATGCCTGGAATATATGCCAATGGGCACAGACCAATCAGCACAGCCAAGTTTGTAGTATTCGGCATGCTGGCGCAGCTTGGCCGACCAACCCTGAATCAACCTGACCAATCACAAAGAGTGTCGATCCACTCCCCGAGACATGCGCAGGCTTGCCGATCTTGTCTTCGATCGCCGATTTGATCGCTCCAAGCCCATTTCCAAGCCCACAGGCTGGAATTTGCAGGTCATTAAAAAGTCCATCAGTATCCACCACAGACCTGCGGGTCAGCTTATAAATCGTATCACGAGCAAGTGTATGCCCGGGCCCGATCTGTTCATCAAAAGCCCGATACACCCGCCCGGTCGAACATTCGAACCCAGGAAAAATCAGTGTGATTGGTTCGCCTGCACACCTTGAATCAAGCCTGGTGATCTTCTCGCCAACACCTTCAATAATCGCAGGTCGAGGAACCTGTTTCCCCGAATCAAGAAAGAAAGGCACATCCGATCCGAGTTTCATCGCCAACTTAACGAGTGTCGTCTGGTTGAGTTGCAAATCAAAAAGCCTGTTGATCCCCATGAGCACACTTGCTGCGTCGCTCGACCCGCCGCCGAGCCCACCACCAGCAGGAATGGATTTCGATATCCGAATCAAAACTGGAAGCTGATGTCCGACATGGGCTTCGAACAGCTTGTGCGCACGCACCGCGAGGTCCTGCTCCATCTCCCAATCAACAGGTTCGTCCTTGTTTTCTTTCTTTGCCCATCCGATCGAATACATCGATTCCTGATCTTGGCTCAACGGACAAATCTCGATGCGATCGAACAACTCAATCGCGTGCATCCACGAGCAGATCGGATGAAGCCCCCCAGGCACACTCGACTTGCCGATCGCCAGTGCCAGGTTGACTTTGGCATGAGCCCGGAGGATCAATCTGGTTTGCCTCAAGTGGGGTTGGTGCATCCCCAGACTCTAGCGCACCTACAATCGGGCAGCCGAGACCGGCCTTTCATGAAAAATGGAGCCAAACGATGATTGTGCAAGACCTCATCAACACGATGGAACGCATCGCCCCGCTCAAGCATGCAGAAGACTGGGATAAGGTCGGGCTCCAACTCGGCGTAGTCTCGCGTGAAATTACCGGCCCGATCCTGCTGACCATCGACCTGACCGAACGCGTTTTGGCTGAAGCCCTTGATATCAACGCCAGCGCAATCATCGCCTATCACCCACCGATCTGGACGCCCTTGGATGCTTTGGTTGACGCAACCCACACCCAGCGCATTGTCCGCGGAGCGATCGAAGCGGGGATGATGATCTACTCGCCTCACACCGCCCTCGATGCAGCAGCAGGAGGCATCACCGACTGGCTCTGCGAAGGAATTAGCGCACCTCCGGGCCACGCAGCACCCGATGAAATCCATGGCGACTGCCGAGCCCTCGAGCCTGCAATTGGAGGCGACACCAGCCGAGAAGTCAAAGTCATCACCTTTGTCCCCAACGACGAAGTTGATGCACTCCGCAATGCACTGGGCACCGCTGGGGCAGGCGGCATGGGGAACTACCACTTGGTGTCATTCAACACCCCCGGACAAGGCACCTTCCTTCCCCAAGCCGGTGCCAAACCCACCATCGGACAAGTTGGCTCACTTGAACGAGTCGATGAAACTCGGATCGAGATGGTTTGCTCGCGCCATGCCCTGGCGCTGGTGATCGAAACCCTCAAAGAGTTTCACCCCTACGAAACCCCTGCCTATGACATTGTTGAGCTGATCCCTGAGCCCATCCGCAAAATCGGCGCAGGACGCCGACTCGTGCTCGATCAGCCCGTTGCTGTGACCCAACTCGTCGATCGGCTCCGAGCCCATCTCGATCGTTCCCGAATTCGCTATGCTTTGGCCACCGATGAAGATCACAAGTTCAAAACCATCGGCGTGGTGCCAGGCTCAGGCGGCTCATTGGCCCAACTTGCCAAACGCGAAGGATGCGAACTGCTCATCACCGGCGAGATGACTCACCACGAAATCCTCGCTGCAAGCCAATCAGGACTCAGCATCCTCTTGGCTGGACACACCAACACTGAACGAGGCTACCTCAAAAGGCTTCGCTCCAAACTCCTCGACCAACTCCCCGATGCCCAAATTATGCTGAGCAAAGTTGATCGCGACGAGATCAAAATTGGTTGAAAATGCTGGTTGAAAGCTTCAGGCCTTCGTTATTCATCCGAAGATGCACCGCCCGACCCCATATTGATCGTGCCTGAGAGTTCAAGAACCGCCTTGGGCACCTTGAGCTCGGCATCAAAGAGCACTTCGGACAACCGCCCGGGCGGGATGTATTGCACAGTGCCCACAAGCGAATAGCTCACCTCGCCCGAGCGATTGATCGATTCGATCGGAAGCACCGCCGGGAGGGTGAAGGTATGCGACGAATACATATGCAGCGTGATCTCAGGACTACGCACCCCTAAGAACACTTCAATCCCATCGAGCTCGACCGCATAATGCACCTGCCGAAGCGGGATCGGCTCTTTGTTGGGGTTGGTCGCCTCGATGGAAAATTCGATCACCGATCGTTCATGACCCTGCTCGATCTCGCGCACACCAACCGCCTGAAATGTTGGTGCCAATGCCTTGTTGCACCCGCTCAACACCAAGCCCGATCCGGCAATCAATACGCCCATCATGATTTTCATGAACAAGGCAGGTCGAAACACAGCATCTGATCGGTCATTCTTTGGTACATTCATCACCCACGAGCGTAGCACACCTGCGCCCAATCTGCACACATGGACATGAACTCGAGCATAAACTCGATATGCATGGACGGCGCTAAGCATTTTGTGCATCGGCTTGTGCATCGACAACGGTGCGTGGATCGAGCCCGTTTTCGATCGCGGTGATTTTATGAACTCGTCGTTCGTGTCGGCCGCCTTCGAATTCCGTGCCCATCCATACCTCGACGATCTTGTCAATCAGCCGTTCACCGAGCAAATCTGCCGAAAGGCACAGCACATTGGCATCGTTGTGCGAGCGAGAAAGCTGGGCAGTGAGCTCATCATGGACCAGTGCTGCTCGAAGTCCTTTGACCTTGTTGGCTGCGATCGACATCCCGATCCCAGTACCACAAATCAGCACCCCTCGATCGGCATGCCCAGCATTGATTTCTTGCCCGACAAGATACGCCTGTTCGGGATAGTCACATTTCCCCTTTTCGCATGTTCCAACAATGTTGGCCTGGTATCCAAGGCCAATCAGGGTGTCGCGGACAAGCTCGGCGGTGTGCATCCCACGATGATCCGCCCCAATGGCCACGCGCAACACTGAAGAATCTGAAACAGAGTCTAAAGCAGAGGATGAAGGCGAATCCGTCATGTGAGCATCTCCTTGAATCTGGTCCGGATCAATCGTTCGAGCTCGTCAGCCACCTCACGATAGACCTCGACAGGTTGCCCGATTGGATCGGCAATGGGATGAATCGCATCGAGCGGAAAAACTTTATCTGCTGATTCGGGCACCATCGCGATCACCGCATGGGCGTGGGCAGGAGTCATGGTAAAAATGACCCCGGCCCGGTCAATAAGCTGGGCGGTGAGCTGCTTCGATCGGTGCCCGTTCAAATCAATTCCTCGATCACCAAGCACCTCAATTGCCTGAAGCGATGCCCCATGCCCATCCTCGGCAGCCACCCCCGCCGAATCCACCGTAATGGTCCTTTCTGAGGGTTCAGACCCATCAATAATTGCCTGAGCGATTGCCTGAGCCATTGGCGATCGGCAGGTGTTTCCAGTACAAACAAATAAGACACAGGTGTTGAACATCAACTTCGTTACGCCTTTCTTCACATTCCGATTCCGCGATCCACCGGCACCCTTCTCGCCCTTATTTTCGGAAAACTTTTTCCAGGAATTTTTTTCCCCCGGCGAATCACCCTTCCCCCGTAAAATCCTGTTTTCAATCAATTCGTTTGAACAGGCAAAGGGTAACGCAAATCGACACATGATGCAATTTTACAAATTATGGATAACTCGAAACCAACCGATGAGTATTTTTAGGTGAACAATGTGGATAACTTGCAAGAGAAAGGTTGACAACGATAGCCACGAGTGATTAGGGTATAGGACGAAGGAAAAAACTGGGTCACATTCATGCTGTGGATCACCGACCTGGTTTTGTAAACGCTCACCGCAGCCTCTCCACTGGGCTGCTTAGTTGATTGAAAGCAGTTCAACTATGCCAGACCATGATTATCAGGTCTTGGACGATGTCCTTGCGCACATCCGTGCCGAACACCCTGCGGTTGCCCGCAGGTGGTTTGACGAACTTGAACCTTTGGGTATTGTTTCAGGGGCCTTTGGTGTCCGTGCCCATTCGGATCTTCATCGCGATTATCTCCGTCGAAACGGACTTGATGCTTTTAATGACGCGGTGCGTTCAGTCACCGGTCAGCTCATTGCCGTTCGAATGCTCGGCCCCGATGATGAGTGGATCTCAGCACCCTCCAATGCCCAATCAACCTCCCAATCGGTCAGCAAATCTGCCAAATCGCACCTCATTTCTGTGAATGATTCTCCAGATGCCCCCGCTTCTGAGCCTCATACCAATATTGAGGTGCTGACCGATACTTCGGCCTTCGCGTCGGCCGTGTCAGCATACAATCCCATACAGAGACCAAAATCAAAACGAACCCATATTTCCTCCGAACGCGCCTGGCTCGACCACAATGATGCGTTACCGATCAATCCTGACTATGGATTCGAGCAATTTGTCATCGGCGAAAACAACCAAATTCCTCACGCAGCAGCCATCGCCGTCTCCGAAAATCCCGGACATGCCTACAACCCACTCTTTATCCATGGGGGGGTCGGACTCGGAAAGACCCACCTGCTCCAAGCCATCTGCCTGAGAATCAAACAACAGCATCCCGGAATCACAATGCGATACCTCTCATGCGATGGGTTCATGACCCAATACATCAACGCGGTTCAATCCGCCCGGATGGTCGAGTTCCGACACGCCTTTCGCGATATTGACCTCTTGGTCATCGATGACATCCATTTTCTTGCCAAGCGAGACCGAACACAAGAAGAATTCTTCCACACCTTCAACGACCTCTACCAAACCAACAAACAAATCATCATCAGCTCAGACTCACCTCCCGAAGATATCCCCAATCTCGAAGATCGACTGACTTCACGGTTCCTGTGGGGATTGGTCGTTCAGATTGAAAAACCTGGATTCGAGACCCGGGTTGAAATCCTCAAACGCAAAGCCCATGACCGCGGGCTTGAGCTCCCTGACAATATCGCCAGTGAGATTGCCCAACATATCGACACCAATATCCGTGAGCTTGAAGGGGCGATTACCAAGCTCCAAATCGTCGCGAGCATCGCAAAAAAATCGATTGACCTTGAACTTACCCATAAAGCACTGGGCACCGAATTTGCCTCCCCAGCCTCCATCACTGCCGGACAAGGCCCGACAATCGAACACATTATCTCTGAAGTCTCCACTTTCTTTCATATCAAGCGCTCCGACCTGCTGGGCAAGCGTCGGCACAAATCCGTCGCCCATCCACGCCAAATCGGAATGTACCTAACCCGCCAACTCACCAAACACTCGCTCGAAGAAATCGGCGCTCATTTCGGCGGGCGGGATCACACCACGGTAATGCATGCTGTGCGATCAATCTCCAAAAAATGTAAAGACGATCCCGAACTCCTCGGCCAAGTCCGCATGCTTGAATCACGCCTGAAACAACTCTAAACGCGCACCCCTGGCTGACAACAAATCGGTGGATATACGGTGGGTATCTTGGGTATTGCGCCCCAATGCGCTCGGACATCGCGCCCATATTTTGGACAAAACGCCCTGGACCCAATACTGAACTCCAGATGCCCGAGCGCTATCGACAAACAATTGGCAAGATATCCCGAACACTCTTGCTCTTGAACCGCATGTTTGACAGGGATTTATCGACGATTGCGTGTGGTTGTCCCACAACAGGGCGCTCTTCTAACCACCATCACCCAATTTCTTTATGAGCTGATTTCTAAAGAGAAAGCCATCTGATCGATTTGTATGAGATTATGGAATGAATCACGGATTGGACTTGGAACGATCTCGCAACGAACGGAAGAAATCTTTGAGTTGCTGACTGCATTGTGTCTCTTCGAGGCGGGGAATAATCTGGCACCGATGGTTGAGCCTAGGATCATCGCAAAGTTGGTAGAGTGTTCTGACCGCACCGGCTTTGGGATCAGAGGCTCCGTAAACCAATCGACCGATTCTGGAATTAACGATCAGTCCAGCACACATCGGGCAGGGTTCGAGGGTAACGACGAGGGTGCAGTGGTTGAGACGCCAATCGGCAATGGATTGACAAGCTTGTGTAATGGCGGTGAACTCGGCGTGCCCGGCGGGGTTCTGATGCATCTCACGGGTGTTGTGGGCCGATGCGAGGATATCGCCCGTTGCGGTGTCATAGACGATCGCACCCACAGGCACCTCGCCGAGTGCTGAAGCCTCTTCAGCGAGCTCAAGAGCCCGGCGCATCATCAAGCGGTCAAGTTTGGTAGGAAGGGATTCAGCGGGTGTTGACGGATTGGATTTTGAGTGGGTCATTCGGGTTCATTTTCCTTCGCCTGCATCTTCATCAGTGGTGGCATCGGGATCTTGAGAATCGTTCATGTGGGTCGAGTGAACGACTTTTTCAATTGGAAGCACTTTGAGAATGAACAACCCAAGCTCGTAGAGCAAATACAAAGGGGTGGCCAAGAGCATCATCGACAATGGGTCGGCAGGGGTCATCAGGGCGCCGAGAATCAGGCTGGCTGTGATGGCATGTTTGCGATACTTGGTCATAAGTACCGGATTGAGTATGCCGATCCAGCCCAGCATTACGACAACGACAGGGGTTTGGAAGGCAATTCCGAAAGCAATTCCCATATTGAGAATTGTCTTGATGTATTCGGATATTCGGTATTGCTGGGCAATTCCGATATCCGAGGTGAGGTTGATGACACGGATAATTGGTTCGCCATCTTCGACACCTACACAAACTCGGTGTTGAAGCAGGGCCTGGTTGATCCACATCATGCCCGGAGTCGGATCGGGTGGATCGGCTTGAAGGACAGGGATCATTGGGAAGACGATCTCATTGGGCACAGGTGCGGTCGGAACGCGCAGTTCACCACTGACATTGGCGCCAAATCCGATAAAGAACGCCAAAATCACTGGTAAGATGATGAAGTAAAGAAAGAGCATGCTCAGTACTGTGAGTAGGGCAGAAAACGGGATCAGGAGATGGACGATTTTGCGTTCGTGCCTGTAGAGTCCCGGCGAGATGAAGAGCCAGAGCTGGTAGAGTAACCACGGTGACCCAAACAGAATGGTTACAATCAACGCAATCTGCATAACAGCGCCGAAGGTCTCAAACATCCCTGTGGCAAGCAATTGGGACCCTTGGCCAGCTTTGGTGAGTTGGTTGCGGGCCGGCTCGAGAAGCATTTGAAGCAGGGGACGCCCAAAGGCAAAGGCAACAACAAAAATCGGGATGACACCAACGAGTGCCAAAAAAACCCGTTTTCTCAGATCGTCAAGATGGTCGCCAAAGGACATGACTGCTGCATCGGATAACCCAAACGAATCAGGTTCGTCGCGGCCTGGGAGCTGACTTGGTGATCGTGTGCTGAACATTGGACAGGGCCAGTATCGTATACAAAGAAGCTAGGGTGGTTTCAAAGTGTTGTGCAGGAATAAATTGATTCAAAAATCCGACAAAATAGACAGAAATAAACCAACCGAGCATCTTAGCAAGGACGAAAGAGCACGATTCGTTTATTAGCATCGCGACGGGGCACGGTAGAGCATAACGATTGGAAACAACAAAGGGCAACGACGCGTGGATGAGCAGAGTTTGAGCGAGTCGGTGATCCAGGCAGCCATCGCAGGGGATCGTGGTGCGCTCGATCAGCTATGGAGACAATCTCGGCGTTGGGTCGGTGCGATTCTCTTGGCACACAAACCTCGCGAGGCAGATATTGAAGATCTTTTGCAAGTAGTGGCGATGCAGGTCTGTCGAAAAATTTCAATGGTTCATGAACCCAAAGCATTCAAGTCCTGGTTACGGACCGTTGCAATCAATGTTGCACGCGAAGAAGGACGAAAAGTGAATCGGTGCAAACGATCCATGATCGGGTTGACAGGCATGGTGCGTATTCGCCAGAACCAGAAGGATCTGGAATCGGGTGACGCAATCATGACAGATTGGGATGAATCACAATGCGTTTTTCAAGCAGTAATGTCACTTCCTTTAGGGTATCGTGAGCCGGTACTCCTGCGCTGTATGCGATCAATGAGTTATCAGCAAATTGGCGAAGTGCTTGATTTGCCAGTCACAACAATCGAGACACGACTAGCCAGAGGAAGAAAAATGCTCAAAGAAATATTGGCACATCAAGATTCTGAACACAAAAACTTGCTTTGTAGCAAAATGTAGGAAATAGATAATGAGTACCTATGAATCAAATGAGCAATCAATTGCCAGTTCGTCAAATGATGAACGAGATATATTGATTTCTCGCATTGTCGATGGAGTTGCAACCAATGCAGATTGGATGAGTTTTCGTGTACTAGCAGATAACGATCCGACGATTTGGTATGAGTTAGCAGATGTGCAACGACTTCATGATTTGGTATTTCAATGTGTGCAAAATGAACTTGCAGCTACCGATCGTGTCGAGTTACCCGGAGGATTGATTGATGATCGCCCGATGCGTGTTCGGATGGAGGTTGCTTCACGCTGGGGTGGATGGGTAGCAGCAGCAATTGTGCTGGTATGGTTCTTTGGCCAATCAGATGCGCCAACAATTTTGAATGATCATGATTCGGCTACCGCAGGAATACTCGGTTCGAGTATTTTGCTCGACCAAGCCAAGCCAGACCAAGCGTTTGATCAGTATCTTTCGTCTGGGCAAATCTTGGGGCAGGTTGTCGGAGAGATGCCTGATCGGGTTGTTATTGAAACCCGTCCGATGCCCGATGGCACGATCGAAGTATTGTATTTGCGTCAGATCATCGAACGCCAGGTGATCGATCATGCATATCGCGAGGTGCGTGATGAAATGGGCAATGTGTTTTCGGTGCCTGTGAAACTCTCGCCAAACATTGAAAAATTGTTTTGAAGAAGAAGTTGACACTTGCCGACAGTGCCTCGGACCAGGCGCATCCGATGATAGAGAGATAGACCGTACCAATAACCAAATCGGTATACAGGAGAATCGACCATGAACACTCTTAACACACTCAATAAAAAGGCAATCATCGCGATGATGGTTATGTCGACCGGAATTGCCGTGTCGTTGGCCCGCGCCCAGTTTCAAATCGAGCATTCAGCAAAAAATGAAACGCAGTTGTCAAAGGAAATTCAGGGAACAGTCACTGTGTATCAGGACGACGATAAAGACGGAATCCGGTATAAGGTAAAGATTATCAATGATGACATTGTGCTTGCATCACTCAACGGCGAAGATTTCAGCAAAGACCGAATCAAAATCAAAGATGATGTGTTGGTTTTCATGAGCGAAAACGGGAAGATACTTCATGAAATCAAATTTCCTAAATTTCGAAAGTCCAATGACCGATTGCATGGCACACATGTTTGGAGCACAGTACAAGATGATGGTCTTGTTGGTACAAGCGAAAATGACTTTGTGATTAATCTGCCTTCAACTCCAAAAGACGCAAAAGATGGCCAATCTATCGCCAAGGAGCGGGAGAATCCGCCCAGAGTTATGCTCGGGATCACTTTTGGCGAGCCTTCAAAGGTTCTTCGCAAGCATCTCAAGCTTAACGGTGATGTCCATGCGATTCTTGTGGAGAAGGTAATCGAAGGACTCCCGGCAGCTCTTGCTGGGATTGAAGAGTACGATGTCATTGTTTCAATCGATGGCAGCGAGCAGGCCGACGGCGAAACGCTCACAAAGATACTCTCGGAAAAAGAACCTGGTGATACGATAAAACTCGCTGTACTTCGTGGTGGCGAAAAACTCAAAATCAAAGTTAAACTTGCCAAGTACGATGCCCAGGCCCTCGGTGCAGTTACGGTGTTGTCTAGTAATATGGTTGTCAACGAAGGTGACGACACGACTTTCTTTAGCGTAACAGGCGATGATATGCTGGATATTCTTGCTGAGCTTGAAGAGCTTGAAAGCCAGCTCGATAAACAAGAGGAGTCCAAAGGGAGAGAAATTGGGAAAATGTTGCGCCAACGGCTCATCGAATCAGTTGAGCGCCGCGATATGGCTGCGAGCATGCGGGCCAAGGCGATAGATGCAATGCGTGATGCTCAGCGGCAGATGGTTGAGTTCCGCGATGGAAAACTCGTCGTGCGTCTAGAGGAAGGGGTGGAGGGCTCTTTGCGTAAATTTCACAACGATACTCGTGATCGCACCCGCGAAATTGCTGGAAGGGTGATCGATGCTCGTATGAGTTCAATGGAAGAACGCCTTGAAGCGATCGAAGATCAGCTTGATCGTCAGATCGACGAGCTCGACGAACAGATGGATCGACTGGCCAAGATGTTTGAGCGGCTGATGGATGCCCTCGAAGATCATTAAACTTGATGAACAACTAAAAAAATGCACCCTTGTTGAAGTTGGTTTGTGAAACCTTTGAAATCAGAAGCGTTCCAATCCCAATTACCGATCAGCTCTTCTCGAATGAACCTGTTCTGATGAGCTCAAAATCTGACCACGACGCCGATCCTGGTTCCACAGGATCGACACCGGCAGCTGCGCGACGAGACCCCATGCAGCTGCCGTTTTTCATTTTAATTGACAGACAATGAAATCGTTTGGTGATGTAATTAGTGGGGTGAAGGGGTAAGGATGATTTTGTACGGGTGGGCGTTCATCAGTCTGTGAGTGTGCAGCGTGCTGAGGATTTTTGTATCCATGAGTCCAAGAGTGCGAGACATGATTGTGGATGAGTTGCTCGGCAAGGTGTTTGGAAGTAGAATAACAGGATCAGATCAAGTACCGTTAAGGCGGAAGATAGGCAATGGTTGGTTGATAATGGGATGAATTTGAATAATTTGATACCGAGATCAGTATATCTTGATACGATATTGAGGCTTTTATCCGTCTAAAATATGCCTTGTGTATAGACCATACGATTGAGAAGGATTTTGCTTTGCTCTCACAGACCACCGAATACGCCCTCCGTTCGATGAGTTGTCTTGCTTATATGCCCGACGAGTTGGTCTCAACTGCCCAGCTTGCCGAGGTTACGCTTGTGCCGATGAATTACCTCGCCAAGGTTCTCCAATTGCTGGCCAAGGCCGATTTGATTACCGGACGCCGAGGGGTTGGTGGGGGATATCGACTCAAACGCTCAGCTCGTGAAATCTCCATTCTTGATGTCATCAATGCCATTGATCCGATCGAACGAATCACCACATGCCCGCTTCACCTTGACAACCACTCGGGCAAGCTCTGCCCACTGCACGGGCGACTTGATGCAGCAGCCAAGACTATTATCGAACAGTTTGGTGGTATTTCATTGCATGACATGCTCGCCGAGGACCCCACCGTTCGGCCGTTGTGCAATACCGAAATGCTCAAGCGAGTCGATCTGACCATGGGTGAGTCGGGCTAAGGGCAAAGCTGATAAGTCCTTGGATGTTCGATCTGACCGCACCAGCCCGGAGGGGTACGATCGGTGCGTGAGTAAACACCGCGAACAAACCGAGCATACAATCAATCATGGATCAGAACTCCGATCAAGCCATCGACGAGCCTCCTCACATGGAAGCTGATGTCCATCATCTTGAACAACAACGCCGGGAAAACCGTGAGGCAGTGATTGCGTTGGGGATGTTACCCTATGGCGTGCGGACTGACGAGTTGATTTCCCTTGCCGATGCCCATGCCCGGTATGATGCCCAAGCCGACCAGGCCTACAAAGCCTCGAATCAGGCGCGTAAACAGGCCAAACGCGATAATCCGGAGATCAGCGAAGCCGATCTGCCCGCAATTGTGGACAATCGCCCGCGCGTCAAGGTCGCGGGTCGAGTGATGCTTCACCGAGACAACGGCAAGCTCATCTGGCTCAATCTCCGCGATCACACCCGAGATACTTTCCAAATCGCGGTATCCAAACGCGATTGCGAAGAGAACGGGTTCAAGTTCGCCAAGGTGCTCGATGGCGGCGATCTTGTGATCGCCCAGGGGCCCCTCACGATGACCAATACCGGCGAAATCACCTGCTGGGTCGATTCACTGGTCCCGGCAAGTAAGTGTCTGGTGCCTCCGCCTGAGAAACATGCGGGGTTGCAAGATACGGAGCGGAGGTATCGTCAGCGGTATATGGATATGTGGGCCAATCCAGAGACGACGCGAACGCTGATCTTGCGATCAAAGCTGATGAGCGCGATGCGTCGATACCTTGAGGAGCAAGATTTCATCGAAGTCGAGACGCCAGTGTTGCAGACGCAGGCCGGCGGGGCGGCAGCGAGGCCGTTCTTGACGCATATGAATGCGTTGAATTTGGATTTGTCGTTGCGGATTGCGCCCGAGTTGTATCTCAAGAGGCTATTGGTTGGCGGGATGCCTCGAGTTTTTGAGGTGAGCCGAAATTTCAGAAATGAAGGACTTGACAAGAGTCACAACCCCGAGTTTACAAGTCTTGAAGTCTATCAGGCGTTTGGGAACTACGAAACGATGATGGAACTGACTGAGGGGTTGATTCGCGAGTTGGCAGTACTGGCTGCTGCTGAACAAGCAGGTGATTCGTCGGCGATGCCCTTTGGTGAGCTCATGATTGATTATCAATCTGCGTTCGAGAAGATTACCTATGCCCAGCTTTTTGAGAAGGCGCTCGGGTTCACAATCGACGAGATTGACAAGGCGCAAAGCGAATGTAAGAAGCGCGGATTCAAGACCAAATCCAAGGATGGCACGCCGATTGATGATATTTTCATCATCAACGAGCTCTTTGAAGAGGTGGCCGAGCCGATGATTGATCCCTCAAGGCCGACCTTTGTGCTGGACTATCCGGCGTCGCTCTCACCGCTCACTCGACCCAAGCCCGGAACACTCGATGATGTGGTGCCTTTGGCGGACCGATGGGATTTGTTCATCGGAGGCATGGAGATCGGTCCGGCATATACTGAGCTCAATGATCCTGATATTCAAGAAGCCAAGTTCCGTGAGCAGTTGGCGGGTGTGGATGACGAAGAATCGACCTTTCGTACTTTCGACGAGGACTTTGTCAATGCGCTCAAAGTCGGGATGCCGCCGGCGGGTGGATTAGGGCTCGGGATGGATCGGATCGTGATGTTGCTGGCAAATCGGCGTTCGATCCGTGATGTGCTGCCATTTCCCATGATGAAGCCTGTCTGAAGCCTGCCCAAAAAAACACCTCGCATTCGCGAGGTGCTTTGATCTGTAGTGAAGTCTTGCAAGGATTAATCCTCAGCGGATTCAGTTTCAGGCTTGTTCTTTCGAACAGGACGACCTTGTTCATCTCGTGCGCGTGTGTCGATTACTTCACCGGTCTTTGGATCAGTGATGAGCATATCGAACCCACCCTCGGCAACACGCTTACGCTCGTGGAGCACATTAATCGTTTTGATCGTTGGTGAAATCTCAGGAAACTCTCGGCGTTCGCGCATGAGCTTGAAGATGGTCGTTGCTTCATCAAACGAAAGTTTGCGAAATGCCTGATCAAACTCTCGGATGTCTTCGAATTGTTGTCCAGGATCTGTGCTGAGCTCTTTCTCAAAGGCGCGCAGGGCTTGGGTTTCAGGTGAAGTAAAACCGGCTTCGTCGATCAAGCTTCCGATTTGACTGATTGCTTCAGCGAGCATCGCATTGTAGGTAATTTCTGCTTCAAGGATCGAATCTTCAAGGACAAAGCGCATGACTTCTTCGAGCCCGTTCTCTGCATCAAGCACCTGAATTTCATCGGTGATTGCTTTTTTGTATTCACGAACAATGTACTGGTTCATGCCGCCTTGCACGCGGGTAAGGATATTGAGGTTGAGCAGTTGTTGCGAGAGTGTGGTCGAAGGAACGAGCGGCTTGAGCATCTCAGCGATGCGCCCCATCTCGTCGATGTTGGAGATGTCGAAGTTTTTAATGAGCCCACCAGTCAGTTCCCAGTAAAGATCAAGGTTGTCAATGACCATAAGTTCGAGTCGGTATCGGCGGGAATAAATCACTGGCATGATTCGCTCGACAGACTTGGGGCCTACATTTGGGTTTGAGCGCAGCGCGAGGATATCAGGCAGCTGACGGAGTCTAAGAATCCGACCATCGGGTCCAATCTTGGCGAGTTTGGGGTATGGAACATTGATGGGGAGTTCTGAAATATCACTCTTTTTACTGCTACTGCTGCTTCTGGTGACATTGACAGCGGGTTTGGGTTTGGGAGCTGTTGGTTTGGGAGTGGCTTGAGGGGCTTGGGTTGGTGGGGGTGTGTAGGTTGGTTGCTCTTTGGCGGGTTTGGTTGGTGGGGGGGCCACCTGAGCAAACGAAGGCAGGGTTGTAAGCCCGATTGCAAGCCCACTGACGATGAGCGTGGTATTCATTTTTCGGTTCATGTCTTGTATTCCTCCCGATCCGGCTTCGATTGTCCGGCTTGTCTATTGAATTGAATCGGCTGATTTGGGTTATGCTGATTTGGGTTATTCTACTGGGTCTGATTCGGCCTGTTTCGATGAGTGCATACAACTGCATACCAGTGATTCTGCAAGGATATGCCTTGATCGACACAATGCCGACACCACTCAAACGCCTCGAGGCACCAATTATGACGCTCAATTCCTGATTGAGTTCTCAATTCTTCTTTTTTTGAACGCACAAATCAGATTTTTCGGACTATAAACCGCCATGCCTCCCCCAAAGACACCTGCAGACACCAATCTTGACCCAAATACACTTGTCCAAGCCATCGCCCAAGCATCGCTCCTGCGGGGGACCTTCACCCTTCGGTCTGGGCGGACAAGCACCTACTACCTCGACAAATACCGATTCTCGACCAAGCCTGCCATCCTCAAGCAGCTCGGTGAGCTCTTCAAAGTACAAATCGGACAGATTGAGAAAGAAGTGGGCACGATTCATCAGCTCGCCGGAGCCGAGCTCGGGGGGATTCCACTCGTGACCGCTGCTGGGCTGAGCACCGGGCTGACTACGATCTTTGTCCGCAATGCCAAAAAAGACTATGGCACTGCCAAGCAAGTCGAAGGGATCATCAACAAAGGTGACACGGTGATCTTTATCGAAGATGTCGCAACAACCGGCGGCCAAGCCCTCGAAGCAATCGAGGTACTCAAATCACTGGGTGCCAAGGTGCCTGCGATGATTACAGTGATCGACCGAGAAGAAGGGGCGCGAGAAAATATCGAAGGGGCAGGTGTGAAGTTTGTTGCACTCTTTACCAAAAGCGATCTCGGCGTAGAAGATGAATAATCCCAGTGACGATTCCTAGCTCTCGTTGTTGAGAGATTCTTCGAGCTTGCGCGCTTCCTCTGCCTGCTCTTCATACCGGATGCGGTTGTTGCGGTGATCCATCAGGAAATGTACCTTGCTGGTGAGTTCTTTACCCGCTTGCTCGACGAGCTGCTTGCGGGCTTGGCCCAAGTGTGTTCGGCGTGAGAGATGCACCACCACCATGTGTTCGCACTTGATAACCTTAAGCCATTCGACCAGATCATCGACATGCATGTGCATCCCGATCTTGGCCCGATCTTTGTGACTAGGCTCGAAGAAAGTACACTCAGAGATGATGATTTGGGCTTTGCGGACATCGTCGCGGAGCAGGTGCACCCCCGGGAGGGTGTCGCCAGTGTAGGCTAACAACGGAACTTCGAGATGATTTACGATCTCCTCACCCTTGTGCTTCATATCCCGTAGCTTCTCCTGAGGCAGCCCGACCAGGTGTTCTTTGAGCTTGGTGCGCTTTTCGATGATGACATACCCCATCGAAGGCGCGGTGTGTTCGGTGTGGAAGGCGCGGAGCATGATGTTGTTCTTGATCTGGATTTCTTGCTCGTGTTCGAGCGGGATCAGTTCGTAAGGGGTTTTTTGGCGTTCGAGGCTTTGGAACCCGTCCATCATGCCTCGAACATCGGATTCGATGCGCGCATCGCACACAATCGTTCCCGGGCCCATGCCTTGGAAGTTGCGTTGCGAGCACCAGTAGGCCAAGCCTCCGACATGATCCATGTGCCCGTGGGAGAGGGCACAGAACTTGGCAGCGAGCGCTGAGCGCGGGGCCATGCCCATATCGAAGCAGACATCCATCTCGGGGATATTGATCGTGGTGGCTTCGCCTGCGACGGAGTAGCCTTGGATGCGGAAGGGCGGGAGGTAGAGGAACCCGAGCGAGCCGTCGCGTGGTGGTGGTTTGGGGATCATGGCGATGCGAACTCCGCTGACAGCGTGTTATCGCTGAAAAAAGTGGTGATTGGCCCGTCGTTACGAGCATGGGTGAGTCTAGGCGGGGTTTCTCAACGAGCCGAGACCGTGAGGGAGTGGTCTTTTCTTCTGCTTGTCCCAATCCCAAAGACCGCTCCCTCACGGTCGCGGCTCGTTCGTTGCAAGAATCACCGTGTGGTTTTGGCTGTATTCTGGGCAGATTGGGGAGGGGAGATCGGTGTAGTCGTAGGCGCAGTGGATGCATATTTGATTTTCCCGTCGAGTTGTGATGGTTATTGCTCTGTAGTTTGAGGAAGAGCCAATGAATGAGGCATGCCATGTGGGAAATCCGAAGAGCACCGAGCAAGGTGAGCGCAAAGACAAAGTTGATGATCCACATTGAAAGAATGGCAAATTAAGTTTCCCGATGATATCAGTTCAATCAAGCCTCACCCTCTCTGTGGCGCATATCATCGACCTTATGCCAATACCAGAAAATACACCCGATACACCCCAAAAAACAGACTCGACCGATCAGCTCGCCTTGCCCGCCCAGCACCAAGAATCCGTCGGCGAAGTCCTCAAACGCCTGGGTCCGGCAGCATGGCTTGGGATTGCGTGGGCGGTGTTGCCGGGGATTGCGGGGATTACGCTCTTGGCCAATATGGGCACCGCGACGCGGCTATTGGTTGGGACGGATGAAAACCCGGGGCTGCCTTTGGCAATTGGGTTGGTGGTGTATATTACGATCTTTGTCATCACGGCGGGGATTGGGGTGCTGCCTACGGTTTCGCAGGCGATCCTTGCCGGGTTCGCCTTTGGAGTTGCGTGGGGGTTCCCCGCAGCCTTGGTTGGGTTCGCAGGGGCGTCAATCATCGGGTACACCATTGCCAATGTCGTTGCTCGCAAGAAGGTTGAAGACGAGATCAAAGCCCATCCCAAAGCCTCGATTATCCGCGATGCGTTTATTCGGCACGGCAAGGTGCGGGCGTTGGTGATTCTGACGCTGATCCGTGTGCCTCCCAACTCGCCGTTTGCATTGACGAACTACGCGATGAGTGTTTCGGGGGTGAAATTAGTGCCGTTTATGGTTGCAACAATCGTAGGGATGGCGCCGCGGACCTTCGCTGCGGTGTGGATCGGATCGCAGGTGAGCAACTGGGATGAAGCCAAGATGCCTAAATGGATGGCGATTGGCGGGATTGTGCTGGCGATTGCGATTTTGATGGGGTTGGGCAAACTGGCCAATAAGGCAGTGGAGTCGGCAACGAAAAATAGCGGACAGAAAGATAAAGAATAAGGCGGTTGCTGTAAGGTTGGAGCCTCGTGCGTAAGTGATGAAGCCAATGGGTGAATCGGCCGATGTCGTATGGATGAACTGTATTTCTTTGAGGGTTTTTGTTTTTATGGTCTAGTATTTCATTGATGCCCACCCAAACAGATCCATCTTCTTCCTCGGTTTCTTTGCCTCATCCTGAGCCCAAAGTTGGGGTGTGTCCGTATGTTGATCATTCCGCAGCCGGGGTTGATGAACTTGGCGCTGGCGAATCAAGCTCGGTGCTCGAAGAGGCAGCATGTGTGATGATCGGCACGCGGGTTCATGCCAACGCCAAAAATCATCGGCGTCGGTTTGGTTCGCAAGCGTTGCACTGGGGTGTGTTGTTTGTTGCGTTGTTGCTCTCGTTGCCGATTGTACTGCCGACACTTTCTGAGCCGATGCGTGAATGGATTGCTCTTCATGTACTCGATTCGCCGGGCAACTGGAAGAGTATTGTGTTGAGTCTGTTGGCTTCTGGTGTGTTTTCGATTGGGTTTGTACACCGGGTTGGTCGCGAGCGGGTGCAGAGCAGCTGTGCGATGTTGCGAAGGCTTGGTCCAGCGACCGTCCTCGGGGTGATATGGTCAATCGTTCCCTCGTTTGCAGGGGTGATGCTGATTCTCAATATGGAACCCATCCGCCTGGCACTCGTCGGCGACGCATCGAGCAGCATGCACATGATGATGGGAATGCTCATTTATTTGGTTGGGTTTATTGTCTTGGCTGGTTTTGGATGCCTGCCGACGGTTTCGCAGGCGATCTTGGCCGGATATGCCTTTGGATTGTCGATGGGGCTTGGGCTTGCCCTGATCGGATTCGGCGGAGCTTCGCTTGTCGGGTATGCCCTTGTCAGGCGGGTCGTTCATGTGCGTGTCGAGCACGAGCTCGAGCGGTGTCCCAAGGTGATTTTCATGCGCGATGCACTCTTGCGGGCCAAGCCAACCAAAGCGGTACTGATGGTGGCACTTTTGCGCGCATCGCCGAGCACACCCTTTGCGTTGACCAATCTGCTGTTGGGCTCGATTGGTATTGCTCGGAGCGTGTTTTTCTTTGGCACGATCATCGGGATGTTCCCGCGTACGCTCGCTGCGGTGCTCATCGGTCATCAGATCACGGCATGGACCGGCGAGTATGACAAGCCAGTGTGGGCATTCATCACCGGAATCATCGCTTTGGTCATTCTGGTGGTGCTGATCTCGCGGGCAGCTGCGAATGCCTTGGCCCGTGTTGCCCAGATCGAGGATACCTCGCCGGTGTTTGCCCACTGAGTGGGTTTTTGGTCTATGTCGGTCCATTGAGCAGAAACACGAAAAGTACCGTGGCACCGATGATCGAGAAGTTGTGTAGGAAATGAGCGGTCATTGCTGCAATCAATGATCCGCGCCATTCACGCATAAAGGCAAACATAAACCCAAGTGCGATCAAAGGCGAAACCATCAAAGGCCCGTAGCTGTGCATAAACGCAAAGAGCGCTGCACTGAGCAGGGCAGCAAAGACCCAGTGCATCGAGCTGCGCAGGTGCCGAAAAAGTGCGCCGCGGAAGATGGTTTCTTCGACAATCGGCGCCCAAGTGACAGCAAGCAAAAACAGCAGGATCACCGTAAACACATCACCCGAAGCGATAATTTCGACGATCGGATTGGTCATCGGTTCAGGTTTGGGAGCAACGCCATTGTTGAGTAGAGTTTGGACGATGCTTTTGAGAATGAGCAGAACCATGGTGATTAGTGTGCCTGCAAGAAACAAAGGCACCGATGCGATATAGGCAAGTATCCCACATCCGATTTCTTTGAATATCCCTTCACCCTTGTGCCATCCGATAGCTTGTTTCCAATCTTTGCGTTTCATGCCTCGGAAGATGCCCCAGAAGATCGTCGCCAATATCAGCCACTGAAGGATTAGTGTATAAGGGGCGATCTGTGGGAAGATATGGGCAGCGACGAGCATGGCCAAGAACGAGCCGACAAAGACGACATAGGTTTCGAGGAAGATGCTGCCGCCCTTGGCCGGGATATGGTTGCGCAACCTGATCTTCCCCGATGATATCCAAACGACCCCGAACACCAGCAGGCAGAGTCCTGTTAGAGGCACAATCAAAAGGACAAGGCCCGCGATCGACACGAAAAGAATGATTGCCCACGCACCATCAATCAGCGGTGCCCGGCGCAGGTCAGCATCATCGAGTCCATGGGTAAGGGCCACTTGTCCGACAAGCCCGTATCGAGCAGCAATCTGATCGCGTTCGTTGTCTTCGAGCGCGTTGATCCCGAAGATGTACATTGCTTCGAGGATATTGAGATCACTTGTGATGAGGTCATTGGCCCCATTCGGGGCTGCTCGTGGGTCTGCACGCTCGAAGCGATCGACCTTGAGTGCTTCGATTCGTTCGAGGGCCGATTCGGTGCCTTCAAGCTCGCCTGCGAGCATGATGAGCCGAACCTTATCTTCGTCGATCAGGCGTGTTTCATCCTTGACGAGCATGGACATGGAAAGGTGGGGTTTGAACACAGTGAGCCCACGCAAGGCGATCCGGGCGGGGATGTCGATCTCGCCAAAGTTTCCAGGTGCTGGGCGATCGGATGATTGGGCAACCGCAGGTGCGGGCTGGGTGTTGAAGATTTTGTCTTTGAAAGCGTCGCTGGTATTGGTCCAGAGGAGCACCATCGCGACGACCACCACACATGAAAGCAAGGCCAAAGCCCGTGAGGTTGGCGTACCGGGATCGGCTGGGTCGATTGGGTTGCCCTGTTTGGTCGTGAGTTGATGAAGATCGTGTCTCATTGCATCGGCGACGGGTGACCAGGCGGTGTCAAGGTGTGCCCTGCGTTTGCCGGGTTGGTGTTCGTTTGGGTCAATGTTCATACAGCGGTCCACGGCGGTTTTGGTCAGGATTCAGGCATCTTTCGGCGGATTCCACCCCCATCATCGGCCAGTTTTGTCGGTTCGCCCGATCTTGTTTGTTGCGATTTGGGTTCGATGATTGACCAAAGGGATTGATGAGCCTAATTTACCCTCCCTACGCGATTTGTGTTGGGGTTGATCTGACAAACATGCAGCTTGGACCCGCTCCTTTGACAAAGTCTCGGCAAATGGTTCAAACTGTCCGCCCTGCCCGGTAGGCAGCGTTTCGAGCACGACCGCGGTCGCTGCTGATCTTCATGTCGCCTCATGACACCTCGTCAGACCACATATGCAGATTCAGGAGCTGTCCAAAGCCTGCATGATCTGATACGAAAAGGAGATGGACCGATGGGAACCACCAAGAAGCATACACACCTCCGTCGACAGACCTTTGTCGCCAAGAAGGGCGAAATCACCAAGCAATGGCGCATTGTTGATGCCACCGACCAGCGTCTTGGTCGCATGGCGACTGAAATAGCAACCGTGCTTATGGGCAAGCATCGCCCCGAGTACACCCCCCATGTCGATTGTGGCGACTTTGTGATTGTCACCAACGCCTCGAAGATCGCGCTCTCGGGGCGCAAGGCCGAGCAGAAGCTCCGCCTGACCTACTCGGGCTATCCCGGTGGACAACGGGCCGAGTCTTATGGCCACCTCCGCGATCGCAAGCCTGAGTTGCTGATCAAAGAAGCGGTCCGGCGCATGCTTCCCAAGAATCGACTTGGGCGCCAGATGCTCAAGAAGCTCAAGGTCTACGCAGGTGAGGATCACCCGCACGCCGGCGTCAACGCCATCGCACTCTGACAACACAAAGAAAAAACGCAACACGAAAAACAACCAACTGCCCAAAGTGCTCTGACATGTGATCAGCAGCATGGATGCGGGCAGCGAACGAAAGGTAAAAATCTATGGCCGGTTACGAAACCACCATCACCAATCCAGAACTCGCTGGCGAAAATGTCGCCGGCCCCGCAGGAACCCAACAGGCAGTCCGTGTGTTGCCTGATCCCAAGCCCGCCGACAAACACGGGTGGTGGTGGGGCACCGGCCGACGTAAAGCAGCAGTCGCCCGCGTGCGATTCCGCCCAGCCAAAGACGAAGGCAAAGGCGAGCTCAAAATTCAAATCAATCGCAAAAAATTCAAGACCATCGAAGAGTATTTCTCCGAGATGCAGGATCGTGCCGATGCGGTTGCACCGCTCAAACTCACCGACACCCAAGGGAAGCTCGACATCTTCGTTCGCGCCCATGGTGGCGGGTACATGGGACAAGCACAGGCGATCCGCTTGGGCATTTCACGAGCACTTGTTGGATACGATCCAAACTTTGAACCCGCTTTGCGCGAAGCCGGGTTCCTGACCCGCGACGCCCGCAAGGTCGAACGCAAAAAGTATGGCCAGCCCGGCGCTCGCGCCCGCTTCCAATTCTCGAAGCGTTAAAAAACACAGCAGGGTGTATACCTCTGTCCATCTTTTTTACCCAGCTTGCTCACCTAGCCCGGATTTCTCCGGGCTGATTTTTTACATGGTGTAGATGTTCATGCGTGAAAAACGAGAAACGAGCTTGACAGAGTTATGGACATGCGATATTTTGATTTCGTACTGATCGGTCTTCATAGGGCCGGTCTTCATAGGGCCGGTCTTCATAGGGCCGGTCTTCATAGGGCCGGTCTTCATAGGGCCGGTCTTCATAGGGCCGGTCTTCATAGGCCGGTCTTCAAAAATAGAAGACAGGCATGATGAACGGT
>JALSHH010000018.1 GCA_026982335.1 Phycisphaerales bacterium
CCAAATGTGGCAACGAGCCGATGTCGGCGTCTTCCCAAGCTACCCCTTCCCCGCCGGACTCGACCGAATGCGCGACGGTTCCAGCTAGGCGTGTCTGACGACTCGGTTCCCGGTGGCCCGGCTCGCCGAGCCGGGTTCTCTTTTTGCACAATTGGACTGAAAACAAAGACATGGTTCGGCGAACCATGCTACCACAAGTCGTTATTTTAGAGTAATCTCAGTCAAAGCATATTGTCCGGGTGCCCCGCTGGTGGGCTTTGCCACCTGCGGGTCTTCAAATGGGCAATGGGTGTAATGCTACGAGTCACCTTGGTTTGCTCTAGAACCGTCAGGCACAGCCCAACCCCTCCTCTTCCAAAAACTGATACACTCAACAATGCTCAAAAAGAAACTCATCCTCCAAATCTTCCTCTCCCTCGTCGCCTTCGCCATGTTCACAGGCATCGCCGCCGTCCTCCTCCCCAGCGGCTGGATCGACGACGAAATCCTCGCCACCATTTTCATCACCGGCGCCTACTCCCTGGCAGGCATCGTCATCATCGCCGCCGCTCCCAAACATGGTCAACTCAAATGGACCCTCAGAATCTGCGCCGCATCCCTCACCCTCTCCATGCTTATCTTCCTCATCCTGCTCTGGTTCGATTCATCCATCGGCTATGAATACGACGACTACTTCTGGAAGCCCGCCTTCATCGCCCTCATCCTCGGCACCACCGCAGCGCACCGACTCATGATTATCCCATTGACTGTCCCGCTCCTCTGGTTCCGAATCATCAAACGCACCGCCCTGATCGCCGCAGCCATCACCGCCTTCATCATGATCACAGGCATCATCAACGAAGACTTCTGGTTCTGGGAAGAACTCATCATCAACCTCCTGGCAATCTCCACCATCATCACCGCCGGCTCATCCATCGCCACCGGCGCCATCGCACTCTTCGCCCCCAAACCAGGCGATGACGAACCATCCTCCTTCGACACCTCCATCCCAATAAATCTCACCTGCCCCCGCTGCCAATCAACCACCCAAGCCCAATCCAACAAAGACGCCCGCTGCCAAACCTGCAATCTCAAAATCCGAATCCAAATCCAAGAACCCCGCTGCACCTGCGGCTACCTCCTCTACCAACTCAACGCAAACACCTGCCCCGAATGCGGCAAAAAAACACCGATTTCTGAACAGTGGACAAACCAATAACCCAACAACCACACATGCCCCTTAGTAAAATGTGCATACAACATTCTAACCACCCCCTCTTTCAAGTGAATGAACAAGGATAAAGACTCCTTGTATATCTATTTTCGTCACCGAAAACCAATATATTTCCAACTCGTCAAAATATCCCTTGACAACAAAGCCAGTCTTTGGCGATAATACAATCAAGCTGGCATTTGAGACCAGCCGACCAGCCGACCAGTATCGGCCAACAAAAGCTGACGGCACACAACAGAAGAGGATCTCCATCATGAAATCCACCCTTTGTTTCATCGTTCTCCTCGCAACATCATCAATCGCATTGGCCATCGGACCACCAATCTCAGACCCCAAAGTCATCGACTCCACCAAAGCTCAAGAACCAGTCGATCCCGGCCTCACCCTCAAGCAAATGCAACAAGCCGCCTCAAAACACAACGCACACGAACTGCTCATCCTCGAACCTTCAAAAACAGACACCAACCAATGGATACTCATGCAAGGCCTCGCCATCGGCGTTGAACGCTCCTCCGGAGACATCCTCAACCACCAAGACGACCTCCGCCTCAGAGACGGCATGTGGCTCTTCCACGAAGGAGGAATCATCACAAGCACCGATGGCTACACCATGCAATTCGATGAACCAACCCTGGTCATCGTCGGAACACAAAACATCGCAGGCCCCGTTCAAAAACAATTCACCTCAGGCGGCAGCGTTGAATGTGGCTCCGGCTACTACGCATGCTGCGGCAGAAACGAATACGGACAATGGCGAGCAAAATGCATCCCAGATGGCACCAGCACCCCAGGTGGCGAAGACTACCCAGAAGAGTGCACCAACGGCGGACCTGGATCAACAGGATGCTCCAACGGCACAAACGCCTTCTTGGTCTACGAACCATAAACCAACGCACCCAAATCAAACAAACACCCATGGAGCACCCATCAAATCGGGTGCTCCATTTTTTCACCGGCTCCACCGCTGAGCAATCGGCATCCGCCGCCCCCGTCCAAAAGCAATCGAAGTCAACTTCAACCCCACCGCCATCTGCTGCCGCTTATATTCATTCACATCAATCAACCGACAAATCCGCCGCACCGTCGCCTCATCAAACCCCGTCTCCAAAACAATCCGCTCCGCCGTCTGCAATCCCTCAATATGCCGCTCCACAATCGCATCAAGCACAACATACTCCGGCAACGAATCCGAATCAAACTGCCCCGGCGCAAGCTCAGCACTCGGCGGCTTCTCAATCGTGCTCACCGGAATCGGCGGACAATCAAAACCAAAATCAGCAAAATGCTCATTCATATACCGACACACAGAAAACACCATCGTCTTCGGCACATCCGCAATCACCGCCAACCCACCATTCATATCCCCATACAAAGTACAATACCCAACCGCAATCTCCGACTTATTCCCCGTCGTAAGCACAAGCCCGCCAGTCCGATTCGAAAGCGCCATCATCATTGTGCCTCGGATGCGCGATTGAAGATTCTCTTGGGTGAGATCGGGCAATGTTTCGCCCAATGCAGGTTCGTCGATCGCGAGGAAAGCAGGGTTGAGTGACTCGCTAACCCCTCGAAAACCAGGCTCAATCGGCATGGTGATACAGTTGATGCCCAAATTGTCGGCGAGGGCGTAAGCGTCGATTTTTGAACCTTCGCTCGAGAATCGGCCAGGCATCGAGGCGCCGAGAACAGATTTTTTGCCCAGGGCACGCACTGCGATGGCAGCAACAATTGCCGAGTCGATCCCGCCGGAGAGCCCGATGCAGACCTTTTCGAACCCGCATTTAGTGACATAATCGTGTACGCCCACAGTCAAGGCTTCGATGATGATCTGCTCATCAGACGACACTTGATGCGCGATGGGCTCGAGTTGGTCGGTGTCCACCAAGGCCAAGTCTTCGTTGAATCGTGCGCATTGGATGCATACTTGTCCATGTCGATCGACAGCTGTGGATTGACCGGCAAAGATCAAATCGTCATTGGCACCGACCTGATTGACCGACACGACCGGTACATGGTGTTTGCGAGCATGGGCGGCGAGGATGCTGATATGTTTGTGCTCTTTACCCAGAACAAACGGTGAGGCCGAGGGGGCAATGATGATGTCGGCGCTGGCCCTGATGAGTTCCTCAACAGGATCGGGTTTGTCTCGATAGCGCGCAGAGAACCCCGCATCGGCGCCCTTCCACAGGTCTTCACAGATGGCCAGTCCGATTCGGGTGTCGTTGATTTCAATGATGCGTTGATCTTCGCCGGGCGTAAAGTACCGATCTTCGTCAAACACATCGTAAGTGGGGAGCAGGCGTTTATCGTAGTACCCCAGATATTCGTTGTTGCTGTAAACCACGAGCGAGTTGGCGATGCCGACACCGCTGGTTGCAGCAACAGGCAAAGGTGTCCCGAGAATGATGGCGATGTCTTTGGTGTGTTCTTCGCCGATGAACTTGGTCATCGCGGCGCATTGATCGGCAAACCCTTCGACTTGGAGCAGGTCTCGGGGAGGATAGCCGCAGATCACCAGCTCCGAGAACACCACCATCTCTGCGCCTTGTTCGCGGGCATGGTCGAGGGCTTGAATGATCTTTCGGCTGTTTCCTGCGATGTCGCCAACCGTCGGGTTGAGTTGTGCCAGTGCAATCTTCATTGCTCTATCGTACGCCAAGAAGATATCAAAACATGATTTCCCATCGAGTACGCCCGATGTGCCAAAATGGCGTACCCTTGAGGACACGACAAAGCTTTGAATGCAGGTCGGCGTGGATTAGGCATCGGTGACAAAGATCTGGAGCTTGTGCCCTTGGGCTTTGAAGCCTCGCTTTTGACAGATCGCATCACGCAGTGCGATCAACTCGGGGAGTTCGATGGTCTCGACTTCCCCGGTATCGACATGGACCAAAAGCGTGTTGCCCTGTTTGCCAAAGGCCAGTTGATAGTGTGATTGGTCACGATCGAAGAGTACATGCTGAATGATCGAGCAAGATTCGAGCAGTTTGAGGGTGCGATAAACCGTGGCTTTGGAGACTTGGTATCCGTTGGCTTTGAGTGCATCGAGGAGTTGGTCAGCTTCAAACAGCCCATCGAACTCGATGATCGTATCAAGGATTCGGGCGCGTTCAGGGGTATATTTCAACCCTTCTTCCTTGAGCGCCCGCCGAAAAACCGCACACAGAGGCGCAATGATTTCCATCGATTCAAAATGCTCAGAAGACGCCGGTTTGATCGGTTCGAGACCCATAGCCCGATTCTAGGTACCAAGCGTGTACAATCCGAGTCCATGCCCGGTCTCGAATCAGGAAAAAATCGCCCACTTCAACTCGTCGGATCGCCCGCGATGCTCGTCTATATCCTCATCGGGGCCGGTTTCGCACCGATTCTACTCGCCATTGGCATGGGTGGGGGGCTCCTTGATCGGATCGTCGAGGCCGTTTTCGTGGTGCTCAATAGCGCTTGGATTCCACTGATTTATCTCGTCGGCTCACTGGGCGTCGGACGCATCGCCCGCCGATGGACCCGGGCGACCCCCACGCGCTGGGTCATCGAGCTGAGCATCGGGCTGACCATCACCCTTTCACTTACGCATGGGCTTGGGGTATTGGGCTTGCTCAACCCGATTACCGCTTGGATCATCACCGGGTTTGGGTGCCTGCTTGTCGGATTAGACCTTCGCACCTATGCCGATGATTTCAGCTGCGCGATCGGACGGGTCACGGTTTCGATCTCGGGGGTTGGGTTTGTGTTCGGGTGTGTATTGGTGGTGGCGATGGGCTTGAATCCGCCGGGCGTGCTTTGGGATTCAGAGTTTGGAAGTTATGACGCCCTGAGTTACCACCTCCAACTCCCTCGCGAATGGCTCGAAGCGGGGCGAATTTGGCCCAGCGAACACAATGTCTATTCGTTCTTGCCGGGCTACTTTGAAAGTGCGTATTTGCACTTTGCGTGCCTTGCCAATGCACCCAAGACAACCTCGACGGGATTGTCCGGGTTCCTTGCCAATGATGCCCAGGTGCTGATGAGCACGCAACTGTTTTCCGTGATCTTGGTCATTATGAGTGCTTGTGCAGCTCGATCCGTCGCTCGGCGGGCAATAGAACTCTACTTGCCCGATGCCGATCTTGAGGACCGACATTCTGGTCTGTGTGCCCGGGTCTTGATGGTGGGCACGCCTTGGATTGTTGTGGTCGGGTCGCTTGCGTACAACGAGATGGGCGTGGTATTTCTCGGAATCGGCGCTTTGAGGGTTGCCTTGGAGCGCGATGCGTCGAGCACATTCCGCTCGGTCGTAACAGCCCTGATCGTCGGCGGCGCGTGCAGCATCAAACCCACCGCCTTATTTTTGCTCGCGCCATCCGTCGGCGTGGTGTTGCTTTCGACGATCCCGATTCGGCAATGGGGCAAACCGATCACTCTGGGTTTGGTGATTGGTGTGCTGACGCTGATGCCTTGGCTTGTGCGCAACGAAATCGCCACGGGCAATCCGGTCTTTCCCCAGCTCGCATCTGTCTTTGGTGATGGACACTGGACCGATGCCCAACATGCGATCTACAGCGATGCCCACCGTTTCACCGGATCAATCCTCGATCGGTTCATGATGCTCATCGTGCCCGACTCAAATGGCACCATGCATATCTCACAATATCGCGGATTCACCAATCTTCAGTGGGCCATCACGCCTTGGGTTGGGCTCATCGGATGCATCGTGCTCCTCGCCAGGCGCACAACACGCCAGCTCGGGTTCGTGGTCACTGGTGCAATTGTGCTACCGATCCTGAGTTGGATGATGTTCACCCACCTGCAATCGCGGTTCTTGGTGCCGATGACCCCGATGCTCATCGGGGTCGGCGCGCTTGGATTGGCCAGCATATCCTACGGGCAAGTTCGTCGCAGCGTGGTTGCCATATGCTCAATCATCTCGATTGGATGGACGATCCTTATCGCTGCGAATCAGTCATCAGGCAACCCGTTCACGCTCATTGATCTCGGGGCTGGCGTCTTCACCAGCGAAGTTGAGATCGACAATCCGCCCTGGACCGCCACACTCAACACCATCGCCCATCCCGGGGAAATCATCTACCTGCTCGGCGATGCAACGCCATTCTATCTCCGATCCCCGATCCTCTACAACACCGTTTACGATCGTTGGCTGATCGAAAACGCGATTGGGGCACATCCCGACGAGCCTATGCGTTGGATGCAATCGTTGCATGATGAGCACATTGATCTCATCGTCATCAGTTTCTCCGAACTCGGACGCTTTGCCCGTTCGGGTTGGCTGCCTGAGTCGATCACACCTGAGCAACTCAATCAATGGATCAATACGCTCACCGAGCCGATATATGTCTGGACGAATCCTCAAAGCCACGAGCCAAACCGCGCCGTCTTTCGAGTGCCCAAATGAATGAATCTGCCAATTCCATCCCAAGCACCAAACGCAGCATCCCGATGGCGCTGATGCAAGTCATCGGGTTTGGCGGGTCGCTGGCTGTGCTGGTGTGGGCTGTGCGCGTGGCGCTACGCGATGAAAATCGCGAACAACTCGCCAAGCTTTCCCACGCCACACCTGCCGAACTCATGATGCTCATGTCTTTGGCTGCAATCTCTGTTGCATTCAACGGCATGCTCTTTTGGGTCGTCATGAACCCCGTCCACAAACTCCGCCCCACCGATGTCATCGCCACCAACGCAATTTCCACCCTCCTGGCGTATCTCCCATTCAAACTCTCGATCGTTTCGCGCTTTGTGATCCATAACCGGCGAGACAAAATCCCGATGCTGACCATCGGCGCATGGATCGTGGCCGTCACCTTTCTGATGCTCGCGGTGTTTGGTCCCATCGCGGCGGTGAGTCTCTGGCAACAAGAAATCAACACGCTCTGGTGGATCGTCTCGGGGATCGGCATCCTCGGTTCAACCATTGTCGGCTCGCTCATTGCCCGCCAACTCGAAGGTGACATCGGCACCCGCCGGATCGCCAAACTACTCGGCGAAAAAATTACCTCAACCCAAAACTACAGCCGAGTTCACATCGGATTCGAAATGCTCGCCAATAGCCGGGCAGCGCTGCTGGGCAATTTCTTTCGAATTCTCGACATCCTGACTTTCGTAATGCGGTTTTATGTTGCTGCCCGTGTGCTCGATCTACCGATCTCAGGCTCAGACTCGCTGCTTCTTGGAGCAACCTACTTCCTCATCGGTATGGCATCACCCGTCGGAATGCTCGGCACTCGCGAAGCAGGTACCATCGCCATCGCTTCCATGGTTGGCATTTCCTCTGCAGCCTTGACCGAAGACACCGCAGGACAGACCCCGATCATCATCGCAGTCCTCTTCGTCACGGCGATCGAATCCGTCGTCAACCTCGCTTGCGCCGGTTTCGGACTCGCCTGGCTTAAAGCCCGACCAGGACTCGAGCAGAACCCCGATTCCGATTCGCCCCATCCTGCCACATCCATCATACCGGTCGAAAACAGTTTACCGGATGGCGACCGTCATCCCCCGTGACGCTGCAGCATCGTGAAGCAAAACCACCGCTGCATAAGGGACTTCATCTCCGGCAAGAATCCCCAGAATCAATCCCGACGCAAGTTTGGAGTCCATCCTTTGGATTTGCTCGATGACCGTTTCGATCGGGCGAGGATCAGCGCCAAAACCGCGAACCAGAATAGCGTCATCGCGCACAAACAACTCGGCACTGAGCATCGGCGTCGGGAGCGTATATCCAGAGTTCGCAAGGTCCGGATTTTGCGCATCAGGCAGGTGGGCACGCAAGAACCATTCATGTCCTGCAATTGACGCGCTGGCCATGAAAAAAATCAAAATCACCAGCGTCACATCGACCATCGGCGTCATGTTGGGACCAAACCGCGATGATCGGTTGAGCACATTGCGACGAGTCAATGCCCGTGTTCGATTTGGAGCATGATCATTCATCGTTTTTGCTCGGTTACAAGTTCAACACGCATCACCCCAGCATCACGAAGCTGAGCCATCACTGGACGCACCACACCAAAGGGTGCATCTCGATGAGCACGGATACGGATCGGCGTATTTGGCGAGCGCGTGTGCATGCCCTCTATTTCCCCTGCGAACCGTTGAGAACCGATCGTCTGCCCATTGATCGAAATCATCCCATCAGCGCTCACACCAACCACAATCGGATCCTCTTCCTGTGTGTGGTCGATCCCGAAAGCCGAAGCAGGTAACTCGATCGAGGCCTTGCGGTCAACGGCCAACTGGCCGACCAACAAATAAAATACAATCAGCACCATCACCACATCAATCATTGGCGTCACATTGATCCGCGCGCCTACCCCTTCGCCCGAGATGATCGATCGGCTTCTCATGAGTGATCAGTGTCCCCATCAACCGGGATCATGTCCACAATCTCCCCCGCCTGGGCCATTGCAGTATTGCAGTGTTTCTCGACAATCGAGCGATACAATCCATAGACCAGCAAACAAGGCACTGCCAACACCAATCCGAGCATGGTGTGAAACAATGCTTTGGAAATCCCCAGCGACAAATCCGTTGGACCCGCCGATCCACCCGCCTGTCCAAGACGAACAAAGGCGATAATCATCCCCCAAACCGTCCCCGCCAATCCGACCAAGGGGCCCAGCTCACCAATCATCCGAAGCGTATCAAGCGGACGCACCCACCGGGTACACGCATTGGATGCAGCAAGTTCGGCCGCATCACGCATCGCATCTTTGCCCTTGTCCCGTGCTCGATATGCAGCGTTGGCAGCAACAGAAACGATCGTTGAGTCCTCGGCGAGTCCCTTTTCAAAGCGCCCCAGATTCCCTTGCATCAGGTGCTCGCGGAGATTTTGGTAGTTTGATTCGGGCGCGATGACCGATTGCCGAGCATCCATCATAATGCGCACGATCAGCGTCATCGCGACCAATGATCCGAGAATCAACGCGACGGAGAAGACATCGAACGAGTCAACAAATAACGACCAAGCATTGGCAGCCGATTCAACATCTGATTGGGCAAGTATGGACATAACAATACAGTATCACATTTGACGACCCGTTTCTTGTATGACAAGATTGCATAGGAAGATGAGATTCGGCGTGGGCCCTCTTTCTGGGTATCCGAGACAAAATTTTAATCACCCTGCTCAATGTCGGCCTGCTCGATCGGACGCGAGATGCTGTGCTTTTCGTCGAACCATGCGTTGAGATCCGCCATTCGCGCTTGTTCAGATGCGAAGGGCCAAGTCAGCGAGTCGCTGGGAACTTTGGCGCCTGTGGTTGGGCAGGTGGTCTCGGGGCGTGGACGGATGGCATCGAACCCGGCGCGATCGGTCCACGAATCGGGAATCGAAAAAGCGAAATATCGGGCGTGTTCATCGACATGGTCGATGGCAACGGTGAGGGTGTCATTGGGAAGAACCGATGCGATGCGATCGGGCCATTCGATCAGGATGATCGCGCCGCTGTCGATGATCTGATCCCATCCCAGCGCATCGAGCTCGGATTCGTCGCCAAGCCGATAACAATCCATGTGCGCGATTGGCGGGCGGCCTTCGCCTCGGTCATACATATTCATGATGACAAAGGTCGGCGATGAGACCGCGCTCTGATCGATCCCGAAGGATTCGACGAGCATGCGCACAAAGGTGGTTTTCCCCGCGCCCATTTCGCCGACGAGCTTGACGAGATCGCCCGGGCGAAGAACAGCTGCCAAGTCATGGGCGATGACCTTGGTGTGTTCGAGCGATCGGGCTGGGCGATGGATTTCGATCATGCGAGGATTGTTCGCAGTCGAGCGGACAATTTCTTACTCCCGGTAGAACGGGCTTCCAGCCCGTTTTCTTAGAAACGAAAAAAGAAACGGGCTGGAAGCCCGTTCTACCAAGAATCACCACAAAATTCGAGTGCGGATGGATTCTTCGATCGCGTTAATCCGCTTGTGCAACTCGGCAGCGTTCGATGGATCGGCGTCAAGGACGAGGTATCCGATTTGGGCATTGGTTTGGAGGTATTGCCCGGAGATATTGATGTTGAGCTCGGCAGCTGCTTCGTGAATTTTGTTGAGCACGCCCGGTACATTGCGGTGAAAATTGAGAATGCGGTGCGAGCGTTGGTCGTCTTGGCGATGCTGTTCGGGCAGGTCAACTTCGGGAACATTGACCGCTCCGGTCGTCGTGCCCTGGTTCAAAAACCGCGTGAGCTTGTTGGCGACATCGAGGCTGATCGTTTCTTGGGCTTCGATGGTCGAGCCTCCGACATGAGGCGTGAGGATGACATTGTCCAAGCCTTGCAATGGGCTTGAAAACGATTCGCCGGATTTGGCTGGTTCATCGGGGAACACATCGACCGCTGCCCCTGCCAGATGCCCCGATTCGATCGCATCGCGCATGGCATCGAGATCGACGATTGAGCCTCGGGCGTTGTTGAGCAGGTAGGCTCCGGGTTTCATCATTGCGATTTGGTCTTTGCCGAACATGGACCGAGTGGAGTCGGCATCGGGGACATGGATGGTGATGACATCACTTGTGCGCACAAGTTCGTCGATCGAGCTTACGGATTGCGCATTGCCCAGCGACAATTTCGAGAGCGTATCAAAAAATTGCACCTTCATACCCAATGATTCTGCCAAAATCGACACCTGTGAGCCGATATGTCCGTACCCGATGATGCCAAGTGTTTTGCCTCGCACTTCGTGTGACCCCGCAGCGCTCTTGTCCCAGATGCCCTGGTGGAGTGCATGAGATCGAGCAGTGAGTTTGCGGTGCAAGGCGATGATCTCGGCGATGGTCAGCTCGGCGACCGAACGAGTATTCGAGAAAGGCGAGTTGAAGACCGCAATGCCACGCGAAGCAGCCGATTCGAGATCGACCTGATTGATCCCCGCGCAGAAACACCCAACGCTCAGCAACCGATCGCATTGATCAAAGACAGCATCGGTGAGTTGGGTCTTTGAGCGAATTCCGACAATGTGAGCGCGTTTGATCTCGGTGATCAGTGCTTTATCTTCAAGGGCGCCTTTGTGCGTGCGAACACTGAACCCGGAATCAACAAGTGCCGCAGTGCCCGATTCATGGGTGCCTTCGAGCAGGACAATCTCGATCTGAGATTTGGGAAATGATGTTTCGGGAGGACTCATTGGTCAAGTTCCAAAGTTGGGACAGCTTCGGGTTGGGGCGCATCGAGTGAAACAGTCCCGGTTGCGATCAAAAAACCAAGCAAGGCGGCCAGCCCCAAGCGATAATATCCAAAGAGTGCCAGCCCATGTTTGTTGAGAAAACTTACCAGCCAGCGGACGGCCAAGGCAGCCGAGATCGTTGCGACAACGATCCCGGCGATGATCGGCATCCATCCGAGCACCTCAAACATATTGGGCGTGCCTGCATCCGAAGTTTCTTTGATGTTTTTGGTCAGCGAATAGACGCATGCGCCGCCGAGTGTGGGTAAGCCGAGTAAGAAGCTGAACTCTGCTGCCTGTTTGGGTTTGAGCCCAACAATCACCCCGCCCGCAATCGTCATCATGGATCGACTCGTGCCGGGCCACATCGCGATGGTCTGCATGAACCCAATGAACAACGCCTGTTTCCAACTCAACGAGGTGATGTCGAGCGATTCCAATTCATCCTCATTGTCCTTGTTGAACTTGATTTTGTCAAGGGCAATCATGAAGATCCCTCCCAATGCCAAGGCCGAGATGACCGCAGGAGTATTAAAAAGTTTTTCTTCGATTAAGTCGTTGAAGAGCACTCCAAGTACCGCAGCAGGGAGAAAGGCGATGATGAGGTTGAAGGCGAGTTTGCGCCCGAGTTGATCCTTACCGGCGAGTCCCTTGAGCATTTGGATCACCCGGGGAAAGTACAGCCCCAAGACGGCGAGGATCGCGCCCCCTTGAATGAAGATATTGAAGGTATCGACCGCCGATCGCTGCGAAGCAGTGTCGCCAAGACCAAGCAAGTCTGATACGATGATCAGATGCCCGGTGGAGGACACGGGAAGGAACTCGGTGATCCCTTCGACAAGCCCAAGGACAATGGCTTGGAAGATGGTCATGGATTCGGATATGGCGGGTGTAATCATGGGGGCGTGGTGCTCGACTGGTAGAATGAATGGTCTATGAAAAGATGATCGGCTCAATGATTGAAATCCATGACCCCAAAGATCCGAGAATCGGGGTGTTTCTCAATCAAAAAGATGCTTGGCTCAAAGCAGCGCATAATCCACACGCCGACACCAACCCAGATCGAATCTCAGATGAAGGGTTCTTTATTGCTGAGGGGGTGCTGGTGGTCGAGCAGCTGATCCGATCGAAGTTTCCAATCCATTCGGTGCTGGTGACAACAAATCGGGCCAAGAACATTGCCGATGTGTTGACATCGGTGCCTGAGGGCGTGCCTGTGTATGGTGCTTCACAGGCGGTCATCGACGAGATCGTCGGATTTCCGATGCACCGGGGATTGCTCGCCTGTGGGATTCGTTTGCCCAATCCTGATCCGATCGAGTTGGCTCAGGGGTGCCGGGCGTTGGTGGTGCTCGAGGATTTGAGCAATCATGATAATGTCGGGTCGATGTTTCGCTCGGTCGCCGCACTGGGAGGCGATGGCGTGGGCATCTGGATGACTCAACGGTGCTGTGATCCGCTGTATCGCAAAGCCTTGCGGGTGTCGATGGGACATGTGCTCAAAGTACCCTTTGCGATGGTTGATGATTTGGCTTCGAGTCTTGACGATTTACACAGGCTCGGGTTGACGACGATCGCCTTGACACCTCGAGCCGATTCAATCACGATCGACGAATCGCTCAATCGGAAGGTTGATAAGCCTGCGCTGCTCTTTGGAGCCGAAGGACCCGGGTTGAGTGATGAAGTGCTGAAAAAAGCGGACCTGCGGGTGCGAATTGAAATCGCAAAAGATGTGGATTCATTGAATATCGCAGCAGCCGGAGCGGTTGGTATCCACAGATACATCGACCCACAAATACGAAACCCGCCGCAAGCGAACCCAAACAATCCCGGCCACTGACAACCAGGATTGACAACCAAGATTACTCAGGAGCAATCACCATGAACCTACTCACACTCATCATCGCTGCGGCAGGCATGTCGTTCGGGCTTCTTGGCCCAGACCATCACCATGATGGACAAAGCATGGACAAAGCCAAAGAGACGATCAAGGAACACTCGTCTCACGATGGCATGAACCATGCCAAGCCCATGCCCACGATCGACAAAGCCCTTTATGCCAAAGCCGACTGGCCTGGCCATAACATGGCAAAAAAACTCGGTGCGAAAAACTTTCAAGGCAAGCCACTCCCCGCCGATTTTGGTAATGAGACATGGATCTCCGAAAAAGTCGATACCCAAGGCAAGGTGATTGTGATCGAGTTCTGGGCGACCTGGTGCCCGCCATGTCGAAAGGCGTCGCCGATGCTCTCCGAGTTGCAACAAAAATACGAAAAGAACCTGGCCATCTTGGCCATCAGCGGCATGAACGACCCCAAAGCCAAGGTCCGCGCCTACATCGAGAAGCATGAAGTTGCCTATTCCAACTTATACGATTCCGAGCAGACCATCGCTTCGGAGATGGAGGTACGCTCGATCCCCCATTCGGTGATCCTCTCGACCGATGGCACCATTCGCTGGCAGGGGAACCCGCTGATGCCAGAGTTCAAGCAGGCGCTCGAACAGGTCCTTGAGTCGGACCCACTGATCCAGACCAAAGAGGACTGATCTAACGCAAATAACGATCTCAGACTGAGAAACTCACTTCATGGGCGGGTTTTTTCGTATTCAGAGCGGGAATTGTGAAGATGTTGAATCGTTGGCGCATCTGATCGGTTAGGATATTGCATCACACAAAATCAACCCAACATCACTTTATGAGGGCAAAACATTGGCATACCAAGCAACAACGAAGATCATGGCAGCACTCTTGGGCGCGGGCGCCTTGCTCAGCGTGGGGATGAGCAGCACCGAGATGGGGCCTGGAATCGCACGCGAAGGCGACGCGGCCCATCAAGAAGCCTTGCGCGAAATTGAGACCAAACCCTTCGCAGTCGAACTTTTCGATGGGCTCGATGGATGGACACTTGGGCAAGCACTGACCAGCGAAGCGATCGAGGGAAAGGTGGTGCTCATTGGTGTGGTTGCTGATGACCCGCAATCCATGATGGCCTTTTCGAGTTTGGCCCGGCACCAGCGCAAGAATGCAGACAAGGGACTTGTTGTGCTGGCGATTCACCCCGAAACAGGGTGGGGCGCACTCAATGAAAAGGTCAATGCCGGACGGATCAATGTGCAAGTCGCCCGCGATGTTGGGGGGGCTTTTGCTGCTGGCGTGTTGGCCGACAACTACCCCGATTTCTTTTTGATCGACCGCGCTGGTCAACTTCGTTATGCCGATATTGCCAATAAGTCACTCAAAGTTGCGATCGGGCAGCTTTTGCGCGAATCAGTTGAAGATGCTCTCGCCAATGCCAAGCTTCAAGCCCAAGGCATCGAGGTGGCGCTTGAAGAACCCAAACATCAGAAGAAGGAAATTCTGCCTGCCAAATACACGCGGGCGGATTGGCCCGAAAAGAACACTGGCAAGCTCAACGCCAAAAATGTCCAAGGCAAGCAACTTCCCGTTCCACTGGGAAACGAAGAATGGCTGACCAAAGAAAAAGACCTCGAGGGCAAGGTGCTCGTGCTCGATTTCTGGGCGACTTGGTGTGGTCCGTGCCGGAGAGCATCGCCGATGCTCGATAAGCTTCAGAAAAAATACGAGGGCAAACTCGAAGTGCTCGCCATCAGCGGGCAGAGCGAAGATGAAGGTACCGTCCGTAAATACATCGGCAAAAAGAAAAATGCCTATTCACACCTCTTCGACAAGAAGCAGAGCATCTACCGCAAGCTTGAAATCCGTGCAATCCCCCACACGATTGTCATGTCGACCGATGGCGTGATCCGATGGCAGGGCAATCCGCTCAGCCCGGCATTCAAGAAGGCGGTCGAGCAGGTGATCGCTCAAGACCCGATGTTTGAGGATTGATTGCAGGAGCGCAAGTTTGCAAGGCATGATGAGCCAACAATCTCACATGCCCATCGAACATGTATCCCAGAACGATTCCAGTCCCACGCCCAATCCCGCACCCGGTTCATCAGCCTCGGATGCGGGTTTTTCCGTGCCAATTGGGAAGCCATGGAAAAAACCTCGGCTGCACATCGTCCTGGTCGAGCCTGAAATTCCCAATAACACCGGCAACATCGGACGCACCTGCGTAACAACGGGATGCAAGCTCCACCTCGTCAAACCTTTGGGCTTTGAGATTGACGAGAAGGCGTGTCGACGGGCGGGATTGGATTATTGGCCAAGGCTTGATCTTGAGGAGCACGATGCGCTCGATGCCTACCTTGATGCACATCCACCAGTTGCTGGAAAAACCTGGTTTCTCACCACCAAGGCTACGCAGACAATCTATGATGCACCGATTGCGATGGGTGATCATCTGGTTTTTGGGCGCGAGAGCGCCGGGCTGCCCGATTCGATCCACGAGGGGTATCCGTCTCAGCGTGTGTGCGTGCCTTTGGTTGTGGGCGAACGATCATTGAATCTCTCGACTTGCGTAGCGATTACGGTGTATGAAGCAATCAGAAAGATGATCGAATCCGGGCAAGCGGCGGTTGATGCATCGGGAAGGCTTGTTGAGCCTTGACCTCCTGCCTCTTGACTGGGCAAATAAAGTTGCAATTTGATCGGAAATTGAATGGAAAGGCGAACAGGTCTGGGATGATGCTCGTACCTCGTGTGTGGGGCTTTCTCTCTTCGGTGTTTGAGAGAACACCGACGGATATGGGCCGGTGCAGTTCGTATTCTCTCCTCTCTCCAGAACAGTGTGCCGTCATCTTTGGCGGTACACTGTTTTTCGTGCTGGGTTTTTTGGCTATGATTTCGCATAGCCGATCAAATGGAGCACAGGTGCACATGACCAATATGTATCAACAGCACATACAGGCCAAGAGATATCAGAAAGTGGGCATCGGGATGCTTTGCCTTGTCGGAGCGCTCTGGACAATGGGAGGGTGTCAGAAGACCGCCCTGCGTCCTCAAGACACCCGAAGTCAGTTCGACCAGTATGATCGGGCACGCAATCAACGGGCTCAGCCTTTTCTTGAAGATGAGTTCGGGCGGCGGACTCCCAATCTTTCTCAGCGTTTGCGAGAACGCAAGGATTGAGATTGCTGATGATCGTCCGAATATCTGGAGAACTCATGCGAGGGGTTCGGTTTGTTTGGGATATGCAAGTAGAAGCGAGGCGTGTCTTGGGGGTGTAGGGCGGGATTGAGAATTTGTGTGAGAAAGTGCAAGAAAAGACCCCCAGCATTCCGAATGGTATTGATACTGTAGAAGTCAGTAAGGAGCATGCGCAAGCGATGGGATCAACCAGAGTGACAGTACGATCACACACCAGCACAAGAACCAAGATTGTTTGGACTGCGCTCGGTGTTGGTATGTCCGTGGGTGTGGTTGCGCTTTCGATTCTTGATCCTGGAGTATCTGGCGCTCGTGCTGGTGGAGTGAGCCTTTCGCCTTTGATGGGAATTTCGGGATCACTGGGAATGGATTCGATTTTCCAGACGACAGCACCAATCAGGGAGTCCCGTTGGAATTCGATCGTGATTGTGCATTCGGGGACATCTTCGGGATCCGTAGCCGACATCGCTCAAGAGCACCGTGGGCTCGGATATGACGGACTTGGGTTCCACTTTGTCATCGGCAATGGCACCCGGATGGGGGATGGCGAGATCCATGTGGGATATCGCTGGATTGATCAGCGTGATGGTGCCGAGCTCGTTGGTGTGCGTGATGGACTTTCATCAGCTGGGGTGATTGAGATTTGCCTCGTAGGCGATGGTGACCGGCGTCCGTTTACTGATGAACAGCTCCATCGGCTTGCCCAAGTGGTTACAGCCTTAGCCCAGCGGCTTGATATCCCCCCTGAGAAGATCCATCTTCACAAAGACTTAGCCGGGACAACGAGTCCTGGACAGTATTTTCCCCAAGCCGAGTTCGAGCAGCTTCTTGCTTCGATGAGGTGAGTCTGTTCGACGACTTCCGTCTGAATTTTGCCAAATCGTCCGATCCTCCCCTGATTTTGTGCGTAGAGTCACCGGTCATCGAGGATGCTGTGAGCGCCCGTTCTCGCTTTGGGGGTGTTTGATCAAGATGGGTGTTCTGCGTTGATTATCTCCTGAAAAATACCAAAGTCTCTGTGTGTCGAGTCGGCCAATGGCGCACCGAGCGGATACGATCAGCACGCCGATAACCGTGATTGTGGCACTTGTGGCTGGAATCCAAGGGAGAACTTGCCGAAATAGACCTTCAACACGATGCTTTGGGCATCCGTATTCAATGGGTGTGTTTCGGGAAATGTGAGAGCTTGACACAAGATGACTGAACTGACGGCAGCATGGAAGAAGGGGGATACCGTTCAGGGGTACCGGGTGATGTCCGAAATCGGGCGAGGTGCTGCTTCGGTTATTTATCTTGTGCAAGATCCGAAAACAAAGCAGGTCTGGGCACTCAAGCATGTCGTCAAAAAAAATCCCAAAGAACAGCGATTCCTTGATCAGACCGAAGCCGAGTACAAAATCGCTTCTCAGCTCGATCACGAATCCATCCGCAAGATTCCGCGCATCATCAAAAAAGGTTCATTGCTTAAGACCAATGAGTTGTATTTGGTGATGGAGTTGGTCGACGGGGTATCGCTTCACGAAGAACAGCCTGATGATTTGGCAACGATGGTTGATATTTTTCGTCAGACGGCGTCAGCTTTGGCCCAGATGCACGATCGTGGATTTGTTCATGCAGATATGAAGCCTCACAATGTAATTGTGGGTGTTGATCTTGATGGGAACCATACAGCCAAACTGATTGATCTCGGGCAAAGCTGCAAGATCGGGACGATCAAGAAGCGGATTCAAGGCACCCCGGACTACATTGCACCCGAGCAAGTCCATCGCCGAGCAATCACAGCCAAAACAGACATCTACAACTTTGGCGCGACAATGTACTGGGTACTCACCGGCAAGAACATCCCGACTGCGATGGGTACCAAGAGTGATTCGCTGATGAGCTCGCTCGATGATGCGCTGATTACCAAAGCGATACCGGTCAATGAGATTAATCCATTGGTTCCTGATCGGCTCAACGATCTGATCATGCAGTGTATCGAGATTAATCCAGACGATCGGGTTGAAGACATGCACATTGTGGCAGACAAGCTTGACCTGATCTTGGGCATCCTCCGAGCGCCATCAATACAGGCGGAATGATCCCGGCTCGATTTGACCATTCTTTGAAGCATATTTCCAACCGATACGCTACACTCTCGTTGCGATGTATACGCTCGATCTCAAAGATATCGACGAAGTGGTGGACGCGCTGCGCGCCGGGGCATCGGCGTGTCGCAACGCAACCTGTCGCCAAGGATCAATAGAGATCATCGAAGCACCCGGTAAACTCATTGCCACCGGCGATACGCACGATCATCGGAAAAACTTCAAGGCCGTGCTCAGTGCTGCCGGGCTCGATGGCGAGTTTGGAGCGGAGGAAAAACACCTTACCCTCCACGAGATCATCCATCCAGACTTGCCCGAATCACGAGAGCTGCCTTTGGATTTGTCCTATCGAGGTTTGACTCGGATTGCGTATTTCAAATCGCAGTACCCTGAGTTGGTCCATGTGCTTTTGGCCAATCATGAACTCGCCCAGGCGATCGGGTCAGGGATCATGAAAAATGGGGTCAAGGTTGTCGATGCCTTCAATGCTGGGGTGGAATCAATCTTTGGCGATCAATCGCACCGTGTTCACGATGCAATCACCGACTTTGTGATGTCGATGCCTATTGCGTTGCGATGCCGATGTCCCCAAGGCGATATCCTGTGTGCGCACTCATTGCCTGGGCCGGCGTCGATGGGGCGGTTTGATCCTTCGATTTTGGATCGTGAGCTGACACCGGATGATTATCAGCCTCGGGTTGGCTCGGCGCACCTGATGGTTTGGGGGCGTGGGTATGACCATGACCAACTCGAAGATTTGACCGAACGGTGGGGGGTCAATCTGTTCATCCTTGGGCACGAACACGCGCCCAATGGGTACGCGGTGATCGAACCTAATGCGGTGGTGCTCAATACGGATCACGCGCGGGCGGTGTATGTCGAGCTTGATCTTGAGGATGAGCCGACGGTTGAGCGGTGCGTGAGCAAGATGGTGCATATTCGTTAGAGCAACCGGCGAGCCGCCGTCAGGTAGGCTTGTAGCATGGCATCTTCTCATATATCCAAAGCCCCCATCTGCCCCAAGTGCGGGTACGATCAATCCGGCGAGATCGCCACTTGGGAAGACCAATGCCCGCTCGAAGGCAGGTGCCCTGAGTGTGGGCTTGAGTTTTCGTGGGCCAATGTGTTGGTTCCAAACTTGATTGATCTTCCTTGGTTCGTTGAACACGCCAAGACCAAACGCGAGATGCTTAGGCGGACGATTCCGACGCTTTGGATGCTGATGATTCCCAATCGGTATTGGCATCGTGTCACGATGGAGACCGGGCGATCGCTCAGGCGGTATACGCTGTGGATTGTGTTGATGATGCTCGTTTTGCACATCGTGAGTTCGCTGGCTCTGCTGGCGGCGATTCATGGGCATACGCTGTCCTCCAATGCGTACTACACCCAATGGTTGAATGCAGGGAAAACGGAGGAGCGTCGAGCGATGATCCGTGATTGGATCATCGATACGAGTTTACTCGACTATTGGTGGCCGATTATTGGCGAAGCGGTGTTGCATCCTGCGGTTGCCCGTTCAATCAATACAGGAGAGATATCGGAAGTAGCGGGGATGTTCGCTATGGCGTGCGCGAGCATTTCAGCGACATGGTTTTTATTGTTCTGCATGTTCCCGGTGACCAGAGCACGCATGAAACTTCGAATGGTGCATGTTGCCCGCGCGATGGTGGTCGTGGGGTTGCTCCCGTTTCTGATCTTCGAGTTGGCCAGGTTCGCCGCGGCGGCGATCTATGTCGGGGAGTATTGGGCACCATTGGCCAATGTAGAAATGGTGATCAACTTGGTGATTCTATTGCTCATCGTCTGGATGTTTGTCTGGGTGCAGTGGTTCTGGATCAGCGCCGTGTGGATCGGATGGAAGGTGAAGGCGCGGTGGTTCGAGATGATTCTGGTGACGACGGCCTCGTTCTTAGGGATTGTTTCTACAGGAATTATTCACTCGATACTCCTGCACATTGGCGAGGCGATCAATGCCATTGCGACATGGGCGGGGATTTAGAGATTGATCGCTGACGGGTATACCATTGCCCATGAGCACATCCACCACCCAAACCCCCGCCAAAGCCATCGACCATGCCATCATCGACACCATCGCCGCGACTGATCCCCAGGTCGCCGAGCTTGTCCGCGCTGAAGCCCAGCGGCAGGAATATACGATCGAATTGATTGCTTCAGAGAATCATGCCTCGCCAGCCGTCACGGTGGCGGCGGGGACTTGCATGACCAATAAGTATGCTGAGGGGTATCCCGGGCGGCGGTACTACGGTGGGTGTGCGCATCACGATCAAGTCGAACAGCTCGCACGCGATCGGGCCAAGAAACTCTTTGGATGTAAGTTCGCCAATGTTCAGCCTCATTCTGGAGCGCAGGCGAACACGGCTGCGTTTATGGCGATGATGGAACCGGGCGACACTTTCTTGTCACTGGTCCTCAAAGATGGCGGGCATCTCTCGCACGGGATGTCCCTCAACTTCAGCGGCATCTTCTACAAACCCGTCCATTACGCGTTGCACTACGACAAAAAACATCCCCAGCATGAGCAGATTGATTACGGTTCGGTGCTTGCTGCAGCCAAGGAATACAAGCCCAAGATGATCCTCTGTGGGTACTCTGCCTACCCGCGCCAGATCAACTTCGCCAAGTTTCGTGAAATTGCCGATGAAGTGGGCGCGACGCTGATGGCTGACATCGCGCATATTGCCGGTTTGGTCGCCGCGGGCGAGCATCCTTCGCCGTTCCCTCATGCGCATATCGTCACGACGACGACGCATAAATCCCTGCGAGGCCCACGCGGCGGGTTGATTATGACCAACGATGAGGATTTGAACAAACTCATCAACCGCAATGTGTTTCCGGGTGTGCAGGGTGGCCCTTTGATGCACATGATCACCGCCAAGGCCGTCGCGTTTGGTGAGGCACTCAAGCCTGAGTTCAAAGCCTACCAACAGCAGGTCATCAAGAATGCCCAGGCGCTCGCAGCCGCGATGACCGCGCATGGATTCCGCATCACCAGTGACGGCACTGACAATCACCTGATGCTCGTGGACTTGACGGTGAAGGACTCCGAACTCACCGGCAAGGAGGCCGAGAAATGGCTTGAAGATGCCGGGTTGATTACGAACAAGAACGGGATCCCTGATGATCCACGCTCGCCGATGATTACTTCAGGGTTGCGCCTGGGTACGCCGGCGACGACCACGCGCGGGTTCAAAGAAGCCGAGATGGCGACCATCGCCGAGTGGATCAACCGCGTGATCGAATCCAAGGGCGACGAGGCGACGATCAACACGGTTCGCACCCAAGTCAAATCACTCTGCGAGCGTTTCCCGTTGTGTCATTGAGGCAGTGCCCGGCTCTTGCGGCTTTCATCGATGTTGATATCACCCCAATTAAAATACCCTGCGGCCGATCGTTCGCCCTTGGGGATGCGAAGATAGGTCATTGTGCCATCTTGGTGGAGTCTGAATATCCGTTCGGCGGTGCCTGCGAAGCCGACGACGGCTTTGGGATCGGCAGCAGCGGATTGATTGCCCATGCCCCCGATCAAGATCCCGCCAAGCAGGGCGATCGAAGCGATCGCCGCGAGCCTCCATCGGGCGGAGGAGCGTTCGAGGGCCATAAGACGGTCGTTGATCGTGGGTTCGGTAGTGGATGGTGTGTTCATCATGTCAGTATGACCGCAATTGAGTACCGGCGCTGACAGGGAAAGGAAGATTTCTTCAAGAAGTCCCTTCGGTGGTCCGGCTGGTCGATCCGGGCCACCGAGTTATTCCAGCATCTCCACCGAAGCTGACTTCATCTCACGATGCCCGCGCAGCATATCCCACGAATAGATCGTGATCGCAACCCAGATAATCACAAACGATGCAAACTTCAAAGGCGTGAACGATTCGCCAAAGGCGATGAACGAGAGCAACAACTGACCCGTGGGCGCACTGTATTGGAGCAATCCGACGGTACTCAAGGGCAGCAGCCGAACCGCGTTGGTAAAACACACCATCGGGATAATCGTGACGATCCCACCGAGCAGCATGACGCCCACGAGCCACAACGGGGTTGAGTCGTGGAGGATGATCGCAGCGTTTTTCTGAGACAACCAGATCATCAACCCGATCCCCAAAGGCATCAAGAACATCATCTCAAAGGTCAATCCGACCGTCGCGCTGACTTTCACATTCTTGCGCAAAAGCCCATACAACCCAAAGCTCGTCGGAAGGACCAAGGCGATCCATGGGAAACCCAGAGAGTTGGCAGCGGTAAGCTCGGCATAACCCATCACCACGACCGCGACGCCCGCGAGTGCCACAGCGACCCATTGAATTCGGCTCATGCGCTCGCCAAGAAAAAAGAATCCAAGAGCGATCGAAAACAACGGATTGATGTAGTACCCCATCGCAGCATGGCTCATCCGATCTGTCGCAACGGCATAGATAAAGAAAAACCAGTTGAAGAAGATCAACCCCGTCGAAGGGATGAGGTATTTGAGCGTGTTCCAAGTGGTGAGTGCTTTGCGAAACTCGCCGAGTTGTTTCGAAAAGGCGAGGATCACCAGCAATACCGGGAATCCAAAGAGAATCCGCTCAGCAAAGGCTTCGAGCGGCGGGGCGTCGTAGTAGCTCAGGAGTTTGAAGTAGCTGGGCAGAAAAAACGCCCACCACCCAAACGCCCCCATCGCATACGCAAACCCTTTGGCCTTATGCGGGTATTGGGTGTTCTGGTGCATCGGGGCAATGGTATGCGCTGGGGAGAGGGGGAGAGGGAGAAGAGTTTGCCACAGAGTACGCAGAGAGAAAGAGAGAGGGAGGTGGAGAAAGAGAGAAGAGGAGGAAGGGGAGAGGATAGTATGGAGTGATGAAGTTGAATCATTCAATTGTCTGGGTCTGGGTGGTCTTGATACTTTCAGTTTCTGTTGCTCAGGCGGGTCCAGCCGATCAATGGCGTGATCGGCGCGGAGATTTCCGGGCAGTACTCGTCGAGCAAGGGCATGATCGCTGGTGTGACTGGGCGAGACTCTCTGTCTACATCATGATGTCATACACCGCAGCCAAGAACGAAGGTGCCCGAAGAGAGTGGTCAGCGGGACAAATCAATGCCCTTCGCCATGCGTTGTGGCAATACCAACTATCGCACGCCTTTGGCGTCCAAACCGCCCAAGCCCTAGGCGATCAGCAAGAACGATACTCAACTGATCTCAAAGACTCCGCCATCGATCAGCACAACAACCAAGCCGCCAGAGCTTTGTACATCACCAACAAGCAGGCCCAGATCCCGCTCGATCAAGCCATCCGAGCCATTGTGCACTCCATCAATACTCAAGACGCCCAGTTCATCACCAACCCAAACCCATAACTCCCCTCCCCCTCTTCTCCTTTTCTTCTCCTCTTCCACATTCCTATTCTTCCTCTGCCTTTCTTCTCTGTGTGCTTTGCGTGCTCTGTGGTGAAATCCCCTCCCCCGGCATATCATCCACTCCAATGCCCACCGACCCTTCCACCATCAAAACCATCTCCTTCGTGAGCCTGGGTTGCCCCAAGAACCTTGTCGATTCCGAGAAGATGCTCGGGCTTCTGGCAGCCGACGGACTCATGCCGGTGTCGGCGGAGTTCATCGAAGATCAAGAGCATGACGATCTCTCGCTCTCAGGCTCCGAGCAGGACGCATCGGCAACCGATGGGCGAGTCACGCCCGCCGACGCGGTGGTGATTAATACCTGCGGGTTCTTGGAGGCCTCCAAGCAAGAATCGCTCGGCGTGATCGCCGAAGCGGTCAAACTCAAAGAGCAAGGCAAGATCAAACGCGTCGTCGTCGCCGGGTGCTTGGTGCAACGGCATCGAGCCAAGATGTTCGATTGGGCGCCGGGGATTGATTCGATGGTGGGGGTGTTTGATCGTGAGCACATCATCGAAGCGGTGCGAGGCGTCAAGTCCGATCGTGAGACACTCGAAGAGGTACCCAAATACTGGATCAACGCCAATGCGATCACCAGCGCGGAATCCCAAGGCATGCAAACCGTCGGCCTGACCGTCGCGGGAAACGACGGCAAAGGCATCGGGTATTTCGAATCTGACAATGCTCGGCTTCGATTGACGCCAAGGCACTATTCGTATCTGCGGATTTCCGAAGGGTGCAATCAGAACTGCGCCTTCTGCACCATCCCCTCAATCCGAGGCAAGATGCGATCCAAACCCGAAGATCGCATCATCGAAGAAGCCCGCGAACTCATGCGCGATGGCGTCTTCGAGATGCTCATGATCGGACAAGACACGACAAGTTATGGTGACGATATCGGCGTTGGTTTATCGCAGGTCAAAGGCAGCGACAAGTTCCGCGCCGGGTTGCCAAAGCTGCTTCGATCGCTCTCTGACACGATGAGCGAAGAGATCGGCAAGGGCTGGCTTCGGATGATGTACGCCTACCCAACCTATTTCAGTGACGAGATCATTGATGCCTTTGCCGAGGTTGCCGATCGGGGGAATCTGCTGCCCTATCTCGATATCCCGCTCCAGCATGGGTCGGATCGGGTGCTTGAACTGATGCGCCGCAATGTGACGAGCGCTCATCAGACCGAGTTGTGCCACAAACTCCGCGAACGGATTCCGGGCATGGCGATCCGCACGACCTTCATCACCGGGTTCCCCGGCGAGACCGACAGCGATCACCAACAACTCTTGGAGTTCATCGAAGAGGTCCAGTTCGATGCGGTCGGGTGTTTCCAGTATTCCCAAGAACCCGGCACGGCGGCGGGGCGGATGGAGGATGATCCCAAACTCGCGGTGCCCAAAGAAATCAAACAGCAGCGCCACGATGAGATCATGGCCTTGCAACAGCAGATTGCTTTCGACCAAGCCGAGTTCATTGCAAGCCAGTTCGATCCAGCCAAGCCGACCGAGACCGGTGCCCAGTTTGATGTCTTGATCGACCAATCGACGGGGAATCAAGTCGAAGTCACGGCGGGTGTCTCGGATGGTGGTACGCTTTACGCTGGCAGAACCTACTTCCAGGCGCCGCAAATTGATGCGTGCACGCATGTCATCGCCAAGAACACACTCTCGCCGGGCGAGTTGGTGCGTTGTACGATCATGGCCAGCGAAGGGTACGACCTGATCGCCCGTCCGGTTGAGGAACTGGATCGCAAAGTTTCTTTGCAGATTCTTTGAAGCGGTATGTTGTTGAAAATGGTGTAGATGCGTGGTTTTTCAAGCCCACAGGCGGGATGCCTGTGCCACCAAATGCGAAGAATGGGATTGATTCCCCCCTTTGAGTGGTCTAAAACCCTCTCCCGAATTTCAATCTCGAATTTGTTTGGAGCCGATACTTTGTCCATGGTCCGTTCTGGTCATGTTGTGATGCTGTGCGCCTTGGTCTTGCTGACTTTGGGTGTGGTGATGGTGCAATCCGCGGGAATGCAGGTGCGTCCATTGCAAGCGGACATGACCCCCGCCGATTCGGCTGCGGTGTCGGGAGTCAGTGCAGAATCGTTGCTGACTTCACGGACGAGCCTGTACCTGCTCTTTGCCGTCACGGCGATGCTCATCGCATCACGCCTACCGATCCGTAAACTCGCTGATCGGCTCGATCGCGTGGTCTGGTTCAAGCCCGGCGGCGATCTGGGTGTGCTGATCATCGGGGCACTCATGTTGGTCGGATTGCTGTTGTTGGTCTATGTGCCCGGCATCGCCCGGGTCGAAAAAGGCTCAGCCCGTTGGCTCAACCTCCACATTCCAGGCCTAGAGAGCATTCAACCCTCTGAGATCGTTAAGTGGGTGATTATCATGCTCGTCGCGTGGTACGCGGCGAGGTTGGCATCGTATAGAGTAAATAAACTCCGCAACTTTTTCTCCGGGCTTTTGCCGGTGTGTTTATGCGCTGGGTTGGTTGCCGGCGTGGTGATTCTTGAAGATTTGGGCACCGGCGCTTTGATGATCGTTGCGATCGGGACCGTGCTCCTGGCTGCGGGTGCTCGTTGGGTGCATTTCGGGATACTGATTTCCCCGGTACTCGCCGGGTTGGTTGTCGCGGTCGTGGCGGTGCCTTATCGCATGCAACGGATCACCGCCTATCTTGATCCGTACGCCGACCCATCGGGTTCGGGGTATCACCTCATCCAATCCATCGCCACCGTTGCCGGCGGAGGCGTGTTTGGACGCGGGCTGGGCAATGGCTTACAAAAGTTCGGATATCTCCCCGAAGATACGACGGATTTCCTCTTCGCGATCGTTTCTGAAGAACTCGGACTCATCGGTGTCCTCATTGTCGTCATGAGTTATGCCGGGATTGCATGGACCGGAACCAGCATTGCCATGCGAGAACGCTCGATGATGCTCAAACTGACCGTTTTGGGAGTCATCGCGACGATCTCGATCCAAGCACTCATCAACCTCGTCGTCGTCACCGGGCTTGGCCCAACCAAGGGCATCGCACTGCCCTTGATGTCTTCGGGTGGGACCGGATGGATCATGACTGCCTTTGCATTAGGTCTGGTGGTATCGATTGATCGTACCCGTGAATGTGCAGCTGCATTTGTCGATGCAGACGCATCAGAAGATGAAGAACTCATAGCCCTGCGTGCCCGTCGAGATTCAGAAATCGAAGCCAAACCAACCTTGGCCGATCAGGCAGGATTGTGGGGCGCGTCGGTGATGCACGCCGTCGGGCAACCGAGCCAACCGCCCCGCTTGGTACCCTTGTCACCAACCGAAGACCACAGCGCCTACGACACCCATCCAATCGAAGATGACGAAATGGAAGAACTCCTCGGCGATCCCGTCGCGGTCTACAGCAATACCTCCAAAACCTCGATCTTCGACCGATTCCGACCCGTAAGCAAATCGGCGTCGACCCGGCCTGAGTTTGCACCTGAGCATGCTCCAGGCGATGAACGCTCAGACTTGTTCGGATGAGTGTTCAGCATCGCCAACCCGATCGACGGGCCTACATCTTTGTCGGTGGAGGCACCGGCGGGCACATCTACCCTGCCTTGGCGATCATCGAACAACTCCGCATCACCGACCCCGATGTCGGCGTCCATATCCTATGCTCGAATCGTGCAATTGATGCCCAGATTCTCGACAGCGAAGATGTCTCCTTCTCGCCGATTCCTGCGATGCCCGCATCAACTCGCCCTTGCGGGTTGGTCAAGTTCGTTTCAAGCTGGGGCCCAAGTGTCCGCGCATCGCGCCAGCAGATTCAACGCTTCAAGCAAACCCATGATTCGGTGATCGTCGTGGCGATGGGCGGGTTTGTCGCAGCACCTGGTGCTCGGGCCGGACATATCGAGAAGGTGCCGGTGGTACTGGTGAATCTCGATGCGATTCCAGGCAAAGCCAATGTGCTCATCGCCAAAAAAGCCAAGCAAATTTTGACCGCTGCCCCAACCACCGGGTTCGATTCTTGGCAGCACATCGCCCCGATCGTGCGCACAAAAACAATGAATCGAACCAACCCTCAAGACGCCCGTGTGAACTTTGGGCTCGATCCACACATCAACACCTTGCTCATCACCGGCGGATCTCAAGGGGCAGCTTCCATCACCAACTTCGTGCGCACCATGGTGGATCAATGCCCCCAAATCTTCGCCCACTGGCAGGTGATCCACCAAGTCGGCAACAAGATGAGCGATTCAGCAATCGACGAGCTTCGATCGACTTACCGCGACGCCAAGATCAATGCTTGGGTCGAGCGGTACATCGACGAAATGGGGTCGGCCTTGGCAGCAGCCGACCTTGCAATTGGACGATGCGGCGCCGGTACCGTGGCCGAGTGCTGGGGGGCAAAGACCCCCAGCATCTTCTTTCCCTATCCCTATCATAAGGACGAGCATCAGAAGCACAACGCCCAAGTCTTGGCCGACGCTGGAGCTGCGATGGTACTCGATGATCTGATCGACCCGGACCGCAATGTTCAAGCCCATCGTCTGGCCTTTGCTCAGGTACTCGAATCCGATGAGATTCGATCCCGGATGCACCTCGCCTTCGAGGCCCTTGGCCAGCCCGACGGGGCCAGTGAGATCGCCCAAGCATTGATGAAGATTGAATCCTGAATCCGCCGACATTCTCGGACCAGCGCAAGATTGGACGGGCAATATGTCAAAGGTACTCATATTGAGGATGTTTTTGGTGCCATGCGCGATACACTGGTCATAGATGACACATGACACTGTTCCCAATCAGGTCTGTATTCTTTGGCATGGCGCCGATGAAGCACCCACCGATTCTCTTGTCAAGGTGTTGTGTAAGCGTGGGTTTGCCGTCATGCCTACAGCCAGTATCCACACCGTTTTCGCATCGGCCTGCCGAGATACCAAATCGGCCAAGCGGGTGGTGATCGTCCTCGATGATCGATCAGCACTCGTAGGCGTCGATCGCCTGCTCGATGCCCTCGATCGCTTTGCTCCATCGGTGATTTGCTGGGAGCACCGCCACGATGCCAACCCGCCGATGGTGCCGGTCGTTCGACCAACATCGAACACCCCATCCGAACCCATCCCTCCTGCCGGGCGTACGATGATCAGTACCAGTGCCCAACCCGACGCCAAACCCGACGCCAAGCTTCGGCTCGTTGGCGAGGAGGAAGGGATAGGGCAAAGACCGGCGGTCTCATTGCCAAAAGCATGCGACCAGAAAATTCCTGCCAATGCACGCGATGTCCTCGACGCTGACGAGCTCGATGCACTGCTCGCAGGGGAGTTTGGTGAAGATCGAGGCTCAAAGTAGGTTCTTTGAGCAAATGACCTGAGCGAAACAGGAAATCGAGAAAAACAAGCGAGAAAAAACATACCCGTGAGTTCAAGTCCCAGCCAACACCAAGATGCCTTTCATCGGACCCAGCACCAACGCTGGCGGGTGATTCTTGTCGGACGCACCGGGCTCGATCAACTGCTTCGGCGTGAGGGCACCATCGAGCTCATCCGCGCCCGTGATCCCATCGACGCCATCGGCGAGCTCTCCGACCCCATCGACGCCGACTCGCCCACTCAGGCGGTGGTCTTGGTCGCAGCATCGACCGAACCCGTCGGCGACGAGCTCGCATTATTCATCGCCAGCCTACGCCTCATCGACCACCAAGTCCGCGTGCTCGGCGTGGGTTCACTCAAATCATTCTATGACGGATGGGTCGAACCCCATGCCAATCTCGAAGAGATCATCGATGCCATCGAAAACGCCATTCCTGCGGGCGAACCGCCAGCCCTGCGCTTTGTCGATCCAACACAAATCCCCGCTTCAGAACCCATAGGCCAAAAATCAATCTCAAAACCAACCCAAGAACCGTCTGCCGAACCCAACCCCAAACCCAACCCCAACCCCAAACCCAAACCCAAATCCGAACCCAAATCCGAACCCAAATCCGAACCCGAAGTGGTCGTGGTTGTCAAAAACGAAAACTTCGAACACCGCGCCCAAGAATCCTTCGAAGAGGAATCCGAAATTCACAAACAAGTCTTGATGGGCGCCGAGCCTCCAAAGCATCCAACACCGGGCATTGAAGCACCGGTTTCTGCACATCAGATCATTGCTGATGCGCCCCATGATGATGGACCTTTGGTCGAAGCGATGCTTGCTGGGCGACCCATACTCACCAGCGCGATCGAGCAGATCAACGCTCGATTGGGCCGTGAAGATATCTCGTTTGCATCCCAAAGCGATGTCCCCGGGGTGCCAGTGATGGTCACCGACCAACCCGCAGGCAAACTCATCTGCGCCGACCAGTCTTGGGCGATGGGCGCCGGACGCGATCTCTTGGTTCAGCAGGCCCAGTGGATCGCCCGATGGATCAAACTCGAAATTCAACAGCAGGCCCTCCGCCACGCCGCCTTTACCGATTCGCTCACCGGCGCCTGGAACCGCCGGTATTTCTCACGCTTCCTCGACGCAGCCATCAACCAGGCCCGCGCCGCGCGTCAGCCTTTATCCGTGATGGTGTTCGATATCGACGGGTTCAAACACTACAACGACACCTACGGGCACAGTGCAGGCGATGAAATCCTCATCGAAACCGTCAAATTGCTCAAATCCGTCATCCGCCCATCTGATCGCGTCTGCCGAGTTGGAGGCGATGAATTTGCCGTCATCTTCTACGAACCCAAAGGCCCACGAACTCCCCAGAGCAAACCGCTCGAATCAGTCTACCAAATTGCCAAGCGATTCCAGCAGCAGATATGCTGCCATCGGTTTCCCAAACTTGGCAAAGAAGCACTCGGCACCCTGACCATCTCGGGCGGGTTGGCGTCGTTTCCTTGGGATGGACACGATGCAGACTCATTGCTCGAGCAGGCGGATCAACTGGCAATGGAATCCAAACGCAACGGAAAAAACGCCATGACCTTGGGCCCTGGCGCCGTATCCATCTGTGGCTGCGATTCACAAAACTAGATCCATCGATAGGCGCCTACCCTCTCCTATGCCCCCCATCGAACTCATCGCAATCGACCTCGACGGCACACTCTTGAGTACCGACGAACAAATCTCCCAATCCAACATCGATGCGATCAATCGTGCCCGTAACGCGGGGATCACGATCCTTGTCTGCACCGGACGCGGGCTTGGTGAATCAAGCCGAGCCATGAAAGCCATCGACCAACGCGACCCGGTCATGGTCGCGGGGGGATCCATCATCGCCGATCCCATTACCGGGCGCACCATCCACCGATTTACCATGAAGCAGGAAGTCGTTGCCCAAGCAGCTCAGTTGTTCCATGAATCCAAGTGCCCGGCATTGGTCATGAAAGACCCCGCCGAAATCGGATACGACTACCTTGTCGTCCATTCCGATGATGAGCATCCGATTCACCCAATCACCCAATGGTGGTTCGATGACCATCAGCTCAAGGTCGAGTACGCCAACGAGGTTCATCACGACCCGCATCCTGAGCATACCGTTCGCGTTGGGATTGTCGCGCCCAGCTCGATCTCCAATCCGATTTCGAAGAAATTGACCGAGTTGATGGGCGATCAGGCTTGGCTTTACGATTTTCCGTGCGTGACCCCTCGGGGTCATCGTGGTGATACAGTGCATGTCCTCGAACTTTTCGCTGCAAGGATCAACAAGTGGGCCGCGATTTCATGGTATCTTGAAGAGCACAATATTGACCCCGTTCGCGTCGCAGCCATTGGTGATCAGGCCAACGATGTGCCAATGATCGAGTCGGCAGGGATCGGCATCGCGATGGGTAATGCCATTGCCGAAGTGCAATCGCATGCCGAGTTCATCACCGCGAGCAATGATGACGATGGCGTCGCCCACGCCATCAACGCGATTGTCTCGGGCGATCTCTGTGCATTGAAAGTATAATCACCCATGCAAACCCTCTCTGAGATCCGTGAACTGCTCGCCATGGCCAGGCACGAACCCAAGAGGGCGCTGGGGCAGAACTTTTTGATCGATCACAACCTGATTCGCAAGCTCGTCGATGCTTCGGGTGTGCACGCTGGTGATCTGGTCCTTGAAATCGGACCGGGTACGGGTGCATTGACCGTCGAACTCCTCGAACGCGGGTGCCAAGTGGTTGCCTGCGAGCTTGACCGTGACTTTGTGCGCCTCTTGAACGAAACCTTGGTCAAAAATCATCCCGAGCAGCTCACGATCATCGAAGGCGATTGCCTGGCGGACAAACGATCGGTGCATGAAGAAATCATTGAGACCATCGCCGATCGGCCCTTCAAGATGGTTGCCAATTTGCCTTATCACGCCGCGACACCTGTGATGCTCGCGTTGATGACCCAGCATCCCAACTGCATCGGAATGTATACCACGATTCAGCATGAGGTCGTCGAGCGGTTTGGTGCTTCGCCGGGTTCAAAGACCTATGGAACCATTTCGATCGTCGCCCAGTGTCTTGGCGAGGTGAGCATCATTGCCAAGCTCGCTCCGGGATGCTTTTGGCCTCAACCCAGTGTCGGTAGCGCAATGATGCGATGGGAGCGCTCTCTCGAGGTCACCACCAACGAAGACCCGGACTGGTGGGCAACGATGAGCGATATGATCCAATCGCTCTTTCAGCGTCGGCGCAAAAAGCTCGCGGGGAGTGTCAAAGTGATGACCAAAAATCACATCCTTTGGCCCGACGGAGTCTCAGGTGACAATCGAATCGACGCATTGACCCCGACCCAAGCCAACGCCCTGTGCAAGGCCATCGCCCAGGCACAATCCGCATGAAAAACTGAAAATCTTGGACGCAAAGCGCGTGAGTTGTAAATGGATTTACACTATACTCACCGCAGAGCACCTCACCCGAGACGGAAAGGATCGACGATTGATGCATGAGCTTGACGGACAAGCCCTTGCCAGCACGCTCGATCCGCAGATCCACAAAGCATGCCATGGACGATTGGGCCAAATTTCATGGTTCCGCGCCACCTGGCAGCATGGTGGCGCCGGGACCGGGTTCTCCACATGGTCATTGCCCGACCGAACCTGCGGGCATCGAGAAATCCCCTGTGTTGTCAAAATGCCCATTGGGTACAGCGAGTATTTCTGGACCAAACGACTCGGTCTTGTGCATCCGGATGAATGGGACGAACCAAGATCGCTGGCTTTGCCCACCCCGCGGGTGCTCGCAGCCGGTTTTGAGCTCGGTGGGTACGACTTGGCATGGATCGTGATGGAACGGTTCCAGAACCCGCCTTTGGCAATGGAACGAACCGAATCATCCATGTGGGCCCTGTTCGAGACCGCCGCCGAGTTTCATGCTGCTGCCATTCTCGAAAAACCAATCGACCCCGCCGAGGCCAAAGCCCCCCAAGACTGGGCCGGGCTGATCCAAAAGGGGCTCCATGCCCTGCGCGAGACCGAAATCGAGGATGGGGATCGCTGGATCAAAGCCCTCGAACGCATGCAGGCCAACCTCGACGGGCTTGTTGAACGATGGGTCAATCGGGATATGGATACCTGGTGCCACCATGATCTCCACGCCCACAATGCGATGAGGCGGATGACTTCGCCAGGGCATGACCCCAGCATCCCTGGGCACTGCACCCTGATCGATTTGGCGATGGTTGCACCGGGGTCATGGATCGAAGACGCGCTGTACATCGAAAGGCTCTTCTGGGGGCGCGAGGAAAAACTCTGCAATATCGACCCTTTGACCACCTTGGCAGCCACCCGGGAGTCCATCGGATTGCCCGCTGGGGACGATTCTTTTGAGCTCGCCCAGATCAGACGGGTGCTCATGGCCGCCTCAACACCGGCCTTTTTGCGAACAGAAGGCGACCCTGTCTACTTGAAAGCCGCTTTAGGCGTACTTGAGCGACTTTTGCCCGAGTTTGCGGGGTAAGATAGCCCTGTACCGGCAACGATGGATCGTTGCACCTAATTTACAGATACCATGCCCTCCAACCAAGCCTGCGACCAAGTGGGACACACGGGCATATCGAAAGGGAGTGTTGAAATGGACTTGCTTGAAAAAATGGCTCAACTGCTCGAAGGATGTCAAGAGGACTACAACAAGGCCAAAGGCGGCAACAAAGCAGCAGGCACCCGCGTCCGTAAAGTGATGCAAGAAGTCAAAAATGTTGCCCAAGACATCCGCAAAGAAATGCTTGGCTCGCGGGACGACTGATTGGAGCCCCAACAAATCGGAGATTATGGGCATGCCTCGTGCTTCAAGTTCACCATCCCAGCCTGTAGAGAATGCCAAGCCATCATGTGAGCGAGCACTTCTGCTCGATCTTGGACAGATCGACCTTTCGGCGACATTGGCCAATCGTGAGCAAATGTTCGAGCTCATCCCCCATCGACACGAGATGGCGCTGCTCGATCGCATCGTCTGGGCGAGCGAGTCATCGCTCAATGGCGTGGGGGCAATGAAAATCCGAGGCGACGAGTTCTGGGTCCGGGGACACTTCCCCGGAAAACCCATGCTTCCAGGCGTCCTGATGGTTGAAGCCGGGGCTCAGTTGAGCTGCTATCTCTTCAATCGGCTTCAGGAAAACCCGCAGGTCGCTGCCTTCCTTCGTATCGAAAGCGCTGCCTTTCGCAGATCCGTCACCATCGGCGAAGAGCTCATCCTGCTCTGCGATGTTGTTAAAGCATCACCCAGAAGGTTCATTTCCGAAATCCAAGGCATTGTCGATGGGCACATCTGCTTCGAGACCAGAATATCAGGGATGCGCATCGCAGATATCGAACAATAAACCCAATACAGAACGCACACAGCAAGGCCGATTGCCCAAGGTGATTCACTACGCCCAAACCATCTCTGTTGAGCTTCCCAACACATCCAAGCAGGACACCCATGAAGGCGTGTCCTGCTTTTTTAACTCGACCCGTTTTCCTTCAACTCAAGGCGTCGTCGAGTTCATCGCCCACAATGCGTCCACCATCTTGTTGCTGCGATCGGAAACATCTGCACCTTCATGACCCATTTGGGTCGAGTAAACCAACCCATATTCAGCGCACGCAAAGAACAATTCTTGACCGGTCTTGACCTGCGAGAAGCAAATTGGCAGCAAAGAATCACCTTGGCGATCGCTTAGGCCTGTGTTTCGGTCGATTCAGAGTAAGCCGACGAGGAACAGACCCACATTATGCGATAAGATCACCGTGGAGCATCGTCATGACCAAACCATACCCGATTGTCTTTGAACCGATCATCAAACCCAAGGTCTGGGGAGGCCGACGGTTGGCCAAGTATGGAAAACTCCTGCCTGCCGACCAACCCGTGGGGGAATCGTGGGAACTGGCAGACCTGACCTCCACAAGCGATTCGGGTGGTGGGGGAGGTTCGGCGCACTCTGAAATCACCAACGGCCATCTCACAGGAAAAACCATCCGCGACGCCATTGCTCTCTGGAGCGACGATTTACTCGGCGATGCCAAACTCACCGACCAAGGCGGGTTCCCGATTTTGGCCAAATACCTCGATGCCAGCGAGTACCTGAGTATCCAAGTCCATCCATCGCCTGACTATGCCCACAGGCACCCGGATGCGCACCTCAAAACCGAGAGCTGGTTCATTCTCGATGCCCGCTCGGGTCCCGATGGCGAACCTCCGATGATCTACAAAGGATTCCTCGACGGTGTGACTCGGGACGACTTTGCTCGCGCGATTGCTGATGGCACGGTGCCCAAAATCATGCGCAAAGAATTGGCGGTTGCGGGTCACTGCCACACGCTTCCCAGCGGCACGGTCCATGCGCTGGGCGCAGGTGTGCTCGTTGCCGAGATTCAAACGCCGAGCGATACGACTTTCCGGGTCTATGACTGGACCAAGGAATACGGGCGAAAAGAACGCGAGCTGCATATCGAGCAAGCAATCGAGTGTGCCAGTTTCGAGCAACCCCCCATTGCAATGCAAGCCAAAGCATACATGGCCGACGATATGAGCATGATGGCGACGATGCCTCCCAAGATGGGCTCAACGCGCGATCGGGTCGCTGCGACAGATTTTTATACGATTGATGTCCTCAGCGCGAGCTGCGCCTCGGTGCCGATCCTGGCCGATGATGATGCGGGCAATTGTCCCGTACTGGTGATGATGCCGATGACGATGGGCGCGTCGATTGCCAGCGAGTCTGAATCCTTTGACGAGTTGGTCATTGAGCCGGGGCAAACCCTGTTGATTCCAGCCTCGATCGTCAAAGACGCCTGCCTCCGCGCCGGCCCAGGCACCGAAGCGATCGTCGCACGGGTGTGCTAAGGAGCAGCAGAGGCAGATTCACTGAAGAACTCGATCACCCTTGGAACAATGTGCCGCTCGGCACTCTGGAAATAGACGCGGTCGTAGGTATCGAGGGCCTGGAGAAAGAAGGCCCGGTCGATGGTGCCAATGTGGATAAGCTCGACATCCTCGAAAAACTGCGAAAGTGTCGGGTGCAAATAATGCCCGATGAATGAATCGAACAGGATCAGCGTCTTGCCCGGAATCAGAGGCTGCGATACCGAGCGGTTGATGACATGGCGACGATTGTAATACGAGATGTCATTGATCGAAAGGAAGTTGGGATTTTTTATGCGTCTGGAGTCGCCACCTTTGGGTTTGGCGTCCCAGAGTTCGACGATCTCGATGCCGGGGCGATGAATCTGAAGGCGGGTATGGGTCTCTTTCATGTCCCAATCGCCAATGACCTTGGCAATGTCGGGGATGTCGGTCTTGGTCCATTCCTCGATGCGCTCATCATCGTTCCAGAGTGTCGGATCCACAGCATCAATCATCGTCCGGGCGAGCACCATCGCACCAAGCGAGTTGTAGTGTGAACCGCCGGGTTCATAGATGATCTCGTTGGATAATTCCTTGAGGGCAAACATCGGCGTCCACACATCGACCAGGTACGGCGTATCGGGTTTGGAAAAATAAGTATAAAGCAGATCGCGTTGCGCCTTACTTTGTGCAAACTTTTCCTGCGAAGATGGAGTGAGTTTTTCGGGATAGATCGTTACTTTGTTGGGGGCAACGACGATGAACAAATCGGCCTTGAACTCGTTATTGGTCATGAAGGTTTCGATCGCTTCGATCGCTTGCTTGGTTTCTTCGAGTGTGCCCAAATCTTCTGCAAGCGATTTACGAAAGAACAGCCAGTTCTCCACCCCATGCTCGACCTTGCGGTTCGACCGATCACCCGCCTTGACGGGATTGATCGTCCGGTCGAGCGATACCATCTGCTTGCGAAATGGCACCCGATCCTCAAAAGCCCGCGAAATCGACGCCCACCAAGTCGAATCGAGCAGATTGCCGGGGTCTTTCAAAGCAGGGAACGCATTGGGTGTACGATTCTCAAGATCGTGTACAAAACGCAGCGATGCTTCAAGCTGGAAAGGTGCAATTGCAAGGGGAGCGCAGATCGCCGCCAAGCAGATGATCCCAGAGATGGTCCGTGATCGGTTCATGGGGTTGCTGCCCCTGTTTGCTCGAAGTACTCAATCGCTCGCTCGGGGAAATAATGCTCCGCACTTTCAAAGTATACCCGATCATATGAATCAAGGGCTTGGCGAAACTCGCCGGGTGTGATGTACCCGACATGGATAAAAGTAAGGTCCTCGAAAAACTGCGACAGCGTCGGGTACAAATATACAGCGATAAACGAGTCGTGAATCACAAGCGTCTTGCCGGGAATCAGGCGCCTGGTTGCCGATTCACTGACGATCCGCTTGCGATTGTGATAGGTGATCTCGGTGATACTCAAAAAATCAGGACCTGCGATGCGTCGGTCTTCATCCCAGAGTTCTTTGATCATCACGCCTGCTCGGCGAATCTGGGAATGGGTTTGGGTTTCGATGCGACCCCACTCGCCACCACGAAGGGCGAGCTCGGGAGCCTGCGTGCGGGTCCAGATTTCGACCAACTCGCTGTCATCATTCCAGAGTGATGAATCACCTGAATCATCAACATCGGCCGCATCGACCATTGCTTTGGCCATCACCATCGCCCCGACCGAGTTGAAGTGTGATCCACCGGGTTCGTAGAGCAGTTCACCAAGCGGATCAAGCTCGGCTTTGCGATGATGCATTTGGGTCCATAGATCAATCCGCTCAGGATGTCCAGGTTCGGCGAACCAGTTATGCAGCAAATCCCGTTGAGGAATGCTCGGCTCAAAGATCGCGCGCGATGAGTCGAGAAGTTTCTCAGGATAAATCGTTGCTTTATCCGGCGCAACGAGGATGAAAAGATCGGCCGAGAATGGAGGCCCATCGAAGAAACGATCCATCGCAGCGATGGCCCGCTCCACATACTCAACCGAACCCAGATTATCCGCCAAGGCTGCATACCAGAAAAGCCATTGGCCCGTGCCATAGGCGATGGTTTTCGAGGCCATCCCCGATGCCGAAAGCCCAAGCATTCGTTCGAGCGAGATCATTTCTTTGCGAAACGGCGCTCGGTCTTCAAAAGCCCGCGAAATCGATGCCCACCACTGGGCATCCATCAGATCATCAATAGACCCAAAACCCGGGAACGCATTGGGCGTGCGATTTTCCATTTCACGCACAAAAGTGAGCGATCGGTCAAGTTGCATTGGTGCCAAGGCCAACGGCGCAGCCGTCGCTCCAAGACAGATGATTCCCGAGATGGTTCGCGAAGTGGGCATAGGCATTTGGTCGGGCAAATTAGAATTGGAAATACAAAAACGGAGAGAATGTGCCGTTGATGATGAGCATGAGTGTCAAAGGGAGGGCAACAAGCACAAGCATTGCTCGAAAGATCGCTGCAACGCGCGTGTCTGACTCTTCAATGATTGGCCCAAGCGCCATATTGCGAGGCACAAAGAAAATCAATGATCCAATTGCCAGTGCAATCATGGTTTGCACCGAAACCAACCGGAGCAAGGCAGCCGAGAAGTCGCCAGTGTTGCCCCCGAAGAGTGCGTAGTAGTACTCGCCCGCAGCGCTAAGCGACTCCGCCCGGAACACGACCCACCCGATCATCACCAAGAACACGACAATAAACCGATTGAGTACCAACTTGAATCCCGTAGGGCGTTCCTTCTTGCCAAGCAGCCGATCAACAATCAGCCAGAATCCATGAAACATGCCCCAAACGATGAAGGTCCAGTTCGCACCGTGCCAAAATCCGGTGAGCAGGAAGACGAGGATCAGATTCCGATAGGTGAGGAGTCGCGAGCAGCGGGACCCGCCGAGCGGGAAGTAGACATAATCGCGGAACCATTCCGAGAGCGTCACATGCCACCGCCGCCAGAACTCGGTCATGGATGCAGAGGAATAGGGATGTTTGAAATTTTCGGGGAATCGAAATCCGAAAATGCGCCCGAGTCCGATCGCCATATCGGAGTAGCCTGAAAAATCAAAGTAGATCTGGATGGTGTAGGCGAGGATGCCGATCCATGCGTCGTTGGTCGTGATGTTGCCTGAGTTATTGAAGGCCGCGTCGGCGATGGGGCTGACCGAATCGGCAATAAGCACCTTCTTGCAGAGTCCAAGCGCAAAGCGGTTCATCCCGGCTGTCACATTATCGAGCGAAAAGGTTCGGCTGACAAGCTGCGAGGCGACTTGGTGATACCGAACGATTGGTCCAGCGATCAACTGAGGGAAGAGCGATACATAGAGGGCAAAGTCGAGCGGGTTCTTGAGCGCCTTGCCCTGCCCTTTGGCGATGTCGAACACATAGGAGTTTGCTTGGAAGGTAAAGAACGAGATCCCGATCGGAAGCATGATCGGCGTCCAGTCCATGCCTTGATAGTTGATCGCCGCCGCGATGCCGTTGATCTGATCGACGAAGAAGTTGGCGTACTTGAACCACCCGAGGATGCCGATATTGAACACCACGGACAACCCGACGATGGTGTGGAGCTTCTTGGTTTCCCCAGCATCTCTGGCCTTGCCTGCAAAGCGCCCGAAGATCCAGTTGCCCATGATCGAGGTGAGCAGCCACCCGATGAACCACCCGCCACCCCAGAGATAAAACAACATGCTGGCGATGAGCAGGACGGTGTTTCGAGCGCGCCGAGGAGCGATCGCGTAGAGCAGAAGTACGATCGGAAAAAAGACAAACAGGAATGTCTGGGATGAGAATACCATGCGAGGGGGGGAGTATATCCGATTCGATACAGGCGCATGAAAAAAACCGCTCCCTCACGGTCGCGGCTCGTTCAAATCAAGAATATTCCAATCTTCAACGCCGACGCCGGGTGCCGATGAGTAGCCCCAGCCCGATCGTCATCGCACCCGAAGGGGTTGGTGTCTGGTACCAGCCATAGGTATGGATGACCTGAGGCTCCCCGCCCCCCCAACCGATCTCAACGATCGGCATTACCCCCGAAAAGGCATCCATAGGCGTGCCCCAGAAATCAGTGTAGAGCACAAAGGCATTCTCCATCGAAGTCGGGAGCTCGGCGCCTCCGAACAACTCAGCGAGGATATTGATATCGGCAATCGTATTCTGATCGACCATGGTGCCGTTGCTCAGAACCATCAAGAAGTTCTCATCGGGATCGGCGACCCCAACCCCGCTGAATGCGTAATCACCACCAGAGCCGGGAATTCCTTGCTGGGAACGACCGTCAAGATCAAGCGAGATGGTCCAAATCGAGGTGCCCGGCGAATCGGCCCAAATCCAGACACTCATTGCCTCAGTCCCCCACATGACCGCCTCGCCATTGGTCGCCCCATCGGGCCCAATTGCGGTGGGTGCCACTTCGATATAGATATCCGCCTGAGCCTGTGAAATGGAGAGTGCAAGTACGCTCAGTAAACAAGTCACCTGTACATACATCGTGTACTCCTCCTACGCCAAATATACCACAGGGTTGCGATGGGCGAAGGGAAAAAGAGAAACTTATCTGAAACTGAAATGATGCAGGCCCATCAAAAAAACCGCTCCCTCACGGTTGCGGCTCGTTGAATCAAGAATAATCCGATCGCTTACTTGGCAAACGCACCCGCCACCTTGGCGATCGCATCACACACCCCATTGGCCTGTTCGTCGCTGAGCTTGGGGTGGATCGGGATGCAGAACACGCAGGTGCTGAGCTTCTTGGCGACCTTTGGCTCGTCAGAGTGCTTTGCAATTTCCGCAAACACAGGTTGCTCGGTCAATGGCTTGGGATAATGCACCGCTGTCGGCACGCCTTCTTTGTTCAGGGCACTGCAGAACTCGTCGCGGGTGCAGGTCAGGGCATCGAGATCGACCCGGCAGGTATAGAGGTGCCACGCCGGGTTCGAGTTGGCGGTGGGGATCGGGCGATGCACGCCGGTGATTGCGTCGATGCGGTCGGCGTAGATCGCAGCGACTTCGCGCCTTCGGTTGGTTTCATCGCTGAGGGTTTCGAGCTTGGACAAGCCAATCGCGCCGGTGATGTCGTTCATGCGGTAGTTGAACCCGATGGATTCGTGGAGGTATTTTCCGGTCTCGCCGTGTGAACGCAGGAAGCCCATGTCTTTGGCGAGTTGTTCGTCGTTGACCGTCACTATCCCGCCTTCGCCGGTGCCGAGGTTTTTGGTGGCGTAGAAGGAGTAGGTACACGCATCGCCGAAGGCACCGATGCCTTGGTCTTTGTATTCGGCGAGATGTGCCTGGGCGGAGTCGTAGATGACCTTGAGGTCATGCTTCTTGGCAATGGCTTCGATCGCTTCGATATCGACAGGGATGCCATACAAGTGCGTGATGGCGATGGCTTTGGTGTTGGGTGTGATGAGCCGCTCGATGTCGGCGGGGTCGGCTTGGTATGAATCTTCAAGCACATCACAGAACACGACCTTTGCGCCAGCTGCAACAAGCATCGAAACCGTCGCGATGAAGGTCCATGCCGGGGTGATGACCTCGTCGCCGCGTTCGAGCAGTGAGCCGTAGGCGAGTTGCAAGGCGCAGGTGCCGTTGGCACAGGTGAGTCCGAATTTGGCATCGGATTGTTTGGCGAACTCTTCTTCGAGTGCGGCGCATTTGCTTGCTGCCCGGAGCATGCCCGACTTGAGGACTTCGGTGGCCGCGGCGATGTCTTTTTCGGTCAATCCGACGGACATGAAGGGGACATTGGAATCAAAGACGGGTGAGCCGCCGTTGATGGCGAGGTCTGATGCGGTTGCGGTGGGGGTGGGGGTCATCTGGGTGTCTCCGTGGGCGACGGCCGATCCCATCGCGGCTTCAATCATACGCCTGACCTCGAAAAAAAAAACAGATTCTCATCTTCAAAAACCGCCTTCTTATGGGCGAAAAACAGGTATCTCGCCTGACGCCCGAAAAAAACACGGTCAATGGCTGGCACCTGTGAAAACCTGATGTACCTTTCGGGCGTCGGCGGCGACGCCAAGCAAAAATACGAATCCACGCCGATTGGAGCGAAAACCAAGTTGGCGTTCACAACCTCTCTTTCTCTCTCTGCCAATAGGCAAACCCAGCCCGGACGACCCTCCGGGCTGTTGTTTTGGGTTGTGCCCACATCTCGATCAATCTCCCCCTGAATTTCGCCGATGACCCTGCGCACGGACAGGCAAAGTGGTCGAACCGATCCCAGAGATCGAGATGGGAGACTGAAATGAAGAATGGCTCAACCACCGTCCAAGGCATGTATACACATGCTTCAGGATATTGGAAATTCTGCACCTTTATCCTTGGGATCGGTTTTCTGATTGCGATGGCTTCCCACGCGGCCCCATCACCAGCCAATGCCAACAACGGGCCAACCAATCTACTTACGCTTTACCAAGCGCAGGCAGAAATGCTCAAATCGGCCGACGCGCATCAGGAACTGGTCGTCGGTGGGTTTGATACCATCAAAGGACAACCAGCATTTGTGATCGTGAACCAACAAGGTCAGCGCGTAGGCATACTGCCAATGTCCGCAGATACCGAAGAATGAAAAAACACAATTCCCATAAAACGGGCAAGGGTACTCTTTGGCAAGAATCGACGCACAGGTAATCAAATTGGAAATTGGTGGAGCCTAGATTGCTCCAGATGCGCCTGAACCAAAATGAAGGCGGAAGGCTAAATTCAGTTGTAGACAAGAATTATAGCCCAATTTCCGATTTTGGCGTTTGTCCTAACGCAATTCTCGTGTACGATGAAAATGCAGTGCCTCCCAAAGCGAGTGTGGCGTGGAGACTGCAGAGCGTTCTACCAAATTTGAAAAGGCGTGAGGGATCGTACCATGAATGTAAGCATAAAGAGTGTCGGCCTTTTGGCCCTGACCACCATCACTGGCTCGGCGCTTGCCGGGGTCGTGTACACCGACAGCACCTCGTTTCTCAATGATGCTGATCCGGGGATATCACTCAACACCTTTGATGATGTCGTGAGTGGACCTTTGCCAGATTTGACATACTCCATCGGCGCATTCTCCTACGATATCAGCGCAGGGGGGGGGTACGGCACCGGGCTTTACAATGGGACCGGGGTTGTGTCTACGCAGAATGCAAACGACCATCTGCTCATCACCTTCACCAGCGGCAATGTCAACGCAGTCGGGGGCAACTTCTGGGGAACAGACCAGTTCTTCAATGTAGTACTGGCACAAATTACCATTACCCTCAGCGATGGAACCGAAGTGACATTTGACTCGACAGGACCAGCGGTCTTCCGTGGATTCAGCACCGATGTCTTTATCACGAGCATGACGATCGATGCCAAGTCCGCAACGGGTGCGTGGGCGACAATGGACAACCTCTATGTGGGCGCAGCGGTCGTTCCCTTGCCGCCAGCAGCATGGGCAGGGCTTGCCACACTGGGTTTGCTTGGGGGGCTGCGTGCTCATCGTCGACGGAGATGAAGTCGACGGGGATGAATTTGTGCCTTGAGTTACCCGCCAAACTTACGCCCGGGGCAGCACAGACGCAAGCGAGACGCAAACGGTCGATAGAAAACCGAAATAAAACCTCAGAACCAAGACCCCAAAAAGGACCGCGGAACGGTCCTTTCTTATCGTTCAGCGACTCATGCAACTACTCATGGTCGAGGGGGGCTCGGTTGGACTAGTCTTTCAGCAATCGCTCAAGATAATGGATATCCACCCCACCCTTTTTAAAATCGGTATTGTTCATGAGCTCAAGATGGAGTGGGATCGTCGTTTTGATCGGGCCAACTTCAAACTCATGTAATGCCCGCGACGCCCGCGTCATCGCGGCTTCACGGCCTTCAGCATGGACAATCAGTTTGCCAATCATTGAATCATAGTTGGGTGGCACACGATACCCCGCACATACATGGCTATCAATCCGCACACCCAACCCCCCCGGGGCACGATAAGTTTCGATCAGGCCTGCAGAAGGGCGGAAATCTTTGGTATGGTCTTCCGCATTGATTCGACATTCGATCGCGTGTCCGTTGACTTTGATATCCTTTTGCTTATACGGAATCTTTTCACCCGCAGCGACCATGATGGACATTTTGACAATATCAACGCCTGTGATCGCTTCAGTGATCGGGTGCTCAACTTGTACACGGGTATTGACTTCGAGCATATAGAAATTCTGCTTCTCATCCATCAGAAACTCAACTGTTGCAGCACCTGCATATTCGGCTGACTTGACCAACTTGGCTGCTGCCTCACAAACTCGTTCGATCTTTTTGCGTTCGACACCAGGTGCCGGTGCTTCTTCAATAATCTTCTGGTGCCTGCGCTGCATTGAGCAATCGCGTTCCCAAAGGTGGATCGCGTTGCCGTGTTTGTCGCCGATGGTTTGGATTTCAACATGCCTGGCGTGTTCGAGGAATTTTTCGATGAACACACCACCATTGCCAAAGGCAGCAAGGGCTTCTTGTTGAGCTTTGGCAACATTGGCGCGAAGCGTTGCTTCGTTTCGACAGATACGCATGCCACGCCCACCTCCACCTGCCGATGCCTTGATAATGACCGGATATCCGATTTCGGTAGCCACTTCGACCGCTTCGTCAAGTTCTTCGATTTCGCCTTCAGAACCGGGAAACACAGGCACTTTGGCGGCACGGGCATAACGCTTGGCTTCAACTTTGTCACCGAGTTTGCCCATGGCTTCAGGTGATGGGCCGATGAACTCAATCTTGCAGTCGCGGCAAATCTCAGAAAAATCCGCCCGCTCCGAGAGAAAACCATATCCAGGATGGATCGCATCGACATCGCTCACTTCCGCAGCCGAGATGATCCGCGAGATGTTCAGATACGAGTCCTTCGCAGGACCAGGCCCAATGCAGATCGCTTCGTCGGCATCACGCAGATACGGCGCGTCCTTGTCAGCAGTGGAATACACACAGACCGTTTCGATCTCAAGTTCGCGGCAAGCCCGCATGATCCGCTGGGCGATCTCCCCACGATTGGCAATCAACACACGCTTAAACATAGTGGTGAATCTCGTTTCAATCACGCCCAAGCGAGCGTGGATATATGGTTTATTTCAGAAGGAAGAGTTTTTGCCCAAACTCAACTGCTTCGCCGTCTTTAACAAGAATCTTCTCGATCACACCCGATTGCTCAGCCTTGATCTCATTAAAGACCTTCATCGCTTCAACAATACACACCACCGTGTCAGGACCAACCGAGTCTCCAACACTTACAAAACACTTCGAATCCGGATTGGGTTTGTCGTAATAAGTCCCAACCATTGGTGACTCGATCGCAGTGAGGGCATCGTCAGACATTGGCCCGGGCCCTGTTGCCGGAGTCGATTCGGAAGCAGCAGCAACTGGTGATGGTGTCGGAGCAGAGGCCGGTGCTATTCCGCCGCCTCCACCATACATCACAGGTTGATGTTGAATCACGGTTCCCTTGTCATCGCCTCGTTTGATCGTGACGGTTTCTTGTTGATCATGAAGATCAATCTCGGTGAGTTCGTTTTCAACCATCAGGCGGACAAGTTCTTTGAGTTTTCGGATATCAATCATGGTGTGTATCTGCAGGGGGGGCTGATGTGTCCATTGGCGGTGTGCATGCGCGATCATGAACAGCAAAGGGAGTTCGATATGTGCATCACAAGAAATGCACAGTGGATGAACCATAATCATACCCCCAAATTCCATCGAACGCGCACTTCATCGCACTTGTTCGATCCTCCCTGAATCCTCAGGAACCCCCAGCGGGTACACTCGCATATGCTCAAGTCAGACCATTGGAGAAAACTGCCTGCCCTCATGCCCGCGATCATGTTGGTTTTGATCGTCGCAACCTTGGCAATGCCGGTATTTATTGAGCTTGGAGGCTCGCTGGTCATCCTTCTGGAGACTTCCTCAGGAATCACCCACAATGAATCTTTTCTCCAATCCGATCGCATCGGGCTTCTCGTGCGATCGCTGGGCATCGCTGGATTTATCGGTTTGGTCGGGGTGTGCATGGGTATTCCTCTTGTCCGAGTCATCGCCATCAAAGCACCAAGGCACCGCTGGGGCGCCAGACTGATCCCTGCGATACTCATTGCTCCGATCTGGCTTCCTGCAGCTTTGGTGTATGCAGCGGGCAATCTCCTGCGAGCACCCGATACCATCATTGGCAAAGCCCTTGTGGCTTACTCAACCTCGGCACCTGATTTGCGATGGGTTACCATTTGGGCTGGGTATGTCATTGCCGTCGTTGGGCTCGCCATCTGGAGTGCCCCCATCGCAGGGGTTTTGATCGCTTCGGGGCTCGGGCATCGGACCAATCTCTATACCGAAATGATCGCTCTTGAGCCCGTCGGGCTCTGTCGCCGAACAGCGCTCTGGGTACGATTGCACCTTGCGATTCTTGTGCGTGCATGGGTACTGGTGACGGTCATCATGTTCGGATCAGCGGTCCCCATGCACTTGGCCCAACTTGAAACATGGTCGATTGTCATCTGGCGACAACTTGCCGAGTCACCCATCGAGCAGTGGGGGCGAATTTGGCTTAGCGCCTGGCCGACAATATTCATCGCCGGAATCGGAGCCTGGGTGCTCACCGGGCCGCTCGTGCGTCGGCGGGAAGAATCACGATTTGAAGACCAAGGCTATTCCCTTCAAATTGTGCCAAAACTCGTCATCTTGGGGGCAATCATTGTCTGGGCTTTGGGGGCGATGGTGCCGATGGGCGCGATGTTGGTGACCCTTGATGATTGGGGGGCAATCCTCTACTTCTGGAGAATCGAATCCGGAGCCATGATCGATTCAGGGCTTTTGGCCCTGGCTGCCGGACTTGTCGTCATGTTTGTCGCGGTGCTTGTCGCCATCACACTCGGCAACCCGTCAAGAAGGATTCGGCGGATTGGCGCTTGGGCCTTGATGATCCTGTGCACCTTGGGCTTGATCCCCGGAGTGCTCATCGGTGCCGCAGTTGCACGGTCGCCAATTCCATGGATGACAACAGGTTGGAGTGGTGCTGTCTTGGCCTCATGCATACGCAGTGCTTTCCTCGGTGCCATCATCGGCGCGCTGTGCGCTTCGAGCGAGTCCATCGAACGAAAATCCATCCGATGGCAAATGGCCGGAGGATCAATCGTCGGCTGGAGGCGCGCAGTCATGCCCACCATCACCATGCCTTTGCTCGGGGCAGGGCTCATCGCCGGGCTCTTTTCCATGTACGAGATCGAGGCCTCCGTCATGGTCCGCCCACCCGGGATGGACAATCTCCCCCAGCAGCTTCTCGCCGATCTCCACTATGCCCGACTCGAACAACTCTCCGCAGCAGGGATCAACCTCCTGGGCATCGGGCTCATTGGATCAATCATCGCATCCCTACTAATCACACGAATCCGACCGGCGGACAGATTCGGCAACTGATCGTATCTCAACCGGTTAACCTCCGTATGATCCTTGAGATGCCCATGAATTCCCGATTCTGGACACCACTGATGGCTGCAATAAGCCTGTGCCTGATTGCGCCAGTTTTTGGAGGATGCGATCGAATGGGCGAGGGGCAATCCACGCCGGGGGCGCTGAGCACCAACCAAATCTTCAGCGAATCAGGAACCCAGCTCGGACAGTTCGTATATCCACGAGGAATGGATGTTTTCACCGACAACGGCTCACCAAGAGCAGCCATTGTTGATAAAACCGCCAGAATCCAAATCATGGACCTCGAAACAGGCCAAATCCTCGGCGCAGTCCACACACCCAAATGGGATCGTGGAAAACCCACCGGGCTCACCGTTGCCAGCTCGATCATCAACCCAGACAAGCTCGCCGTTTATGTCGCCGATACCCACGAACATCGAGTTCTGATGTATGAACTTCCCCTGCCCGATGTCGATGTCCCTGTCCCCACCGAGCCCGATTTCGCCTATGGCTCCTTCGGCGACGAACCCGGCGAGTTCATCTATCCCACCGATATTGCGGTCCAGAAAAACAACGCAGGGATCGTCACCCACCTCTACATCTCCGAATACGGCGGCAACGACCGCATCTCACGCTTTACCGTCGATCGGTCAGATCAAAAAATCAACCTCATCTTCGAATACCAGATCGGCGTCGTCGGAGAAGAGGTCGATGCATCAGACTATCCCAACGCATTGAATCGTCCACAATCGATCGAGCTTTGGACCAATCCCCAAGGCGGCCCAGAAATCATCGTCACCAGCGCAAGTCATCACCGCGTCGGACGCTTCACCATCGCAGGCGAACTTGTCACATGGTTCGGCGATCCCATGGACACCTCCGACAAGGCCTACCGATTCCCCTACGGGCTCACCATCCTCGACGATGGAACCGCACTCATCACCGAGTTCGGTGGAAATCGGATACGATGCATTGATCTCGAATCCGGGCAGACCCTCTGGCGCTACGGCATCGGAGGAAGAAGCATCGGTCAGCTCGCCCAACCATGGGCCAGTGGCGTGATGGGGGACCAGTTGGTGATACTCGATTCAGGCAATAGCCGAGTACAAATCTGCGCACTTCCCGATGGCGTCTCCGCCATTGGAGGCGAATACACAGCCGCAGAAATGGTCATCGGGAGCCAAGCCCCATGATCTTTCAACACGCAAGCCTTACCCTTGGTCCGTTGCAGTTTGATCTTGAAATCTTCCTGCTTCTGATCCCCATCCTCGGCTTGCTCACACTTTTCATCGCCCGCAAGAGCATCTCAGGACTTGGCAAAGGATCACGCATCGCTGCGATTGTCATTCGGCTTCTTGCGATCGCGTTCATCGCCGGAGCGTTGGCCGAGCCCTCGCTGCGCAAAACATCCGACAATGTCGGCGTCACCGTCATCATCGATGCCTCACGCTCGATTCCCATCGGTGCCCAAGAGCAGATCGACCAATACATCGCCCATTCGCAAGAAAACTCGCGCAAACCAGACGACGAGCTCGGCATCATCACCGCGGCAGAGAAGGCATTTACCCAGTCCTCCGTCTCCCGCGCCACCACCCGCGTCGATCGCCAGTTCATCGGTGCCACCGATGGTACCAACCTGATGCAAGCCGTCTCCCTGGCCATCGCCTCGGCACCAAAATCCCTCGCCAACCGTATCGTCATCATCACCGACGGCAATGAAACCGACGGATCGCTCATCCGCGCCGCCCAAACGGCCAAAGCACAAGGCATCCCCATTGATGTCCTGCCCGTCGAATTCGCCTATACCGAAGAAGTTATTGTCGAAGCCCTCCAAGCGCCGGCCAATGTTCGCGTCGGCGAAACCATCACCCTCAAGGTCGTCCTCACCGCCACCGTCCCGGCTGCCGGTCGATTGCTGATCTCACAAGATGGCGTTGTGATCGACCTCAACCCTGCTGCGGATGAGCTCGGGAAAATTATCGAGCTCAACAAAGGCCGCAATGTGCTCGCTGTTTCGGTCGGCGTCACCAGACCAGGGGCAGTGAGTTACCAAGCGGTCTTTGAGCCATTGACCGCACTCTCCGAGTCTGGATCGGCCACGGGCACACTGGGCGATTCCATCGCCGAAAACAACAAAGGCACCGCAATTACCTTCGTCGATTCTGAAGGCATCGTACTTCTTGTAGCAGAAGACCCAAACGAGGCCGTCAAGTTCGAAGATGTCCTCGCCAAAGCCGAGGTCAAAACAATCCGGATCACCCCATCTCAGTTTCCGACTTCACTTCCCCAGCTCGCCTCATACGAAGCCCTTATCCTGCTCAATCAGTCCGCCTATTCCTATTCACAAGCCCAGCAAGAGCTCATGCGACAGTATGTCCACGATACCGGAGGCGGGTTGGTCATGATCGGAGGACCAGAATCCTTTGGTGCGGGCGGATGGATCGGATCCCCTCTGGCCGATGCGCTTCCTATTCGTCTCGACCCGCCTCAGAAACGGCAAATGCCCCGCGGAGCGCTGGCGCTGATTGTCCACTCGGTCGAAATTCCTCGAGGTGTATATTATGGCAAGCAGGTTTCCAACGCAGCCGTCGATGCCATGTCCAGGCTCGATCTCGTGGGCATCATCGAATACCAGGCAATGGGTGGCACCGACTGGGTCTATCCACTTTCGCCCGTTGGTGACAAAGGAGCCGTTAAACGCGCCATCGAGAACCTGACCTTTGGCGATATGCCATCCTTTGACCCTTCCCTTCAACTCGCACTCTCAGGGTTGAGCAACGCCGCAGCAGGCCAGAAGCACCTCATTGTGATTTCAGATGGCGACCCGTCGATGTCCCGATCGCTTTTACGCAAATTCAAGCAGGCCGGCATCACAATCTCCGCCGTGGGGGTCAACCCACACTCGCCCGCCGATACCAATACCTTGCGCACCATGGCCCGGGTGACGGGGGGCACTTACTACGCCGTCGCCAACAATGCCCTGGCAACGCTCCCTCAGATCTTTATCAAAGAGGCCCAGACCATCCGACGAGCCCTGATCTGGGAAGGCCAACCCTTCGCACCGGCACGCACCGGCGTCCCCACCGAAACCATGAGAGGAATCAAGAGCGTCCCACCGATCGAAGGTTATGTCGTCGCGGCCGAACGCGAAGGGCTCAGCCTCGTCACACTTCGAGGAAAAGAAAACGATCCAATCGCGGCCCAGTGGCAGCACGGGCTTGGCAAGGTCGTCACCTTCACCTCCGATGTTTCCACCCGATGGGCCCCGGCATGGATCGGATGGTCGGGGTTCGATCAATTCTGGGAACAGCACATTCGATGGACAATGCGCCCTTCGGGCAGCGAAACCTTGCGCGTCACCACTGAAAACATCGGCGACAAAACACGCTTGATCGTCGAAGCATTTCATCCCAACGGGGAACGGCTCAACTTCGCAAATTTCCAAGCCCGTGCATCGACACCCGACGGCCAAGGTAAACTCGTCGAAATACAACAAGTCGGTCCAGGACGATACGAAGGCCAGTTCGACACCGCACACGCCGGTGCCTATGTCGTCAACCTTCAGTACCGCGCACCAGGAAGCGGCGGAACAATCCTCGAAGGCGCCGCACAAGCCGCCGTCACACGACCATTCGCCGATGAGTTCAAAGCACTCCAAACCAACCTCCCCTTGCTTCAACAAATCGCCTCGATCACCGGCGGGCGTGTCCTCCCATCCGATCCAACAATCGCCGATCTCTGGTCTCGCGATGGCGTCAAAGTTCCCCTCGCCCTCACCCCCATCTGGCTGCTCTTCGCAATCATCGGCATCGGTATCTTCCTCCTCGATGTTGCCGTTCGCCGTGTCCGCATCGACCCCGCCATGATCGCGGCCTTCTTGCGCCGTGGTGCATCCAAGGAAACAGGCCAATCCATGGCCTCGATGCAGGCAATGTCCACAGCAAAATCACGCGCTTCATCACGCACCGGCGATGACGAAAGAAAAACACAAAAACAAAACGCCTCACGCAAGTTCGTCGCCCCCATCGACCACCCAGCATCATCCCAGCCCATCGCACTCACAGGCGAAGAAGAAACCAATCAGCCTTCGATCAGCAAACCGGTACAAAAGACAACCAAAGAAGAAACCGAACCAATGGACGCGCTGAGCGCACTGCGGGCAGCAAAAAAACGAGCCCGAGACGATATGGACGAGTCCTAAAACGCACAAAAAACGGCGCACGCTGCGCCATATGAGGAGCTAGTCATGGCAGCAAATGAATCGTTCGAGACACCACAAGAAGTCAAGGCCCAATGCCAAGCCTTCCGCAAAACATTCTCCGATTTGCGCGCAGAAATCGGCAAGGTCATGGTTGGACAACAGCAAGTCGTCGATGCCGTCCTCGTCTGCCTCTTCTGTGGCGGCAATGTCCTCCTCGAAGGCGTACCCGGACTCGGAAAAACACTCCTCGTCCGCACACTCGCCCAAACCTTGTCCCTGCCATTCAATCGCATCCAGTTCACCCCCGACCTGATGCCCGCCGATGTCATCGGGACCAATGTCGTCTCCGAAGATCCAGACACCGGAAAACGAGCCTTCGAATTCCAGGGAGGCCCAATCTTCGCCCAAATCCTCCTCGCCGACGAAATCAACCGTGCCACTCCAAAAACACAATCCGCACTCCTTGAAGCAATGCAAGAACATTCCGTCACCGTCGCCGGCGAAACCTACACACTCGACGAACCCTTCCTCGTCCTCGCGACTCAAAACCCAATCGAACAAGAAGGCACCTACCCACTCCCCGAAGCCCAACTCGACCGCTTCCTCCTCAAGGTCGATGTGGGGTACGCCCAGCTCGAAGACCTCATGGAAATCATCGACCGCACCACCGGCTCGGCCAACCCAACCGCCAATCCCATCGTCGACGGGCAACGCATCCTCGAAATGCAGGCCCTTGTCAAATCCGTCGTCGTCGCCCCGCATGTCAAGCAGTACGCCGCGAGATTGGTCCTCGCAACCCATCCTGAAACCGACACCGCTGCCGGCGGCCCCAACGGCCCAACCAATCGCTACATCCGCTGCGGCGTCTCCCCCCGCGGTGCCCAGGCCCTGATCCTCGCGGGCAAAGTCCGAGCACTCGTCGACGGTCGATTCCATGTCTCCTACCAAGACATCCAAGATGTCGCCAAATCCTGCCTGCGCCATCGCATCCTATTAAACTTCGAAGCCGAAGCCGACCGCGTAGATACCGACGGCCTCGTCCAAGAAATCCTCAAGCTCACCCCTACCCAACCAACCGCAATGGTGGGGTCGTAAGCAAGAGGTACGCAGAGGTCGCAAAGTTCATGCAGAGGCGCAGAGAGAAGAATGGGGTAAGAAAGAGTAGATATGGATCGTGTTGATGTGCCAGAAGAGTTGAATCGGCTAACCCATCAAGTGATCGGGTGCGCGATCGAAGTGCATCGAACACTCGGCCCAGGGTTACTCGAATCAGTCTACGAATCAGCACTCTGTCATGAGTTGGAACTGGCAAAGATTCAGTATACACAACAAATCTCATTCACAGGCCAATACAAAGGCAAAGCCCTCCCCCCACAACGCCTCGACCTGCTCATCGAAAACCAACTCATCCTCGAACTCAAAGCCATCCGAGCAATCGAAGACAACCACCTCGCCCAACTCACCAGCTACCTTTACCTCGCCAACAAACCATTAGGACTCCTCATCAACTTTCACGCCCCAACCATCAAGAAAGGAACCTACCGCAGAATCAATTCCAAAGCGCTCACCTAACAGTTCTTCCCTCTTCTCTTTCTCCCCCCTCTTCCATACTCTTTCTCTTCTCCCCCCCTCTGCGCCTCCGCGTACCCTTTGCGACCTCTGCGTACAAAAATCTTATGCTCCGATCAGAAAACCCAACCCGCCCAACCACCATCGACGAGCTCCTCTCCTCCTCGCTCATCGCCAAGATATCCCACCTCGATGTTTCAAGCCGAAAAATCTTTGCAGGCAAGCTCAAAGGCGAACGAAGATCCAAAAAGCGAGGCGAATCCGTCGAGTTCGCAGACCACCGCCCCTACACCACTGGCGACGATCTCCGCCATATCGACTGGAACATCTACGCCCGCCTCGACCGCTTCTTTATGAAACTCTTTATGGAAGAAGAAGACCTCTCGCTCCACATCGTCATCGATTGCTCCGCCTCCGCAGACTGCGGCGAACCAAACAAGTTCTACTACATGCAACAAGTCGCCATGGCCATGGGCTACATCGGTTTAGTCAACCTGAACCGCGTCGAAGTGACCGCCGTCGGCCTGCGCGACGAACTCGTCATCCCCGGCGGCGAAAAATCAATCGCAGGCAATATCCGAGACCTGCGAGGGCGACGCCGAACCCACGACCTCGCCCGCTTCCTCTGCACCCTCGAACCCGAAGCCGGCACCGACTTCGCACAAGCCTGCAAACGCATCGCCATGACCCGCCGAGGCAAAGGCGTGATGATCGTCCTCTCCGATTTCCTCATGAAAGAAGGCTACGAAACCGGGCTCCGCCTACTCGTCGGCCGCGGATACGATGTCTTCGCCATCCAAACCTTGTCGCCTCAGGAAGTCAATCCTGACCTCGCCGGCGATCTCCAACTCCGCGACATCGAAGACGGCGACATGGCCGAAGTGACGATCTCCGCCCCCTTGCTCAAAAAATACAAAGAGAACTTATCGGCGTACTGCCAAGGCCTCCGCGACTTCTGCGCCCGCCGAGAAATCACCGCCCTCACCATCCAAACCGACACCCCCATCGACACCCTCCTCCTCGACTACCTCAGAAAGCGAGGGGTGTTGAGATGACCATTCCTATGCCATTCCCATTCTCCTCCCCCGCGCCTGCGGGGGAGGTGTCTGCGAAGCAGACGGAGGGGGTCTTCCGAGGGGGTGCAGGGGAAACTTCCCCTGCACAAGCAAGCACAATGAACCATTCAATTAAGGCACCAATGATCTGTCTCCTCGGGCTCATAAGTTTGGTTCATGCCGGTTGCGGCCGTCCACTACATGCGAGCATGTCCTTCGGAGAAATTCGTACAACCATCCGATCCGAGATCGCTATCGGCATGGACGATCACGAAACAATCGTCGGCCTCAAGAAACTCCGCCTCTCACCCCGAGTGAACTATGGCGAGCAAACCCAATCCAAGCCCTACATCGTTGCAACTGTCCCGCCAAAGCATCTTGCGAGTCCATTGGATTGGGCCCGTTCAAGCGATGGCCAACTCCGATTCTATTTCGATATGAACGATCAACTCCGATCCGTGATGTATCTCGCACCTTTCCGCGATCGAAAACAAACCGGCGGCTGGTGGTCTGATGATCCCGTCCTCATCATTGGAGAAACCCCATGACCTGGGCCACCCCCATGCTCGCCGCACTCGTCGCCGCCATCGCGATCCCTGCGCTCATCATCCTCTACTTCCTCAAACTCCGCCGAATCCCCCGCGAGGTCTCTTCGACGCTGCTGTGGAAGAAAGCCATCCAGGACCTCCAGGCCAACGCACCGTTCCAACGCCTGCGTAAAAACCTGCTGTTGTTCTTGCAGCTCATCATCCTCGGGCTCATCATCCTCGCCCTCGCCCAGCCACGCTCGGCGTCAACCACTGAGATGGGACGCAAGTACATCGTGATGATCGACCGCTCCGCGTCGATGGCCGCCGTCGATGGTGAAGATGAACTCGGCAAAGACTCCCGACTCGAAGCCGCCAAGAAGCAGGCCATCGAACTCATCGAAACCATGCGTGCCCCCGGCATGTTCGCTGCGAATGAAAAGGCCGACGAAGCGATGGTCATCGCCTTCGATGCCAATGCCCAGATCATCGCCTCGTTCAGCTCCGACCAAGCAACCCTCATCAACGCCATCAACGCTATCGAACAAACCGACGCGACCTCGTCGATCGCCGAAGCCTACCGCCTTGCCCAAGCCCAGCGCCCCAACCGCATCGCCAACGCGGTCAACGAACTCGGCGAGATCACCGAATCTCACGAACTCGACGAACTCAAAGGCGGCGAACCCTACTTCTTCCACCTCTTCTCCGACGGTCGCGTCTCCGACATCGACTCCGTACGCGCAGAAGAAATCGACACCCAAACCACCTTCGAGTACCACGCCATCGGCTCCCAAACATCGAACAACATCGGACTCGTCGCCCTCCGCTCCGAACGCGACTACGACACCCCGAGCAAGCTGAGCATCTTCGTAGGCGTGCAATCCACCGACACCATCCCCCGCACCGTCGATGCCGAACTCATCGTCGCCGGCGTCACGCGCTCCGTTCGGGCCATTAACCTCCCAGCCGCGACGACCGACGCGACCACAGGCTACAAAACACCTGCCAGCGGCGGCGTCGTCTTTGAACTCACCGAACCCGAAGGCGTCATCGTCCGCGTCAAACTTGATACCGATGGCCAAAATAACCCCGAAGCCGATGTCCTGCTCACCGATAACGAAGGCGTATTGGTCGTCCCACCTGCCAAGCAAGCGAGCGTTGCCCTCGTCTCCACCGGCAACCTCTTCGTTGGTTCGGCGCTCCAAGGCTTACCACTTTCGCGCTTCGATACGATTTCGCCAGCGAAGTACGAATCCAACCGCGAATCAGGCGCGAACGATGTCTATGACCTCGTGATCTTCGATGGCTACCTCCCCAAACCAAACGAACTCGATGATACAGCAAGTATCCTCGACCCGGGACGCTACCTCGTCATCGGGCAAGCCTTGACGGGCAAACTCGGTGTCATCGACCAAGGCACCGGCCCCGGCGGCCCGATCATCGACTGGCGACGAACACATCCTATCCTCCGCGATCTCACCCTCGACGCCTTGCTCATGGCCGAGACACCCAAGGTCGAAATCCGTAAAGGCTCAGGCGTGGTTTCGCTCGCCGAGACGGCATCAGGCCCAGCCATCCTCGAAACATCCGATGGCGATGTCCGCGCGATCTTGGTCCCCTTCGCCATCACCAAAACCAACTGGCCTTTCGATGTCTCCTTCGTCGTCTTCCTCGCATCCACCGTTGACTACCTCGCCACCGGCTCCATCGTCGCCATCGACCAAGACGAACGCCAGATCACCCCAGGCCGAGTCCTCTCCGATCGCCTCCCACCCGATGCCACCGGCGTGCGCGTCATCATGCCCGACGGCTCACGCTCCGAAGAAATCATCCCCTCCGCCGACGGGCGCGTCGTCTTCGGCCCAATCACCAACGCCGGCATCTACCGCCTCCGCTGGCGAGGCACCGCTGCCCCGACCGACATCGTTGACGACGGCACCAACTACCGCACCTTCGCTGCCAATCTTTTGAACCCCGCCGAATCCAATGTAAGCACCCAAAAAACCATCGCCCTAGCGAACCAAATAGTCACCGCCGAATCCAACACCGAGCGCCAACGCATCAAAGACTGGTGGCCTTGGTTCTTAGGCATCGCCCTCGTCATCCTCATGTTCGAGTGGTGGGTCTACAACAAAAAAATGTACCTCTAACGCCTTCTGGTAGAACGGGCTTCCAGCCCGTTTCTTCTCCCGTCTCCACCCCACCCCTCCGGGGGAGGTGTCCGCGCCCTGCGGCCGGAGGAGGTCTTCCTCACCCTTCGTCTTCACCAAAGGCTTCCCGCTGCTCAATCATCGCATTGAGTTGCCGGCGAAGCCGAAGCGCATTCTTTAAATACCATGGAACCTTGATCGCCTTTTCCGATTCGAGCTGAATACAAAAAAATCTTGCGTCGCCACGGTCTTGACCACCTCATCGAGCAGAGCAGTCCTCGTCGAGAACCGCGTCGTCGAAATCAGTCGATCTGCATACACCACAACACGCCGACCGGTGATGTAGTAGATGGTAAAAGATGAAAAGAGTGTAATCCCTACCCCATATGCCAAAAGCTCGTAGTTCACCGCGGGGAGTTTCTCAAAAGCGTAGTACAACGGGATGCCACCCAATCCGACAAATAAAAGCACAAGGAACAAGAACCAATACGCAACACGCAAGATCAGCGCGGGTTGATCAACGGGCTGTGTTCGCTCATTCAAAGTATTCATCCTCGATTCTACTCCAAAAACACCGCAATCTCCCCCAGCCCCTTCCGATCAACATCGGGCACCGCGTTTCGAATCGAGTATCCGCTCGCACACAACCCGACTTGCAAAGATGATCGGGGCATGCTAGGGTGTGTGTAGACCTATTTGATACAGGGAGTTCATTCGATGACGATCGCGATTACCAGCACAGATGTAAACGATTTGCTTCCCAAGCCATCAAGGAAGCAGTTGTTTGGCCGCAGCGTAAAGATCACAAAGCGATACCGCGAAGATGCCGACGCTTCTCTCTTTCACGGCGACTGCCAAAAACTCCTCCAATCAATCCCAGATGGCTCCACCCAACTCGTCGTCACCTCGCCCCCGTACAACATCGGCAAAGAGTACGAGAATCGGCTTGATCTCAAAGAATACATCCAGCAACAAAGCGACATCATCACAGAATCTGTCCGGATTCTGAGCGATCAGGGAAGCCTCTGTTGGCAGGTTGGCAACTATGTCAATAAGGGTGAAATTGTCCCGCTCGACATGCTGCTCTATCCTGTTTTTCAAGACCTCGGACTCAAAATGCGCAACAGAATCGTGTGGCACTTTGAGCACGGGCTTCACTGCTCGCGTCGTTTTTCCGGACGATACGAGGTGATCCTTTGGTTTACCAAATCAGATGATTATATTTTCGATGTTGATCCTGTCCGTGTGCCTCAGAAGTACCCCGGAAAAAAATACTTCAAAGGCCCACGCGCAGGCGAGTATTCATGCAATCCGCTCGGCAAAAACCCGGGCGACTTCTGGGCCATCCCCAATGTCAAGCACAACCATGTCGAAAAAACAATCCACCCGTGCCAGTTCCCCGTTGAACTCATAGAGCGACTCGTTCTATCCATGACGCAAGAGGGTGGATTGGTCGTCGATCCCTTCATGGGGGTAGGTTCGGCTGCCGTTGCTGCAATCCGGCACGGCAGGAGAACCGCAGGTGCCGAAATCGTTGACGAATATTATCAAACCGCCCGAGATCGGATCAAAGACGAATGGAATGGCGATCTCCGTACCCGCCCGATGGGAAAAGAGGTTTACAAGCCAGACCCGCGATCGAAGGTTGCCCAAAGCCGACGGGTTCAAAATGGCATTCGTGCCCAAGGGGCTCTCTTGTGAAAATCGCCGCGACCTACTCTCACCTCAACGGGATCGAGTGGCTCAAAGTCCATCAACCCCAAGCCCTCGAAGAAATCGAACAGGCCATCGCCTCCATTGATGCCAACGCCTACAAAACCAAGGAGAGCAAAGAGAAAACGATGGTTGGCAAGAAACTCTACTCCCCAATCGACATCAACAAAGCGTTCAAAGATAAACTTGAAACAAACGGATGGAGCGAGAGCCGGACATCATACTGGGTCACCGACGACTACGATGTGATTCGCAAAACGATGCACATGACACCAGACGAACAGAAAGCAGTCTGCAAAGCGCAGGGGAAAGATCCGATCTATTCGTATAATCAAACCGACTTTGTAAAAAACAGAGTCGCAGTCGAAGTGCAGTTCGGGAAATACAGTTTCATCGCATACGACCTCTTCGTCAAGCACCTTGCGTTTTATGTCGGAAACGAGATTGATGTCGGCATCGAAATCCTTCCCATGAAATCAATGCAATCCGAAATGTCCTCTGGCCCAGGCTACTACGAGGGTGCGTTGTACGATCTCGTCAGGCAAGGCCGAGGCGTACCTTCTGTTCCACTACTTTTACTGGGTATCGAGCCATAAACCACTAGCTCATCCTCGATCCTACTCCAAAAATACCGCAATCTCCCCCAGCCCCTTCCGCCCAATATCAGGCACCGTGCAATCCTCCGCCGCGTACCCCATCGGGATCACCATATAAGGCCGCTCGTTTTCGGATCGTCCCAATACCTCCCGCAAAAACCCCATCGGACTCGGCGTATGCGTCAGCGTCGCCAATCCCGCATGGTGCGCCGCCATCAGAAGCATCCCCGTTGCAATCCCGACCGATTCATTGAGGTAATACACCTGTCCGCCATCGTCAGTTGTCCGCAACGCCATCACCACAATCAGCCAAGGCACCGTATCGAGGTACGATTTATCTGGCGTTGTCTCGAACTTCTCCAAATCCTCAAGCCACCGATCCGATGCTTTTTTGTCATAAAACTCTCGCTCAACCTCTTCCACCGCCATCCGAATCTTGTGCTTGATCTCTTTATTTGAGATCGCCACAAACCGCCAGGGTTGTTTGTGTGCTCCTGATGGTGCCGTCCCTGCTGCTTTGATGACCATCTCGATCGTTTCGCGTGATACGGGTCGATCGGAGAACTGGCGAACCGATCGGCGTTGTTTGGCGATCTCATAAAACACTGCCGCTGCGTCTTGGCTGGGCTGATCCGGAGCGTAGGGCCTATAGGCAATCCGATGGGGACGGTCAGGGCAGTCAGGGTGGTCGGGCATAGGGGGAGATCTCGTTGGGAAAAGAATCACCAATCATAGGATTGATTTCATCCGGATTTGCACAGATTCCCACCCACAGGCCGATACATATCGCAATGTCACTGCGCGATCGTTTTTGTCACATCTCCCCCAAGCAGGCCCCCCGCCTTGCCCGTGTGATTGTTTGTGCTGCCCTGACAGCGACACTTGGCGCCCAAGGGGTCAATACACCCGATGAATCGGCCAATGGTCAGCGCCCCGCCTCGGCCGGGCGCGTCGTCCGAGCTTTCAATTTCGAAGAACAAGATTTCAACCCCCTCCCAGTCCCCCTCGGATGGTACCGAGGCCAAGAAGACCCCGACATCCCCAGACGCCGCCCAGGATTCCCCCTTTGGAATCACGCAGTCCTTGATTACACATCCCCCGCATTCGCAGGTATTGGCTCGGTCTTGCTCCCAACTCAAGGCGGCTCGACAAGCCTGATCCTCCGCAGAGGCGAAATCAATATCTTCCCCAACGCCGACTACCTCATCAGCGCCCGCATCCGAACCAGCGGGCTCATCCATGCCCGGGCGCGCGTTGTTGCCAAACTGCTCGATCAGTACGGCAACGAAATCCAAGACGCCGTATTCACAACCAGGCTCGTCAAAACTCAAAACCAATGGGAGCAAGTCGCCCTCGAGATCGAAGGCGTCTACCCGGATGCTGCCTTCATCCAAGTCGAACTCCAACTTCTCCAACCAAAACAACAAAATCAACAAAACCAAGCAGCTGCATTCGAGGTCTGGGAACAAGACTATGATGCCAAAGCATGGTTCGACAACCTCATCATCGCCCAGCTCCCTCGGCTTGAAATTTCTACCGGCATCCCCGGAAACATCATCGAATCACAGACCCCGCCACCATTGAAAATCCTCGTTCGTGATCTGACGGGCGATGCAATCACCGCTCGCATCAGGGTCTTTGATGTCATGGGGCGAGAGATTGATTCAACAGTGTTGGATGATGGAACCCGACGGGTGCGTACGCTCTGGACGCCAGAACTCCCGGGGTTTGGATGGTATCGCGCGGTGCTCGAGGTCGTGGTCGATGATCAGCTCGTTGGGCTCCGAACGATCGATTTCATCTGGGCTTCGCCCAACGAGCCAAACCATGACTCAGGCATCTTCGCCATCCACGCCAAACTTACCAATCCAAAGGTCGCTCAGTCGGCCAAAACACTCATCAAAGGCGCTGGTGTGACCGCAGCATCGGTCGAGGCATGGACCCGCAGCACAACCCAAGAAGAAACCGCCCTCAACTCCATCACGATGAACGCCATCAGCGAGCTGCTTTCGATGGGCACCGAACTGAGCATAATTCTTGCCGAACTCCCCCAAAGGCTCGCAACCAAACTCGCCAAAGACCCCAACGAAGTTCTCTCCGCCTTTGCAGGGCCATCCTCCGCATGGATTCCATGGGGCGCTGCAATGCTCGATCAGTACGGGCAAAGTGTGCTCAAATGGCAATTTGGTGAGCGACCCACCCAAGAAGATCCAAAAACACTCAATGAGCAGATCGACTCAGCCATCAAAGCGCTCGTCGGGTATGTCCCAGGTCCCACACTGATCATTCCGTGGTCCATCGAACGCCCCATCGAGTCTTCGCTTGTCCGACCAAACCAACACTTGCTCATCATCGAAAACAACACATCAACCCAAGAGGCAATGCAGATCGTCGTCGATGACTGGATACAAGCAGCCAACGAATCCAACGATCAAAAAACATCAAGTCCACCAACCTTGGGGATGGTCCTGACCCCGATGCACGATTCAAAAAACTGGTCAGGTGTGCAAATATGGTCGTCGGTGGGCGCCTTGGCACGCAAGGCCATCTCATTCTGGTGGGCAGCAAGCTCGAGCGGGATCGACGCTGATCGGTTCGATCTTGAGCTCAGAGACGCATGGTGGATATCGCCGGGCAAACGCGGACAAGTCATGCCCGCACCAGAGCTTGTTGTCTGGCGGACACTTGCGACGCATCTGGGGGGACGAAAAGCCATCGAAGAGCTCGACCTCATCAAAGGCGTGCGCATGCTCATTGCCGGACCCAAACCAGAACGATTACACCAGAATTCCAATGCTCCAAACAGACCAATCGACAGCTCCGACAACGCCGAGAACACCGGTGTCCTCATCCTTTGGCTCGACAAACCAAGCATTGATCCAGTGATACTCAACTTGCCACTCTCCAAGTCTGCCGTCACACAGTACGATATGTTCAACAATCAAACCCGCATCGAGCTCGAGCAAGGAGGCACGCTCAACCTGCCAATGCACCGCATCGAAATCGGCCGATCGCCAATTATCATCCAAGGCGTCAACACCCAACTCGTTCGATTCCTCAGCGCCCTCGAGCTCACGCCCAACACACTCCAAGCCAAATCAGGAATCCACAAGCACGCACTCAAAATCACCAATCCTTGGCCAATGACCATCCAAGGACGGGTCTACATCGTCGAACCAGGAGGATACACCGGAGCACAAGAGTCCATCGACCGATCATGGGAAATCAAACCACGCGTGATCCCCTTTACCCTCGATGCCCACGAGTTACGCGAAGTGCCCATCGACATCGCCTATTCCCTCGGCGAGCTCGCCGGCGAGAAGAAACTCACCTTCGATGTCGAAATCGAAGCCGACCAGAGATATCCACTGATGCGCATCGAACGGAAAATCACCCTCGAACTCGAAGGAATCACCATGGATTTGGCTGCCCGGCGAGGAAACAATGGCGTCACCATCATCAGCGTTCATGTCACCAACAACCTGAATACCGACCAAAACTTTGAAATCATCGCCATCCCACCAAATGAACCACGCCTAAGACGATCAGTCAACGCCATCAAACCGACCGATCGTGTCACCCGCGAGTTCGCCTTCACCAAAGCCCAGTCCGGCGACGAGATCATCGTCTCGCTCATGCTCGGTGAATCATCGGTTCGGCTCAACAAATCCGTCATCGTGCCATAGCGCAACCTACTCACCAACTTTCGCTGCAAACGGCAAACGCCGTTTTTCTCGGTTGCTCGTTCAATTATCAGCCTAAGAATTTCGCTCAGTTGAATAAAAAAATCGAAACGCGTGTATCATAAAGACAGAGGTTGATTCATGCCCAGGCCAAAATCATTCGATCCCGATACCGTCCTCGACAAAGCAATGGGGGTATTTTGGGAAAAAGGCTACGATGCAGCAAGCATCTCAGACCTCACCACAGCGATGGGCATTAATCGCTTCTCCCTCTACGACACCTTCGGCGACAAGCACGAGCTCTACCTCAAAGCACTCGATGCCTACACCCAAAACATCGTCGAGCCCATGGTCAAAAAAATCAACGCCATCAAAACATTGGACGAACTCGAGTCCTACTTCACCGAAATCATCGACGATCAACATACCTGCACTTGCTCTCGATGCTGCATGATACACAAAGCAGCCATCTCCCAAGCCGCAAGTGACGAAGCAATCAAACAACGCGTAAAATGTGCCCAAAATCACATCCACAGTGCTTTGTGCGACGCCCTTGTCCGCATTCAATCTGCAGGCGAACTCACAGTTGAGATCAACATCACCGACGCGGCTTGGCTTCTCAAAATCACCCTCGCCGGGTTGCTGGGCTACGCAACATCACCCATTCCCGCCTCCCAAGCCAAATCCGCCATCCAACTCCTCATCACCTCCATCCAAGCATAGTCATCTCTCACCCCACCCGCTCCTTCATTCCCCGCTACAATACAAGCCTGCTCGGGGCGCAGCATCTCACCTGCTGCTGAGAAGTACCCGTCGAACCTGATCCGGCTCAACCCGGCGGAGGGAATGCAGACTGTCGCCTCAAACCGGCAGCTACGCATACTCCCCGCACACACATAAGGGAGTATCCAAATGACCAACCATCTAAAATCAACCCCCGCCCACCTCGCCATCACTTCTCCCGCAGGCAAGGCCATCGCTTTAACAACCAAATATAAAACCGCCGATGACATGAAGAATGCCTTCCGCACCGCCCAACCCGGCCCCGCCATCGAAAAATCCAACTACCCCCTTCCAGTCCACGGCGCCTACAACCCAGGCTCAGACACCACTGTTCCAACCCCAGGTTCCTTCGCTCACAAACCCGACATCGGAGGCCCCTACACCTTTTCCTCTCCCGATACCCCAGGAATGCCCAAACCATCCACCAAAACCGCCTGGAACTTCCTCCCCCAAAACTGGTCAACCACACTCTCCTCCCCCGGAAGCCCGGGGGAGGTGTCTACGAAGCAGACGGAGGGGGCCCCCTCTTCATCTTCCGATTTCACAACCGTTTCATTCCAAGAAGCCCTAGGCCAACTCCGCACCGTCACCTACCCAAAATCCTTCACCCCAATCACCCAACTCGAATCCGCACGCCTCGGCATCATCACCCCCGAAATGCACCGCGTCGCCGAGCGTGAACCACACCTTACCCCAACCCAAATCCGCGACGAAATCGCCGCCGGTCGCCTCATCATCCCGGCCAACATCCACCACCTCAAAAAGAACCTCGATCCCATGGCCATCGGTCGAGCATCCAAAACCAAAGTTAACGCCAACATGGGCGCATCCCCAATCTCCTCAGGCACCGACCAAGAAGTCGAAAAACTTCAATGGGCCGAGCAGTGGGGAGCCGACACCGTCATGGACCTCTCCACCGGAGGCGACCTCGACGCCTGCCGAGCAGCCATCATCGAAAACGCAACCGTCCCCATCGGCACCGTCCCCATCTATTCCATGATCATCGGCAAGAAAATCGAAGACCTCGATCATGACCTCATCATGGAAACCCTACAAAAACAGGCCGAACAAGGCGTCGACTACTTCACCATCCACGCCGGAATCAAACGAGCTCACCTCAAGTTCGTCAAAAACCGAGTCATCGGCATCGTCTCCCGAGGCGGCTCACTCCTCGCCAAATGGATGCTTACCCACAACAAAGAAAACATCATGTACACCATGTGGGATGAAATCTGCCAGCTCATGCGCCAACACGATGTCGCCTTCAGTATCGGCGATGGCCTCCGCCCCGGCGGGCTCGCCGACGCCACAGACTTCGCCCAACTCGCCGAACTCCAAGTCATCGCAGAACTCACCGAACGCGCCTGGACCCACGGCCTCCAAGTCATGGTCGAAGGACCAGGCCATGTCCCATTCGATCAAATCGAATACAACGCCAAACTCCAACGCACCCTCTGCCACGGTGCTCCGTTTTATGTCCTCGGTCCACTCGTCACCGATGTCTTCCCCGGCTACGACCACATCACATCTGCCATCGGTGCAACATCCATCGCCTACCACGGCGCGAGTATGCTCTGCTATGTCACCCCCAAAGAACACCTCGGCCTACCCAAAAAAGGTGATGTCAAAGAAGGCTGCATCGCCTACAAAATCGCAGCCCACGCTGCCGATGTCGCACTTGGAATCCCAGGCACAAGAGACTGGGACGACGAACTCACCAAAGCCCGCGCCGCCCTCAACTGGAACAAACACTTCGAACTCGCCTTCGACGAAGACACTGCAAGAGCCTACCACGATGAGGACCTCGATGTCGACACCGACTTCTGCGCCATGTGCGGCCACGACTGGTGCTCCGTCCGAATCTCCATGGAAATCAAAGAATTCCAATCCGGCAACGCCGAAGGATTCGCCCGCGTTGGAGCAGATGGAAAAGTCGGCGCCGCCATCAAATCCGCCGCCCTCACCCCCGAGCAACAACAAATCCTCGAACAACGAGGCTACCTCTCTCCCGAAGAAATCCACAAACTTGCATCTAAAACCAAAAAGGCCGTAGGAGTAGACGAAGGCGAAAAAGCCTCCTGCCACTCCGACTATGTCGATCCAGCCACCGCCAAACAAGTTCAAACCGAAGTCTTCGTCCAACTCAACACCGCCCCCGCCCATAACATCGCCACCGAGGATCGGCTGATCTGAGTATGCGGTTAGAGAGTTTAACTGCTTCTTGTGGACTCTGTTTTTTCAGCCGTCATCTGGCATAGTCCGTTTCATACAACTCATCAACGAGACGGACAATGAATCTTGTGCCATCGTGCGCAGGCCGTCAACTCTTCTCTTCCCTCATTTCCCGATTTTTTCTTCGAGTCTTTCGCGATCTTTGCGTTCAAAACTCCCTCCATCCTCTGCGTCTTCAGCACCCCCTGCCCTCTCTGCATACAAAAATCTTCCCCCAACAACCACCCCCGTGCGCAAAATCCCTGCACTTCTCAACGCCTTCCTTGTGCTTCAACTCGCCCATGCGATAATTCCCGCATGGAACAAACAACAGCACAAACAGACCAATCAAAAACAATCGCAACCCTCACCAACGAACTCCTCGAAGACCTCACCAATCCTTCGATGTCCGCCTTCGAGATGTGCCAGATTCATAGCCTCACGCTCGTCGAACTCGCCATCATCCTCGAATCAGAATCATTCAAACGCGCCGTCGAGGCCCTCGAAAAAATCACCAACGCCCGTCAACGCATCCTCGAACCCGAAGCCCGCACCCTGGCAACCGCCCGCCTTGCCGACATCCTCAAAGACAAACCAACAACCCCCGCCCACGCCGAAATCCAGCGCAAAACCGCCGATCAACTCTTACGCCTCCACCAAACTTCCACGAGAGCTGCCCGCGCAGCGGACAGAGGGCCTCTTCCTTCCTCCCCTTCCTCCCCTTCCTCCCCTTCCTCCCCTTCTTCTCCTTCTCCCCCTTCTTCGGTTTCTCCCCTTTCACAACCCGCATCCACCATCGCTGCACCGGTGCTTCCCAAACGCGCGCATCAGCGCGGGTTATCCACCGAACCCTTTGATGAGATCGTCGGTCACCTTTTCAGTGCTTTCGCTGGAAGCTTTGTATCCAGTTGCACCCGCCAAATGATCGGGCTCGATTTGGCCAGTCCCCGTGTCATATCGCCAACCATGCGTGTTGGCACCAGCAGCTGCGCCGTCTTGCCGAATCGTTGCCAGCCCGTTGATTTTGTTGGCAGGGATCCCGTTGAGATAAGGCCCATAGATTCCGGTATCGCTCACGGTGCCGTCAAGGTTTGTTTTCTTGATGAGTCGAAAATAGAACATTTCGATGCCCGCTGCCCCGACATGGGCCATCACACCTTCGTGCTCGACTTCATAGAGATCAAGGGCCCGTTGGAGGGTCGCCTGATCGCCGATCACCGCATTGCGGGCAGCATTCTCTGCCGAACTCGACATTCGGGGAATGGCAATCGCGCCGATGATCCCAATAATTACCACCACAATCACCAGCTCGAGGAGCGAAAAACCGCCCGATCGAGCATTCGAGCTGTACCTCGAGATGCACATAAAAGCCCAATCGGCCGGATATCACCACCATATTCGGCAATTGACCCAAACTCCAGCGATCAAGGGAATCGACCTACGCATAAGCCGGTTCCAAAGGACCGAGAACGAAACTCAGGCAGCTCCCGTTCCGGGGTTTGTTCCGGGGTCTGTTTCGGGGTCTGTTTCGGGGGCTTGGGCATCACAGTTGCATTCGCATCGCCCATCAACCGACCAAGGGCCAGCACCTTTGAAGAAGATATACGCACAAAGCAAGATGGTCACAATCGCCAAAGGCGTCAGGACGATCGGCTCTGCGCCAAGAACCATGATGTTTGGATCGAGTTCCGAAGGGGTGGGCCATTGATCGTTGGGAATTTTGAAATTGGTGATGAGCCCGCCGAACATGACGCCGATTCCAATCAAGGCGCCAATACGGGCCAAGGTGCCCGAGAGCAACAGCACGCCGGCAAGAACTTGCGCCAAAGGTGCAACAACAGCGGTCATGCCGGGCATCGGCAATCCGGCAGCTTCAACCAAAGGCTCCATCGGCGCAGCCCCGGTGAGGTGCATGATCCCGAACATCACCAATGGGATACCCGCAAGAATACGGAGGATGGCGACGTATCGCTGATCGGTCGTTTGGGTCAATGGGCAGCTCATGATGAAACAACCTTTTCTGAGATGGGACTATTCCCGGCAATGTTGACAATCTATGGAGACAATCTAATGAACCACACGCAGTCTGGGTGGGTGTGCCGAGTAGGTTGGAATGGGGTGATCAGGAAGTGGGTGATTGTCAATCTTGGTATGGGCTGGTTTGAACTCGATCTGGGATGCAGGCCCGGTGCCTGGGCGTGCTCGGGTGGCAGCTTCGACATCGACCGTGCCCAAAGCGATGGATGGGGCTTCGACGATCGAGCCTTCGATGCTCGCGCCGGGTTCGATGATGATTTGGGCAGCGCGGATGCCGCCTTTGAGTTCGCCTGTGGCGGCGAGTGTTGCGGTGCCGCCACAGATGCACATGCTTTGGATGGCGCCTTCGATGCGGATGTTGTGCGAGGCGATGACGAGGTTGGCGATGACCTTGGCTTGTGGGTGGACGAGGACGGACTCGGTGGTCATGATCGAGGTTCCCCAGTGTCCTTTGGTGATTTCGATGGGGAGGAGTCGGAGGTTGCCGCCACAGTGTGGGCATGAAGCGGATTCGGCGTATCCTGAGACGGTGAGGGATTTGGCGCAGCGATAGCAGGTCACTTGTCGTGATTCAGGGATGGTGGTGCGGGGGGATCCGCGTTCACGCATGAGGAATCGTGGTGGTTTGAAGAATGAGGCCATGAAAACGGCCGCACTGGCGTTTACCGAGCGCGGCCAGGGATGGGGTGGGTCGTGTGATTGACTTTGATGAGCCACGACCGTGAAGGAGTGGTCTTTGGAAATCGACGAGGGGAAGCAAGAGAAGACCGCTTCCTCACGGTCGCGGCTCGTTGGGGACTGGCTTTAGGCGACGGATGAGCCGGTGGCGTTTTGTGCCCAAGGGGGTGTGAGATCGAGTTGGGTGGTGATGTTGGTTTTCGGCTCGGCGTTGGTTGCTGGAGTTGGTGTGGCTGTTGTTTGTGTGTTGGTTTGTGTGTTGGTGTTGCCGGTCATTTCGTTGGCGCGTGGTCCGACATTGCAGTGCCCGACGAAAGAGGCACCCTCGGCGACGACGAGTGTGCCTGCGGTGAGATCGCCTTGGACTTGGGCGTTGGCGGTGAGGGTGAGGCGGTCTCTGGCGAAGAGCGGGCCTTGGACGGATCCGTCGACGATGATTTGTTCGGCTTCGACGGCGGCGTTGCAGTTTGCTCCGTTTCCGATGTGGACTTCGCCTTGTGCGGTGATTTTTCCTTCGAAGTTGCCGAGGATTCGGGCTGATTTTTCGAAGAACATTTCGCCTTTGATGCTGGTATCTGCCCCGATGACGGTCATTTCGGGGGTGTTTGATTGTTGTGGCATTGTTTGATTTGACATTTTTTTCCTTCCCTATCCCTATTTGGGTGGTGCTTTGTTCAATGGGGCACCTGGCACATGCGCGTGAACGACCCGCGCACCCGTGGCAAACCTTTTTGGCCTGCTTGATATCGACTTTCTGAGATTTATTCGGGCATCCCTGCCGATGGTTACCATCCTTGGCTTGATCATCCATCGTCCAGATGAGGGCGGGTACTGAAGTATGGGTTGTGTGGATTGGAGAATTTGTGTGGATTGTGCCGGTGGCAGGTTCAGAAGGGCGATTTGCTGGTTGAGTGGGGATTTTTTGCGCGATTTGGTGCCCCGGATTGTGTCCCGATGGTATTCGGGGGGCCGATAATAGGATGATATGGCCAAGTCATCGTACTCAAGATCGAAGAAGAAGTCGTCGAAGCCTTACCGGTTGCGTGATGGGGCGTATGAACCCACCGAGCAGCAGATTTTGGTTGCGCGGGTTGGGTGGCTGGTGGTTGGTGCGTTGTGGTTTTTTGTGTTGGTAGGGTTGGTGAGTTTTGACGGTGGTGATTGGCCTTCGCATGCGGTGTGGCCGAGCAATGAGGAGACGGCGAATTGGGCAGGGCCAATTGGTGCGGCGATGGCGTATGGGCTGTTGCGGACCTTTGGGTATGGGGTTGTGATCCCGATGGCGTTTACAGGTGTGATGTTGACGCTGAGGTTGATTCGTCGGCCGATGACGCAGCCGATTGTGCGTGCGTTGGGGGCGTTGGTGCTGACGGCTTCGTTATGCGTGCTCCTTGGGGTGTTGTTTCCCAAGGTGGGTCCTTTGCCAGGGTTGGTTGGGGGGACGATTGGGGTTGTGGGGGCCAATGTGTTGCTGCCGAGTTTTGCGTTGGCGGGTTCGCTTGTGTGGATTGTGTTGGCAGCGATTGTCGGGTTGATTGTGTGTTGTGATAAGTATGTGGTTTTGGTGCCGATGGTCATTTGGGGCATGATTCGTGAGCGGGTGCTTCCGGTGCTGCATGTCACGGGTGCCAAGGCGAGGGCGGTTGCCGGGGCGAGTGCGGTGCGTGTGAATGCGGGTGCTGATCGGGCCAGTGAGTCGGGTCGGAAGGTGACCAAGGTCGCGGGTGGTGGGATGCTTGCAGGTTTGCGTGGGATGCTTCGTAAGAAGGCAGGGCCTGTTTTGGTGCGTGTGAATGATATTGATGAGGAGATGGTGGAGGTCAAGCCGATTCCGACCGCTGATGATGTGGTTTGCAGGAGGGAGGGTAAACCCAAGCGGCGCATCAAGCCGGTGCCTCAGCCGATAGAGGAAGACGATCTTGAAGATGATGGGCCTGGTGCGCCTCAGGTGTTTTCGCAGGAGGATTTGCGGGCGAAGATTGCGAAGTTGCCGGTGCGTTTTGCGCAGGAGCACAAGGAGTTGGCGACGGATGAGGATCTGGCGGATTTTCAGGATGTGCAGTCGCTTGAGGGGTATAAGTTTCCGACGATGGAGTTGTTGGAGGAGCCTGAGCTTGGGTTTAACGAAAAGCTCGAGTCTTTGGTGCGTGGACAGGCGGAGGCTTTGGAGCATGCACTTCGGCAGTATAAGATTAATGGTGAGGTGGTGGACATCGAATCTGGGCCTGCGATTACGATTTATCATATTCGCTTAGCGCCGGGGACGAAGGTTTCGCAGATTAATGCGATTGAAAGCGATTTGGCTCGGGCACTTAAGGCGGTGAATATCCGGGTGGTTGCCAATATTGTTGGTCGCGATACGATCGGGATCGAGGTTCCGAATCCGACCAAAGAGCGGGTGCGGCTTAAGGAGTTGATGTCGAATCGTTCGTTGTTTGAGGATATGAAGCTTCCGATGTTTTTGGGGAAGGATGCGGCAGGCGAGCCTTTGATTTCGGATTTGACGAAGATGCCTCACATGTTGATTGCGGGGACGACGGGGTCGGGTAAGAGTGTTTGTATGAATACGATTATTATGAGTTTCTTGTATACGAAGAAACCCAATGAGCTCAAGCTTGTTTTGGTTGATCCCAAGATGGTCGAGATGAGTCAGTTTAAGGATATTCCGCATCTGATGTGTCCGGTTGTTACCGAGATGTCCAAGGCTGCAGCGATTTTGGAATGGGCGATGACGAAGATGGATGAGCGATATGAGTTGTTGGCCAAGGCGGGGTGCCGGGATATCGCGGGGTATAACGAGTTGGAATGGGACGAGTTGAAGGAGCGGCTTGATATTAGAACTGAGGAGCAGGCGGCGCGGGTGCCCAAGCAGTTGCCTTATATGGTGTTCATTATTGATGAGCTTGCGGATTTGATGATGACGACCAAGGAGGTTGAGGGTTCGATTATTCGGATTGCACAGAAGGCGCGTGCGGTGGGGATTCATTTGATTTTGGCGACACAGCGGCCTCAGGCCAATGTGGTGACGGGATTGATCAAGTCGAATATGCCTTGCCGAATTGCGTTCAAGGTGGCTTCGGGGATGGATTCTCGGATTGTGTTGGATCAGAAGGGCGGTGAGTTGTTGTTGGGGCAGGGGGATATGTTGCATCTTTCGCCGACGAGTCATGAGTTGAGCCGGGCGCAGGGGACGCTTGTGGATGATAAGGAGATTCGCAAGGTGGTGCGTTTCTTGAAGGATATTGCCAAGCCAAGTTTTGAGCGGTCGTTGATGCAGATGAAGGGTGGGATGGACAGTGATGAGGAGCGTGTGTATTTGTCGGAGAATAACTCGTCGGCGTCGCTGCAGGCTGCGGAAGAGGATCCGATGTTTGATCGTGCGGTGGAGATTGTGCTTGAGACGAAGCGGGGGAGCGTTTCGTTGTTGCAGCGAAGGCTGGCGATTGGGTATACACGGGCGAGCCGACTGATTGATCTGATGGGGATCGCGGGGATTTTGTCGGATCATAAGGGTTCGGTGGCGCGTGATGTGATGATTTCGATCGAGGAGTGGGAGGCGATGAAGGAGTTGGTGGCGGAGGACGCGAGAAAGGCAAGGTTGAGCGATCCTGAGGATCCGAGCCAGGAGTTGATGTTTGAGACGCGGAGAGAAGCGGTTCAAGGAGAGGTCGAGGCAGAGGTTGAAGAGGCACCATTTGATGATGAGCCTGAGGCGGCAGTGGAGGTTGTTGGTCGTCTTGATGAAGAAGGGGAAGAGGAAGAGGTTGAACTCAAAGATTGTGAAGGGCTCGAAGAGGAAGAAGAGTTTGAAGAGGAAGAAGTTGATGAGGGAGAAGAGGAAGACGAAGATGAAGAGGTAGACGGAGAAGAGGACGAGGAGGTTGAGTACGAGTATGTGGATGAGGACGGGAATCCGATTGATCCTGATGATTTGGATGAGGATGAATATGAGGTTGAGGATTCTGAGGATGAGGGCGATGAGGTGTGTGAGGAAGATGAATACGAAGAGGATGAGGTGGAGGTTGGGAAGAGATAGGCTCTTGGAGGAGTTCGATGGACGCCTTGATCTGCGGATCGGGGCGTTTTTCTGTGGTGGAGGCCGAGATTGGGTGAAAAACAGGGGGGTTGGGTTGAATTTTAGGTTGATTGGTAGGCCGGGGTGAAACTTGAGACTGGTGAACCCGAACAACCTACGATGACTTGCGAACTCGCGCTGCTGCGGGTTTGAAATGCACTTTGAAAGGACAGACACCATGCAGGTTCGTGCTTGTACTACTGGCAATACGCGTCAGATGATGATTTTTTCACTTGTTTCGGGTCTATTGACCCTTCCTGCTTTAGCTGGTACACCGATGGCTCTTGATCGTGTGCCCGGCGATGCGCAGATGGTGGTTGTGGCTCCGAATCTGGGTGAGCTGCTGACGGATTTCGACACGATCAATACTTTGCTCGGCGAACATGGTGAGCCGATGATGATGATGGTGACTTCGATGATTCGTGGTTGGCCTGGTCTGAATCTTGATGGTTCGTTGGCGGCGGTGCTTGCGTTTGATGATGAGATGGCTGAGGATCCCGAAGCTGTTTTCCTGATTCCGGTTTCGGATTTTGGCGCGTTTTCGGAGGTGGGGCAGCCCGAAGGCGATGTGTTCTTGATGGAGATGAACGGACAGCCGTTTTATTTTCGTGATGGTGGAAGCGGGTTTGCGGTTTTTGGCGATGATGCCGGGTTGGTCAAAGAGTATGACGCTTCAGGAGGGAACCTTGGTGCACATTCGGCGATGCTTGGCAAGGCGGGTGGACGGATCGCTGATGGGAATGATCTTTTTATGTATGTGAACTTTGATGGGTTTTCCGAGGTGATTGCTCAAGGGATGGAGGAGCTCGAAGCTGAGGGGGAGATGGTCGAAATGATGGGTGGCGCCGAGGCGGCAGCCGGTTTTGATGCGTTCTTTCGTGTGGTGCAGACGATTGTGAATGATGGGGCATCGTTTGCGATGGGGGTTAATTTTGATCCTGAGCTGGGGGTGTCGTTTGATGCGGGATTACAGTTCAAGGATGGATCAACTTCGGCGTCGTATCTGCAGAACACCGGCAATGCGGGGAAATATCTGAACAATGCACCGGCGATGGATTACTTCTTTGCTTCGGCGTTTGATCTTTCGGGTTCGGGGATTCAGAAGCTGATGGGGGAGTATTTCGCTCTGATTGAGGAGTTTGATACGACGGGGATGGTGGGGCAGGTGGGATTTGACACGCTGATGAGCAATGTGAAGGGTGGAATCCAAGTGATGGGCGCGTCGGACAACATCATGGGCGGGTTGTTCAGTAAGACGATGTATTACATGGAGGTGAAGGATGCGGATGAGTATATTTCGGCGACGCAGCAGGTGTATGCGAAGGTGAATGAGGGTATGGGCGAGTTGGCACAGATGGGTGTTGAGGTTCATGCGTCGATGGATGCTGAGCCGACGGAGATTAATGGTGTGGAGGCCTACGGATACAGTTTTGCGATGGATATGTCGCAGATGGGCGGGGCCGATATGATGGGGGGACCCAGTCCGGCGATGGTTTTGGGGATGATCTTTGGTGCCGACGGCGGGCCTCGTGGGTATATGGCCAAGGCGGGCGATGGGATCGTGGCGACGCTTTCAAAGGATGCACAGTTCTTTTCGCAGGTTGCCGATGGGGCCAAAGGGCAGAATACGATGGCAGGGGATGGGTCTATTGCCCAGACTGCCGCGATGCTTCCGGGGAATCGGATCATGGAGACTTATTTGGCTGCGGATCATTTTGTGAATACGGCTGGTCCGATGTTGATGATGTTTGGAATGATTCCTGAGTTTGAGCCTTTGGGTTCGTTGCCTCCTGTTGGGATGGCGTGCACAGCCGACGGTGGCGGGGTGATGTTCCGTACGGTGGTTCCGATCGAGACGATTGGTTCGATCATGGAGATGGTGCCTGAAGATGGGTATGGGGATGATGGTGAGGAAATGGATTTCTGATGTGTTTTGATCTTGATTGACGGGGTTGGTTGGCCTCCAATCTTGGGATGGCTGAGCAGCACGATATGGAGACGGACATTTGGCAGGTGAACCTTGGGCGGGCGATTCGTGTGGATCGCCCGCTTTGTATTGGGATATTGAATGTGACGCCTGATTCGTTCAGTGATGGGGGGGCGTTGGATTCGGTTGGTGCTGCGGTGGATCGGGCCAAGTTGATGGTGGACGAGGGTGCGGATGGATTGGATGTGGGTGGGGAATCGACGAGACCTGGGGCAGGGCGGGTGTCGGTTGAGGCGCAGATTCGGCGGGTGGTGCCTGTGATTGAGGGGATTCGCAAGGCGGGGATTGAGGTACCGATTTCGATTGATACCACCCGATCGGCGGTTGGGGCGGCGGGTCTCGATGCTGGTGGGGATGTGATCAATGATGTGTCGGGTGCGAGCGAGGATGTGGGGATGCTTGGGTTGGCTGCGGATTGGGGGTGTGGGTTGATTTTGATGCATCGGGTGATGGCGCCTGCGTTGGATCGGTATTCGGATCAGTATGTCCAGCGTCCGATTGAGGGGGATGTGGTCGGGCATGTGGTGCGGTCGCTTGAGGCTCGGCGTGATGCCGCGGTGGCGGCGGGGGTTGATCGGCGGTGCATTGTGCTCGATCCGGGGTTGGGTTTTGGGAAGGATGTGGGGCAAAATTTGGCGTTGATTCGTAGGACGGGGGCGTTGGCGGGTTTGGGGCATGTGGTGATGAGTGGGGTGAGCCGAAAGAGTTTTGTGGGACGGGTGAGCCTTGGTCGAGATTCTGAGCCTGGCGAACGGTTGGCGGGGACCTTGGGGTTGTCGGTGGCGCATTTGATGTTTGGGGCCCGGCTTTTCCGGGTGCATGATGTGGGTGTGCATCGGGAGGCACTCGATGGAGCGTGGGGGGTGATTCATGGAGAAGTGGGGGGAAGTTCATGGTTCCAAACCTGAGATTTCTGGGGTTTGGCACCGGGTTTGGGGACGGTGGGCCTCCTACCATCAGGAGCAAGAAGATGGGGATTTTGTGTTTGGATGTGCCGGCGGGCGCATGATGCGGTATCCCTGAGGACCCGAAAGGATTGAGATCAATGGCGAGTGCGCATGTGATGGAATTCACGGACAGCAATTTTGATGCTGAGGTGTTGGGGGCGGATAAGCCTGTGTTGGTGGATTTTTGGGCCGAGTGGTGCATGCCTTGCAAGATTCTGGCGCCGACGATTGATGAGGTGGCCGATGCTCATACGGGTACACTAAAGGTTGGTAAGGTGGATACGGATGCGAATCGTGAGATTTCGGTGAAGTATGGGATCAGTGCGATTCCGACGGTGATTATTTTCAACAAGGGTGAGATCGCCAAGAAGTTTGTGGGGTTGACGAAGAAGGAAGATATTGAAGCAGCGCTTGCTGAGATGAGTTGAGGGATTATGCTGGCTGATTTGATCAGCACACTGAGCGGTAGAACCTATTTTTATTTAGAGAGTTACCATGAGTATTGAGTCGTCGAATCATTGTCCATTGCGTTGCGGAGCTGTCGGGGTTGGGCGAATGGGGCAGCATCATGCGCGGGTGTATGCGCAGATGGAGGGGGTCGAGCTCGTTGGTGTGGTTGATGCCAATTTTGATCGGGCCAAGGAGATCGCTGACAAGTTTGGGTGCCAAGCGTTTGCAACCGAGGAAGAGCTCTTGGCTGCAGGTGTCGAGGCGGTTTCGATCGCGGTGCCGACGACTTTTCATTTGAAGAGCGCGATGCCGTTTTTAGAAGCGGGTGTGGCGTGTTTGATTGAAAAACCCTTGGCCCAGAGCGCCGATGAGGCGCAGCAGATCAAGAAGATCGCTGAGGAGCATAATGCGTGTTTGATGGTGGGGCATATTGAGCGGTTCAATCCGATTATGCGTGCGATGCAGAAGGCGACTGAGGGGACTGGGGAGCCGATCACGCCAAGTTTTATTGAGGTGCATCGGGTGTCGCCGATGACTTTCCGTTCGATGGATATCGGTGTGGTGATGGACATGATGATTCATGATCTCGATGTGGTGCTGATGCTGATGGGTGGGCGTGAGCCCGATGAGGTACAGGCGTCGGGTGTGGCGGTGGTTTCGGAGTTTGAGGATTTGTGCAATGCCCGATTGGTCTGGAATCGTCCCGAAGACGAGGGTGGGGGGCAGTGTGTTGCCAATGTGACGGCTTCGCGTTTGGCGATGAAGACCGAACGGGTGACGCGGATCACGGGTGAGAATGGGTATATTAAGATTGATTATGCGGCCAAGACGGGGACGCTGATCCGTAAGAATGCCAATGAGATTCAGATGCGTGAGGTGCGTGAGCAGCTTCGCAATGGGGCGGATTTGACGGATATGGATTGGACGGAGTTGGTGAATATTGAGCCTTTGGAGATTGATGGGGGCGAGCCGATTGTCAAAGAGATCGAAGCTTTCTTGGATGCGGTGCGTTCGGGGGAATCGCCTGCGATTAATGCTGAGGCGGGGTTTGCCAATGTGCGGACGGCGGAGCGGATTGTTGAAGCGATCTCACTCTCGATGGGCAATAAGGCGGCAGCGGCACTTTCATAGTCGTTTTCGCAGGCTTTCATAAAAGTTGATTTTACTTTGAAAATCACTCATGTTGATATACGATATAAACTGGAGCATCGGGCGAGCGAGCGCTTGCCTGGGTGTTTTTTTGACTGATTTTGTATGTGGGCCTTTGAAGATTGAAGGCTTAACTTTGACCTGCAACGACGCAGCATTTTCTTTTCCTTTGGACTGACATCAGAACCCGACAACCAGAAACACTTACCCATGACTGACCAGCCTCAAGATGTGAACGGACCGGCCAATCCAGCCAATTCGGCCAATCCAGCCAATCCAGCCAATTCGGCCAATTCGGGGAATCCAAGGGTTCCGGGGACTGCTCGAGCTGCAGCTGGCCCTGCTCCCTCTTCGGTTTCTACTTCAGTTCCCGTTCCGGAACCTGTGAAGGTTCGGGCTGCCCAAGAGCCTGTGTCGATGAAGACGGCGGAGCTCGATGCGCAGACCAAGGCGGAGATCGAAGCAGCGATGTCTGAGATGGTTGATGCTGGTGCTGCCGCTGGTGGTGGGCATTGTGGTGGGCATGGGGTGAAGGGGAAGATTCGTGGGCCTCGCGTTGTGCGGGGCGGTCGGGAGCATCGCACAGGTAAGGTGGTGTCGGTGGGTGTTTCAGATGTGTTTGTCGAGTTTGGCCCCAAAGAGCTTGGGGTTGTGGATGTGACGCAGTTCAAGGGAGAGAAGCCGAAGGTGGGGGATGATCTTGAGGTGGCAGTGGAGCGGTATGACAGCGCCGAGTCGTTGTATATTTGTGCGTTGCCTGGTGCGGTGCAGAAGGCGGACTGGGAGATGCTCGAGATGGGGCAGGTTGTTGAAGCTCGGGTGACGGGTGTCAACAAGGGTGGATTGGAGCTTGAGGTTGCCAATCATCGGGCGTTTATGCCTGCATCGCAGGTCGATATCAACCACATCGCGGATTTGTCGGTGTTTGTGGGTGAGAAGATGGCCTGTGAGGTTCAGAAGATTGATCGGCGTGGGCAGGGTAATATTTTGCTCTCACGACGCGACATTCTTGCGAAGGAACGGGCCAAGGCTGCCGAGGGGTTGAAGGAGAAACTCAAGGAAGGCGATACGGTCGAAGGGGTGGTTCGCAAGATCATGGACTTTGGTGCGTTTGTTGATATTGGAGGGGTCGATGGGCTTGTGCATATCAATGATCTTTCGCACAACCGGGTGAGCCATGACGCCAAGGGTGTGGCGGAGCATGTTACTGAGGGGCAAAAGGTCAGGGTGCAGATTCTCAAGCTTGATTGGGAAGCCAATCGGATTGGTCTCGGGCTTAAGCAGTTGCAGGCCGATCCGTTCAGTGCAGCAGCGAGCGAGGTTGTTGAAGGAGCGCAGTTGTCGGGCAAGGTGACGAAGATTCTTAACTTTGGTGCATTTGTTGAAGTCGCGCCCGGTGTAGAAGGCTTGGTGCATATTTCAGAGCTTGAATGGCGTCGGGTCAACGATGTGCACGAGGTGCTCAGCGAGAATGAGGTGGTGCAGGTTCAAGTGCTCAAGGTTGATCCTGAGGATCGCAAGATTTCGCTTTCGATCAAGCAACTCAAGGAACGCCCGCAGCAGTCGGGGGGCGGTGGTGGTCGTGGTAAGGGTGGCAAGGGTGGCAAGGGTGGTCGTGACGATCGTGATCCGGCGGAGATTTTGAAGGAGACGCCTCAGCTTCGTCGGATGCGTGAGCAGGCCAAGAAGAACAAGCCCAAGGCTGGCGGGGGGATTGGCGATGCGGGGGGCTTGGGCATCGGGCTTGGTGATTTGAAGCTCTGAGTGTGGATGAATGTTGAATAGCAAGAGCCGCCCGCGAGGATCGTGGGCGGTTTTTATAATGTGTTCATTTGGAACAGGGATGTGATCCATCCGTATAGTGATGTAGGCGACGCTGTCGGCGGGTCGTGGCGATGTGGGCTGTTGAACTATTGGAGTTTTTAAGATGTGGCGAGTGAACTGCTATCGTACCTTATTGACTGCTTTGTGTTGTCTGCCGTTGCTGCCTTGCCAGCGGCGGGGCAGGTGATTTATGAAGATATAAAGATAGTCGCGGATGATGGCGGGACGGGTGACTGGTTTGGCAGTTCTGTTGCGGTTTTCGGCACGACTGCGATTGTCGGTGCACCCCAGGCAATGCAGTTTTTCGGGACTGGTTTGTCGTACCTGTTTGATACGACCACTGGGGAGCAACTTTTTAGGCTCACAGCTTCAGATGGGTTTATGGAAGATAGATTTGGTGTTTCCGTCGCAATTTCGGACACGACTGCCATCGTCGGGGCTCACACTGATGATGACGGGGGCTCGAGTTCGGGTTCGGTGTATGTATTCGATACCACCGCCGGGCAGGAGCTTTTTAAGCTCACCGCATCTGACGCGGCGGAAGGTGATCTCTTTGGGATATCTGTTTCGATGTCGGGCTCAACCGCTATCGTCGGAGCTATCAAAAACGATGGCGCGGGTTCTGACTCGGGTGCTGCGTATGTGTTCGATACAAATACTGGTGAGCAACTCTTCAGGCTTACTGCATCTGATGCGACAGCATACAACTGGTTCGGTTATTCCGTCGCGATCTCAGGCACAACGGCCATCGTCGGAGCCCACCGCAACGACGACAATGCTCCAACGCCCCGCTCGGGTGCTGCGTATTTGTTCGATACAACCACTGGGGAGCAGCTTTTCAGGCTTGCTGCATCTGACGCGAGTGTGGGAGACAACTTTGGCATCTCTGTCGCTATTTCGGGCACGACCGCGATTGTCGGGGCGAAAAGGTTTGGCGGGGGCAACTCTGGGGTTGTGTATCTGTTCGATACGACGACCGGGCAGGAGTTGTTTAGGCTGACCGCTTTCGATGTCGATCCCGATGCAGTGTTCGATAAAGATGTTGCGATCTCAGGCACGACCGCCTTGGTTGCGATGCATGGGTTTGAAGGTGCCTCGGCGGCCATATTCGATACCATCACTGGGGAGTTTGTCGGAATGCTCGCGGCGTCGGAGGGCTCTTTTGGGGGAGGGGGTCCAGGCAATACCATCGCGGTTTCGGGAACGACCGTGATTGGTGGTTCGTTCTATGATAACGTTGAGACGGGGTCTGCGTATGTGTTCTTTCTTTGTCCTGCCGATCTCAACGATGACGGTTCGCTGAATTTCTCCGATGTCATCGCGTTTCTTAATGCCTTCGCGGCGCAGGATCCGGTTGCCGATTTTACAGGCGACGGGCGATTCAACTTCTTTGATGTTTCGGCGTTCCTTTCGGCATTTTCGGCTGGTTGTCCTTGAGTGAATGGTGGTATTGTTGTGATTCTTGGCCGCCTGTGGAGTTCACGGGCGGTTTTTTTATTGTGTATACTTGGAAACTATCTCAAAACCCACCCGATAGCCGATAAACGCTCTGGTCATGGATGACCAGAAGGAGGTGCCAGGATGGCTAAACGACATCAACGACGAAAAACGCAACCCACAATCTGGCGGTGTCCCGA
>JALSHH010000019.1 GCA_026982335.1 Phycisphaerales bacterium
ATGGCGTGGTATTTTGGTGCGTTATGCGAAGAAGTCATCGAACGACCTCGCTTCGATCAAACTCGCTTGTATCCTGATCTGGTACAGAAGACTTCAACGATTGACCGTTTTGAGATAGTTTCTAAGTGGGCAAGGCAGCAGGGGTGTAAGTGGAGGAGGTGGGGAGGATAAAAGAGCAGATAGAGGCGGTGGGCTTGTCTATTGTTGGGTATGGGCAAGAAGGCGGGATCGACATCACGGGCACCGGGTGCGGAGGATCGGATTGTGGTTCTGGTGGGCAAGGAGCTATTTTTGCGAAGCCAGTATACCGATACGCTTCGAGCATCACTCGAAGAGGTGCATGGGGAGATCGAGATTTTTCAGTTTTCGGGCGAAGAGGTTGATCCGGCGATGGTGCTCGATGAGTGCCGATCGTTTGGGTTGATGGCCAGTCATAAGTTGGTGATTGTCGATGAGGCGGATCGGTTTGTGAAGGCCGACACGCGTCCGATGCTCGATCGGTATGCCCAGAATCCGTCGGAGCAGGCGACGCTGGTGCTTCGAGGGAGTAAGTGGAACAAGGGGAAGCTCGATGGCGAGATTGCCAAAGTGGGGGTGATACTCAAGTGTGACACAGTTGATGAGCACAAGGCGATGGACTGGATTCATTGGTTGTGCCGAACTCGACATCGGTGCTCGATTGACTCTCGTGCGATGCGTGTGCTGATTGATCGGCTTGGATGTGATTTGGGGAGGATTGATTCGGAGCTGAGCAAGTTGGCGACGGCTGCCGGTGAGGGGGGGACGATTACGATTGAGTTGGTTGCCGAGTTGGTGGGGTTGACGCGTGAGGACGATGTGTGGGCGATTCAGTCGTATTTATTGTGCGGCGATGCGTCTGAGGTGCTTCATGAACTTGAAGTGATTCTCAATAACTCGGGGAAAGGGGTGCATGTGCCTGTGTCGTTTGCGTGCTGCGATCTGGCGCGCAAGCTGATGGGAATTGCTCAAGGGATGGAGCAGGGGATCAATGCCAATGTGTTGGCCAAGGAGATGAAGCTCTGGGGTCCAAGCCGAGATCCGATTTTGCATGCTGCGCGGAAGATCGGGGCGGCACGGGCACGGAAGTTGTTTGACGAGTGTGTGCAGGCGGATATGGCGCTCAAGAGTTCGGTGGGGACGCCGATGCGTGTGTTGGAGGTGTTGGCGCTATCGTTTGTGAGACTTGGCCGATAGTTTGGTGCTCGTTGAACGGATTTTGGACGATTTGAGCGGGGTTGGCCGATAGGACGAGGTTGTGATCTGGGCAGGATGCTCGGCGGGTATGGAAAATGAGCAGGAGGCTCGAGGCGTGCAGAGAACACAGATGACATGTTCGTTGAATCGGGCCAAGGGCGTGGTGTTGATTACGGGGCTTGTGGCCGGGCTGGGGATGTCTGTTGGTGGGTGCAATGGGCCGCTCAAGCGCATGGGGGGGATGAACAATCGAAGTAATGAGCCGGTCAATACCGGACTCAGCGCGATTCCTGATGCACCCGAGCTCAAGTTGCCTGAGAATGAGAGCCTGATCAGTCGGGATGATGATCATTTTGGGTCGGTGCGTGCGCAGATTGAAGAGTCGGCTCGTCAGCTTAATGTTTATTTTGCCAATCTTGAGATTGATGGTGTTGGTGACGGGCCGGTGACACAGGTTGAGGGGACCGGGCGAGTTGAGCTTACGAAGGATGTGTCCAAGAAGGATGTGTTGATGGTGCCGGTTGAAGAAGGCGCCAGGGTTTCCTTGTTCGAGGATTCTGCGAGTGTTTCGCCCGATGTTGATCGGGATTCCGGGGTGCGGGTCTCTTTGCTTGGTGGTGAAGGCGGCGGAGGTGATGGGGGGGGGGCATCAAGTGGTGATCAGTCGTCAAGGGTACCGTCTGACGATGAGGTTGAAGGGGGTGACAAAGCCGAGGGGACATCGACACGGGCAGAAGATGTGCGTAGGGTCGAGGTTGAACCGATGGTTCGCAAGGAAGAGCTTGCCCGCGAGCTGGCGTCGATTCTGGGACGGTTGGCGAGCACGAGCGATGATCCGGGATCGGCTGCGCTGGCACTGGCGAGTTTGGAGACGCTTTTGCCTGACGGATTTGTCGACTCGATGATGGATCAGGGGATGCTCTCGGATGCGGAGCGGACTTCGCTCGATGCTGCTCGGGCGTTTTTACGGTCCTTATCTTCGGGAGGAACCATTGCGAGTCCTTCGGAGGTTGCGTCGGAGCTTGAAGAGATTCAGGCGCAGCTTGATCAGTGGGCAGGGCTGACGATCAAGAAGGCAGTGTTGTGTACGCGGGTTGATGGGTATGGGTGGTATGAGACTTTTCCTTCGTATCGGTTTATGGCGGGTAAGGCGCAGCCTGTGATTGTGTATGTCGAACTCGAACGCTTTGCCCAGGGCGAGACGACTGGGCCCGATGGGCAGCCTCGATACCAGACGAAGTTTTCACAGAGGCTTGAGTTGTATCATGTGGCGGATGATTTGAATACTTGGAACCGGCAAGCCGAGACGGTAACGGGCGAGACGCGCAATCGGCTTCGGGATTACTATTTGACGAACCAGGTGACGCTGCCTGCGAATCTGGGGGTGGGCCGGTATCACTTGAAGGTGGTGATGCGTGATTTCATTGGTGAGCGGATGGCTGAGGCGATCATTCCGATTGAGATCGTGGCGCGCTAGTCCAGAGGCGGTTTTCCAAAGGTAAATTTCAAAGGATTAGTTTAAAAAAGACAGCAGCCCTGGGACCTACCTCTCTCCACAAAAGAGTCCCAAAGCTGCCATCGGTGTGGGATCAGGGTACAGAAACAGGCGAGGGGATGCAACCGTTTCTTTGGGTGTTTCGTGTGGAATTCGATCAATTGGGCATACTTTCCGTATTCCGAGTCCAGAAGTGAGGATGAAGGGGATTGAGGGGTGGGCCTGCTGGTAAAATAGGTGGTTTGGGGGGTGAGTTTGATGGGTTTGGGAGCGGTTTTGTCCACATTGAGGATTAGGCGATGGGGTTCAATCGGGTCGGATTGATTTGCGTGTTGTTCGGGGTCGGCTAGAATCAGGTGCAATGAGTGCCATGAAGCATCAATCTGGGCGAAGTCACCCTCGGCCAAGTCGCCAGGCGAACGCTGCGTATCCCCAAGCGGTGCGTGATCTGATCGAGCAGCTGAGCAAGCTCCCTGGGATCGGGTCGCGTTCGGCGGAGCGTTTGGCGTTTCATGTGCTCAAGTCGGACATGGATTCGGCAATGGCGTTGTCGGATGCGATTGCGTTGGTGAAGCAGACGGTGGGGCATTGCCGGGTGTGTTTTAATTTGTGTGATGGGGAGGTGTGCTCGATTTGTGATGATCCTCAGCGTGATCATGGGCGGGTGTTGGTGGTTGAGCAGCCGAAGGATTTGATCGCGTTGGAGCAGACGGGGATGTATCGCGGGTTGTATCATGTGTTGATGGGGCGGTTATCGCCTCTCGATGGGGTTGGGCCTAGTGATTTGACGGTTGGGGCGTTGGTGGACCGTGTTCGTGGTTCCGGTTCTGGTTCTGATTCTGGGTCGCCAGTGGTCGTTGAGGTGGTGCTTGGATTGAATCCGACGGTTGAAGGGGATGGGACGGCACTGTATTTGGCATCGGAGCTTGGGAAGCTTGGGGTGACGGTGAGCCGGCTGGCGCGTGGGTTGCCCAGTGGTGGGTCGCTCGAATATGCCAATAAGGCGGTGCTGGCCGATGCGATTCTCGGGCGACAAAGCATGGATTAATCCCCAATACCCATCGTTTGGGGGAGAAATCGGACGAAGTAGCATTGGTTTCTCGGGAGAAAGACCGATTAATAGGGATAGAGATTAATAGGGAGAGAGAAAGGATCACGAGTTCTTGAATTTGGTGTGATTGAGTTCCTGCTATGCGTTTCCAGACTTCCCAACAGATGAAGCTCGGCCAGCATATGAAGTTGGCGCCGCGAATGATCCAGTCGATGGAGATTTTGCAGATGCCTTTGGCCGAGTTGTGTGAGCGGATCGAGCAGGAGTTGGAATCGAATCCGACGATTGAGTTGGCGGAGATTGATCCCTCGCTTCGGGATCGTTCGCAGGAGACGAGTTCGAGTGCCGATCAAGAGTTGAGTATTGATCCTGAGAGTGCTTCAGATTTTGCCAGGCTCGATGATTACACCGCTGCGAACCCTGATGCTGCGGAGAATACTTATTCTGATGCGAAGATGACGCGGGATTTTGATGATCTGCCTCGGACTCGATCGGTGTCGGGTGAGCGCGACGCGAAGATGGACGCGATGGCGAGCGCACCGGCGAGGGCGGCGTCGCTGACGGATCAGTTGTTGGATCAGTGGTCATTGGTCGATGTCAATGAGCGGATGAAAGTGCTCGGTGAGGTGCTGATTCAGAATCTTGATGAAGACGGATATTTGCGTAGTTCGTTTGAGGAGGTGGCCGACCGTGCATCTGAAGATGTGAAAGCTCTTGAGCCGAGCGAAGCGGATTGGGAGCTTGCGCTCCAAGCGGTGCAGTTGCTTTTGGAGCCTGCCGGGGTTGGGGCGCGTGATGCTAAGGAATGTTTGTTGATTCAGATTGATGCACTTGCCGATCGTCTTGGTGAAGATCGTGATGATGAGATCACGGTTTCGCAAGAGGGTATCGAGATTGCGACAAGGCTGGTGTCGGAGTTCTTTGATGAGTTGATGAAGAACAAACTGCCCAAAGTGGCAGCGAAGTCCGGTCTTCATCTCGATGAGATTAATATCGGGATCAATTTGCTCAAGCGATTGAGTTTGTCGCCTGCAAGGCGTTTGGTTGCTGATGTGCCTTCGGTGGTAATTCCTGATGGGATTGTTGAATATGATGAGGAGAATGGTCGGTATTTTGCGTATTTGAGTGATGGGCGGATTCCTGATGTGCAGATCAACCAGGAATATGCCAAGATGTCGGCTGACAAGAGTGTACCCGATGCAGATCGGATTTTTTTGAAGAAGAATCTTTCGAATGCGCAGTGGTTAATCGATGCAGTTGGGCAGCGAAGGCATACTTTGCTTCGTGTGATTAATGCGGTGGTTGATGAGCAACGGGATTATTTTGATTATGGTCCTGAAGCTTTGAAGCCGTTGCCGATGAAGACGATTGCGGATCGGCTCGGGATTCATGTGGCGACGGTATCGCGTGCGGTGAGTGAGAAATACATCATGACACCTCGTGGCGTGGTCCCTTTGCGTGGATTTTTTTCAGGTGGTTTGGCGACGGATTCTGGTGAGGATGTGAGTTCAAACTCGGTCAAGGCGTCCATTGAGGAATTGGTTGAAAGCGAGGATAAGAGGAAGCCTTTGTCGGACGAGAAGATTGTGCAGGCTCTCAAAGAGCGTGGGATCGAAATTGCTCGAAGGACGGTGGCGAAGTATCGCGATCAATTAGGGATTCCGACGGCGCGGATGCGCAAGCAGTTTTGAGAACCAAATCTTTGGTCGGTTTGGCTCATGATCCGGCGAGTTTGCGGACGGTGAAGTCGAAGTTGCGCACTAGGGCAGTCAATACGGCATACACAATGGCGAGATAAATGCCAGCGCTGATGAGGGCGCCGATGGCCATTGAGATGCGCGCGGTGGCGAGCCCGGTGGGGGAGCTGTTGACGGTTTCGTCGAGGCGAGTAACGGGGGAGACCAGGGCGTCGAGTAGGCTCGCAGGCGAGAGGGTGGTGAGGGCAGGGCCAACGACGGGCACATCTGATCCTGATGCCCAGCCGCAGAGTCCGAGGATGCCTGAGGTGATGAAGACGACGGCGACGGTGCCGACGACGGAACTGAGGGTGCCTTTGGATTTGAGTGACCAGTGGAGCCCGATCATTACGCAGAATGCGATGAACGGGATCAATAAGATTACAGCGAGGAGCCCGGCTTCGGGAAGGACGATGGGGACTTCGACGGTTCCTCCGGCGAGGATTTTGTGCGTGGAGTATGCAAGGGTTTTGTTTCCCAAGCCGCCGAAGAGGGCGTAGAGACCGGCGATGCCGACGGTGAAGACAGGGACGGCGATCAGGGGGAGGAGGTAGGAGACGAGGCCTCGGAGTTTTCCGGCGAGGTACATTTTTGGGGTGATGGGTGTGGTGAGGATGAGATCGAGCGTGCCGTCTTCTCGTTCGCCTGCGACGGCGGTGGCGGCCATATTCACGGCGACGAGGGCGATGAGGAAGACTTCGGTGAAGGCGAGGGACTTGATGATGAACTGGAAGTCGGCAGCGTTGAGCTTGCCGATGTGGTAGAAGAGGACGACGCCCAAGGCGATCAGTGCGCCAAGTCCGACGAATGACCAGCGCATGATGATGCGAACGAAGGTGGCATTGCGCGAGGCGGCTTCGCGCCAGGCGATGGGGTTGGACCAGACATGGCGTGGTGGTCGGTGTTCGAGATTGGCAGCGCCGAGTTTGAACATTCGGCGGTACCAGGGGATGCCCGATGTGCCATTGGCGACTTGTTTGAGTCCGCCAGTGCGGACGGTGAGGGTTGATGCACCCACAAGGATTGCGGAGATGATGATTGAGAAGGTGCTCCAGGCGGCGGCGGGTGATGCGAGCACGAATCCCTTGAGCCCGGCATAGGCGGCGGGGTCGGCCGATGGGTAGGCAGTGGGGGAGAGGAGGGATCGGATGGCGAGGAATGGGTTGAAGGCTGTGAGCCAGGTGACGCCGTTGCCGTTTGGTCCCATGCCGAATCCGCGAGAGCTAAGCCAGGCGTCGATGGCGATGGTGGTGGCGATGTAGGTGACGACGGAGACATAGAAGGTGAAGACGGCTCGTTGGCCGACGAGTCGGGAGACAGAGAGGGAGATGGCGATGGCGCCCACGAGAATGGCTGCGCCTGCCGAGACGATGTAGGAGGCGATGATGGATTTTCCGGGCACGCCGCCGAAGAATTGGGTGAGGGCGAAGAGGGGAAGTGATGCGAAGAGCAGGGCGAGGACAAAGAAGAGTCGGCCCAGCAGATTGCCGAGGACGATTTCGAGTTTGGACATGGGTGTGGTAAGGAGGATGTCCCATGTTTTGGGATTGGCTTCTTGCGCGATTGCGCCGGCCATGAAGACGGGCGAGAGGATGCAAATGAGTCCGACTTGGAGGTAGGCGATCCATGCGAAACTTGTGGCTCCTGCAGAGGCGAGTTCGCGGTAGGAGACATTGCCGCCTGGGGTGTTGCCGAGCATGGCCCAGAGGAGGGCGAGGATGAGGACTGCAAGATAGGCGCTGCGGATATAGAGATGTTTGTTTCGGCGCGAGGCGTTTTGGACCAATCGCACCGCGATGGGGTTCATGGGTCCGAGTCGTAATATCCAACGGAGGAATATGGGCATGGGATGAGTTTAGCAGGCAAATGATGGTTCATATATTCGGTATGGTTTTGAGAGTAGTTTGGTTGCGGTGGGGTGCAAGAAAAACCGCACACTCTTGAGTTTGAGTGTGCGGCAGGCGTATCTTTGTTGCTTTTGGGGTTGCATGGAGGAGCTGGCTTGTTTCGAACATCAAGCCTCACAGGCGAGAGGCCTGTGCCCCGTGGGTGGGAGGATTAGTTTGAGGAGGATTCGGCTTCTTCGGTTTTACTCTTTTCGTCCGCCTTGTCTTGTTGATCGCTTTCCTCAGCGGGTGCTTCGGGTGGGGCGACAAAGGTGGACTCGAATGAGAGGAACTCGTCTTCGCCTTTGCGTGTGGCTTTGAGGACATTTTTTTTGTGGAGTTCGCCGGAGAGGAGCATCTCGGAGAGCGGGTCTTCGATATAGGTGCCGATGGCGCGACGCAATGGGCGAGCGCCGTAATCTGGGTTGTAGCCTTTGTCGATCAGGAAGTCCTTGGCGGATTGATCGAGTTCGAAGGCGAACCCCTGGAGTGTGAGTCGTTCAGCGACCTTGTCGACTTCAAACTCAACGATTGAGATCAGGTCTTCTTTGGTCAGGGGTTTGAACACGATGACATCATCGAGGCGATTGATGAACTCGGGGCGGAAGAACCGTTCGATTTCTTTCATCAGGACGGATTTGATGGATTCGAATTTATCATCGGAGGTGTGTTTTCCGAACCCGAATCCGCCACCACCTTTGATGAGGTCGGCGCCGATGTTGGAAGTCATAATGATGATGGTGTTCCGGAAGTCGACATGGCGCCCGAAGGAGTCGGTGAGTCGGCCTTCTTCCATGATTTGCAAGAGCATGTTGAAGACATCAGGGTGGGCTTTTTCGACTTCATCGAGGAGCACGACGGAGTATGGGCGTCGGCGGATGGCTTCGGTGAGCTGTCCGCCTTCTTCGTAGCCGACATATCCGGGAGGTGCGCCGACGAGGCGTGAGACGGTGTGCTTCTCCATATATTCGGACATGTCGAGATGAATGAGTGAGTCGGCATTGCCGAACATGAACTCAGCGAGTGCTTTCGAGAGCAAGGTCTTGCCCACGCCCGATGGACCCACGAAGATGAAGGAGCCCATGGGGCGTTTGGGGTCTTTGAGTCCGGCGCGTGCGCGTCGTATGGCTTTGGCGATGGCTTTGATGGCGTCGTTTTGGGAGATGACGGATTTGTGCAATTCGTCTTCGAGCTTGAGCAGTCTCGCCGCTTCTTCCTTTTCGAGTTTTTGCAGGGGAACGCCGGTCATTTTAGAGACGACTTCGCGGATGATTTCTTCGTCCACGACACCTGCGGATTCTTGTTGTTTGGCCCGCCATTGGTTTTGGATTTCTTCTTTCTTTTTGCGCATTTGCTCTGCTTGGTCGCGCAGCTCGGCAGCCTTTTCGTAGTCGGCGCCTTTGACGGCTTCGTCTTTGGCGATTGAGAGGCGTTCGATGTCGGCTTCGATGTCGGCAAGGTTTGGAGGCTTGCGCATGGACTTGATTCGTACACGAGCACCGGCCTCGTCGAGGACATCAATGGATTTGTCGGGCTGGACGCGTCCGGTGATGTACCGATCGGAGAGTTCGACAGCTGCGGTCAGGGCGTCATCGGTAATGTTCACGCGGTGATGCTCTTCGTATTTGTCACGGATGCCTTTGAGAATCTCGATGGATTCTTCTGCGCTGGGAGGATCGACGGGTATGGACTGGAACCGGCGGGCAAGGGCCGCGTCTTTTTCGATGTATTTGCGATATTCATCGAAGGTGGTTGCGCCGATGCATTGAATTTCGCCTCGAGCCATGGCGGGTTTGAGGACATTGGATGCGTCGATGGCGCCTTCTGCACCGCCTGCACCAACGAGTGTGTGGAGCTCGTCGATGAAGAGGATGACATTGCCTGCTCGGCGGACTTCGTTCATCACTGCTTTGATGCGCTCTTCGAACTGTCCGCGGTATTTGGTGCCTGCGACCATCATGGCCAAGTCAAGGACGACGACGCGTTTGTCGTGGAGGATGTCGGGGACTTCCTGTGAGACGATGCGCTGGGCGAGCCCTTCGATGATGGCGGTTTTTCCTACGCCTGCTTCGCCCAGAAGGACGGGGTTGTTTTTGGTGCGTCGGCAGAGGATTTGGGTGAGGCGTTCGATTTCATGTGATCGTCCGATGACTGGGTCGAGCTGTCCGTCGATGGCCAGTTGGGTCAGGTCTCGCCCGAAGGAATCGAGGGCGGGGGTTTTGGATTTGCCTTTGGGTTTCGACGATGAGCTTGACTCAGCGTGCCCGCCCACAGCCATTTCCGAGTCGGTTTCGGCGCCAGCGCCGAGCAGGTTGAGCACTTCTTCGCGGACATCTTCGAGTTTGAGTCCGAGGTTCATCAGGACCTGGGCAGCGACGCCATCGTGCTCGCGGAGGAGCCCGAGGAGGATATGCTCGGTCCCGACATAGTTGTGGTTGAGGTTGCGTGCTTCCTCAATGGCGTACTCGATGACCTTTTTGGCGCGCGGGGTTTGTGGGAGCTTGCCCATGGTGACCATCTCGGGTCCGGCGCGGACGAGTTTTTCGACCTCGAGGCGGACCTTGCGAAGATCGACATCGAGGTTTTTGAGGACATTGGCACCCACGCCTGAACCTTCTTTGACGAGCCCGAGGAGGATATGCTCGGTCCCGATGTATTCATGGTTGAAGCGTTGGGCTTCTTGGTTGGCCAAGGCCATGACTTTGCGGGCTCGATCGGTGAATCGTTCAAACATGGTACTTCTCCCGCTGCTTGCTTCTTGAGAATCAAGCGGCTCTTTGGCGTTTTCACGCCTGCGACTTTGTCGGGCATCACTTTGCTCGACAGACTTCTGTTCGCACAAAACCGGCGATTGGATCGAGATGATTGCCAATCAACCCTGAGTTTGCACAACGCTGTACCTTCTATCGGCTGCATGGGGTGTGCCAGATTGATCTGAGGGTGAAAGTCGGTGAATATCAGGTTAGTGGTTTATTCTGCAAGGTTTACAGCATGGCGATTTTGGGCAACGGGTGTCTGAAAAGGCAGAGAGAGCGCCAAGTCTGTCATTCCGGCAGGGAAGTTTGTGTCCATCGAGCGCGGATTGGTGTTGGGGAAAACCTTGGGTCGTGAATGGTCGGTCGAGGCGCTATAGTGGTTCTCTGGTTCGAAATAGAAACACAAGAACCCTTTGTTCGGGGTCGGTTTGTGAGGATTTTGTCATGGCGAGCAAGCATTTTGATGTTGTTGTAATCGGTGGTGGACCTGGTGGGTATGTTGGTGCAATTCGGGCTGCCCAGCTTGGATACAAGACGGCGGTCATCGAGCGGGCCAAGCTTGGCGGGGTCTGCCTCAACTGGGGGTGTATTCCCTCGAAGGCGCTGATTGCCAATGCCGAGCTGATGGAGAAGCTTGCCGAGCAGGAAGAGTGGGGCATCTCAACCGGGGAGGTGAAGTTCGATTGGAACAAGGTCATCGGGCGCTCGCGCGATGTGGCGGCCAAGCTCAACAAGGGTGTTGAGTTTTTGATGAAGAAGAACAAGATCGAGTTTATTAATATGCATGCCAAGATTGTCAAGGCGGGGCCCAAAGTGACGATCGAGTTGCGTGATTGTGAACTTCATGAATCGTTCACGCCTTCGCCGGTGAAGGTTAAGGCGGCCAAAGAGACGATCACTTGCGAGAAGGTCATTATCGCAACGGGGGCGGTGGCCAAGGATTTGCCCTTTGCTCGTTTCGATGGGGATAAGGTTTGGGGTGCTCGCGAAGCGATGAACAACACCGAGCGTCCTGAGAAGTTGATCATCGTCGGTGCAGGCGCGATTGGGATGGAGTTTGGGTATGTCTACAAAAACTTTGGTACGGAGGTGACGATCATCGAGATGATGGATCGGCTGGTGCCTGTCGAAGACGAGCAGGTCGGCAAGGAGATGACCAAGATTTACAAGAAGCACGGGTTCAATGTCAAGGTCAAGACCGGTGTGATGGATGTGGACACCAAGAGCAAGGGCGTCAAGGTGACGGTTGCGCCGATGGGCAAAGATGGCAAGCTTGATGCGTCGAAGAAGGAAGTGCTCGAAGCGGACAAGGTGCTTTTGGCCATTGGCGTTGGTGGTCGTTTTGATGGGTTGTTCGATGAGTCGCTTGGTTTAGAAACCGTGCATGGGCATATTAAGACGGATTATGTGCCTCTGAGTGATAGCGCGCCTTCCGAGCCCAAAGCCCTTGATTACAAGACGAATCTGCCTGGCGTGTATGCGATCGGTGATGTGATTGGTCCGCCTTGGCTTGCGCATGTGGCTGCCGAGGAGGCGGTGCTGTGTGTGGAGCGTTTCGCGTTTAAAGAGGGCAAGGCCAAGCACGATCCGATTCCGATGGATTATACCGTGATCCCGGGTTGCACCTACTGCCATCCGCAGGTGGGCTCTGTGGGCTACACGGAGCAGGCGCTCAAAGCCCAAGGTTTGAAGAAGGGACAGGATTACGAGGTTGGCGTATTCAACAATGGTGCACTTGGCAAGGCCATCGCGACGCGCCACACCGATGGGTTTGTCAAGGTGATCCGTGGGTTGCCTCGCGGTGAGATTCTCGGGACGCACATCCTTGGTGATCAGGCGACTGAACTCATCGCCGAGATGACGCTGGCGAGAAGGCTCGAAGCGACAACCGAAGAGATTATCGCAACGGTTCATGCCCATCCGACGATGCACGAAGCCGTGCACGAGGCGGCCTTGGCGAGCGAGGGGCGGGTGATTAACTCGTAGTGAGGTGTTTTGGGGCGCCACCGGATCTTTCTTTGAAGGCCAAGGGCAGGTTTGGTGTGGTGTGGAATTTTTCTATTTACCCGCGATCGAGCGGGTTTTTGCTTGTGTATGGGATGGGGTTGCTTGTAGAATCGGGCAGTCACAGGGACTCGCATTTTGTTTTCAAGGGGCATATGCCATGATGAATCTGTTTGATCCACGCTCACTGGCAGCGATTGCTGTCGGTTTCTCCGCTTCCTCAGTTTTGGCACAACATCCCGATGGGGATGTCGAAATTCAGCGGGGGCAATGGGTATCGAGCTCGCAGGTGGATCTTTCAAATCAACTTGGTCTTTTGCCCGGGCCTGTTTTTGGGCTCAAGAGCGATTCGATGCGAGGTATTGGGTCGGATGCAAACTTCATCATGACCGGGAGTTTGCCTGAGGGTGATGCGCCTTCGGATGTGGCCTATATGCCTGATGGGTCGAAATTTGTCATTGCCCATCGTGAGAGCCGAAACCTGATTCTCTGGGATGCCAATACGCTGGGGTTTCTTGGCGAGGTGCCGATCTCAGGGGCTGCCCAGGCGTTGGCGATCACACCCGATGGCACCAAGGCGGTTGTGGCCAATGTGGACAACAACACCGTGTCGATCGTGGACCTACTTGCCATGACTGAGATTGCGGTGATTCCGGTGGGCATCAATCCTGGGATCGTGGCGATTTCGCCTGCGGGTGATGTGGCTGCAGTGGGGATTGGGTTTGATTCGGAGTTGGCGGTGATTGACATCGCATCGGCGACGGTGATCTCGACGATTCCCAATATCGGGTACAGCTTGGTACTCAGTGCTTCGTTTGAAGCACCGGCGACTTCGCTGATCTACTCGCGGTTTTCTTTTCTTGATGACGATCGGGTCATCAATGCGGATCGGTTTGCGGATGAAATGCAGATTATTAATGTGCGGACGGGGGTCGTTGATCGGACAGCGATCGCTGATTCGCCGGGTGGGATTGCGATTTCGGGGGACGGATCGGTTGCGGCGATTGTCCACACGGGCTCGGCCAGGACCATTACGGTGGTGGACACGGCATCGGGATTGGTGGTTGACACGATCTCTACGCCTGATGATCTTTGGGGTACGGTGACCCTGAATGCTGATGGCTCGGTGGGGGTCGTGGGGATTCAGAATGCGGCGAGGGTGGTGGATGTGGCCAATGGCACCTTTGGTGGCTCGCTCAATACAGCGAGTATTAATGAGTTGCTGACGACCTTTGATGGGCGCTATGCAGTGGGGGTGGGGTATCGCGGGGCGGTGATTGATATGGACACCGGGGCACTGGTTAACCAGGTGAATTTCGCGGTTTCGACTGAGCACGGTGCGCTCTCACCTGTTGCGTATCAGGCGGCGATGTGCTCGACAACCTTTGGCGATGATTTGGTGGTGGCCGATGTTGAAGGGGCATTGGGGTCATTGACGGCGTTTATGCGCACGGGGCCGGAGGTTGAAGGTGATCGGTGCCGAACGATTGCGGTGACTGATGATGGGTCAACGGTGGTGGGGGTCTCGATTTTCTCGGATACCGCAACGGTGATTGACGGGGCCAGCGGCACCATCATCGGGACAGCGCCGCTGGGTGAGCGGCCCTCGGCGGTGGCGATCACACCTGATGGAACCAAAGCGGTTGTCGGGAATCTTGATTCGACTTTTGCTACGGTGGTTGATCTGGCGAGTGCGACGAGCACGAATGTGAGTATCTCAAGGCGGGCAGGGTCGGTGGCCATTTCTCCCGATGGACAATATGCCTACCTTGGGGTGATCGCCAGCGGCGACGGGGTATGGCGCATTGATCTCGATACCCATACGGTTGCAGGCCCACGGATATTCACTGGCAATATGGGCGGTGTGGGATACAGCTTCAACCAGACTTCGCAGATTGCTTTGAGCAACGACGGGACCCGGCTGATTGTGGCGGGGAGCTTTGATGATGTGATTTCGGTGATCGACACGGTGAGTTGGTCATTGATGGGCAATGTTGCAGCAGGTGATTTTCCGACGATGGTCTCGTTTTCGATTGACGATTCGATGATCTTTGTTTCCAATCGCAATGAGGATACGGTGACGGTTTATGACAATACTGGTGCGATGCCTGTGTTTCTCCGGACGATCAGTGTTGGGGATTCGCCTTGGCAGGTGGTCGATGATGGGCAGGGGCGGATTTGGGTCAACAACTGGGGTGATCAGCGAATCGACGGGTATGACATTTCGACGGGGGTGCCTTGGGGATCGGTGCTCTTTGACGAGCGTCCGGTGGGTTTGGTGTACGATGCTTCGAGCGATACGCTCCGCGTGGCCCATGGGGTGGTAAGTACCACGCTCGGCGGCGATGTCGGGTTTGCCCAATCGCAATCAGGCACGATCACGCTGATCGACCCGGCGACTTTGGCCACGACCGAGTATAATCTTGGCGTTGGGCCTTCAGCTTTGGCATCGAGCAGCGATGGGAATCTTTTGGCGGTCGCTGCTCCGATTGGTGATGGGGTGGCTTTGTTAGATTTGGCTCCTGGATGTGCTGCCGATATTAATGGTGACGGCACGCTCAATTTTTTCGATGTCTCGGCCTATCTCTCGGCCTTTGCTGCGGGTGATTTGATTGCCGACTTTACCGGCGACGGGAGCCTGAACTTCTTTGATGTTTCGGCATTCTTGGTGGCCTTTGGTGATGGGTGCCCGTAATAAGGGTGTTTCTCGTGCTGATTTGTTTTGGCGCATGCACATTTGTTGTTTTTCGGCTCGCTTTTCGGGGTTACTTTTGAATCTTCGTCAGGGTTTTTTGCGTAGAGTCATCCCGGCATTGGTGCAAGCAGAGGCAGCAGGACGACGATCACCACGGTGAAGGCGATTGCCAAGAGCAAGAGTCCGCCGAGGATTTGGATGGTGAAGATGATGACCTCGCGGAAGAATCTGTTCATGTCCGAGCACCGGACGGATTTGTACCCGATGGCCAGGAAGATCGACATGGGGACGATGAGCAGGTACCAGTGGTCGTGGATGGCCAAGGCATCAAGAAATGGGGTGTAGGCGAGGGTGGTCATGAGTTTCCCCCTGATTTTGGCGATGAGGCATGGTTGGGGTTGGGCATCAGGGCGTCGAGGAAGATGATGAGGTTGAGCATTCCGGCGAGGACGATTGAGAGCATGGCGATCTCGTTGAGGCGGCCGAGTCCTGGGATATTGGGTGGGCCGAGTCCGGCTTCGATTTCTTCATAGGTCAGAGGTTCCCATACGGGTCGATCCGCGTCAATGATGCGTCGTTCGCCGGGGTTGCCGCTGCGGAGGATTCCTGTGTCGAGGTCGTAGGCTTTGAACTGGCTCTGGTGGATCCGATCGACGATGAAGGTCGATGGGCCGACGAGGGCTTGGCCAAAGAACCAGATGCGGTCATTGTTGGAATCGATTGCGTCGATCCCGCCGACGAGAAGGCCGAAGAAGAAGAGCCCCATGACTCCGATGGCGGCGAAGAGGGCCCGTCGAGGCTGGCCCAGAATGAGATGCCCGGCACCGGGAAAAATGGCTGCGACGAGCCCGGCGAGGGGGTTGAAACCGGTTGGTGGGGGCATAGACATGACCAGAGAGTGTACGGCGGCTTGGGCTCGAAGACTCGCCCAAAGAGAAAACCATGTTGATCTCAAATAATTCAGTGGTGATCAGGGATTGACACAGGGAATTTGCGTGGTACCGTACGCGCATCGGCCTTTTTTTCACGAATGGGTCAGATGTAATGAAACGCTTGGTATAGAGAAATCTCTGGTGTCACACACCCGAGACCAGACCTACGGAGGTATGAACATCATGGCACATCTTCAGTATCCTGATGGTGATTTGTGTGAGTATGAGCAGGTCCCAAACTCATTGGGAGTTGGTGGTACGGTTCTTCTTACGCCCGATAGTGATCAAGACGACGAAATGACGCAAACGCCGTGGTGGTCCGATCATTCCGACGATTTTTTTGCATCCTCCCCCATAGGGGCCTATGGCGATGACCTCGATGATGATGAGGCGTATTTCCTCGAAGATGACGATGATGACGATGAGGACATCGAGGATGATTACGACGAGGACGAGGACGACGATGACGAGATGTTGGGGGACTCTGATGACGAAGATGACGATGAAGAACTTTGAGCGCTGAGGGAGTGTGTGGTGATGGTCTCAGCGTTCCTATTGGAGGAGTTGTCTGATGACTTACAATGGACCAGATCGTCGAGAAAAAGGGAAAAAATCCGATCGTCGAAAATCAAGCGAAGGGAAGCCTCCCCCGGGCACGGTTGTTGATCGCCGTCTCGGGCTTGATCAGCGTTCGCGTGAGGATGCCGACCCACGAAAAAGCCGCAAAACGACCCTTGTTCCGGATACTTCCTCATCGAATTCACGGCCTGCAAGTTTAATTCCGGCGGACTATGGGCGCACCGGGCTCGAACGCAAGCGTGGACGCGGGCGCCGGCTCTCTGAGTTTACCAAAGCGGCGGAAGAAGGCGAGATGACCACCGAGCAGTTCCTGTTTCTGATGGCGATTGACGCTTTCAAGAAGGGCAACGATCGGATGTTCCCGACCTGGACTGATGTGCTCGAAGTGATCCGTTTGCTCGGTTATCGCAAAACGATGCCTACGGAACTCAACTTGCCCTCAGCAGAAGACTGGCTCGAACGGTCCGATTCGCCTGCCAATGTGCGTCCTGATCGGTGGGCTGAGCGGTTTACCTGTTCGGACGACGGGCCGAGTCTCGCCAACGAATCCGCCATTTCGACGGGCAAGAAGGTCGTCCTAAAGACCGAAGAAGAGCTCACCGACGAGGCCCTCGAAGCCTTCGAGGCGGCCTTCGGTGAGGATGACCTCGCTGATGAAGTCGGCGAAGACTTCGATCTCGATTCCGACTTTGACGACGACTTTTCCGAAGCGGCGTAAGCCGAGTCCGGCATCCCAAAGCACACCACACGGGCGAACTCGCCCGTGTTTTTAGATGGCTTGATCTGTGTTGATCCCACATAAAAACCGCTCCTTCATGGTCGCGGTTTGTTTGAAAGTACGGATGGTCTTTATGGGGGGGTGATCACTTGTTGTAGTAATCAATATTGATCTGCACATATTTCGCCCACTCATCGGGGAGGTCTTCGTCTTGGAAGATGGCTTGGACGGGGCATTCGTCGACGCATAGCCCGCAGTCGATGCAGGTGTCGGGGTCGATGTAGAGCATCTCGGAGGACTCGAAATCTGGCTCGTCCTTGGTGGGGTGGATGCAATCAACGGGGCAAGAATCAACACAGGCGGTGTCCTTGGTCTTGATGCAAGGCTCGGCGATGATGTGGGTCATGGTGGTGTCCTTATGGTCGAAAAACCTTGGTCGATAAACCGGATCGTCAATCCCGCCAATGGTATCACGCGGGAGTCATAGCGTTGCATGTATTTTAGACGCTGACAAGCCAATCGGCAGTTGAGTGTCATTCTCATCGAAAATCGGGGCGAGAACCGATTTTTGAGCAAACCCGAGAATCTGGTTCTCGGCCGTGTCAGAAGTTGTATAATCGGGCCTATGAAGTATCGTCGCCCCTCCAAGCCGATCCAACTTGCCTGCATATTGGCGGGTTCTGCGCTGATCGTACTCTTTGGCTGGAATGGGGCGAAGAACACGCCTCGGGATGGATGGTCGTGGATCAAGGCGTGGGTCGGAGCCGCCCCGATGTCCGGCAGGGGCGACCGGGCGTACTTCGTCGCCGGGTATGGTGGCCCTCTTGCCCACCTTGATCGTGCGGCTCGCCCGGATCAAAGCCCCGCGGAAAACACGGTGATGGTGCTCGTCCGCCGAGATCGCAGCGGGTTCTTTCTCCCCTGGCTCGAAACCTATGACCTCCGCATGGTCTCGGGCACCGGTAAAAAACGCCCGTGGCAAACCGGCACAGATGATCCACGATGGAACGACACACTCCAGGCGGCTCGCGCGTGGTATGTCGATCAAGATACCGACTGGCATCGAACTGTCCTCGCGGGGATCGACACCGAACTCGCAGGCGGCTATCCAGATCGGCGCATCCGACCCGGGGTCTTGGCACTCGAAATCATGGTCTTGCTGGCTCACGCGGTGCTCATTGGAGCGGTGGTATATGTCATCCATCGGGCCTTGAAAGCACACTTTGATCCACAAAATCAAGCTCGTTTGCGATCGGCTCCGATTTCTACAGGCTTTGAATCTTCGTAGTTGATACGATTGCCTATGAGCAACCAAGCGCCCTCCACCAACCCCCCCATCCACACCATCACTCTTGACCAACGGGCGGCCCATCAGCAATGGCTCCTCGAAGTCACACAACTCCCCACCGCAGCGGGCAAAGAACAGCGCGTCATCGCGTGGATCGACGATTGGCTCAGCCAGCGGGCGTACCTCTCTAAACACAGCGATCCCTATGGGAACTTCGAGATTCGCATCGTCGGAACACCCGAATCTGACCATCCGACCTACTTCACCGCCCACCTCGATCACCCGGCCTTCGTCGTCGAAGAGATTGAATCGGACACCAAACTCATCCTCTCATTCCGAGGCGGGGTGATGGCCGACTACTTCCCCGATGCCAAGGTACGGCTTCATTGCTCAGACACCTGCTTCACGATGGGCACCATCGGCGAAGAAATCAAAGCAACCAACGACAAGGGCGAAGAGAAATCAATCAAGCCTTTCAAGCGATACACCTGTACGCTCGACGAATCGGCAACGATTGAAATCGGCACGATCGGGACTTGGGATTTGCCCGATGCCAAGATCGTCGATGATGAGTTCGGCGGGATTATTCATACCAATGCGTGCGATGATCTGGCAGCCGTCGCGGCGGCGCTCTCGGCAATTGATGAACTGGCCAAACTCAAAGCATCGGGCACCGACATCGGCGATGTGCGTGTGCTCTTTACGCGGGCTGAAGAAGTCGGGTTCATCGGGGCCATTGGAGCGAGCCGAGACAGGTTCATGCCCAAAGGCTCGCGGATCATCGCGCTCGAAAACTCACGCGCCTTCCCCGACTCGCCAATCCACGGCGGCCCGATCGTGCGGGTTGGCGATCGGATCAGTATTTTCTCGCCCGAACTCACCGGGGCGGTCGCCAAGGTCGCTGAGCGAATCGCGGGCGGGCCTTCGATGCCGACGGCTTCGCAGAAGGTCAGCGAGATGCCCAAGTGGAAATGGCAACGCAAACTCATGGCTGGGGGTGCGTGCGAAGCGAGCGTGTATTGCAGCTATGGGTACTGCTCGACCTGCGTATGTTTGCCTCTGGGCAACTACCACAACATGGCCGGGCTCGCCGAGGCCCAAGCGGGGACGCACGAGGGCACGCCGAGGGTTGGATGCGAGTTTGTCGGGCTCGATGACTATGCGGGGATGGTGGATTTGTTGATCGGGTGCGGGATGGATTTGCCCAGTTCGCCGGGGTTTGTCGAGCGGGTGGAGAAGCTGTGGATGGATACGCGGTTTGTGCTGGAGTGATTCGCTTTATGGTTCGTATACGCCAAGTCCACGCTCGATGTCGAATGGTTCAACGGCACCGTCTGCTCGTAGTATATTTTTAGTCCCATTTCTATGATATCCGAATCGATCTTGAATGAGGACAGACCATGAATTTGTGGTAAACATTCGCGTGACAACTCGCCTTCTATTTTCCTCTGGAAGCACAGAAAAAAATGAGAACGGAGTATAAAGATAACTGAACCCGGTCTCTGGAGCAACCGCACGATCAGATGCGCATGCAAAAGGTTGATCAGTTGAATACTCATCAGATATCAATTGGGGCAGTTGAATGCCGAGCTCGGTTGCGATGATATCAAATGGAGCGTCTCTTTCCATTTGCAAATCGGGAACCCATCTCGCATACGGCAATAGTTTATCGCCCGATTCAATATACATTGATAAACCCTGCCCGAGTGTACGCAGACTTGAGGCACACTGTAGTCGACGGGCAGACTCAATGACGCCAGATATTGCGGGCAACAGAATTGTGATTAAAATCGCAACAATGCTGATAACAACGAATAGTTCAATCAGAGAAAATGCCTTACGGTTCATTCGCGGCCCCCTTCGGGCAACTCGGGCAATCCGAGCGCGGGTGTTCACCGCTTGTCGCTTTACCTATTCGAACAACGAGCGGAACCACCAAAGTTGCGCCAAGAAGCAACATTGCCACCATCACCAATACGAAAGCACTCCATACTTCGATCTTTGATGCACGCTTACTCATCGCCAGGGACTAACGCATCGAGCTTAATTTGGGCAGTGCGGCGAACCTGTTCGTCAGGATCACTGGCCGCTATTTTGCGAACCTTGTCAAGAATGCTAGCCCTTTCGAGCAAACCAGAGTTATAGGTATTCGATACCGCCACCTGACGAACATACCATTGTGGATGATCAAGGTTCTCGATGATCGCACGAATACCAGCCTCTTCGATCTCCGATGGAATAGGTATTGAACGACCAATCCGCCCGGAAATAATCGACATGGCTAACCCATAGAACTTAAACGCCTCATGCATTGACTGGTTTTCATAAAAATCCGGTTGCTCAATGTCAGGCCATCCTGATTCTATAATCTTGACAAGCCACTGGGTGTCTTCGTCTGACCAGCGAGTTTTCCTCGCCATTTGATTAACAAGCCTTCGCTTGTCGTTGACATACTGATCACTATATGGTGATTTCGGATTCTTTTCCTCAGGAACTTCGGGCAACTCCGCTCGCAACACCGGGCCTAACGGATCGTTAATGTATCGGATCGCAAAATAAATCACGGTGCCCACAACTACTGCAAGTGCTGTCAACAAGAACCGGCGTGTTGTGTTTAATCTAATTTTCATCGTATAGTTCAGCCAAAGAGCCAAAGACTAAATCTTTCCCATAGCGACGGCGGGCCGGGAAAAACAGAATCCCTGCACGCCTGCTGACAGTCGGAAACATCACCCGCAGGGATTACCAACTCATCTCCTGCGTGATCACAACATAGAAGACATGCTTCTTCAGTATCATTCACAGCAGGCCCACAGTAGGCCAGCCCCCAAAGATATCCCGGAGGAAACCCCGCAACCGCAACAGACGCGAAAGAGCAAATTATTGCGAAAACACATGCCGATCGTACTACTCTATCCTTTTTATTTCTCATTTACTTGCCTCCTTGTGACAAATACCCTACCCCCCCCCGAACATCTGTCAAGCCGATCTACAACAAAAACCCATTCGTTTTACGAATAGGCTTTGTGTGTGCATTCTTGAAGCAGATTTAGCTGTCTTCGGCTTTGGAGATTTGCCATTCTTCAAGATTGACCGGGGCCTGGCGGCCGAAGATCGAGACGCTTGAGTAAAAAAAGCCCACGAATAAATCGTGGGTGAGGTGGTGTTCATTGTGTCGCTATTGTGGGATATCCCACAGCGAGCCTTTGAGCGTTGGATGCGCCCAAGGGGTTCCGCACTCGGGGCATTGGGTTTGACTGGGGAGCATTTCGTACCAACAGACAAGGCATCGCAAGCCTTTGGATCGTTTGTAAGAGCGCACAAGCAGAAGCCCACGAATAATCGACACCCACAGCCAAACCCAAGCAACAAGCTGAACACATACGACTGCTATCGCAATCCACTCGGGAAAGTTGACGGCCAGTACCTTGAGGAGGAGGAGGACAAATCCGGCCAATGTGATTACAGCAATGGCGATGGTGCCCGGGAATATAAACTGTCGAAAGTATCGCCGAGGACACCCGAATATGATTGTTCGTTTCATCATTGCGGCGGCACAAGCAGGCTATCACCCCATTCTGGCCAATCCCCTCCATTCGCCACGCACTGATCATAGGCGTTCTCGCATGACCGCAAACCGGCGCGATACCTTCGATGTATATTATTCGTTCGATCCGAATGTTCTACAACTCCCCCCGTAATCGCACCGAAAATTGTGCCAAATCCTCCACCTATTAGCGCAATCACCCCGGCACCAGACCCAGTCACAGAGCCAACAGTCGCTCCAATTCCAGCCGCTGTTGGTCCCCCAACAGCCCCGCCAACACCATGACCTGCCCCCCAAATCCTAGTCCATTCTTTATGCGAGTATCCTCGTAGAATGGGCGTATTTGGAAGGCAGGAAGACATGGCCAGAAAACGGCATTCAGCAGAACAGATCATCAACAAACTGAGAG
>JALSHH010000020.1 GCA_026982335.1 Phycisphaerales bacterium
AACCCCATCGGCGCATTCTTCCGGATCGGCATTGGTCAATCTCCTGTTTCAAGGCCAATGAACTTGGCCCACAAGACGATACGGAGAAAAATGGAGGCCGGTTGCGCGATTGTTCAGAGATTTCAAAAGAGAATGAGGTCAACGAGGCGTTGGGGGCTGCCTACAATCCGGGCCTTCTTGGCGGTTGCCGAGTGGGTTTGGGTTGTTGAAACACGAAACGAAACCATTGGATGGAGGAGATACTGGCTATGGAAACGACATTGATTATTCTTAAGCCTGACGCGGTGCAGCGAGGGCTGATGGGCAAAATCATCACACGCTTTGAAGAAAAAGGTTTGGCGATTGTCGGGATGAAGATGATGACGATCTCACAAGAGCTTGCGGGAACGCATTATGCGGATCATAAGGGCAAGCCTTTTTATGATGGGTTGGTTGGGTTCATGACCTCCTCGCCGGTGTTGGTGATGGCGGTGCGTGGTGTGGGTGCGATCGCGATTGCACGCTCGATGATGGGGGCAACCTTCGGGTCCAAGGCAGATGCGGGGACAATCCGGGGTGACTTCGGGGTGTCGAACTCGTTTAACCTGATTCATGGTTCGGATTCACCTGAAGCGGCGGCCAAGGAAATCGGGTTGTTCTTTAGCGATGGAGATATCCAAGAGTTTGATCGTGCGGTCGAGGGCTGGGTGTATGACATGAGCGGCGGGGATCCGGAGTGATCTGAGCTGATGTGTGAAGAAAAGAAAACACCCTGCTGATGGCGGGGTGTTTTTTGGCGGGTATTGATTGGGGAAGATGAAGACACGGGCTGGAAGCCCGTGCTACCAGAGTTAGGAGCTGGCGGTGGCGGGTTTGATTTCGCCGATGACTGATGGTGGATCGTCGAGTTCGATGACGATTTGGTCGGCGATCTCTCGGCGATGGATTTCGACATCTCTGGGGAAGTCGAATGCGATTCGTACTCGTTCGCCTTTGACTGAGGCGATGCGAACGACGCCGATGGGGTTCTTTGGATCGCCAATGACGACTTCTTCGCCTTCTCTTCTTGTGATTACCAGCATCCTTTGCTCCAAACTTCTTGTGGCCATCGTTGGCCGATGCGTTATGGGAGTATATCACGGAGATGGGGTATGGCAAAGGAAATTGTTGCAACCCGTGCGATGAGGAGGAATTACGGCGATGGGCGATGTTTCGTGGGCAGGAAGAAGGATTCTTTGGTGAAGAATCGGGGGGTGTTTGTTGGGGAGATCAGGATTTGGATGCATTTTGATCAACCGCTTGGACAGCAGTGACTTCGGGGATTCGATCTTTGAGATTTCGTTCGATGCCGATGCGGAGGGTCATGTTGGAGGATGGGCATCCTACGCATGCGCCGTGCATTTTGATTTTGACGATGCCATCTTTGGTGACTTCGACGAGTTCGATGTCACCGCCGTCGTTTTGGACGGCCGGTCGGATGCGGTCGATGACAAATGCGACGCGTTCGTGGAGATCTTGGCTGTGTGGGGTTGGTTGAGTCATTGCGTATTTTGGGGCGGGTGATTTGTGTGGCGTGATTCTAGCATTGGTTTGGGCGGTGGTTCCAGTTCGGGGTTGGTTGGGCACGAAAAGAAATGTTGGTGGCAGGGTTGGATTGCGGGCGAAGGGTGGGGAAACCCACTACACTTTGAGACGATGAAGAAGAACAAATCCTGCTTGACAGGCAAACGGAATGTTGTCGCTTTGTGCGTGGGGTTGGCAGTGTGTCTTTCTTTGGGTTTGGGAGGGTGCTCGTCGAGTAGTCGCTTTACACCAACAGGGAATCCACTTTTGGATTTGCGGAATCCTGAGCTGCTTGAGCGGGATCGTGTTCGGGCGGCGAAGCAAGCGTGGGGCGAGGTAGAATCTGGTGTTCGTGTTCGTGAGCGGACGCGTCAGGCCTTCAAGAATCTTGCGTGGTCGAATGCGACGAGTTCGGAGCTTCGGTTGACGGTGCTCGAGTTGTTGATGTCGGATGAGTCGGCGGAGGGGAGTGCGGATTCGCGGACGATGGCGCGGTTGTTGTTGCCCACAGAGCGATCTCCTGAGGCGGTTGGGATGATGGCCCGGCGTGCGGTTGAGGGTGGATGGGTTGAGCTGGTTCCTGCGTTGGTGCGGAGCTATGCACGGGTGAGTCCCAATGTTCCTGATATTGATCGTGATGAGCGAGCAGCTCTTTTGGCGCTTGTTCCTGGGCAAAGCCTTGAGCAGATTGTCTTTGATGTGTTTTTGCAGCCGACCAAGGGGCTCGGGGACGAGCGTGAACAGGCGGTGTTGCGGTTGGCGCAGCGGACTCGTGATGATGCGTGGGGTCTTTTGTCGAGGCTTGATCTGACGGGTGAACTTCGGCGTTCATTGATTGGGATGGAGGTTGGTCCTGATGCTGAGAGCGCTTCGCGGGTGTTGGTTGCGGATTTGCGTGCGGCGTATGACGAGCTTGGGGTGCTGCCTGATACGGCAATGGAAATTCAGTGGTTGACGAATTTGAGGCATCATTCCGACCAGCGCAATGATCGGCTCAATAGGCAATGGTGGGATGAGGTTGCCCGGCAGGTTGAGGGTCTTGATGAAGGACAGCGTGTGGGGCTTGCGATGCGGCATCTGGAGGCGATTCGGTGGGCGGGTGTGAATCGGCCTGCGTGGTTGTCGCTTGATCGTGATGGATTGTACGGGGTTGCTTCGGCGCGGATGAGTTTGCGTAAGCACCATAAGCGGAAGAGTCAGCGGGGCGAAGGGCGTCGCCTTGAGCGACTTGGTGATTGGAGTGATGTATTGAGTTGGGGTGATTTGCTGACGATTTTGGTGGTGGATGATTCGTTGGGGAGCCGAGGGGTTGTTGAGCAGATTTTCCGCCAGCGTGAGCTTGATAGGAAGGATACATCGACGGAGTATGGTGGGGTGATCGAGTATGATGAGGAGGAGGGATTCCGGGCGGTGCTGTATCGGCCTCGGTCTCGGGATCGGATTGATGACGAGCGGTTTGTGGCTTCGGACGATATGTTCCGTTTCTCGGATCGGTCGTTGGTGCATTATCACCTTCATGCCAATCGTCAGAATAATGGGCGGTATGCGGGACCTTCGATGGCGGATTTGATTCATGCCGCGAACTCTGGACGGACGAATCTGGTGTTTACTTCGCTTGGGCGTGATGAGCTTAATGTGGATTTGTATTTTCCGAGCGGGGCAGTGATCGATCTTGGGCAGATTGTACAGTAAATGGACGATGAAAAATTGTTTTGGCGATCGTGCCCTATTGAATCTAAAGTGTGATTGGTTAAAATCGTGGATTGTTTTGCTGGAAGCGGGTTTTGGTGTGAGGCTAGACTCGTTGGTGAAACTTTCAGCAACAGAACAACGGGTGGCCGAGTGTATCGCGCGCAAGTGCGATTTTTTGCTTGAGGACTTGCGTCTCCATGTGGGGATTCCGACGGGGGGGAACAATCGCGAGGGGATCGAGGAGACGCGCGAACGGTTTGGGCTTCGATTGCAGGAACTCGGCGCCAAGTCGCATCTGGTGCAGCCTGAGCCCAAGCCTGAGTGGTTGTTGGGTGGGGTGAGCGGGTCGTATATGCCTGGGACGACGGTATGCGAGCGGCTCAATGGGGCCAGCAGTGGGCGG
>JALSHH010000021.1 GCA_026982335.1 Phycisphaerales bacterium
CACCCGCGACCGCTGGCTCTACTCATTTTGCCGTTTAATCTTTCCCGCGCCAAGATGAAATCTGCACGCGCCAGCCCGAGCGGGCGTCGGGGGTGGTGTTGCAGTTAAAATCTGCCAGGCAGGGCCTTTCTGTGGGAATGAATATGGCTGTTCTTGGACTGTCGCATATTCGTAAAGAAGAGGGGGTTGTTTGGAAGCATTTTTTTGATTTTGCCGTACTTTGATTTGCTTTCCAACAAAATTTCTATTCATACGCCTGACGGCATTTACGAATCTGCCGACACTTTTTACTCGAAGGCGGTTTGAGGAACTCAGATTATGTGGTCCATGATCTCACTTGATAGGGCAAGGAAGTATTTGGGCTCCTAAACTCTTCACCTATGACCGATTCCATGAAAACCGCCAGTTGCATCACTCGTTTCGCACCTTCGCCCACTGGGCATTTGCATATTGGCGGGGCCCGCACGGCCTTGCTTTGCTGGGCATTTGCCAAGAAGGCGGGTGGCAAATTTGTGCTTCGGATCGAGGATACAGACCAGACACGCTCGTCGGCGTCTTCAATGAAGGGCATCCTCGAAGACCTTGCGTGGCTTGGGATCGAATGGGATGAAGGGCCCGAGTTGGAATATAAGGGTCAGACACTCGGCGGCGACCCACGCGATGTCGGCCCATTCTTTCAGGCGCAGAGGCTTGATCTCTACAACACACACATCCGTACACTCATCGAAGAGGATAAAGCTTACCCGGCGTTTGAAACACCTGAAGAGCTCGAAGCACTCCGCAAAGAGGCCATCGCGACCAAGACCGGGTACAAGTACAACCGGGCGGGGCTTGAGGTGCCGCTTGAGGAGCGTATCGCACGGGTTGATGCCGGTGAGCTTCATGTTGTTCGGCTCAAGATGCCCGATGAACCCATCACCGTTCATGATGCAATTCTTGGTGAGGTGACGGTAGAGCCTGAGGAGTTCGATGATTTCATTATTCGCAAACGCGATGGGTTCCCGACCTATCACCTCGCGGTGGTGGTTGATGATGCGTTGATGGGGGTGACGCATGTGCTGCGTGGGCAGGAGCATTTGATTAATACGCCGAGGCATATCGCGTTGCAGCGGGCGTTGGGGTTTGATACGCCGAGTTATGGGCATATGCCTCTGATTTTTAATCCCGATGGGTCGAAGATGTCCAAGCGGGACAAGGACAAACTGGCCAAGAAGGCGGTCAAGGAACAAGGGATTGAATCATCGCCAATCGAATCAATGAATGACGAGGACTTCGCAGCGTGGCTCAAGGACAAGACTTGCCAACTTGCTTCGGACGATTTGATCGCGCTGGCCAAGGTGCTTGGGATCACGCTTCCTGAGATTGATGTTGAGGATTTTCGCCGCGCTGGGTATCTGCCCAAGGCGCTCAATAATTACCTTGCTTTGCTGGGGTGGAATCCAAAGACCAAGAACGATGATGGTACCGATCTCGAACGCTTCGACATGGATTACCTCGCGTCGCACTTTTCGATGGCTGGCATGGGTAAAGGGCAGTCGAAGTTTGATCGGGTAAAACTTTTGAGTTTCAACAGCGACGCAATCGCCGCTCTCACCGATGACACATTTGCCGAGATTTGGTATGACTGGGCGGTGCAATACGATCCGGAGCTTGCCAATCGATTCGATGCCGATGCGATGCTGACACTTGCCCCAGCGGTGAAGACGCGATGCAAGACGCTGGCCGACGGACGCGGGGTCGTTGGCTTTGCGTTGGTCGCTGACGATGCGATTCAATACGACGGCAAGGCCGTCCACAAAGCCCTCATCAAAGGCGACAAAAAAGGACTCGAACTCCTGCTCGGGTTCCGAGCCGTGGTCGAGGCGATGGATGACTTCTCGGCTCAAGCCATCGAACAAGCCGTGAAGGACTTCGCCGAGTCGCAGGGTGTCGGGATGGGCAAGGTTGCCCAGCCGTTGAGGGTCGCGGTGACAGGCGCGGCCGTTTCGCCGCCGTTGGGTCAGACGCTGGGGATTCTGGGGAAGAAATCGGTGCTCAATCGGATCGATCGGTGCGAGGAGTCGGTATACTCGATGGCAACCAAGGAGTAAGCATGGCCGTCCCGACACTCGATATCCACTTCGGCGATAATCTCGAAGTGCTCAAATCGTTCGATACTGGATCATTCGACATGATCTACATCGACCCGCCCTTCAATACCGGCAAAACGCAGGCCAGAACACGCATCAAAACCATCCGCGATGACGATGGCGATCGAAAAGGATTCAAAGGTCAGCAGTACCGCACCGTCCGGATGGGCACGAAAACCTTTGTCGATACCTTTGATGATTTTATGCTCTTTCTTGAGCCCAGAATCCTCGAAGCCCAGCGCCTGCTCAAACCCAATGGCAGCTTCTTCCTGCATCTTGATTATCGAGAAGTGCATTATGCTAAGGTGATGTGTGACATGATCTTTGGGCGAGACTCATTCCTCAACGAGATCATCTGGGCGTATGACTATGGCGCCCGCTCGAAGAAGAAATGGTCGTCCAAGCACGACACGATTCTGTGGTACGCGATGAATCCCAAGGACTACACCTATCGGTACGACGATATTGATCGGATTCCGTATATGGCACCGGGATTGGTGACCAAGGAGAAGGCCGAGCGTGGTAAGACGCCTACGGATACCTGGTGGCACACGATCGTCTCGCCCAATGGCAAAGAGAAAACCGGATACCCAACCCAGAAGCCTCTGGGTGTGATTAATCGGATGATGAAAGTGCATACGAACCCCGGCGATCGAGTCTTGGATTTCTTCGCAGGCAGCGGGACGATCGGCGAGTCCGCGATCCGCATGGGACGCAGTGCAGTGCTTGTGGACCAGAACGAGGAGGCGATGGAAGTGATGGCCAAGCGATTGGGATTTGCCCAGCCAAGGTTTCATGGATGGGAGCCGGGGGAAGGGTGCGAGGTAGAGCCAGTTTTTCTCGGTGCGATTCCCGCGTGAATGAGTTGAAGCGCGATGAACTCATCGAGGCGATTGATCGGCTGGGGTCTGATTCGCTTGATGTCGGCGAGCGGGCGAGGCTGATGGGGATTATTCATTATGAATCGGCTGTGGGGCAATGGAGGCCGATCTCCATATGGAGCATGCTCTGGCGGTCGTTGAGTTATGGCTCCATAGCTGTTCGCCGTCTCGGCTTTGTTCCAGAAGAGGATATTCGACGATTTCGCGAGACCGAACGATTGCTTGGATCATTTTTCACTGTTGTCGTGGGAAGTATTTGTTTCACTCTCTTCTTCGCTGCCCTTGCCTTTCCCCTGCTCAAAGCAGCTAAGCATTTTGGTATTGGATCGGGCGGGTTTATTTTCGTTTCAGGTCTTCTGGGTGGCTTGTTTTTCTACCTGCTCACCATCCGGATGTTCAAGCACACACCAGCGGAACCCCAAAATGCTCAACGGTTTCGGCCTTGGTGTATCGGTTGCGGGTACGATCTCGAAGGGCTTGAATCTGCGCTGGGCGATGAGGTTTGGGTGGGGTCGAGGAACTGTCCTGAGTGCGGGCAGCAATACCCGGCGGTGGGGGAATAGAGAGCGGTTTGGCTGCGTACAATGACTCATATGAGGAGCCAGCGCATGACTGAAGCAGTGGAATCACGCCATTTTATTCAGCAGATCATCGACGCCGACATTGAAACCGGCAAGTGGGGAGCCCCCGGCGATCGTTCGATCGTCACGACGCGGTTCCCGCCTGAGCCAAACGGGTATCTGCACCTTGGGCACACCAAAGCCATCTGCCTGAGCTGTGGGATTGCCCGCGAGTATGGCGGGCGGTTCTTCCTGCGCTTTGATGACACCAACCCGGCCAAAGAAGAACAAGAGTTTGTCGATTCGATCAAGCATGATCTCGAATGGCTCGGCGCGACCTGGGAAGGGGAGGCCAAGTTTGCTTCGGATTATTTTGATCAGATGTATAGCTGGGCGATCGAGCTGATCGAGAAGGGATTGGCGTATGTCGATGACCAGAGCGTCGAGGAGATTCGCAGCGGTCGCGGCAACCTCAAAGACGGCGGCCAAGAATCGCCCTTCCGCAATCGGAGTGTTGAAGAAAACCTTGGTCTGTTTGCACGGATGAAGGCGGGCGAGTTTGAGAATGGGTCACGGGTACTTCGGGCGAAGATTGATATGAACTCGCCGAACATGAACCTGCGAGACCCGTTGATCTACCGCATTGTCAATGCGCCTCACCATCGGACGGGTGACACTTGGCATATCTACCCGATGTACGACTGGGCGCATGGTTTAGAGGATTCGATCGAAGGCATCACCCATTCGCTCTGCACACTTGAGTTCGAGGATCATCGCCCGCTGTACGACTGGTTTATTGAGGCGATCAATCAAGGGCGAAACGATGAGGACAAGATTCACCATCCTCAGCAGATCGAGTTCTCGCGCTTGTTCTTGTCGTATACGAATATGTCCAAACGTTTCATGCGTCAGTTGGTCGAAGAGAACCATGTTCAAGGGTGGGACGATCCGCGGATGATTACGGTGGCGGGTTTTCGCAGGCGAGGCTATACCCCTGAATCCTTCTGGAAACTCGCTGAAGATGTCGGGATCACCAAATTCAACGCGATGGTCGATTTCTCACGATTGGAGAACATGGTCCGTGAAGACCTCAACGAACGGGCACCGCGACGGATGGTCGTGCTCGATCCGATCAAGCTCATCATCACCAACTGGGACGAGCATGGCGATGCCGATCGTGTCGAGGCGATGGAGGTTCCGAATCATCCCAAGGACGAATCGTTTGGATCGCGGACGATCAATTTTGCTCGTGAGCTTTGGATCGAGCGAGAGGATTTTATGATCGATCCGCCCAAGAAGTTCTTTCGGCTTGGTCTTGGGCGCGAGGTGCGTCTGCGCTGTGGGTATTGGGTGAAGTGTCATGACTACAAGCGCGATAGCGATGGCAATGTCATTGAGGTGTATTGCACCTACGACCACCAAACCAAAGGCGGCAACAATCCACCACCCGAAAGTGATGGTCAGGTCCGTAAGGTCAAAGGCACGATCCATTGGGTGAATGTCAACGATGCGGTTGATGCTGAGGTTCGGTTGTTTGATCGGTTGTATATGGCCGAGCGCCCCGGCAAGAAGACCGGCGACCATCTTGACGATCTAAATCCAGATTCGCTTAAGATCGTTTTTAATGCCAAGATCGAACCGGGGTTGGTGCAGAAACGGGATGACGAACCGAACTGGGAGGACGGCATTCGGCGATTCCAATTTGAGCGGACCGGGTATTTCTGCGTGGATGCGGATTCGACGCCTGAGAAGATGGTGTTCAACCGGACGGCTTCGTTGCGCGATTCATGGTCGAAGCAAAAGTGAAGTTGGTGTTGAAGATCGGCGCAATATGCTGGTTGCCTTTGTGCCAAGTTGCGGTCCGATTGTATCGTTTGTGCCGACTGGGACTACATGTCCCCAGATCAGATCCATGTTGAAGTCAAGATTCACCCGCATAACCGGCAGGGATTTCACATGCTCTCACGGCTTGGGTTTGAATCAGGCCCATCAAACCACCGATGAACTGGGAAGAAGCCCGGGATTGTGATCTGGGCGCGGTGATAGTGGGCAGTGATTGCCAATCTTGGAGAACACGCTGTGGAACTCGATGCCATCCTTCGTCAAGCACATGAAGCCGACGCTTCGGATATTCATATTGTCTCGGGTGAACCCGCCTCAATGCGAGTGCATCAGGTGATCAAACCCATGGGGGATGTTCCGATGGACCCTATGGTGGTCGCGGAGATGTTCAAGAGCATGTCCAACAAGGAGGTGCTTGAAATCTTTGCCCGTGATAAGGATGCGGATTTTTCATATGAGGTTCCTGGACTTGCCCGATATCGTGTCAATGCTCATATGCAAAAAGGTGTGATCGGATTGGCGATGCGTGCGATCAAGACCAAGGTGCCGCCCTTGAGCGCCTTGGGACTGCCCGAAGTCATTGCCCGACTAACTTATCTCCCGCGTGGGTTGGTACTCGTCACCGGCGATACTGGTTCAGGGAAATCAACCACGCTCGCGGCGATGATCCAGTCGATGAATCAGCGATACTCCAAGCACATCATCACCCTCGAAGACCCGGTCGAATATATGTTTGAATCGGACCAATGCCTGATCGAACAGCGTGAGCTCGGGCGAGACATGATCAGCTTTACCTCTGGACTCAAGCATGCGCTCCGTCAGGACCCAGATATTATTCTCGTGGGCGAAATGCGTGATTTGGAAACGACTTCACTGGCGATCTCGGCAGGTGAAACCGGGCATTTGGTGCTGTCTACGCTGCACACGGTCAATGCTTCGCAAACGGTGTCTCGTATTATTGACATGTACCCATCGGGTCAGCAGAGCCAGATTCGCTCGATGCTCTCGACGACCTTGCAGGCCGTGGTTTCACAAACGCTCTTTACCCGCTCGGATCGCCCAGGGATGGTGCCTGCGGTGGAGACGCTCTTATGCACGCCTGCGGTTCGCAACCTGATCCGTGAAAACAAAATCTTCGAGATTCCCAATGTGATCGAGACCTCGCGGGCGATTGGAATGAGCTCGTTGGATTCGTCAATTGCCGAGCTGTATTTTAACGGGACGATTTCCAAAGAGGACGCGATTGCCAAGGCTGTCTTCCCCGACAAGCTCGAACGCCAGCTTGTTGCCTAAAGCCATGAAGTAGGGAGAAGTTCTGATGCCAAACTATCGTTTCCAAGTCAAATCACAGGACGGCAAGATCCAATCAGGCACGATGGCTGCCGACAGTGCTGCTGCTGCTGCTGCGATTCTGCGTAATCAGGGCGTTCATGTGATGGCGGTCGATCAAGACAAGGGGGTACACAAATCAGATGGGCTGATGAGCACCCTCTCGGCAATGAACAACAAGAGAGCGACACAGAAGAATGTGCTCGATTTCACCACCCAGCTTTCAGTCATGATTCGCGCGGGGATCAATCTTCGTGCCGCCCTCGATGGCATCGCCGACCAGACCGATCATAAGGTTTTCAAGAAGGTTATCAATGAGCTCAAGGCCGATGTCGAGAGCGGCAAACAGTTTTCGGATGCCTTGGCCAAACACCCGAAGCTCTTCGGTCCTCTTTATGTCAACATGGTTCGGGCATCGGAAATGTCGGGGTCATTCTCGGAGATGCTCGATCGCATCGGTGGATACATCGCCCAGCAGATCGAAACCAAGAAAATGGTGATCGGTGCTTCGATTTATCCTGCGATCATTGGTGGCATGGCCGTTACGGTGACGGTCTTCCTGCTTACCTTCGTGCTCCCCAAGTTCTACACGATCTTTGAGGGCAAAGAGGATGTGCTCCCTTGGGCAACCAATTTTCTGATGATGCTCTCGAAGACGCTGACCGATCAATGGATGTTTCTCCTCGGCGGGGTTGCGGTCATCGGCGGAGCGAGTTTTGCTTTTGTCAAAACGGAGGTTGGGTCTTTTTGGGTGGACAAAATGAAACTTACCATCCCAGTGATCAAAGGCATGTTCCGGTCGCTGTATATTACCCGGTCACTCCAGACCATGGGTCAGCTCATCAACGCCGGCGTGCCCATGCTCGATACCCTGACGATCACCTCTGAAATTTCGGGAAACAAAATTTTTGAGGGCATGTGGCGCAAAGTGCATGGGTCAGTCAAGCAAGGGCGAAAAATTGCGGAACCACTTCAGGGCAGCACAATTTTACCAAAAGCGGTGATTCAAATGATCGCTGCAGGTGAGGAGTCCGGTAAGCTTGGAGAGGTGCTCGATGAGATATCGGTCTTTTATGCCAAGCAGCTCAAAGACCACATCAAAGCGGTTACCGGAATGATCGAGCCCATCATGATCATTCTAATGGGTTCAATCGTTGGATTTATCGCCATGGCGATCATCCTTCCGATCTTCAAGATGAGCCAGCTCGTGTCGTAATGGATGCTTGATGGACAGCAGCGATCGTTGACGAGCGCGATGCGCCACGATGAGCAAGGGAGAAGTTTGACCATGCGAAACCGATTATCGAATTCCAGACAATCAAGGGGGCGAAGAGGTCAAGGTGGGTTTACACTCATCGAAACCTCCATGGCCACTGTGATTATCGGGGTCGGGGTCCTTGCGATGGTCGATGCGCAATCTGCGTTTATTGTTTCCAATCAATGGTCGTCACATGCAGCAAGTGCCACCTTCCTTGCCAACGAAATCAGAGAGCTCACACGCAACCTGCCCAAGCACGATCCAGTCAACGGCATCACCCTTGTTGATGATGGAAGTGGGAACATGATCCTCTCCGGATGGGGATATGACGCTGGGGAGGTGACTGTTGGCGACTTCGATGATGTTGACGATTTCGATGGCATCACCTTCTCATACATCGGTACACCCGGTCTTGTCGACAATGATCTCCCGGGGCCGATCAATGCCTTTGGGGAGGTTATTCCTGCGCTCTCGCATGATGGTGTCGAACAGGGATTTACCGATGCCGACCAACTCTTTAGTGGTGATGCGATGCGCGGATGGTTTCAAACGGTATTCGTCGAAAAAATAGATCCATTCGATACATCAATCGTTCACGATGATGCGTATTTCGAAGTGCCAAATGGAGCATTTCCTGGGCGAGAAGTCGATGAGTATCCATTGCGCGTGAGCGTACTGGTGTTTTATCAGGGGGTTAACGATATCCAGGCGGACTTGGTGACGACCGTGTCTTGGATCATTCCCTGAGAAGGGATGTGAGAGGTTGAGAAGTTATGACAAGCCCTGCACCCACACATCGCATAATCAAAGCCCGACGATTCATTCGTCGATCTCATCAACGCAAGGTGATTGGCCTTCGACGGGGGATCGCTTCGGTATTGGCGATGATGTTTTTGATTATTTTTGGATCTTTGGTCGCTGCAATGGCAGTTGCCTCGACAGGCAATATTCGCACAGCAAGCATGCATTTGCATGTGATGCGCGCCATGAGTGCTGCCGAGACAGGTCTGGCGGTCGCTGAGCATCGGCTCAATGAGGCCTCGTCACGGTTCATCGTTGCAGAGAGTGACATTGATGCTGATGTTTCATGGGCATTGTGGATGGGTGATAGTGCTTTGATTGGCGCTTACCAAGTTGCACCCCCACGCGAGGGATATTCCGAGGCAGTTTTGCCCGTGGGAATTGCCGAGGCCTTGGTCAATGCGCATAGCGCTGACATCAATATTCTTACTGGTTTTGATTTTGTTGATGACCCCCGAATCGAGTCGGCGCCAGGTGGAATCCCATCTGGTGTGTATCAATCTGTTGGGTGGGTCAATACTCCTGCGGTACTTCTCGAGTCTTGGGATAATCCTGAGAGTAGCAATCCGCCACCAGCATATCAGATACGGTATGCGCCACTTGCCGGTGGAGAGTATATTCGTGTGATTGTTGAAGGCATCGTTTATGACTTTCAGCGAAACAACAAACCAATTCGCCGAACCATCACACGAGATTATAAAATAGTCAAGTCGGTCGATCAGGCCATTATTTCGCATTCCAAAATACTCATCGGGAAGAATGTGCAGATCGAAGGTAAGCTCGGGGCACGGTTTGATGAAGTTGATTTCGCGAATGGTGATCCGATCGTTATGCGGTCAGATTTTTTCGGGCTCGATCCGATCCTTGACCAGAAGATCACGGAGTTTTGGACGGGGATTGCCGCCTTTGATACTGATGGCGACAATCGGCTTCGATATGGACATCCCATCGAGAGCACAGGGATACCTGCCGATCAAGATTACGATGGCGATGGAGAACTTGACGGTGCATTTAATGATGCAAGCAACGATGGGTTCCTTGATGAGATGGATATTTTTATCCGTCATTACGATACCAATTCGGATAATCGTGTTACACTCTCTGCCGATCTGATCTTGGGCACGCGTGCCGGGCTCGATGCCAGCGAACCCGAATTCGTTGGGCCAAGTGGGGAAGCGATTGACGAAGATCTTGCTTTGCTGATTGATGGGGGAAAACCAGATCGTAACGAAAATGGAATCTATGGATTTATTGATACGAATGGGAATCGGATTTATGAGCCGGCCGATGAAGATCCTGCTGATTATGACCAGATCCATGGGACCTTTCCAGATTCAGAACTGGGATGGCGTGATGGATATCTCGATGCAATGGACCAGTATGCCAAAGTACGAGGTGGGTTAATCTTTAAAGTCTCAGCCAACGATTGGGAAGATGGGCAAGGTCCAATCGAAGAGCGCCTGCGTGGAACGATTGTTCCAGATGAAGATGACCCCGCATTGATTTTCAATGCCGACAATCTTGTTTTGCCTGATATCAACTCATCAAGCTTTGCTGATACTGAGAATGCTTTGATTGCAGCTGCCGATGGTGATCCATTTTGGCAACAGGTCGCTGATCAATTGGGGACGGATGTAGCTTCTCTTGCGACTTGGACATTGGCCCAGAATCCCGTGGATGATGATGCTCCACATCTTTTCCCAATCTGGGAAGATGAGGATTTTGATGGATTGCCTGATAACTCGGCATGGGCATACTACGAAAAATCGCCATTTAACTCGCCGAGTTATTCGGATATCTACTGGAGGCCGGTGTTCGAGAACATGGTCTTCCGAAATGTCAAAGTTCCGATGGGGCTCAATGGGCTTTTCGTTAACTGCACTTTTGTAGGTGTAACCCATGTGCAGACCCACTCTGAAAATACCCACCCACTCTGGTCGGAATATGGAACCAATCTTTTGGATCCCATGGGTATGCCTACACCCAAGTTTCCACGGATTATCTATGGCGATGATGCGGGGGAGGATGCTGCCAACTCACCACCGACACTTCCGCCCTCTGCCATTCCGCCTGTCGAGTATATTCTGATGACCGACGCATCGATTTCCCCGCTCGATGTCGGCGATGTGCCATTGAGTGAGATTGGAACCTTTGGGGCCAGCTATAACCTTTTGCCCGAGGCCATCATCATTGACGGCAAGAGGGTCATCGATACCAAAGCATTCTCCAACAATATTCGATTCCACGATTGCCTCTTCGTCGGGTCAATCGTTTCTGATACCCCCACCAACTACACTCAGGTACGCAACAAGCTCCAGTTCACCGGCGCGACCCAATTCACAACGGAGCATCCGACTGAACCTGAAAATGGATACTTGAATCCAGACCCAATGGATATGGACGATATCCTCACAAGTTCGATGATGCTCCCCAACTATTCTGTTGATCTTGGGTCATTCAACTCGCCACCGGAACAGGACATTGTGCTTCAAGGTGCAATCATCGCCGGCGTACTCGATGCCCGCGGAAACACGACTATCGATGGAGCACTTCTGCTGACTTTTGATCCAAACTATGGGGAGGGCCCCTTGATCGATGTCTTTGGCAATCCGATTGGTAATCCGGCGGGGTTCAATGCTTCACTTGGATACTTCGGTAGCGCTGACGGCGACTTTGAATCCATCGATCCCGCAGACCTGCCCATCATCGGAGGTGTACGCATCGTCGGGTGGGATACCACTGGCGATGGGCTTGCCGATGTCTCCTATACCGAGCCTCAACCCCCAGGGTCAACCCCAGTGCCGTTCAACGGATTCGGTAAGATTCGACTTCGCCATGTCCCGGGCATGCGCCTGCCTTCGGGGTTGATGCTTCCGCTGGCGATGCCTCCAGTTCGTGGAACTTACCAGGAAGGTGCGATATGAAGGACCCAAAGAAGAATCGAAACACTTTCAGGCTTTTCGCCAAGGGGCGAACCCGATGCGGATTTTCCATGGTCGAGGTGCTGATTGCCTTGACCATTTCGGCCACCTTGCTCACGGCAACCATGGCTGCCCTTGATGGATCGTTCAAATCCTACACCGTGACGACGGAAGGCGCATCGACCAATGTCGTCGCCCGCATTGTCATGCAGCGACTCACAGCCATGATTCGCACCGGCGACGAGTTCGGTCCATATCCGGTCAATCCCATCACCACCCCTACGCTCGAATCGGATTGGATCGAATTCGTTTCCTTCCGTGATCCGGTCAGTAATACCGAGCGAATTACCAGACTCGAACGCCGGGAAGGCGATCCCGAGACTGGGCCTTTCGAGCTTTGGTACATCGTCACCACCTACATCAACGGCTCATACGACAGCGAAATCCAAGCACCCTTGCTTGTCAACCTCAACGATGTCGTTTTTACGATGAACTACGATGTCGGTCCAAGGCTCAAACGCGTAACGGTCGATCTCATCATTCAACCAGATGATCTCCAAGATGTCGCTTTGGGATCGGCCCTTGAAGCTCCCGTCATTCGCCTCGTCGCCAGCGCTGCCCCAAGACTCAACGACTAGGCCCGGTTGACCGAAGATCAATCACCATACCCGTCAGGATGGGCCTTGAACCAGTTGAATGCGCTGGCGACTACTTCATCAATATCCGTAATCTGTGCTTCCCACCCGAGGGTCGATTTGATCTTCGTCGGATCGTTATACAGGGCAATCGCATCACCTGCCCGCTTGGGTGCATCGTGGACGGCAAAGTTTACGCTTGAGACGCGCTTGACCGAATCAAGAATTTCGCGGACTGAATATCCCTTGCCGATCCCGACATTGAACGCCTCGACTTGTCCGATCTGGGTCGAATCCATTGCCAAGGCATGGGCCGAGATCAAATCCTCGACATGGACATAATCGCGGATGTTGGTGCCATCGGGCGTGGGATAGTCGGTGCCGAAGATTGACATCGAATCGCGTTTGCCCAATGCCGCATCGATGGCGACAGGGATCAGGTGGGTCTCGGGAGTGTGGTCTTCGCCGAGCATTCCGGTGCGATCTGATCCGGCAACATTGAAATACCGCAGCATCGTCAGGGCAATCGGATTGTCCTGCATTTCACGCTTGGTTGCGTAGTCCTTGAGGATGTGCTCGAAGTGGAGTTTGGTGAAGCCATAGGGTGAAGTGGGAGATTGGGGACAGTGTTCGGGGACGGGGATCATGCCCTCTGGTGGATCGCCATAGGTGGCACAGGAGGAGGAGAAGATGAATCGTTTGATGCCCCTGCCGCCATGAGCCGCATCACAGGCATCGAGGAGCCCAATGCCCGAGCCGATGTTATTACGGTAGTACCACAACGGGTCTTCAACCGATTCGCCTACATAGGCGAGTGCCCCAAAGTGCATCACGGTGTCGAGTTCGTGGGTATTGAGGGTGTCGAGGACGGTTTTTGTATCGCCTAGGTCGCTGTGGACAAAGGTGAAGGAGTTGGGATAGGCGAATCTGAGCATATCCATTGGCTTGCGGTGCCCGCGATGGAGGCTATCGAGGCTGACGACGGTATGCCCATCTTTGAGGAGCCTCTGGCAGGCGTGGGATCCGATGTATCCGGCGCCGCCGGTGACGAGAATGGGCATGATGGGCTCCTGGGCTCCGTTGGGTTCTGACTGTTGACCAATTCGTGATGATTCTACGAACCCCGAGTGCGGATAGATCAGAAATGTGGTCGATGATCTGAACGCGGCTCATTGAAAATCCATACAATGAGCATCACAGAGCCCATTTGGCAAGGAGTATGATGGCCGATTCGTTCACATCCGATTTTAAACGCTTTTTTTCACGGGGGTTAGCGATTTTGCTTCCCACCGCGGTGACCCTCTGGCTGCTTTGGCAGGCGTTTGGGTTTGTGTTCAATAATGTTGCTCAGCCGATCAACCGTGCCACTCGATTTGCAGTGATTTGGGTGGTGCCCAAGGTGATGGACGAGGATAAGCTCCCCGAGTGGTTCCAAGTGACCGATCAGCGGGTGCTCGATACGCGGGTGAGCCGGGATATTCGTCCTACGGTATCGGATGAGTCGGTGCGTCTGGATCTTCGCCGGGAGTATTTGGCCAAGTTTTGGAAGGAGCATCCGTATCTGAATCTTACCGGGCTATTCATTGCGATTATGCTCATTTACCTCGCAGGCGTGCTGCTGGGCAACATCATGGGCAAATCCGTCTACGCCCGTGTTGAACGATTTATCACCCGTATCCCGGGATTCAAACAGGTCTACCCCCATGTGAAACAAGTGATCGACATGATCATGGGGGATAATAAACTGGCCTTCAGTAAGGTCGTGATCGTCGAGTATCCATCGGCGGGGATTTGGACGGTCGGGTTCCTGACGGGTAATTCGCTTCGCGAGATCGATAAACTTGCAAACGATACAGTCGTGTCGGTCTTCATTCCCACCTCGCCGACGCCTTTTACTGGATTCACAATCAATTTGCCTAAGGAGAAGGTCGTCGAGATTGCAATGTCGATCGAAGAGGCGTTGCGATTTGTGATTACGGCGGGCGTACTCGCGCCGGAGGTGATGGCGAAAAATGCGGATGGTGACCCAACCCTCGCTGCGATCGCCGATCAGTTGTCCACCGATTCTGAGCCTAAATCATCGAGTTGATTCTCCATATTTTAGAATCGAATCGTAATCCCGGTAAACAGATTCACATCGTCCCCGTCCCCAGTAAGCCCGATGTTGATCCCGGCATCGAGAATCGTGTTCTTGGTAAGATCATAAGTCGCTCCCACCCCGAGGATACCCTTGAAATCGACATCTGAATCAGTGCTGGAAATACCGATCCCTTCAAGATAGGTCCTCGTTTTTTCAGTGACATCAAATCCGAACACCCCGGTGGTGATGAACTCGGCGGCGTAGTCCTCATCGTCCGCGTCATCCACAAAGTCAGTCTCGAACATCAGCCCAAGCCCGACCCCTTCGCTGATCTGGGTCGCAAACGGAAAAATCACCCCGCCCTCGACCCGACCATTGCCCAGATCATCCGAAGCGGTGGGTAACTTGATGAACGGCATGATCCCAAAGGCCGTATCGCCACCATCGTTGCCCCAGAGGTTGATCTTGAGTCGAAGCTGGGTATCGCCGATTCCACTTTGTGTTTGCGTGTCATTATCGGCGCTGGTGTAAGGCGTGAAGACGAGTTGGAGATCCATGTTGTTGAGTAATCCGAGTTTGAGGTTCGTCTGGGCATAGGCCCATGCGTCCTCATCCCCGTTTCTGGAGTAGTCCACGAAACTCATCTCGATCTGCACCGCCCCAGCATCGACGGTGTAGGGGCTTTCGGTGAAATCAGGGCGATCGGCACTCATCGGCCTCCAGAGTTCGCGGGGGGTTGGATTGAAGAGTGAATACTCACTCTTGTCGGGCTTTGGCAGATCAGGTTCGATTGCCGGGCCTGAGGCTGCAAGTGCAGGTAGTGACAGAAGATAGGTTGAGAGAACAAGGGCGTCATGGTTCATGGGGGAGCCTTCCTGATTTCGTGCGAGGGCGAGTCGTAGCAATGGCTACGACTCGCTGTAGCCTGTGCTACATTCCGGGTCAAGCTCGTCAAGGTGCTGTATGCGTGAGGATTGTCTGATGCCACGCCCGGCTTTCGCTATGGGCATCGTGGGCCAGGCACAAATAAAAACCCCAAATCGCAACGATTTGGGGTTCATGGATATTGAGAACATCAATGGGCCCGGACAGACTTGAACTGTCGACCTCACCGTTATCAGCGGTGCGCTCTACCAACTGAGCTACGGGCCCGACGGGTCACGAGTATAGCCCCCGTATTGACGATCTTCGACGCCCATCCACAATCGTCAGCGCAAGATTTAGACTGATTTGGTATCTTTTTGGGAAAGAATCCTGCATGAAACGAGGTTTCTCTGTTGAGAGACGCGAAATCGGCTTTCAACAGAGCAATCTGGAGCAAAGATTCTACAATACACGAGCGATCAGTCTGATTTTTCAACATGATTGCCGACCCAGCCGCACAAGGAGCCGACCATGATCAGGACAGATATCAACTACAATAACATCATCGATGGCGACGATGCCAAGCGCGCCCAAAAGGCGGCAGACGACTCTGCGGAACTTCACCATACAGAAATTGATGCTGAAACTTTTTATGTCACCCAACACTACGAGCGATACACCGAGGAAAACCATCGTGTCTGGAAGACCATGTGGGAGAAACGCTGGTCGGTGCTTGAAGGGCAGGCTTCCAATACTTACCTCACCGGGCTGCGGGCAATTCGATTGACCCCCGACCGTGTGCCGTTACTCTTTGGTGAGGTGGATGATCCGTTTGAGCCCGGGCGAAAGATCAAAGGGATCAACGAATACCTCAAAGAGCTCACCGGGTGGCAATCCCGAGGCGTCCCCGGATACCTCCCCCCCAAAGCATTCTTCTGCTGTCTGAGCCGACGCGAGTTCCCGTCGACGGTCATCATCCGCCCCGAAGAAAAAATCGACTACCTCCCCGAGCCAGACATCTTCCATGATGTGTTCGGACATGTCCCGCTCCATGCCGATCCGGTCTTTGCCGACTTCCTCCAGACCTACGGCAAGGCTGCCTTGCTCGCTGGTCCAGAACATGAAGAAGCATTGGCGCGGTTGTTCTGGTTCACGGTGGAGTTTGGGTTGATTTCCGAAGACAATCGGCTCAAAATTTATGGCTCAGGAACCATCTCCTCCCACGCCGAATCTGAATATGCACTCAATGCCAAAGAGGGCAAGGGCGCGGGCAAGATTCAGCGCCGAAAGTTTGATCTTCAGCAGGTGATCGAGACGCCTTTCGAGATCGATCATTTCCAAGACATCGTGTATGTGCTCGACAGTTTCGAACAGCTGCGCGATGCGATGACCGAATATGCAAACCAAGTTTTAGAAGATACTGACACGCCTGCAGGTGCGTGATCGGACGCCTGCGATGCGGGCAAAGGAAAGGAAAGTGTTATGCAAGCAAATGAAGGTGGTGCGGATCGTGCTGCACGAGTCGTTCTCGGGATCGTTGTCTTGGTCGTGGCCTTTGTCGTGCTCGATGCGATGGCGGGCGCCATTTTCGGGATCGTCGTTGCGGTAGTGGGTGCGATCATGGTGCTGACGGGGCTTTGTGGGTTCTGCCCGGCGTACAAACTTGTTGGACTCAGTACTTGCAAAAAAAAAGAATGCTGTGGGTGCGGCACAGGGTCGTGCAAGAGTGAAGGTGAATAATCCCTCATGGAGTATTTGGTGGTTCGGCGAGTCGGGCCATTGCCAAGTATGAACGAATCTGATCTCCACACCCATATCTACGCTCGCTCGGGAAACCTCATCGCTGGCGGGTCCAACGAGATTATCGTTGGACCCGGCGATGATTGTGCCGTGATCCGCTCTGGAAGCGGCGAACTCTCCCTCCTCACCGTCGATCAACTCGTCGAAAGGCGACATTTTACGAGCGATACCGATCTCAACCTCATCGCTCGTAAAGCCATCGCCCGATCGGTATCGGACATCGCCGCGATGGGGGGGGGGCCGAGCTGGGCATTGGCAACGGGTGTATTACCCAAAGATTACCAACACGCCGACGCACTCTTTGATACCCTGAGCAAGTGGGCACAGCACTGGCATTGCCCACTCATCGGCGGCGACATCGCGGTCCACGCCTCACCAGACCATCCCCTCACCCTGACTGTTACCGTCGGGGGCTCGATGCCGACGGGCACATCGCCTGTCCTTCGATCTGGTGCTGAGCCTGGCGATCTGCTCTGTGTCACTGGGCCCCTGGGTGATTCATTCAGGAGCAATCATCATTTGACTTTTGAGCCTCGGATTGAAGCCGGGCGATGGGCAGCGATAAACAACGCCCACGCGATGATGGATATTTCCGATGGGCTTGGTCGAGATTCCAATCGTATGGCCAAGGCTTCCAATGTTCGCATCGAGATCCATGCGAGCAAATTGGCGATGAATCCCGGGTGCAAAAATTGGAAGCAGGCAGTGAGCGAAGGTGAGGACTACGAGCTGTTGATTGCACTTGATTCCAAGACATTCGCCGATGAGACATCGACCCAACTCTCCCAACTTTTGGACCCAATTGGAACTGTTCGAGCTTGTGAACCTAATGAAAAACCCGGAGCAAGGATTGTCGATTCGGATGGAACTTTGCATGATGCTTCGCAACTCGGATGGGAGCATTGAGCAACCAATTCCCGGTGCTACCAAGTGCCACCACAAGAGTTGCTACTGCTTGGGCTTGCCGTTGCTTTTGCCTTTGCTTTTGCTTTTGCCGCCCCCCTTTTTCTTCTGTCCCGGACCGGCTTTGCTCTTGGCATCGCGTCGATAATCCGTCTTGCCTTTATCGCGTGATTTTGATTTTCGGCTGCGTCGCTGAGCGCCGGGTGTTTTTTTGAACCCAGCGCCTTCGGTTTCGCCAAGTCCACCAAACGACTCGCCGCCGAGGGTAAGGTTGGCTGCCGGTCCTTTGCGTTTGCCCGCTGCGCGTCGGTCGCCGTCGGCGACCGTCAAATCCATTCGTCGCGTTTGCAGATCGACATTGGCGACCATGACCGTTAACCGATCGCCGATCGAGTAGCTTCTTCCCGAGTGGATATCGACCATTGCTCCGGTCCGATCGTCGATTTTCCAGGTTGGTGGGCGTTTGGTGCGGGTGGTGTCGCCGATGAGGTCCTTCTTGGCGATCATCCCGTCGGCGAGATACTTCTCGATTTGGACATAGATGCCCTTGGGTGAGATGCCGGTGACGCAGGCTTCGAAGGCTTCACCGATGTGCTCGACCATGAGTTGGAGCACGAGGAACGCCCGCAGCTCGCGCTCAGCGTTGGCGGCGTTGACCTCGGTGTTCGAACAATGTGTTCCGATCTCGGCGAGCTCGTCTCGGCTTGGGCAATAGGGATCATCGCGTAGCTCACGGCCGAGGGCTTTCTTTTCGCCATCGGTTTGGGGGCGGTTTTGACCATTGTTTGTACGCTTGAGGTAGGCATACATTGCACGATGAAGCGTCAAGTCCGGATAGCGCCGGATCGGGGAGGTGAAGTGGGCGTAGGCGTGCGAAGCCAAGGCATAGTGCCCGATGAGCGCGGGGGAATACACCGCTTTGGTCATGGTGCGCAAGACCGCAGTATGTACCGCTCGCGAGGCGGGTGTGCCTGCCGTCGTATCGAGCAGTGTTTGGAGTTCTTCACGGGTGGGCGATTTGGGGATTGTGAATCCTGCGACCTTGGCCGTCTTGCGCAGATCATCTACATCGCCCGGGGTAGGTTCGGGATGCGTTCTTCGCAAGATTGGCACATCGAGCTGTTCGAAAAGCACTGCCATTGACTCGTTGGCCTCAACCATGAACATTTCGATGAGTGTATGGGTGAAGGCGTCGTCTTCTTTCTGAGCGTCGATCACTTTGCCATCGTCGTCGAAGATCAGATCAACCTCAGGCAGATCGAGATGGATCATCCCGGCCTTGTGCCGGCGTGCCTGGATTAATCGCGAGAGTGTCTCCATATCCTTGACCGCTTCAATCAATTCCTCGGTATGGGGCGTATCGGTTTTGGCATGGACTTTGGCTTCTTCGAGATCACCATCGATGAGGGCTTGGGCTTCGAGATAGGTCATCCGTTTGCGTGATTTGATGAGCGACTGGCACACGCCTCGCCCGACCACATTACCCATGCGGTCGTAGCGGATAATCGCCGTCTTGGCATAGCGCAGTACGCCCTCTTGCAACGAGCAAATCCCGTTCGAGAGCACCTCGGGGAGCATCGGGATCACCAATCGAGGGAGATAGATCGAGTTGCCCCGTTCCTTGGCTTCGATATCCAAAGGCGATCCGGGCTCGATGTAATGGGCGACATCGGCGATGTGGATCCCCAGCTCCCACCCGCCGTTGTCGAGCCTTTTGAGTGAGATTGCATCGTCATAGTCCTTGGCATCTGGGGGGTCGATGGTGGTGATGAACTCATCGGTGAGATCGCGACGCATATCGAGCGCATCGATCCCGTTGGCTTCGTATTGCGCCATTTCCTCATCAAATCGGCGCGTCGCCTCGCGTGCCTGTTGGACACAGTTTTCAGGGAAGTCATTGCTTGGGAGTGAATATGCCGCGATGACCGCCTGTGTTTCGACATCGGGTTCGCCGGCTTCGCCGAGGACTTTGGTGACCACTCCTCGGGCCAAGCGTCCGTTCTCTGGATATTCGATGATCTCGATAACGACCTTGTCGCCGTTTTTGACATTCTTCGATTCGGCGTCGCGGATCACGATTGGTTCGGTGAGTTCGCGTCCATCGGGATAGACGATCCATTGGCCGTCGCGTTTTTCAATTTCACCGGTGAAGTTGGCGCGTTTGCGGGCGATGATCTCGAGCACCTCGCCAGCGTACTGGCGCTCCATCGTGCCCAAGCGATGTTCGCGGCGCTGATCGCGCTCGAAGTAGACCCTGACTGTATCGCCGGTCAAGGCTCCGCCGGTGTACTGAGGGGGGATGAAAATATCACTTCCATGCTTGGCCTGCGCAGGGATGACAAATCCGACCCCCGAAGCGGTGCCTCGGAACTGTCCGATCAGCTCACCTTCGTTGGGATGGAACGGGAGCTGAATCTTCCCGGTTTCCGAAAGATCAATGAGCCCTTCCTCAGCGAACTCACGGATCGCCATGGCGAAGTCCTTGACATCTTCGATGTTGAGCTCTTTGGCGACGAGCGGGATCGGTTTGGGAGTGTAGGTATCGTGCGAAATGTGGGAGATCAAGCGATCTCGATATCGGCCGAGCATAGGAATCCTGTTCTTTTGTGTGTATTCGTTGGGATGATGGTAGCGTCTGATCTCTTCGGTGGCCCGGCTTGCCGAGCCGGGTTCTTTGTTACTCATTCTTTATTGCTCATTGTGCCCAAGGAAGGAGAGACCCGGCTCGGTGTGCCAAGCCACCGGCAGACATCCCGCCTGTCTACCATTCTCTCTATGCCTATCTCGGCCAAAGAGCTCTCATTTCGATATTCCAAAGGCCCACTGGTCCTCGAGGGCATCTCCTGCACGATCGCCCAAGGCTCGATCACGGCCATCGTTGGACCCAACGGCTCGGGCAAATCCACCCTGATTCGACTCCTCGCCGGGCTCCGAACCCCCAAATCGGGCACGATGATCCTCGATGATCGCCCCTTGCCATCCATTTCTCCCAAAGACCGGGCCAAGTTGATCGCCTTCATTGAACAACGCCCCAACCTCGCTTTCGATTTTGCAGTTCGCCGAGTCGTTGAGTTCGGTATCCATGCCCAAGGTTCAGATGCACGCCGGGTTGATGCAGCTTTGGAGCGCTTTGAACTTACCGAAATCGCATCCAAACCCTACGGGCACCTGAGTGTGGGTCAGCAACAACGCGTCTCAATCGCCCGAGCATGGGTTCAAGTTGCCCACAACCCCTTGGGATACCTGCTGGCTGACGAACCCTGTTCGGCGATGGATCCTCGGCATACCCAATCGACCATGGCCGCCTTGCAGTTGCTTGCCGAGTCCGGGATCGGGGTGGGGGTGGTGATTCACGATCTGACCAGCGCGGCAAGATGGGCCGACCGTGCGATCGTGCTCGATCAATTTGGACAAATCGCTGAACAGGGGGCTGCCGATATGGTGTTGATCGATAAAGTGCTCTCCAAGGTCTTTGAGGTTCAAATCCGCAGGCATCAGCTCGATTCCGGACATGCGGTGCTGATTCCCGATGATGATTCTGCTCAATCCGATGCCTCATTGACCTGATTGCTTGATATACTCTGTCAATGTTCATGCGGGTCGTCAATTTCTTGCTTACTAATCCGATCCTGCTCATCATTATTCTTGGTGGGATTTTCAATGTCACCGTGCGCATTGCGCAGAAAATGAAAGAACAACGCGCCCGGCGTGATGCCCTCCATGAGATGGCCCGTCGGAAACAAGAGGCTTTGCGGACTGGGCGAAGTGTGGCAGAGCCTGAGTCTTCAGCGATATCACCCGCACCTGTACATGATGCCCAAGCCCAACGCCGAGAGCGGATCGAAGCACTCCGACAAGAACGGATGGAACAACTCCGGGCTTTGCGTGAAAAACGCGCCAGATCATCTTCGGGATCTGGACAGCCAACCGCCTCGCCTGCGCGCGTTTCGCAGAATCATCCCAATATGCCTCCAATTCCGGTGCAGGAGCATCCGCAGCAGCCTCAGTCACCAAGACCACCAACGCCCCATCAACAGCCCCAATCTCGCCCCCAATCTCGCCCCCAACCTCGTCCTCAGCAATCCACTCAACCACCTCGGCACCGGCAGGTTGTGGCCACTTCTCAACAAGCCCAAAGTACCCGTCGAAGAGCGGATCAGGTTCAATCGCAAGAGAGCCGCTCTCAGACCATGCGTCAATCGAAGCTCCAATCCAAGCCTCAGGAGCGCTCAGCGGGCAACATCGAAACCGTTCGTGGGGCTTCCAGATCTGCTCGTCCCCATCTTTCTAAACCTGAGCAAACCAGAACGGTTGGCTCGGCCCGCTCGATGCTTCGTTCACGAACTTCGCTCAAGCAGGCAATGGTTTTGCGCGAAATCCTCGATACTCCGATTGCCCTGCGGGATCAGGACATTGCCTCAGGGTCGCTCTTTTCCTAAAAGGCAAAGACACCGGTGGTGAAGAGCATTTTGCATCGTTGTGTTGTTCTTTTCACATCTTCTTTGGTTGACAAGCGGGTTAACAAGCGGGAGGTTTGCCGAGGACGCATCACTGGCTTCGGGTTGGGTTACTTCCCGACGCAGAAGGTTGCAAAGACTCGTCCGAGCACATCGTCGGGTGAGATATCGCCGATCAACTCGCCCAAAGCATCAAGGGCTGTTCGCAGCCCTAGGGCGACAAGTTCGGGTTCTTCGATGATTCCTTTTTGAGGATCGAGTCGATCACGGGCCGACTCAATTCCGTTATTGGCATCCATGAGTGCTCGCCGATGGCGAGGGACAAAAACGCCAACTCCCGAACCCGTGCGATGCGTTGTTGCATCGGCGATCGCTCGGCGGAGTGAGCCTAAAGCGGTGCCGTCGAGGGCACAGACTGCAAGTCCATCGACCCGATCTCGTGGCACGGGTAAGTCCGATTTGGTGCGTATACGAATGATCGGCTTTCCCGGGGGGAATGAACTATATGATTCCACGAATTGTCCCTCAGGATCGCACCACAAGATTGTTGCAGCCTCCTTGATGATCTCCCTGGCCCGGTGCTGGGCGCTGGCATCAATCGCGTCGAGTGCTCGCTCATCGAGCCCAGCCAAGTCGGTCAGGTCCACAGCTCCTGCGCCGGGGACATGCTTCGAAAGGTCCAAAGATTCGGTAATGGCATCGCGGGTGGTGCCTGCTCGCTCAGAAACAGCTGCGCGGTGCACGCCGAGGAGTGCATTGAACAGCGAACTCTTGCCTGCGTTGGGTTTGCCAACAAGCACAACTTTCGGGCAATGCGTATGGACTTGATCGCCACGCACGCTGCCAATCTGATCGAGTATCTCGGTTTGGAGTGTGCCGAGCCGAGCGTCAAGCTCGATCGGTGCGATGGGGATGACATCCTCCTGATCGGAAAAATCGACCCCGGCTTCGACCAAGGCGAGCAGTGTGGCGATTTCTTTAGCCCATGTGTCGCATTGGTGCCCATAGGACCCATTGAGTAATGCGTCGGCAGCTTTTAGAGTTTCGCGATGTTCTGCTGCGATCCGTAAGGCGATCCCTTCAGCTTGCCCGAGCGTAATTCGATGATTCAGGTAAGCCCGGGCGCTAAACTCACCGGGTTGGGCAAGGGTGATGGGTTGAGTTGAGAGCACTCGGTCGAGTACCCGGTGAGTGAGGGATGGATTGCCGGAGATGATGAGTTCGACGGTGTCTTCACCGGTGTAACTTGCAGGGTTAGGGTACCACAGAATCTGCATCGGTAAGGATTGGCCATTGCCAAGATCACAGCGGACGGTGTACATTCCCCGAGTCGTCAGTTTGGTATCGAAGAGTTTGTGCGCACAATCGAGGGTATCGGGGCCGGAGATACGGATGACTGACCGCAATGAGGTACCCGGAGCCGAACATGGCGCTGCGATGGTTGAACCTGTGGGCACAGCACGCCTCCATTATTTATTGAGATTACATTTTTCCGCGTCGACTGCGCTTTGACGCCGGGTTGATTTGTCCTGGTCCCTTTTCTTTGAGCTGTTTCTGTGCCTCGGCTGCTTCGGTCATTCGCTGGAGGAATCCTGGTCCTTTTTCTTTTTGGGCTGCCCGGATATTTTCAATTTCGAGCATTCCATGTTTTTCCATATGGGCACGAATCCATTTGTTCTCAAGGATACCCAACGCCGAGTTGGTGATGAAGTAAAGGGCCAAGCCTGACGGAGCAGCGTACATCATCACAGGGAACAAGATGACCATCATCACCTTCATCATTTTTTGTTGTGATTCCTGCTCGGGGGTCAGGGTTGCCTGGGTTGGAGGCGTGAGATACTTCTGGTGGAGGTAAAACACTACGCCAAGGAGCAGCGGGAGGATATTGATCGAATCAACCATGCCCCACATGGGGATACTGAAATGCATGACGGAGGGGAGTGGGATCGCGCCGTCGGGTGCGGAGAGATCATTCATGAACTGCCAGTTGAGGACATTTTGGAACACGCCATAAAATGCAGGTTCGTGGCGAAGCTCGGTGGCAAAGAAGAGCACGGCATAGAGGGCAATCCACACCGGAGATTGAAGGAACATAGGTAAACATCCAAGCAAGCCTGCTGGTGAAATCCCTTCTTCTTTCCAGAGTTTGGCCATTTCGGCCTGTTGCTTTTTCGAGTCGTTTTTATACTTCTCTTTGATTAGTTTTTGCTTGGGGGCCATCGCCTGCATCTGGACGCTAAAGCGTTGGACACGGATCTGCGACCAGCGTGTCACAGGGTGAAGACATCCACGCACAAGGACCACGAGGAGCAGAATCGAGACGGCCCAGTCGCCGACAATGGCGTGGAAGGTTCGCAGGACGCCGATGAGGATGTCGGTGAGCCAACTAAAGGTGCATGGGGCACAGATGCCGCCAAGGTTCGAGACGACCATTTCAGGCATGTTGAGTGATACGATCTCCGGTTCGGCGCTCATAATTACCCGATTACGCGGCCCGGCATAGACTCCAAGAGTATTGGATGCTGATTGCCCCGGAGTAATGAGATACTCCTTTCCGGTCATCAAGAGCACCTGAGTTACATCAATCGGCGCAGCATAGAGGTTGAGTGCGACACGCTCGATCATGGTAAATCCGGTGAGGAGCTTGTCTTCGGGCGATTGAATCGCCAAAGGATCAAACTTGGGGTGCATGACCACGGCAAAGTATCGATCAGTTAGTGCCAACCACGACAAACGCTGGGCACCTTCGAGTAATTCATTATTGGGCCAGATGAGCATTCGTGAGGGATAGGCCTTGCCGTATGGCCCTGCGATTTTTTTGCCCAGAAGTTTGTTTCGGCTTTTGAGTTTTTCATCGACTTGCACCGTCATTGAGGTGCCCTGCTGCTCGGGTGGGAGCAAGAAACCATATCGCACTCGTCGACGATCTCCGCCATAGGACGATCCGGCTTTGGGCATGTCGATCGCACCCGTCGAGATCAGGCGTGCCTGGATCGGGTCACTGCTGAGGTTTTCAATCGTCTCATCGAGATAGAACCCGTGCTGTTCGTTGGGTTTGAGTGTGAATCGGCGTTCGATGCGAGCGATCGGGTTACCCATCGTGTCGTCGATGAAGGCTTCAAATATGCCGGGAGAAATTTCGTTCCAGATGGAATAGGTCCAACCCGAAAGGTCGATCGTTGTGCCGTTGATTTCGGCGGCGAAGGCGGCGAAGGGGACAGCAAAGTAGGTTGTACCCGGCTGTTCATATTTGGCCTGGAGGGTTACATGCACCTTGAGGGCCACAGTTTCAAAATCGTCAGGAAGTTTGAGTGATTCGATCCCAGCACCCAATGGTGAGAAAGTCAGGGCGATTTTTTGATCCAAATTATTGAGATCCCCCAGCGGGGTATATTCACCAGATGAAGGTTTGGCAGGGCGCACGACATAAGGCGAATCGTCAGCAGGTTCGGAGACCGAATCAACAGGTGAAGCCGATGGGGCGTCTTGCACAAATGACACCGGAGTTGTGCTCATGTCCGTCGAGGTGATGCCGACAAAGCGCAGCATCATCAGCATAAAGGCCAAGACACAAACAAAGGCGCCAAAGCTCCAGAGAGAGACTCGGGCGTAGCGGAAGAGAGAGAGAGGCGATGCGTTCATGCGGCGAGATTCCAGCGTGTGTATTGAGAACTCAAAATAAACAAAGTCAACGGAGAAAGCAGATCAGATTGCGTATCAAACCAGCCACCGGTCTTCATACTATCGACCTTCATAGAGTCGATCGCCGAGATAGTCATTGAGATCGGAAATCCCCTTGATTTTGTCAGCGGTCTCTTTGATGTCATACTCGACCCGGCAGAACTCGACTTGGCCAGGTGACAAAATCACATAACTCGCTTTGGGGTTCATATCTCTTGGCTGACCAACCGATCCGACATTGATCACCGCCTTTTCGTCGGCGATAAACTTGAACACCGGTTCGTCGCCGATCTCCGAAGGCGGATAAAAATCGGGTTCATTGGAAAACACTCCAGGCACATGGGTGTGCCCGACCAAGGCGATCTGATCGACACGGTCAAAGACAGCGTCCATCTTGTCGGGCGCGTCATTGACATCATCGGGGAAAATATATTCATTGATCGGGCGGCGTGGCGAAGCGTGCACCGCCAGAATCGGAGTCTGATCCCCGCACAAGTCTTCGACTGCACGCACACGCAGCGATCCAAGGAATGCATAACGCTGGGCCCGTTTGGCATCATCAGGTTCGGCGTCGAACTGCTCGCGTGTCCAATAGGCTGCGTCTTCTGCGACCTTGTTGAAGTTGGTGGGTTCGTAGAGTACCCCAAAGTCATGGTTGCCCATCAGCGTCCATTGGCAGTGCGCCTGGACCAGATCGACACATTCGAGGGGCTCGGGGCCATAACCGACAATGTCTCCTAAGCAGACAATTTGTTCGATTCCTCGAGATTTGATGTCGGCGAGGACATTTCGCAGGGCGGCAGCGTTGCCGTGGATATCACTGATGACAGCTGTGGGCACGACGGATCTCTCGAAAGGGTAAGGATTTGCGTTGCTCGCCATTCATGAGGAGCAATGGGCAGGCGTGAACTGTAGAAGCACCGCCCCCGATGGGCAATACCTTTATCGCAGTTCACCCGTCCCGATTTCTCTTTCTGATTCGCCGGTGGATATGATGAGATGGGCCAAGATGGCCGATGAACCACATGGATATCCGGGCACTCGATACAGTCTTCAAGTGCACAAAACCGGTTCTTACGACTGTAGACGCATGTCAGGGAAAGACTTATGGCTTCAGCTTCAGTAAGTTATCAACGGACCCGCGAGATGACCATCGATGAGCTTTTGCTCGAAAATCGGATTGTTTTCCTCGTCGGTGAGATCAACCACGCCTCGGCTTCGCGCGTCATGATGCAAATGCTCTATCTCGAGAATCAGCGCCGAAATCAGGAAATTAACTTCTATATCAACTGTCCCGGAGGCGTCGTGGATGACACGCTCGCCCTTTACGACACCATGCGTTTCCTTTCATCGCCGATTGCGACCTACTGCATCGGACGGGCATACTCAGGTGGATCGATTTTACTTACCGCGGGAACGAAAGGCCGACGGTTCATTCTGCCTCACGCCAAGGTCATGATCCATCAGCCCTATGGTGGGATCACTGGGCAGGCAGAGGATATTCGTCTCCAAGCCGAGCAGATCATCAAGACCAAGCAGACCCTCATTGATATCCTTGCCAAGCACACTGGGCAAGATCCTGAAAAAGTTCGAGAAGACTCTGAGCGAGATATGTATTTCGATGCTCAAGAAGCCAAAGACTATGGGCTTGTTGATGAGGTTCTTACCGAACCTCCCGAAATTCCCACTGTCTCAACAAGCTAAAGTGACTCGTTGTTTGATTCGACCATGTATTCCCACCCAAAAAGGTGAACCCATATGACCAACCCAAGTGCACATCTCGTTCCGATCGTGATTGAACAATCCGGCCGAGGCGAGCGCTCGTACGATATCTTCTCACGCCTGCTCAAAGACCGCATTATCTTTGTTACCGGTGGCATCATGGACGAAATGGCCAACCTCATTGTGGCCCAGCTCCTCTTCCTTGCCAACGAAGATGCCAAAGCAGACATCCACCTGTATGTCAACTCACCCGGTGGTTCGGTTACCGCGGGGTTGGGCATTGTCGATACGATGAAGTTCATCAAACCTGATATTTGCACTTACATCATCGGCCAAGCCGCCTCGATGGGATCGGTGATTGCCTGTTCGGGCGCCAAAGGTAAGCGCTACTGTCTCAAGAACGCACGCAACCTGATGCACCAGCCTTTGCTCTCGGGGGTGATGGAAGGACAGGCGACGGATCTCGAGATCGAAGCCAAGGAAATGCTCCGGCTGCGCGATCGGTTATACAGGATCTATGCCGATTCCACCGGGCAGGATCCGGACAAAATCAAGAACGACTGTGATCGCAACCTTTGGCTCGATGACCAAGAAATGATCGATTACGGGCTCATTGATTCGGTGCTCGAAACCATGCCCGTCACCGAAGGGTGAGAATGGGGTATGCTCAAGGCATATCAACGATCACTGCGGTCTGCTCTTCGTCTTGGGCAATACGCAGGGCGTTGATCGCGTCGTCGAACTTAAATCGTTTGGTAATCAACCCCGAGAGGTCGATTCCGCCAGTCCCCATCGCGTTGAGTCCCTCAGCAATGTACCCGCATCGGGCTCCAAAGACTTGGAGCTCATTGGCGATGATTGGCGAATAATCAATCGGTTCGATCTCGTCAAGGGTAGAAATTGGGTCGCCTTTGAGCACAATGGTGCCCCGCGGGCGGACCATCCGCATCGCAACTTCGAAACTTTTGGGATCGAGGGTGGTGTCGATCACCACATCTTGATCCTGGCGACGCCCCACATCATTGAGGTGGCGATGCTTGATTCCCCATTTGGCGCAGAGTTCGAGTCTTTGAGCGCTGGTGGCCAGCAGACGAACCGATGCGTTGAGTTTGGTCATCACCTGAGCGCATAAAAGGCCACTGAGTCCATCGCCGAGTACGGTGATGAATGGTTTGCCTTCGAGGTGAACGATCTGCGATGCATGCACAGCCCCGGCCAAGGCCAGGGCGAAGACCGCCTGATCGTCCTCGATCTCGTTGGGCACCTTGATGAGGTTCCTCGTTTCGAGCACAAAGCGCTCGGCGAGGCATCCATCGCGGTTGCGCAGTCCAAGAACAGCACGATCCGCATCATGATTTGAAAGCCCCCGGCGGGCAAGTTCCGACTCCGGATCGGTGATATTGACATTGCCCACCACACGAGCACCGATCCATGAAGAATCTGCCGAGTGTTCGACAACCCCCACGAACTGGTGTCCCAAAGTGCCTTGATGGTTCATCTTGGATCGGCACGCTGCGATGTCCGCTGGGCCGATAAGCACCCGTGTCGGACGGATCAGCGCCTGGTCATCAGCAAGCACCGGCTCGGGTGCACTGCGATCAAGAAAGACCTCTGTATTGAGCATACGAACTGCGAGCAACCGATGCCCTCCCGATTTTTCAAACATCAATGCGCCATCAACACGAACACAAACAGTATCGAATAGATTGCCCACCCGATACACTGACTTCTGCGAAACGGGTGATTCTCGGACGCTTGGAGATCGTTTTTGCCCGACCGTCCTAACAGATCAATCGTCGATGACCGGATCCATTCCCACCGGGGTCGATGTGGTCTCGTTGGGAGGAGAGGGTATCATCGGAAGATACTCGACAAGGCGCTTCTTGCGGTTGAACACCGGGTAGGTATAAGGCTGGGCGCCGGCGAAGATATCCTCGGTCGAGTTATACCAGTCGATCCAAGCACGCCGATCGAGCCCAAAGTTTTGTCCTGTAAGAATCAAGAGCGAGTGTTGAACACGATTGTTGACCACCAGACGCGAATCTCGCAGTGCATTGATGAGGGCTTGAACGACGATATTTTGGCGATACTGCCCCAGTGCGTCGGCAGCAGCCGCACGGACATCGGCTTCTAACTCGTTGTCGCTGTTGATTGCTTTGATCAAAGGTGTGATTGCATCAGGGCTGTGTACCCGTTGGAGAGCGCGAGCCGCTTCGATGCGGACAACCTTGTTCTTATCAGTGAGTGCATTAATTATCAGCCTAACATGCTCAGGGTCGCCATGTCTTCCCAGTGCACGAACCGCTGCGCTGCGTACGCCAGGATCCGGATCATCCATCGCATCAAGATAGAGTTCAAGATACACTCCCTGACCACCAAAGTCGGCGTTTGAGAGCAAAGTGGTGCCGCGGTATCGATTCTCGGCACTGTAGGGGTCGGTTGCCATTTCCGCAGCTTGGGCGGGTGAGACTTGTGCCGCAAAAACTTCAAACAAACTGGTCGTTCCACGGGGGACATGGTCGAAGGTGCCGCACCCTAGTAAGGCAAAAGCAACCAGGAACAACGGAGCAAGTGATTGAGAAACAGTGGTGCGCATGGACAAGTATATCGAGCCAATTATCCAAACAAGATAAAACCGAGAATTGCCATGTGATTCTCAATACCAACCAGGGCGCAAAGAACCTCTCGCAGATTTTCTGCTGGATTCTGTTTTTCGTGGGCCAATTTCAACAGAAAGAGCGTGCGATACAGTGACGAATACAAATATGGGGGGCAGGTCAGTCACCGGGTGTGCCTTTTCTTCGATTCCCTTTGTTCTCGGACGCCGCATTGGGGGTTGAGTATGAGGGTGCAAGTCGGTTCTCAGGTTCATTTTGGATATCTTCGCATGGACATTGCGATGGGTTGGTTGGTGCAATCAGATCGGCGGGCTGCCAGCAAATCGTACTGATGCGCTTTATTGGGATCGATTTTGGAGAAAATGAGACCGATCCATCTGTCGGTACATCGGATGTGTGTATACCTAAGGAGGCACATGGTATGGGCATCAAACTCGGAGAGCTCCTCGTTGAACAGGGGGCGTTGAGCGTATCACAGCGCGATGAAATCCTTCAGATCCAGCATACGGTTCGTCGCCCTTTCGGCGTGATCGCGGAGGAACGCTTTGGGGTTTCGCCTGAAGATATCGAGCAGGCATGGGCATCACAGTATGCGATGATTGCGGCACGGGTTGATCCGTTGGCGATTGAAATTGAACCGCGCATACTGGGTTTACTCACTGAACGCCAAGCCTGGCAGTTTGGGTTGATCCCGCTGGGTGAATACGACAACGAGATCAAGTTTGTCACTTCGATGGAGTGTTTGGCGCGGGCGCTGCGTTTTGTGGGATGGCGAATCCCCGCATTGTGTACTTTTGATATTTGTGATTTGCACACACTCAAATGTGGGCTTGCAATGCATTATCCGATTGAACAGATGGATATGGGGTTGATGGACCAGATCATCAGCCGACGGTCGGTGGCGTGAATCAAAAGAGTTTGTTGCAAAACCGACCAATTTACGAACAAGAAAACAGGGCCGATCCTTCGATTGGCCCTGTCCGTTTGCAGCTTTGGGAATACGCCGGGTCCAACAACCTACCCGGTTTTGGCAAGCTTGCGATTAGCGGCGAGTTGCACGACGCTTGGTGGTTTTTTTGCGTGTGGCTTTCTTTTTTGCGGTTTTCTTCGCGGCTTTTTTCTTGGTTGCCTTCTTGGCGACTTTCTTCTTGGCAGCTTTCTTTTTCGTTGTTCTCTTCTTGGCGGTCTTCTTGGCCGTCTTCTTCTTGGCTACTTTTTTGCGGGTCGCTTTCTTCTTTGCAGCTTTTTTCTTGGTTGCTTTTTTCTTGGTTGCTTTTTTCTTGGCGACTTTCTTGCGGGTTGTTTTTTTGGCTACCTTTTTCTTGGCTGCTTTTTTACGGGCTGCTTTTTTACGGGTTGCTTTTTTCTTGGTTGCCTTCTTGGCTGTTTTTTTACGCGTAGCCTTTTTCGCTACTTTCTTCTTTGCTTTTTTCTTTGCCATTTGCGAGTCTCCTCGTTGGTCCGTGGTTGTTTCACATTGAAACCGATTTGTTCACAGTGAATATCGGCTTACTACAAACGCTTGTCAATCATTCCACAGAACACATCGGTGCATTCTGTAGCATTTCTTGAAGAACAGCGCCAACTTTGCGCAACTTCGAGAGATCAACAGCATACATCAACATCGCGCATCGTGCACGCAAAGTCGAAGACGGAGCACATCAAATACAATCGTAAAGAGTGATTCGTATCAACGATTGTGTGCCATGACCACGGGTACTCATGTTCGAGCGCAACCAAAATCATTTTATTGTGCACAGGTAGCCTCATGACGGACGGCGCCCACGAGGAGTTCTTTGCAATGTGTTGTACTCAAAAAGCCAAAGCAATGCGGTGAGTGCGAGATCATGGCGATCAATCAATGATGATGAAAACAGCATCGTTGTCATCACGACTTGACAGACAACTTCGCACATAGTTCGACGCAGTTCGCAGCATGATCGATGCGGTTTCGTGCGCAATCGTTTCGTGAACTTTTCAACGCCAATCCAGTTTTTTGTAAAATCAATGCGAACAATCAACTCGATAGACGCAGATAATCGCATCGTCTTGCAATTATTGATGCTTTGAGATCATCAGGAGTTTTTATGCCAAGCGCACTCAGCACCATCAACACGCACACCACCACCAACGGGCTGGTCATCATCACCGAACCAATGAGCGGGGTGCAATCCGCTGCGATTCGTTGGGTGATCCCCGCAGGCGCCATCTTTGAAGATATCCACAATTTGGGAACTTCGAGTGTTTGTGCGGAGATGTTGATGCGCGGAGCTGCAACGCTTGATTCCAAAGCGCAGGCAGACGCGTTCGATCATGCTGGCGCATTGCGCGAGATCAACAACTCAATTCGGTACATGCAGCTCTCGGCATCGATGATCGGACAACGCATCGACGAGACGATTCCATTGCTTGTCGATATGGTGCGCAACCCAATGATGTCGAGCGATTCATTTGCACCATCGTGCGAGTTGGCAGCCCAAGCGATCGCATCGTTGGCGGACGATCCGCAACAACGAGCAGTTTTGGCTGCGAGAGAGCGTCACCTGCCTTCACCATTTGGACGCAACACATTGGGCACCATCGAAGGCGTGCAATCGCTCACGCATGACGCGCTGAACAACTGGTGGAATGCGCACGCGAAGCCTGCGGGATCGGTGCTTTCAATCGCAGGTGACATCGACACGCAGCAAGTCATCGAGCAGATCGAATCGTTGACATCGGACTGGTCTGGAAGGGTTGACCAACCCAAGCCCATCGGCGATCCATCACGCGGATATGCCCATATCGACGATGATTCGAGTCAGGTACAGATTCTGATTGTCCATGACGGCCCACACGAAGGGCACGAAGATTCGATGCTTGAGAAGCTCACGATCTCAGTGCTCTCAGGTGGGATGTCCGGGCGACTCTTTACTGAAGTCCGCGAGAAACGAGGACTCTGCTACAGCGTCAGCGCCTCGTTCCGCGCCGACAAAGATCGGGGTATCGTGAGCAACTATGTCGGTACCACACCCGAACGGGCTCAGGAATCGCTCGATGTGTTAATGGATGAGATCCTGCGTATCGGTGAGGGGAATGTCACCGACGAAGAGCTCATACGCGCCAAAACCGGGTTCAAGAGTCGGCTGATCTTTTCAGGTGAATCCACCAGTGCTCGGGCGGGTGCGATTGGATCTGACCACCTCAATCTGGGGAGAACTCGAACACTTGAAGAGGTGATTGAGCAGGTCAATGCGGTGGGTTTGGATGAACTCAATGCGTATTTGACGCGTCGGGCGATCGGTAAGCCGACGATTCAGACGCTGGGACCAGATGCACTCAAGGCACCCATGTATTGATGAAAATGCTCTTGATGAATTGGTCAGGTGGATGCTTTCTTGGTGTCCAAAGCTTGGTTCTGTCGATACACTGACATGGTGAAAACGCCCGGAAACTCGGACATCTCGATCAATCAGACCAGCCTGTCTCGGCTTACAATTGAACTCGGCGGGCAACGCCCGTTTCTCATCGGAATCGGTGGGTGTGGGATGTCTGCACTCGCCAGGTTGATCGGCGAAGCGGGTTTAGACATTCGCGGGTGCGATTCGACACCCTCGCCCATCACTGAGGCGCTCTCGCAAGCGTCGATTTCGGTTGGATTCGATGAATCGGCGGCCCAACTCCCCGAAGATGTCGATGTGGTCATCGCCTCGGCAGCCATCAAACCAGACCACCCGATGATGATCGAAGCCACTCGGCGCGGGCTCACCATCATGAGCTATCCCGAAGCGCTCGGCGTGTGTATGCGCGGGCGTACCGGCATTGCCATCGCGGGAACCCATGGCAAGTCAACGACCACGGCGATGCTTGGGTGTGCACTCACCGATGCCAAGATCGAGCCTTCGGTTATCGTCGGGGCCACTTGCCCACAACTGGCCAACGGGGCGCTGGGTGAAAATCGCTCGCCGGTTGGGTATCGTGTAGGTGAATCAAAGATTCCCAATGGGGATTGGACGGGTTGGCCGGGGGTATTGCTGGCCGAGGCGTGCGAGTTTAATCGGTCGTTTCATCATCTGCGCCCGACCATCGGGTCGATCTCGCAGATTGAAGCGGATCATCTCGATATCTATGGTTCACTCGATGCCGTCGTCGAAGCATTCGCCGAGTTCGCCCAGCTCATCGCGCCCCGAGATCAGGGGGGGAAGCTCATCATTGCCCACGATGGTGCCCACCGGCGCGAGGTGACGGCCGGATTAGCGTGCAGCGTCGAAACCATCGGGTTCAACCCGACTGCCGACTGGATGATCGGATACGAACCAACCACCGGTGAAGTGTCCGTCTGTGAACCAGAGGGGGTCACGCGATCATGGGCATTGACCATGCCGGGCGAACACAATGCGTTTAACTCAGCAATGGCGTACGCGATCGGTCGATCGGTCGGGGCGGATGGTGAACTGCTTGCTCAGTCATTCCAAGCCTTTGCCGGGCTTGATCGACGCTTGCAACTGCTCGGCACCCGCGATGGCGTGCGCGTTTATGACGACTATGGGCATCATCCTACCGAGATCGATGCGACTTTGCGAGCATTGGTCCAGCGTGAGAATCCGCACAAGATCGGTGGGCGATTGATTTGCGTGTTTCAGCCTCACCAGCATTCGCGGACACGGTTCTTTCTTGATGAGTTCGCGACGAGTTTCGAGCACGCGGACATGGTGATTGTGCCTCATATTTACTTTGTGCGTGATTCCGAGATTGAGAAGCACCGTGTGAGCTCGGCCGATTTGGTCGATAAGCTCCGCGCCCGCAAAGTCCGTGCAATGCACCTTTACCCCTTCGAAGCCATCATCGAACAGCTCGAGAACCTGTGCCGGCCTGGCGATTTGCTGGTGGTGATGGGGGCCGGTCCGGTCTGGAAGATCGGCAAAGGGTATTTGGAAGGCAAGATGGATGGAGGCGTTGTGTGAGTGTGCCGACGACTGAGCTTACCATCGAACGCGACGCCTTGATTCCGACCTGGTTCCATATCGGAGGCCGGGCGACGCGGCTCGCCACACCCGAATCAACAGGCGAGCTTATTGCGTGCTTGGCACTCGATGACGAGTTCAAAGTCCTCGGTGAGGGCGCGAACTTGCTCGTCGATGATGCGGGTGTGTCGAATCTGGTGGTGTCGATGCAGACTGATGGGTTTCGTCAGATCGAGATCGACACGGTAACGGGTGTTGTTCGGGCTGGTGCGGGGGCTTCGCTGCCGAGTTTGATCAACCGATGCGTCCGTGCCGGGCTTGGGGGGCTTGAAGTGCTCGCTGGGATTCCCGCGACGGTGGGGGGGGCAGCGATTATGAACGCGGGTGGGCACTTTGGGGCAATGAGCGATGTGGTGCTCGCAGTGTCGGCTCTTGACCGCGCCGGGCGCGAGCATGTATACGAGCGATCCCAGATTGACTTTGATTATCGCCAATCCCGGCTCAATCACTTGATTGTCACCCAAGTTATCTTTGGGCTTACCAAAGCCGACGCAGGGGAAGTGAAGGAGTCGCTCAACAGGTGTATGGATTACAAAACCAAGTCCCAGCCGCTCGGTGAGAAATCGGCCGGGTGTGTATTCAAGAACCCGGTACTTCTTGAGTCCATCACGGGCATCGCCGAATCGGGCGAGCGGGTGGGGGCGGGGATGCTCATTGACCGGGCCGGGTGCAAGGGGATGAGCATTGGGGGCGCCACTGTTTCCGATCTCCATGCCAACTTTATCACCACTGCACCTGATGCGAGAGCCCGTCAGGTCATCGAACTCATCACCAAGGTACAAACCAAGGTTTTCGAAACCTTCGGCGTCTGGCTCGAGCGAGAACTTGTGATCTGGACCGATCAGTCCACCGATCTTGCACCGGGGGAATACCTATGACCAGTGTGCTGATTCTCGGTGGCGGTCCAGATGCCGAGCGTGAAGTCTCGATTGCCAGCGCCAAGGCGATCCACCAGGCGTGTCTCGATGCGGGGCTCGATGCGTCGCTTTTGATTGTTGATCGCCCGACACTCGATGAAGTTCAATCATGGCGGGCCGATGTGGTGTTCCCTGCCTTGCACGGGCGTTTTGGCGAAGGTGGCGGGTTGCAGCAGTTGCTCGAACAATGCAACATTGCGTTCATCGGGTGTAAATCCCAAGCGTCGCGTTTGGCAATGGACAAGATGGGCACCAAACTCATTGCGGCCCGGTGCAGTATCTCGACCCCGGCAGCGTGCATCTTTGATGTGGAAGATATTGATGTATCGGGGGTTTCGATTTGTCCGTTGGGTTTGCCGGTGGTGATCAAGCCCGTTTCGGAGGGGTCGAGCGTTGGATTGCACATTTGCCATGATGAGCTTCAATGGAAGAGGGCAACCGAGCAAGTTCGGGCAGATTTCAAAGCCCACCAGAGTCGCGTCTACATGGTCGAGCGGCTTGTTGAGGGGCGCGAGATGACGATCTCCGTGTTGGCCGATGGTTGTGATCATCTCAGGGCATTGCCGGCAATCGAAATCGCCCCCGCCCAAGGCGTATATGATTTTCAGGCCAAGTATGAACGAAACGACACGGTCTATACACCCAATCCCGACATCACGGATCAAGCACTTGCCGGGATGGCGGGCGATGCGCTGCGCCTCTGCAAGGCTTTGGGTGTTCGGCATCTGGCGCGGGTAGATTTTCTGCTCACCGATGAGGCCCATTGGGGGCTTTTGGAGGTCAACACGATGCCCGGATTCACCCGGAGTTCATTGATGCCCATGGCTGCTGCTGCCGATTCGATGGAGATGCCCGACTTGTGCGCTCACCTTGTGCGATGCGCCCTTGAAGATCATTCCAAGACACATCCTAGGGTCCAGTCCTGATAGTCACTTCCGAAAGAGAGAACGAACCGATGGCACGCAAAAAAACAACAAAGAAATCATCCAACCGCGACCCCGAGCGTGCCGATCGCAACAAGCGAATCATGATCGGAGGCGCGATCATCATCGGTGCCGGGGCGGTCTTTGTGGGCGCTGCGATGGGAATCGGCGAGCTTGATCGAAGGGCTGCCGAGTTCATCATGTCGACGAATCCGCCGGTGGTGATTGATTGGCCGACGGATGTTCAAGGTACGACATGGATGCCCATGATCGAGCGCGAACGGATCCAAACTCAGCTTGCCCGTGCAGTTCAAGGAGGCAAGGCCCTTTCGCGGGCACCGCTCGAAGAGGCGGGGCTTGCGTTGATGCGATCGGGATGGATCGAGGGCACGCCGAGGGTTCGGTGGACGAGCGAGGGCAAGATCGAGGTGCAGGCCCATTGGCGTGTGCCTGTGGCAGCGGTGCGGGTGGGAACGCGCGAGATCGTGATTGACCGGCAGCGCCATGCCCTCCCGCTCGATTACAATATCGGGCAGAGTAATCAGCTCTACTTTGTGCATGTTGATGCCCGTCAGCCTGCCATTGGTGAGCAATGGCGTGGGACGGATATTGAGGACGGGCTCGAGCTCTTGTTTGTGCTTGAAGAAGAAAATTTGCTTGAGCAGGTTGCCGGATTCGATCTTGGCCAGGGCGAAAAGTCGGGGACGATTCGGATCATCACCACGCGAAACTCAAAGATCATTTGGGGGGCAGGGCCTGGGCGAGAACGCCCGGGTGAGGTGCCGACGAGTGTAAAAACCGGTCGACTCAAAATCTTTTACGAAAAAACAGGATTGATTGACGGCGGGTTCCAATACATTGACATCAGTGGCCCCACGATGACCAAAATGCGAGCCGAGGGATGAACGCTCGGTTTTGTCCTAAAGTTCTGTGATGGATCACCCTGCCAAGACCCAACCTGCCAAGTCCCAATCCGAGCAATCAAGATCGCCGGGAGCGCCGGCGTTCATGCACCCCGATCAAGAAACAGGATCGCTCGACCGAGATCTCTTTGGAAACCCACCGAGGCGTCATGTGGATTGGTCTCATCGCCGGGGTGAGCCTCGGGTTTTTACGCTCATGTGGATGATGTACCTCATGGGGTCGACGGTCATCATGTTTGCATCGATGGCCACGGCCTACTCGATCAGTCCGCACATCACGCGCCCGGCAGCGAGGACAATGCTGATTGTCGTGGTGCTTGGGTACAGCGTGCTTTGGGCGATGGTTCGGTTCTCGCAGCAGCAACGCGCCTGGTCGCATGTTCGATTTGCGCTCCGTGATGCGGTGGTGTTGTTTATTCCGATGCAGGCGGTGATTTGGCCTCAGGCGCTGCCGGTATTGGCCCATTGGCCTGTGGATGTGGTTGCAGCCATCTCGGTGATGTCTCTTGCTTGGATATTGATGCTTGCCGGGGTCATTGCGCTGGGGTCGGCGTCGATCGAGCGGAACCATGGCAAAGAGTTGGTTCGGGTTGTGTGGATGTTTTTGGTTCTACTGATTGTGTTCATGGCTCCGCTCATCGGGAGCCTGCAAACCAGTGGAGCTGCGATTGGTGTTGATCGTCCACGGGTAGGATGGTTGCTCTCGCCGGTGACGGGGCTTCTCGAGATTGTGCGTGACCGGAGGGAGCTGGGGGTGAGCGCTCGCGTATTTGTTGAGCATTGGCGGATGATCATCGCCCTTTTGTGCGTCGGGGTGGCTTTGCTTTTGATCGCACGGGCCCAAGAGCTTGCACGGGGTCGATACAGTGCTTAGGATACTGGAAGCTTCCGAAATAGGAAGCCTGTGTTTCCAAAGGAGCCGATCATGGATGTGATCACTACAGACGAAAAAGACAAGATCAAAGCCAAACTTGATGCATTGATCGCCAATCGACCCGTGATTGCTGATCGGATCGCCGAGGCGCGGGCCTTGGGAGATCTCAAGGAAAATGCCGAATATCATGCTGCCCGCGAGCAGCAGGGCATGGAAGAAGCCGAGATCCGTCGGCTTGAAGAGCGACTCGCCAGTGCCCAAGTCGTTGATAGCTCAAAGACCGCCGATGGGGTGGTCTTCATTGGATCGACCGTCAAACTTCGTGAAGAGGGTGACGACGAGATCGAGACTTATCGACTTGTGGGGGAATCTTCCGATGGGGGCAATGATGAGGACATCATCGAAGTCACCGCGACAAGCCCGATGGGCGAAGCGTTGATGAAGGCTCGGGTCGGCGAAACCGTTCGCGTCAATGCTCCCAGAGGTGTCAAACGCTTCGAGATTCTCGAAATTATCTGATCGGACAGCCGATTCTGGAACACGATTCTGGAACACTTTGACTGAAATCCACGCCGGGCGCATCCCAAGGAGACTTGGGATGTATTTTCTTTGAGCTATACTGCGCACAGAACCATCAAGAATCGGAGCAATGAGATGACGATCAGTCGACACCATTTTTTCACCAGCATCTCACGCCGATCGGCAATTGCAGCGGTGCTCATCGCCGGGATTGGCATGGGCATGGGCGGATGTGTGAGTTCCCTGGGTTTTGGACCTAGGGCACATCACACCTATTCTACGCTCCTGCCTCACATTGCAGGCTCGGCACTGCGTATCGACACCGCCAATGGGTCGATCGAGGTGATCGGGGTCGATCGGGCCGATGTCTCGATTGTCGTCGATCTTCATGGGTACGATGCGATTCGATTGGAGCTTGCCACGGTCCATACCGATCGACTCGATGATGGCACCTTGAGCATCTCGGTCCACTGGCCCGATGGTAAACGAAAATGGAACGAAGGTGCGTCGATTTCGGTTGAGCTTCCCAACGCCAATGGCATCGAAGCCCATACATCCAACGGCAACATCATCGTCGTCGGAATCTCAGGACATGCCGATCTTCAATCGAGCAATGGGTCAATCAAGGTCGATCGGCACGATGGTTCGATTTATGCCGATACGAGCAATGGGAAGATTCAGGCCGAACGCGTCAGTGGCGAGATCGAGATGTATTCATCCAACGGGGGCATCGTCGTTACCGATGCCTTTGGACCCATTCGCGTTGAAACATCCAACGGCAACGCCTATGTCTCCACCATGGACGGCAACGAAGGGCCTATCCGCATTCGCACATCCAATGGGCGGGTTGATCTCGATTTGGGCGATGGATTCATCGGCATCCTTCAATGTCAAACAAGCAACGGCAAAGTTCAAGTGACCGGACTTGATGATGCCCAGCTCATTGAGGTTTCCAAACACAAGGTTGAGCTTCAAATCGGAGAGTCAGACGAGATATCCGCAATCAGAACAAGCAACGGCTCGGTGCGTGTCCGTGGGAAGCACACCGAGCCGATGGATGATTGATTTGGTTTTTCGATTTAGTCGAAAAGAACGATCGAAGAATAAAGAGCAGTGCCTTATGGTGCTGCTTCTTCTTTGGCTTCTTCTTTGGCCTTGGTTGCTTTGATCAACGCTTCGATTGCGGGGGGGAAGGCAAAGACCGAATCGTCGACCTTGTTGTATTCTGCGCTGTCAAAGGTGAAAAGGATTTCGGTTGGGCCCATTTTTTGAATCATGGTTGTGGGCTGGAGGTACCCGCCGAGCTCTTTGTAATCTTTGAGGACAGTGGTGGTGGTAATTTTGCCCATGGGTGAATCCATCTCATTTTCTGAGCCAAGGGTAAGTCCGGTTTCCACCGAGTAGTATTCGGTGGATTCAGTACCATTGTTGTCCACCATGCGGATTTTGTGGGCTGCCTGTCCTTCAAACTCAGTTTCTTCGAGATATTCGATGATTTTGTTGTTTTTGCGGAAGTTGAGCGCTTTGTGGAGGTCGGCTTCTTTGATGATGTCTTGAGCTTCTTCGGGTGGGAGGATGCGTGGTCCGCCCATGGGGTCCGACGACCAGGCGATGCCCTCGTTGAGTCCTTGGAGGGTGGTGCCCATGCCGGAGATATCAATTTTGAATAAGAATTTGCCCGGCATCGAGGTGTAGGCCTCGACGACACCCGAGATGCCCGCCATCGGGACCGAGATTGTGCCAGTGATTTTCTGGGACTTGATAGATTCAAGTTTTTCCGTTCCGCCGAGTGCTTCGATTGACGCCTCGATGATCTTGATCGCTTTGGCGTCGTGATTTTCATCGCCCAAGGTGATGGATGCCGACGCGGTGGCGGCCAGCGGGCTTGCGGGAATACCTGAGATGGTGGCGATGCTCAGGGCGATCGCTGCTGCTTTGAGAAATGGTCTGGTTTTCATGGTGTTTTCCTTTGGGTTTTCTTTGTGAGTTGGCTTGTGAGTTGATGTTTTACTCTTTGGCAAGGGATTCTACGATCCATTGTGTTGCTGCATGTTTGGGCGAGTCAATGCCTTTGAGCAAATCTTCACGGGTCAGGGGGATTTGGTGGTCGGGGACAACGCCGCCGTGTTCGAGTTGATATCCCGTCGAAGTGACAAAGTCAGCAATCGCGTGGAGCAGGACATCACCCGATGGGAGTTTGTCCATTCCTGCGGGCAAGGCCATTCCTGCCGAGCGGGTGCCAAAGACTTGAATGCGTCCGAGCGATTGCAATCCGCCAGCGAAGACTTCCGAAGTGCTGGCGGTACCCGAGTCGGTCAGGACAGCGATGGGGCCGACGAATGGATCGATTGGCTCGCCCCAAGTGGTGACGACGACGGGTTCGACATTGAATGAGAGCTCAGCGCCGCGCATCTTCATTGTGCCCAGTGACCCCTTTTCATCCATCAGGAATCGGCTGATTGCTGACGAGAGGGCGCCGATTCCTCCAGGATTGCCTCGCAGGTCGATGATGATTCCATCGACATCGCGAAGTTCGTACATGGCCTTTTCGAACTTGGAGGCAATGGGCATCATCCAAACATTGAATTTGATGACGCCGATGTCAATGGGGTTGCCAGATGCTGATTCAGTCGTAAATCTTGACCAGTCCAAGTGTGTGCTCATTGGTGGGAGGTTGCCGAATTTGACAAACTCGCCGGGCATGGGTTCACGGGTGATTTCGAGTTCAACCTCGTTGTCATCACCGTCGAGGAAGGTCAGGTCGATTGTGGAGTTTTCCGGGCCCATGAGTTGGGTTGTAATCATGGAGACGCCATAGATTTCAATTTCGTCTTCGTCAATGGATTCGGCGAGCTCTTCGAGTTGATCCTGAATGACATTGGACCGAACCTGGGCGAGGATCCACCCGGTTTGCACGCCCGCGTGCTGGGCAGGGCTGTCGTTGCGGACTGAGGAGACCACCGCTTGCCCATCGATGATACGCACATCAATTCCAGTGTCGGCGTCACCTTGCCCATCGGACGCCGATTCATCGGGGATGATCGCGTCGGTATTTGAAATGGGCGCATCGTTCGAGGAGGTATTTGGAGAAGTGGAATTGTCGTGTGCGGTTGTTTTCGTTGGAGCCTCGGTGGAGGCCTGGGGGATGATCCCGAAGTGGGATTGTCCAAGTCTGCCCAGCGCTTCGTTCATAACCATGCGAATCTCGCGTCGGTTCTGAGCATTGGCAGCTTGTGGGCGAAGTTCCTCGCGGACGGCTTGCCAGTCAACGCCATTGAAATCAGGGTCGAAGTGGGTGTCGTAGATTATTTGCCACATGGTATCAAAGTCGGCCAAGGCATCTGTTTGAGAAACGGTCCGTTGGACAGTTGCTTCTTTTTCAACCTTGCAGCTGCCGGTGCACCCGGCGAGTGTCATGATCGTGATGCCCGCAGCGATGAGACCCAGCCGGGTCCGCTTGGTGATGTGTTTACTCACAGAGATGGCTCCAGAAAAAGGATCGCGTCATAGTTGGCCTCAACCCTCTCTGGGCCTAGCGTCTGAGAGTATATGTATGGTTTTGTTGGATAGAAGTTTCATGGTGGAAAAACCAATCGACGAGCAATGCCGATTTGAGCCCTCACTCAGTGATGCACCGTCTGATAGACCCGAACAACCCATTCCGGGGTGTGTTTGTGGAACTTCTTGAGTTTTGCACTTTTGCGGATGTAGTACAGCGCGGTTCCGCCCTGAAAGAGGATTGCCAGCACAATCATGCCCACATAGATCAATGCGGTCGCCATTTGCTCAAATACGATCAGATCATCCATCATTCCGGTGAGCTCGGGAGTGCTTTGCATCATTGGGTCAGAAGCCATCGCCGATTCGATCATGGTTTTCTTCGGGGCTGCAACAAGCATCAAGATCGCGTAGATGATCAGGGTCGAGCCCAAAGCAAGCTGATTGATCGCAAGTTTTTTTGGTGCCCAAGGCTTGAGGGCTTTGAGTGATCGTTTGAGGGTGAGTTCGCGCGTGCCGATTCCTGCCAGGGCGATGGTGAAGATCAGCATCGGGGTGTTGCCAATCGCAAAGGGCAACGAGAGCGCGCCTGCGAGCAGCGTTGCCCAGCCTGAGAAATGCGCATACCGGACCGCTTTTTCGATCGGCCTGGCCCGTTTGGATGCGAGTCGAATCTGATCGAGGTGCGCATTGCTCAGTGGGTTGGGATCTCTAGGATGCGCGATGGGCGTTGGGGAGGGAGGCTCGGGTGAGGAAAAGCGCAGAGGAGTATCCTCGGATTGGAGATTGATCGGCAGCGAGCTCATATCTCTTTTTTATCGCTTTGAGACGATGCTCTCTGTGGCGATGGTACGGTGTATTGGGTAGATTGGGCGGGCGCATCAGTGCAGATAGATGCCCGCGTCCGAGAACTGCGGGCGATGGTTGCGGGATACACGAAAAAAGCTGCCCGGGGTACGGGCAGCTTTTTCGATGATCGAGTTTGTGGATACTTTGCTCGTTGATTACCGCCGGCGACGGACGCTTATCAAGCCTGCGATGCCCAAGAGTCCCAAAGTCCCCGGGGTGGGAATTGCAGGGTTGGCACCAGCGACGGTGAGGGAGACAGATTCGCCGCTTTGGAGGTAGATCGTGACCGTGGCAGCGTCGGCGTGCCAGTCGGGTGAGTCCACCATCGCGAAGAAGAAACGAGATTCTTCTTCGACATCGAGCATGCCATCGAAGTCGAAGCTGAGCATATCACCATCTTCGCTACGAGAGGCAATGCTTGGGCCTTCGTCTCCCGGTGCGGTGACTTCATTGCGGTATTCGACGCGTGTTTGTAGTCCTTCGTACCCACTGACTTCAATATGGGAAATAGCACCCATCAGTTCGGGGTTTGGGTTAAGTAGGCGATAGTTGAAAGTCAGATTCCCGGTCTCAAATGAGCGGACAATTCTTGTCATCAGGGTGCCCTGATACAAAGGTGATTCGACGCGTCCTTCACCTTGGCTCCAGATAGAAAAATCCTGAAGGGAATCGTTCAAAGTGGCCCCGATGAGTTCGGGCATTTGGGTGTTTGTAATACCACTGAGTGTGTCGGTGAAATCACCTGGAGCGAGATCAACCACCGAGCCAGCATAAGCAGTCGAGCTGCATGCCACAACCGTCAAAAAGCGTATACATTTTTTTATATTGATTTGTCTCATATCGAAACCCTCTGCGTCCTAAACCGAGTATGTCCCCGACGATATTCGAAAGGTACATCCAAAATGGAAGAGTGCCAGAAAAGGTGTGATAATTGATTTGGAGTTTCCAAGTATTTTTCGGCTGAACAATCGTGGATCACAAATGAAAAAGAGCCCCCTTTGCAGGGGGCTTGGTGAGTCCCAAAGGTCTCGGTATACCAGAGGTTTGATCTCGAGCCTATCGACGGCGACGCATGGTCAGGAGACCTGCAGCAGAAAGAAGTCCCAAGGCACCGGGTGCGGGGACGGCGGGATTGGCACCGACGATACTCAAAGAGACGGATTCGCCGCTTTGGAGGTAAATTGTTGCCGTGGCGGCATCAGTATACCACTCAGTTGAGTCGACCATGGCGAAGAAGAAACGCGAATCTTCTGCGGTATCAAGCATGCCGGCGAAGTCGAAGTTCAGAATGTCTCCATCTGCACTGCGTGATGCGTTGCTCGGGCCATCAACACCCGGTGAGGTGAGTTCATTGCGGAACTCTACACGGGTCTGGAAACCTTCGTACCCACTGACTTCGACATTTGAGATCTGGCCAGCAAGCTGTGCGTTCGGGTTGAGGATTCGATAGTTGAAATGGATTTGTCCAGTTTGGTATGAACGGACAACGCGTGTCATGAATGTACCTTCATACAAAACCGCGCCATTGACCGCATCGTTACCCGCGTAAATCGTGAAGTCCTGGAAGATATCGGATTCAGTTGCACCGATGAGTTCGGACATTTGGGTATTCATGATGCCGCTGAGGCCGCTGGTGAACTCGTTTGGAGCCAAATCAATCACTGGACCGGCAAGTGCTGACCCGCAGGCCATCAAAATCGCTGCACCGATTGTTGTTTGCGTCAGGTTCATGTTTTTTTCTCCTCTTTTTGTCTCGTATCATCCACGAACTCATAGTGGACACTTGAAGATACAGCCATCCAAGCGGAGTGCCAGCGGACTTCAGGTAATTATTGCCGATTTGCAAGTTATTGGTCGTTTGTAACTTCCTGTAAACAGAAGTCTTATGAAGGCTGGTCGTTTGGCGGGATTTTGGTTGGGTCTGAAAGGGGGGTGTGGCGAGGGGCTTTACGAGGCACGATTGGGTAAGGCATGTGGTGTTTGGTGTGGGTTTTCCTCATGAAACGATTGACCATCTCCAGGTCTCTACGGGGAGATCACGCCTTGTTGTGGAGAATCCCGGTTTTCTCGCCGATGGGGGATACACTCGATGCATAGGTCATAGATGTGCGTCTGATAGGGAGGGTTTGATCCATGAAAGGCATGATTTTGGCAGGTGGGCTTGGGACGCGATTGCGTCCGATGACGCTGGTCACCAATAAACACCTGCTACCTGTTTATGACCGTCCGATGGTCTATTACCCGCTTCAATGCCTCGTCAACGCGGGTATTACTGAGATTATGATTGTTACCGGCGAAGAGAATGCAGGGGATTTCATCAAACTTCTTCGTGATGGGAAGGAGCTTGGGCTTACTCGACTCGAATACGCTTTCCAGGTTGGCGAGGGGGGGATTGCCGATGCGCTTCGACTCGGCAAGCACTTTGTTGGTGATGATCAAGTTTGTGTTATTCTTGGGGACAACATCATCGAGTACAACATCAATGATGCGGTCGACGACTTTCGCAACCAGAAAGACGGGGCGAAGGTGTTGCTTAAAGAGGTGCATGATCCCGAACGCTTCGGGGTGGTCGAGTTTGGTGACGACGGCGAGACCATCACCAACATCATCGAAAAACCCAAAGACCCCCCAAGCAATATGGCGGTTACCGGGTTGTATATGTATGACTCCGATGTGTTCAATATTTGTGAATCATGCAAGCCCTCCGCCCGAGGCGAGCTTGAGATCACCGATGTCAACAACGAATACCTCCGTCGCGGCAATCTGACTTGGGCGCAGCTCAACGGATGGTGGACTGATGCGGGGACGATCGAAAGCCTGCACCGCGCATCGAATCTGATTGCGGGTACGGGCGCCAATAAAGTCTAACGGGAAATACCATCATGGGACAGACCATCCTTGTCACCGGCGGTGCCGGGTTCATCGGTTCGAATCTTGTTCGATATATCCTCGAAAACCGACCTGATGATCGTGTCATCAATCTTGACGGACTGACCTATGCAGGCAATATGGAATCGCTTGCCGGGTGTATTGATGAGCCACGCCATGAGTTTGTGCACTGCAGCATCGGCAATATCGAAAAACTCGATGAAGTGATGCCTAAAGCCGATGTTGTTTTGCACCTTGCTGCGGAATCGCATGTTGATCGTTCGATTCATAATCCATCACTTTTTCTTGAGACGAATATCATTGGTACTCAGTGCATGCTTGATTCGGCGAAGAAGCATGACATCAAAAGATTTGTCTATGTCTCCACTGATGAGGTTTACGGCGAGCTTCCGCTCAATGACAAATCGCAGCTTTTTACCGAGTCGACACCATTGGCACCCAACTCGCCCTACGCCGTTTCCAAAACTGGAGGTGATATGCTCGCCCGTGCCTATCACCACACTTACAACATGAACATTGGCATTACCCGATGCTCAAACAACTTTGGCCCATACCAGTTCCCCGAGAAGGTCATCCCGCTGTTTGTCAATAACCTGATCGAAGGCAAGAAGGTGCCTTTGTATGGTGATGGTCGCAATGTTCGTGACTGGCTTCATGTGCTGGATCATTGCGAAGCCATTTGTCGGGTGCTCGATGACGGTAAGCCCGGCGAGGCGTACAACATCGGGGGTAATAATGAACGCTCGAATCTCGAACTTACCAAGATGCTCATCGAGCTTTGTGGACGAGATGAGTCCTTTATAGAGCAGGTCCCCGATCGGCTTGGGCACGACATGCGCTATGCCATCGACGCAACCAAAATCCGTGATGAGTTGGGGTGGGAACCTACGCGTTCGGCTTGGCCAGAAGCGCTGGAGGCAACGGTGCAATGGTACAAAGATAACCGTGCCTGGTCTGATCATGTGCGTACTGGTGAATATCGCCGATTTATGGATCAAAACTACACCCTTTAGGGCTGATGTCCGATAAGTCGTGTAGGACATGGTTTATAGCTCGGAGGCTCCGAGTTGGATGTGATTCCTGATTTTTGAGCGAGAAAACAGGACGATCAAGTGCGATATCATTTGACCATTGAGGACAAGAGGGTACGATTGCTGCTGTCTCGTCGTGTAAATTGCGATGAGACGATAAAAATGTGGTGCAGCAGCGTGTTTCTTTTTCTGATACTGTATCGCGCAGGTGTCCAATCACAACGCACACAACGCACATAAGGGATATGCCGTGGCGGAACAAGCAACTGATCAAACGAATGGGGCCGGGACTCAGAAGCATCCGGATCAAAGCGGACTCGAAGCTTTTGTCTACGACGATAAGATTGTTCGCATGTTTGCGTGGGCGACGGTCATCTGGGGGATCGTCGCATTTCTCGTTGGTGTGATTATCGCGATTCAACTCGCCTTCCCGCAGGCAGGGTTTGGGATTTCATTCCTGAGTTTTGGACGCTTGCGTCCCTTGCATACCAACGCGGCCATCTTTGCCTTTGCAGGCAATGCGGTATTCGCGGCGGTCTATTACTCTACTCAGCGACTTTGTAAGGCCAGGATGTATTCTGACCTGCTTTCCAAGCTCCATTTCTGGGGGTGGCAACTTATTATTGTCTGTGCAGCACTCACTTTGCCATTGGGCATCACCCAAGGTAAAGAGTACGCCGAGCTTGAATGGCCCATCGACATCATGATCGCGGTCGTCTGGCTTGTGTTCTTCGGGGGCAACTTCTTTATGACCCTGATTCATCGGCGAGAACGGCATATTTATGTCGCCTTATGGTTCTATATCGCCACCATTGTTACGGTCACCGTCCTTCATGTTTTCAACAATCTTTGGGTTCCTGCGGGTCTGGTTTACCTTGTTCAGCATGGTCAAATGCCATCGCCTGAGCTGGCGCTCAAGTCCTATCCGATTTATGCTGGTGTGCAAGATGCGCTGATGCAGTGGTGGTATGGGCATAATGCAGTGGCGTTCTTTCTGACGACGCCATTCTTGGGGTTGATGTATTACTTCCTACCCAAGGCGGCCGAGCGCCCTGTGTTCTCGTACAAGCTTTCGATCATTCACTTTTGGTCATTGGTCTTTATTTACATCTGGGCCGGCCCGCACCATTTGCATTACACCGCACTGCCCGAGTGGGCATCGACCGTCGGCATGGTTTTCTCGGTCATGCTCTGGATGCCGTCGTGGGGTGGGATGATTAATGGGTTGATGACCCTGCGTGGTGCTTGGCATCGCGTCTCGACTGATCCGATCCTCAAGTTCTTTGTTGTGGGCATTACTTTCTATGGCATGTCCACATTCGAGGGGCCTTTGCTCTCGATCAAATCCGTCAATTCGCTCTCGCACTATACCGACTGGACGATCGCACATGTTCACGCCGGCGTGCTGGGTTGGAATGGGTTCATGACTTTCGGCATGCTCTACTGGATGATGCCTCGGCTTTTCCAGACCGAGCTCTACTCCAAAAAACTTTGTGCAATGCATTTCTGGATCGGTACAATTGGGATGGTGCTCTATGTCTTGGCGATCTACGCTGCGGGCATCACCCAAGGGTTGATGTGGCGTGCGTTTGATGCCAACGGGCGTCTGTCCTATCCAGACTTTGTTGAAACCGTTACCGTGTTGATTCCGATGTACTGGATTCGTGTGGTTGGTGGTTTGTTGTACCTTACTGGTGCATGTATTGGGCTTTACAACATGTTCATGACTTGGCGTACACGCCCAGAGAAGTACGAGGAGACAGTTCACTACGCACCTGCGCTGAGCAAGGGGTATAAGGGGGATCCACCTGCCAAAGTTCGGCTTGGCACCAATACCAAGCTTGGTGTGGCTGGTGATAAATTCCTTCAGGGAAACTGGCATCGCAGTCTTGAGCGCAAACCAGTCAAGTTCACGATTTGGGTGTTTGTCGCCATCGCAATCGGTACACTCGTCGAAGCAATCCCGATGTTTATGGTCTCATCGAATGTCCCAACCATCGCCACGGTCGAGCCTTACACGCCTTTGGAGCTCACCGGACGCGATATCTATATTTCGGAAGGGTGCTACAACTGTCATTCGCAAATGATCCGTCCGTTCTTGTGGGAAACGATGCGTTATGGCGAGGTCTCTAAGCCTGGAGAGTTCGTCTATGATCGTCCATTCCAGTGGGGGTCTCGACGCATCGGTCCTGACCTGGCGCGTGAGGGCGGGTTGCGAACGCACCTTTGGCATTACCTCCACTTCAAAAACCCTGCCGATGTTTCCGAGAATTCCATCATGCCTCGGTACCCTTGGCTGCTCTCGGGCAAAATCAACTTTGAGGAAATCCGTGGGCGGGTCGATTCAATGGCGCTCTTGGGCGTTCCCTATGGGGACTTGCTTAATGAGGGCAAAACGGTTGAACATGCCAAAGATCAGGCCCTTGTGATTGCTCTTGAACTTGAAGAGCAAGGTGGTCCACCTGCTGAAGAAACAATGGACAAGAAGGTCATAGCGTTGATCGCTTATCTCCAGCGGCTGGGAACGGATATTTCCAAAGAACCCGTTGAAACCGACGCGGAAGAGGTGTCGCCATGAGAATGACTGAAATTGTTTCATTTCTTGACCTCTCGGTATTTCCGAGTGTGGCCCTCGTGTTTTTCCTCGTAGCATTTATCGCCATTCTTTGGAAGACATTGACCAAATCCAAGCAAGAGATCGAAGCTCAGGCGAGCATTCCACTTGATGACGATGTCATCTTTACGCCACGCGTTTTGATTCAATCAAATAATGAAGATCTGCATCACGCAGAGTGCCATGCAGATAAGGGGGCAACCCATGGCTGATCAGAAGAACGACCGATATGACGAGTTGATGTCCCACAACTATGATGGGATTCAGGAGTACGACAACCCAATTCCGGGGTGGTGGCATTTGATTTTCTTGGGCACATGCGTTTTTGCGGTGCTCTATATCGTCATTGTCCATTTTACACCCATTGTTCCATCACGCGAAGAGGCATACAACCGGAAAGTTGCAGCTGCGGAAGAGGCACAGTTCGGTAAACTTCGTGAAATGCCCATGGATGAGATAAAGATCCGTACCATTATGGGGAATGATGCTTGGCTCAGCACGGGACAGAGCATCTTCAATGGTACATGTACTGTTTGTCATGGGAAAAACGCTGAAGGAATCAGTGGGTTGGGGCTCAATCTTACTGATGATAACTATTTGTATGTCAAAAATATTATGGACATTGTCGATCTCGTGACCAATGGCACTGAGAACAAGAAAATGCCGGCCCAGACCAATCTCAATCCAAATGAAATTGCCATGGTGGCGGCTTATGCAGCGTCGCTGCGTGGCAAAAATGTACCCGGGCCAGAAGGTTCGGATGCAGGAGAAGCCATTGAGCCTTTTCCAGATCCTATCATGGATCAGAGCGGCGGATAATTCTTCGTTCGCTTAGCTAATATCATACGCATGCAGGCGGGGTGAATTGGCGATCGGAGATGGCATGCCGGATAATGTGACGAACCTTGCGCCTGAAGAGCGCGTGTTGTCCACGCTCAATGAGGATGGGTCTCGTCGATGGGTTAACCCGCGCCCGTCGAAGGGAAAGTTTTTCTACGCCCGTAGGATTGTTGCCTATATATTGATTGTTGTTTTTTCGGCGGTTCCTTGGATTTCGTTCAAAGACAAGCCATTGGTTTTTCTCGATGTTGTTCATCGGGAATTTACTTTTTTTGGCAAGACCTTCCTTCCAACCGACACTCTTTTGTTGGCGATCTTGCTCATAATTCTCTTTGTAACTATCTTTCTTGTCACCGCACTCTTTGGTCGCATATGGTGTGGATGGGCCTGTCCGCAGACCGTCTATATGGAATTTTTGTATCGTCCGATTGAGTGGCTTTTCAATGGTACTCCGGGCAAGCGTAAACCCAAAAAGTTCCTTGGTCTTCGCAAATTTCTTCAGTATGCTGTTTATTTTGTGATTTCACTGCACCTTGCACAGACTTTTCTTTCGTACTTTGTCGGGGCGCATAATCTTAGTGATTGGATATTGGGTCCACCGACAGATCACCCTGCAGCCTTCATCATTGTCGCGGTCACCACTGGGCTGATGATGTTGGATTTTGCCTATTTTCGCGAGCAGGTCTGCTGTGTGATGTGTCCATATGCGCGCATGCAAAGCGCCCTACTTGATAAGGACTCTCTGACGATTACCTACGACAAAAATAGGGGGGAACCTCGGGGTCGCATGCCTAGAAAGTCGAAAGGATCATCTGAGGAGCCCATCAGTCTTCCAGTTCTCGGTGATTGTATCGACTGTACCATGTGTGTCCAGACATGTCCCACTGGAATCGACATTCGCGACGGACTTCAGCTCGAATGCATTGGATGCGCTCAGTGTGCCGATGCGTGCAATGTTGTGATGGAGAAGATCGGTCGGCCGCTTGGTCTGATCCGCTATGCATCCGAACGGATGATTGAAGGCGAGAAAACTCATTTTGTTCGTCCCCGGATCATTATTTATCCACTGATTTTGGCTGTGGGATTGGGGGCTTTTGTTTTTCTACTTTCGACCAAGCCGAGTGCGGATGTTTTGTTTATTCGTGGGCAGGGACAGGTGTTTAATATTCTTGAGCCGGATCGGATATCCAATCAGGTTCGCGTGCGAATATCAAATCGAACGGATGTACCTGCAACATATACTGTGACAATCGTCGATCCGCCGGGAGTGCACATCGATGGTTTTACTTCTATGAATATTGGCGCAACCGAAACTGTTTCAGAAAATTTGCTCATTGTTGCTCCGTTCTCAATATTCCAAAATGGCGAACTTGTTGTTTCGATCAAAATTGTGGACGATCAGGGCAACTTTGAGATCATTAAAGCCTATAAGCTACTCGGGCCAGCGAGCCTGCCAAAGGATTGAGTACATGAGTGAACAACAGAAGTCCATCACAAAGATCTTCACATTGGGTAATCGCTGGCCTTGGATAATTGTCGGGATGCTTGTTTTTCATGCTTCAATCATTTTGGGCACGATCGCGGTGGTTTCAGCGCGACATGATCTTTATGTCGAACCCGATTATTATGCCAAGGCGATTGATTGGGATAATCAGCGTGCTATGCGAGAAATGGCTGATACCATGGGGTGGACAATTGGGCTGCAAGTTCAGAAAAAAGAGGGTCATGCTGAGGGTCATGCTGAGGGTCATGCTGAGATAGGACAGACGATTCAAGTTTCGATTCATGATCGTGACGGCCAACCAATCGATGGTGCCCTTGTCGAGGCAGAAGTGGTTCACCCGGCCCATGCCAATGATCGTATTCATCTTGTTCTTTTGAGTGTGGGCGATGGGCAATATCGGCGGGACATCACAATGAATATTCCCGGTTTTTGGCAGGTTAATCTGGCGATTCGGTACCAGGGGATCCAGGCGATGGTTCGCCGAGAGATTGAAACTCGAGAGAACCCGTGAGCATGCGATGGATGTGATTGCCGATTCTAATATCCAAGGTATCCTTCCTTTGATCATTGCGGTGTTCTCCGCTTCGGTTCTTGGAAGTCTTCATTGTGCGGGTATGTGTGGCGGGCTCATGTTCTTCGCATTGGGAGCGGATCAAAAGGGCGCCAAGGAAGTACTTTTGCGTCTTCAGAGCGCCTATCACGGCGGGCGTTTGCTCACCTACACACTTTTGGGCGTTATTGCAGGATTCGTCGGTCAAGCGATTGACTTTGGAGGTGGATTTGTAGGTGTCCAAAAGGGAGCGATGCTCTTTGCTGGGGTGATGATGATTGGATTCGGGCTCATCACACTCGCCCGCATCCGAGGAGTGAAGATCAAGCACATTGGGGTGCCCGGGGGGGTGCGTCGGTTGATCGAAGGTGCCCAGCGCAGCGCCTTTGGATTGACACCCTTTAAACGGGCGCTGGCGATCGGTCTGCTCACCGCGCTACTACCTTGCGGGTGGTTGTATGCCTTTGTATTTTTGGCAGCGGGCACCGCCAGCCCGATTTGGGGCGGGCTGACCATGACCGCCTTTTGGATGGGTACGCTTCCGGTGATGGTTTCGCTGGGCGCGGGTATCCAGATGCTCACTGGTCGGCTTAATGCCAAGCTTCCGGTCATCACTGCTGTTGCGGTGATCGTGGTGGGGGTGTTCACAGCCATGGACGGGTTTGGGGTTTCAGAGATCACCCGCGAGTCGTTGGGGATTGATGATTTGCCCGATGCTGTTCCTCAAGCTGGTGAGGTCGATTGCCCGCTCTGTGAAACGGAAGATGTAGATGGTGGATGACATATCGCCAGCAGACATTCTGTGCGATCATTGCACACTCCCTGTACCAGCAGGGTTGATCGAGCCCGGAGCCGAGCATCAGTTCTGTTGTAATGGGTGCAAGTCGGTCTGGAATGTGCTCCATGGTGCGGGTCTTGAAGGGTACTACAGCGTTCGCGATGCGGTAGATCCCAACGCCCAGCGTGTCACTTCGACCCAGGCATCCTACGAAGAACTCGACGATCCCGCTTTCCAGAGCACTTGTGTCGAAAACCTCCCCGGCGGGTATGCCCAGACTGATCTGCTGCTTGAAGGTATGCACTGTGCTGCTTGCGTCTGGCTGATCGAACGATTGCCGACGGTGCTTGAAGGGGTCGTCGAATCGCGTGCCAATATCCGCCGGCGAACAGCCACTGTTCGGTATCGCCCTGATCAGGTCAAGCTCTCCGAGGTCGCCCGTGGGCTTGATCAAATCGGATATGCAGCCCATCCGGCACGCGGAGCAGCTGCGCGCGAAGCGCGGGTGAAAGAAGATCGCAAGTTTCTTATTCGTGTTGGCGTTGCTGGCGCGATTGCGGGTAATGTCATGCTCTTGGCGATCGCTCTCCACAGCGGTGCGCTCGAAGGGATGTCCGATACTTGGAAAACTACTTTCCGATGGTATTCGATGGTCTTAGGTGTGCTTTCGTTGCTTTGGCCCGGGCGTGTATTTTTTACTGGTGCCATCGCTGCGGTGCGCATGCGTGTTGCCCACCTCGATATCCCGATTGGACTTGCCTTGGCGGTGGGGGGGCTGTGGGGGGCATACAACACCATTGCAGGCACTGGCGAAATTTACTTCGACTCGCTTTCGGTTTTGGTTTTCTTCCTGCTCGTTGGGCGATGGATCCAGCATCGCCAACAGCGCAACGCATCTGATCATGTCGAGTTGATGCTCACCCTTACGCCGACCAATGCCCTCAAGGTCAACGACGACGGCTCGACTACTCGTGTGCCCATCGAAGCCATCGAAGTGGGCATGCTCGTTGAGGTCGAAGCGGGCGGGTCTATTCCTGCTGATGGTGTTATCGAAACGGGCGAAACCAGTCTCGATACTTCTTTTATCTCTGGCGAGTCTCGCCCGATCCCCGCGAGCATCGGCGATGAGGTCGTCGCTGGAGCAACGAACCTGCGTTCGCCGATCCGCATGCGCGTGACAGCAGTGGGGGAATCGACTCGCGTGGGCAAACTCATGCACCTTGTCGCTTCGGCCTCGGCAGAAAAAGCTCCAATTGTGCAACTTGCCGATCGCATCGCATCGAGATTCGTCCTCATCGTCATCACACTTGCGCTCATCACGCTGGTGTTTTGGACGATCAGGATTGATCTCAACCAAGGCATCGAACTCGCCACTGCGTTGTTGATCGTCACCTGTCCGTGTGCTCTGGGGCTTGCCACTCCGATGTCGATGTCGATTGCGATGGGGCGGGCAGCCAAGGCGGGCATCTTGATCAAATCTGCATCGGCGATCGAAGCAATGGCCAAGCCGGGCATCATGATTCTTGATAAGACCGGTACCATCACCAAAGGGCAGATGAGTTTGATTAACGCCGAGTGTGATCCGGAGTTGCTCAAAATGGCCAGTGCGATCGAGGCCCATTCAAACCATCCAATCGCCCGTGCGATCGTTGATTCGGTTGATGAATCGGTCGGCGAGGGCGATCGGCTCGAAGCTGCCGATATCAACCAAACCATCGGGGCGGGTATTTCAGGCGTGGTCGATGGGCAAACAATCACCATCGGCTCACCGGGATATATCGACTCGATCCATCGACTCGATTCCAAAGCCCAAGCAGCGATCGAACGGATGATCGAGCAGGGGTTGACCCCGATTGTTGTGCACGCCGATGCGTTTGGGTTCGGTGTTTTGGGTATTGGTGATCCCATTCGCCAAGAAGCACCCGATGCGATTGGGTCCCTCGAAGACGCTGGGTGGGATTTGAGTTTGTGTTCGGGGGATCATCCCCAGATTGTTGTCAGCGTTGCCAAAGAGGTTGGCATCAACCAAGCAACGGGTTCGGTCTCGCCCGAAGGCAAGGCCAAGCGTGTTCGTGACCTCCAATCGGAGACCGATTGCCGGGTTGTGATGGTCGGTGATGGGGTCAATGATGCTGCTGCCTTGGCCAGCGCTGATGTGGGCATTGCTGTCCATGGCGGGGCCGAGGCCTCGCTCGAAGCTGCCGACATTTATCTCACCAAGCAAGGCGTTGCCCCATTGGTTGATCTTGCATCGCTCAGCGTCCACACGATGCGGACGATTCGCCTCTGCCTTGTTTTTTCGGTGTGCTACAATGCCATGGCTGCGATTTTGGCCATGACTGGGATCATCAATGCCCTTATCGCGGCCATCATCATGCCGATCAGTTCGCTCACTGTTGTCGCGCTGAGCACACGCAAGTGGAATGGGCCAAGCACATAGGAATGGATCATGTCTGTATTGTTCATTATGATCCCGGTTGCACTGATCCTTGCGGGCCTTGGCATTGCTGCCTTTGTCATCGCAGCCAAACGAGGGCAGTTCGACGATCTTGATACCCCCGCCATTCGCGCGGTCTTCGATGACGACGAGGCGATTCCTTCACGCAAATCATCCACCCAAACCGATCAGGAAACCAAAGCCGATGAATAGGCCGATGAATAAAACCAAACTCGTTTCGATTTTATGCTGGGCAGGAGGTTTCGTCGGCGCAGCGGCGCTGATGACGGGATGTGATGGGACATGCCCATCGACCCCGCCAGCTTCTTCAACTCCGGCTGCCCAAGTTTCCTGGACGCCAGTAGGTGAAGATCCGCTCGACGAGCAAACCAATGCCCAACGCGCTCGGGCATTCGATGCGCGTACCGCAATGGAATCGGCACTCAAAGCTAAGCTGATGGGTTCGATTCAGGCCGACGGTCCTCAAGGAGCCATTGAGGTGTGTTCGACCAGTGCCCCTGAAATTGCGTCGCAGATTAGCGCCGAGTATGGCGTTTCGATTGGACGCACTTCGTTCAAACTTCGCAACGAAACCAACACACCCCCAATTTGGATCGAGTCCGTGGTTGAAACGCGCCAAGATGAGCCGAGTACCTTCATCGGTTCGGATGGGACGCTTGCAGCAGCCTACCCCATCAAGATTGCAGCTGCATGTTTGATATGTCATGGCCAACCAGAAGCCATCGCCGACGAGGTACGGGCATCGATCGAAGCGATCTATCCCAACGACCAGGCGACGGGGTTTGCACTCGGGGATCTGCGTGGATGGTTCTGGGTCGAAGTTCCCCCGCAATAGGCCCAGCGGCGCGGGGAACAGGATCGGGAAAATGGAGCGGAGGAGAGTCGAACTCCCGGCCTTTCGATTGCGAACCGAACGCTCTACCAACTGAGCTACCGCCCCGATCAAAATGATTGCGCGATTCTATACCCAATAGTCCGCTGAATCACCCGTCTCATTGAACCCGTTGCTTGTTTCTCTCCCTCCCATTCTCAATAATCACCCATGCCCTCTCCTACGACCCCTGCGGTTGAAATCAATCATGTCTCCTACACCTACCCGGCATCAGGGGTTGGCACCTCGCCGATGCCTGCGATTGACGATGTTCACTTTACGATCGACCAGCACACCAAGCTCGGCATCCTCGGCCCCAATGGAGGGGGCAAATCCACACTCATCAAACTCATCTTGGGCATCATCAAACCGGCCCTGGGTACCGTTCGCATATTTGGACAAACACCTGTCCAGGCGCGACAAAGTGGGCTTATCGGGTATCTCCCCCAACGCATCGAAGCAGAATGTGATTGGCCCATCAGCGTTGAGCAGGTCGTCGGACTCGGACGCGCAAGCCACACCAAGCCTTGGAAAAGACTCACCTCCGGCGACCACGACGCGATCAACCGTGCCATCAAACTCGTCGAGATCCAAGACTTCGCCAATCGACCCATTGGGGCGCTCTCAGGCGGAGAGCTCCAACGGGTGATGATCGCCCGGGCCATCGCAGGCAACCCAAAGCTCCTCGTCCTCGACGAGCCGACGGTCGGCGTTGATATCACCGGCCAGCAACGCTTTGGGCAGCTTATCGACACCCTGTACAAGGAACTCGACCTGACCGTCATCGTCGTTTCGCATGACATGCGCGCCATCGCTGCGGTCGCCGATCGTGTCGCCTGTCTTTCGCGCACGCTCCACTTCCACGCAGCTCCCGACGGGCTTACTCCTGCCGTGCTCGCTCAGGTCTTCGCCCACGATGTCGCTGGGGTCTTTGGCGACATCCACATCGATGCCCACCTTGCGGAGGGCTGCGACGATCCAGATCACGCCCACCAACACCAACACGATTGCGGCTGCAACGATCACCAAGCCAAGGAGGGCGGTTCATGAACGAACTCCTCCCTCCAATCCTCGCTGCCCTGGTGATCTCGATCATGGGCGGGGCACTGAGCATTTTCGTCGTCCTCAAACGACTCGCCTTTATCGGCCAAGGCATCTCCCACGCAGCCTTCGGAGGCGTAGGCATTGCCCTCGTTTTGGGTGTGCATGGTGCAACGACCATGGGGGCCATTGGTCAACTCGGCATCGTCACTGTCTTTTCGATCCTCGCCGCCCTGTGGATTGCCGCCCTCACCCGCACCCACAAAGGGCGAGCCGACACCGCCATCGGTGTCGTGCTCTCGGCTTCGATGGCGTTAGGCTTTGTGCTCTTCACCTTCGCCGAATCCGGGCACAGCCATGACGAACACGGGCACGCACCAGCAGCGCACCAAGACGAACACCACCTCATCGAAGAAATCCTCTTCGGCAACATCCTCAATACGGATTGGTCCAAGGCTTCCATTGCCATTGGTGTCGCCATTGCTCTTCTTGGGATCGTCTGGTTCATCCGCCGACGATTGATCTTCTGGGCCTTTGACGAACCGGTAGTCGATGCTTTCGGGCTCAATTCCAAACGGATCACCAACCTATTCTTGGCGATCCTCGCCATTGCCATTATCATGGCCATGCAGATCGCAGGGGTGGTACTGGCTGCGGCGATGCTCGTGCTCCCAGGGGCAGCAGCCCTCAACTTGAGTGCCAAACTCAAACCTGTTTTTATCTACTCGATACTGATTGCTGTTGGTGGAGCAGCCTTGGGTATGTTTATCGGCTTCGAGGGTTCATTCCCGATCGGCCCAACCATCGTGTTGACCCAGAGCGCGATGTATCTTGCCACACTCGTCACCAAGTTTGCATTAGGCAGGCAATGATCCTGCCCAATAACTATTTGAAAGAGACACCATGAAAGCAGAAACCATCCTCGCCGAGTTCAACAGAATTCGTAAAGACCTCGACGAAGACAAATCCGACATCGAGTGGCTTACTTTGCACCATGCTTTTTGTTTCATCTCCTACAAGATGGGCGATTTTCAGGAGTACCTTGACGATCAGGCCCAGCGTGGGGCCTTCGATGAGTTCGAGGATTGATCGACCAGATCGCCCAAAACTGCCTGTTTGGGGGCAAAGTATGCAACCACTCTTGCAATCAACCCGAATATGCCGATAATGGATTTATGGTCAAGGCAGCAGGGTTGCAAGTGATGGAAACCATTACAACCACCCAGACGATTGGCCACGACCGTGGCGCTCCGGAGGACATCCGATGCACCAACGGGCGATGAGCCCCGAGTGACGGCTTGGGGAGAAGAACTCCGGCGGCGGGCATACTCCCGTGACGGCTGGGCTGGAAATTTTCTTCAAGGAGGTGATTCAGTGAACAAGTATGAATGTACGAAGGGGTTGCGCCCTTAGAGCGACAACTCGACGGAGTTGCCCATTGCGCAACCCTCAGATTACAGATGCCATAGCGCATGGGCCGTTTCCAAATCCGGAAGCGGCCTTTTTCTGTCCCCCTTTTTTCCGTCTCCAATGCATTGGCCATATCCAGCTCTGTTTCTACATGTGAGTACACTCTTTTCTCCTCCCTCCGAAAGCCCGGAGGAGGAGAGTTTGCAAGAAAACATGAGCTGCCTAGTCACTTGCAGGCATCTTAATCATGTCACGAATCCGCTTGGCATCGTCACGCCGATTGTGATGTTCAAGTTCTTTGACCAATCGCCAATGCACCTTGTAATAGTTCGACTGCTTGGCAAAGTTCGTCGCCATGTCATCGGGTCGCCGAACTTTGCGGGCGGTTTCTTCCAAGAGTCGCAAATACGCGTCGCGCTTGCCGTTGGCTGCGAGCATCTTGCCCATGGCGCTGAGGGCATCGTCCGCCATTGGTCCATCATTAAGGAAGTTGTCGAGCACATCTTGATACGCAATCCATGCCATCTCAGGTTTGCCATTGGCATTCCAAAGCTCGCCCTGCTCAAATCGAACCGCAGCGGCCAGATCAGGACGAGCACGAAACTGTCCAAAGGCCCACTCCCACATCTGATGCTGCTCGCCCGCATCCTTGACCGTGGAGATCAGATCAACCAAGAAATCAAACGAAAAATCCTGATGCGTCCTACCCGCCATCTGCAATGCAGCCCGCGCCCACACATCCATATCCTTCTGAGACATCTTCCCCGATGCCGCGATCTGGGTCACTTCATCCCATGCACCCGGCACGCCAGGGCACTTGTTGAGCATCTGACGCAGAAACGCCAACCGATCCTCGACCGAATCGGTTCTTGGCTTGCGGGCATTGCCCTTCGTATCGAGCTCCATGCTCGCAGGCGGCTTCCAAAATCCGCTGTTCATCCGATCCACCACACGCCGAACCGCCTGGACATGATGCACCTGTTGGGCTGTTGCGCTGATAGCAGCGTCCATGATTCCAAGACGCCCATCGGAAATTTGCGATCCCGTTTGCGGATCACGAATATTCCCCCGCAGGTTCTGATACTCGGGATACCGCCCAGCATCAAAGTTCCAGTGTGCCCGTCGTCCGCGTATCTCAAGAAACCCAACCCACGCATGTGAAACATCAGCCCCCTTGGCCACGACATACCCCGAAGGTATACCACAGGCCTTAGCAACACTCATCGCATAGTACGCCTGGTCGGCGCACACTCCACCATATTTCTTGATTTGCTCAAGCGAATAGTTCCCCACCTCGGTGACTCGCTTGGGCTTGCCCGAGCGATAGTGCTCCTCATCATACATGATCTCAAAGAACCGCTGACCGATTCCCGGGTTTGTGCGATAACTATTGTGGGCCCATTGAAGCTGGTCGATCGACTCGGTGACATCGACCACAAAGACCAACAAAGAAGCGGGGAGATCGTTGGAGGGAATGTACATCGTGTGGGCGTTGTTGACAAAGAAATCAAAGATATCAATAGGGTCGGCCCCTTTGGGCGTATTCTCGTTGATGCGCATGGTGTATTTCGATCCATCATCAGGCCGATCATGCACCACACAAATCGCAGCAGCCAACGCCGGGAACGCCCTAACCTGATCACCACGCTGGGTCATCAACTCCATCGCAACACGCACTACCGCCCGCGTGTTATCCTGTTGATCCACAAGCAGCCCGAGTTCTTGGAGGAAGGCTGGCGATTTGGCAAACGCGCTGACCACCGCTTCGGGATTATGATGCCCAGACGCATGCACGAGTTCTAAGATGCTGATGACCGATTCGCTGCGCACCATCGCATCGAGCTGGCGAGCGCCAGCATGGGCCGAGACATAATCACCGAGCCGATACGCTTGCGAGATCGCGTCCTTGAGCGATTTGATATCTGCGACCGAACTGAGGATTGCGTCGGTCTGTGCGATGGTGTCTTTGATGAACTGATCGGTTCGTTTGCGTGATTGGGCATTGGCGTGGGTGCTTACGAATCCGAGAAAGATCACCGAGTAGGCCAACAAGAGGAACAATCGGGACGAAATCATGCGTGTCATGGGCTGGAATACTCCTGTGGGATACCGAATTGTAGGGAGGTCAATCCCGCTCTATTCGTAGCACAATCTCTAGAGTTGCATGAAAAAAACCGACCCCGGGAAATCCGGGGCCGGTGAAAGATCAATCACGATCCAGTATCAGATTCCCAAGATGCCGCCGAGGATATCACCGTAGGCGACGATCAGTCCTGCAAACACCACTGACACAATTGAGATCAGTTTGATGAGGATATTGAGTGCAGGGCCGGAAGTGTCCTTGAACGGATCACCAACAGTATCACCTACGACGGTTGCTTTGTGATCATCCGAGCCTTTGCCGTAGACGATGAGATCAGCGTGGCTACCAGCGACGGCTTCCTTGGCACGATCCATAATCGCATCGCGGACAGTATCAGGGATTTTGGTCGAGTTGCCTGTACCATCAACCATTTCCTGAGCAGTTGTCGCGCCGTAGGACTCAAGGAGCTTTTTGGCATTGTCCCAGGCACCGCCAGCGTTGGCCATGAAGACTGCGAGTGCAAAGCCGGAGGTCAAACCACCAACGAGCATGCCCATCACGCCAGGAACTGAGAGGGTCAGCCCGACGAGGATCGGAACAGCAATGGCCAAGATCGAAGGGACAACCATTTCCTTTTGTGCACTTGAAGTCGAGATTGATACACACTGGGCATAATCAGGGTAGTGATGTCCATCAAGATCAACGCCTCTCATTGGCCAGTTATCTGGGTTGGCCAAGTCCTCTTCGGACATACCGTCATTGCGAAGTGCCTGACGGATAAATCCAAACTGGCGCCGACATTCTCCCATCATGGCATAGGCCGCACGCCCAACGGCATTCATCGTTAGCGCACAGAAGAGGAATGCGAGCATCGCACCAATGAACACACCACCAAGAAGTTTCGGATTGGCGAGTGTCACATCATAAAAAGCCAGTACATCCTTGATTTGTCCACGCTGTGTCGATGCCAGTGTCGCTTGCCATCCGTCGCCTGCGATTTCATAGCGGGAATCGTGGCTCGCAGTTAACGCAAACACATCACCCTTTTTAACATCCTTGATCTTTGATTTGTGCTTACCGTCAGCGTACACCACATCGAGGAGCATACCGCCGTCGACCACATCGTCTTCCGCACCAGGGGTGATCACAGCATACTTGCCATAACCCTGATGCACTGCGAAGCCGATCTCTGAGCCAGCAGGTTCAACAAAGGCCGACCCATCGCCATAGAAGTTCTTGGCTTGTGTACCAATTTGAACCTGCACGATCTGGATGTACGCAGCAAACAACGCCATTGCGGTCAGGGCTGCCGAACCAATCGCAAATCCCTTGCCTGTCGCAGCAGTTGTGTTACCTAACGAATCGAGCATATCAGTGCGTTCACGAACAATCGGCTCTTGGCCGGTCATTTCCGCGTTGCCGCCTGCATTGTCTGCAATAGGGCCATATGCATCGGTTGCAAGTGTAATCCCCAGTGTTGAAAGCATCCCGACGGCGGCGATTCCTACGCCGTACAAGCCCATCAAGAAGGAGTCGCCGCCACCGGCAAACGAAAATGCCAGAATAATCGCGGCTACCACAGTCAAAAGCGAAGCCCAAGTCGATTTCATGCCTTCTGCAATACCAGCAATGATCACGGTTGCCGGACCGGTGAGGGCTTGTTCAGCGATACGCTTGGTCGGAGGATGCTCGTAAGAAGTATAATATTCGGTTGCATGGGCGATCACCAGCCCTGAGAGCAAGCCAGAGCAGATCGAGAGGCCAAGTCCCCACCAAGTGGTGACTCCTTCAAGCTCTGCAGCGTCATTAAAGATGAACCAGAGAAGTGCAAATGCACCAAGAACGATCAATGCCGACGCGATATATACGCCTTTGTGCAGACCCTTGAGGAGTTGTGAAAAGGTGGCATTTTCTTTGGCCTTGACAGCAAAAATTCCTGCGATTGAGCAGAAGATACCCAAACCTGCAAGTGCCATTGGCGCAGTCGCAAGTTTGAGTCCAAGTATGCCAGCAGCATCACCATTGGCCAAGGTCATCGCCGCGGCAGCACCAAGCGCCATGGTTGCCAAAATCGAACCGTAATAGGATTCATAGAGGTCAGCTCCCATACCGGCTACATCGCCGACATTGTCGCCGACATTGTCCGCGATGGTTGCCGGGTTACGAGCGTCATCTTCGGGGATGCCTGCCTCAACTTTACCTACAAGGTCAGCACCAACATCGGCCGCCTTGGTGTAGATCCCACCACCGACGCGAGCGAAGAGTGCCTGTGTCGAAGCGCCCATCCCGAAGGTGAGCATGATGGTGGTGATTTCGGTGATACCTCCGCCAATTCCAGTGGCATTGAAGATAAAGAACCATGCGGAGACATCAATGAGTGCGAAGCCTACCACATTGAGTCCCATCACCGCACCCGAGCGAAAGGCAACAGTGAGCCCCTCATTGAGTGAGTCCTTGACTGCATGGGTCGTGCGGGCCGAAGCGTTGGTCGCCATTTTCATCCCGAACCAGCCACATAATCCTGAGAACAAACCGGCGACTGGTACACCAAGAAGGGCGAAGGGGGATTGAAGCCCGAGGGCAAACATACCACCAAGGAAAATAATCAGAAAGACAAAAACACCGGCTACGACTTTATACTGACGCGTCAGGTACGCCATTGCCCCATCACGGACCGCTTGAGCGATCTCAATCATGTCTTGGGAACCTTCGGACCGTTTCATCACCGATCCTTGGAAAGACTTGGCCATAAGCAGGGCAAGGATGCCCCCGACAGGTGCGAGGAAATACGCCAGCGGGACATCCGCCATCGACGCCAATGTTGGCATGAGTTGCATACTCATTGTGTTCAACCCTTTGTGTTGCGCAGACTCTGCTGCGCGTGCTGTGTGGTGCTCTTCTCAAAGCCATCGCCTGCACACTTTGCACTGTGCGGTGTGAGGCGATACGGATACAGGTGCCAGTCCCAAACTGGCATTCAGTTGCTTCTTACAACCCCGTAAATGGGGTCGCAAGTATAGATCGGCCAACTGAGAAGAATCCGATGAAACAACAAGGAAAGGGCTTTCTATGGCGATTCCTGCTTATCGGTATCTGTCACAAAAAACCTCCGCAAGTGCGGAGGCGGGTCATGTCTTCAAATATTCGTGTTTTCAGATGTCCGATCGGCAGAGTCGACCAATCGCAGCCGTCAGTCGCGACGAGGCGCTGCTTTGCGGGCAGCACGGTTCTTGCGTTCCGAAGGCTTTTCGTAGTATTCCTTACGTTTGATGTCCTTGGTCAGACCTTCCTTCTCGCAGAGTTTCTTAAAACGGCGCATCATTTGTTCTGCGCTTTCATTTCCACGAGATTTGATCCGAATCGCCATGTGAACTCCTCAGTTCGTACAAGTAAAGGACATTGTTGCCAGACCGACACCGGTGTATCGGGTTTCTATCCAAGGCGCGGATCGTTGCAAGGTCAAGCCGACAAACAAATTGACGCGCACATGTTCCTCGGATATTCCGCTTATTGTGCTCGCGGACCAAATTGGCCGATAATATCGCCCATGCGACGCACAAATCACACCCTCACCACCTCTCTGCTCATCCTTTTTGCCTTGGCCCTGGTCGCCTCGGTTGGGTGCCAATCTCTCCCCGCGCTTCGCGAATCCCGCGCTTGGCACGGCCAGACCCCCATCTACGCCACTTACCGATTCGGCATCCTCCACACCGAACTCCCCCCGGGGCATTCGATCGAAGCGGTGGTGGCGACTGCCCGGTCCGTGCTCCATCGCCAGGGGCACATCATCGAAGAGGCATCCGTCTCGCCTCAAGGCGGGCGACTCGTGGCTTTGGCACCACGCCAGGCACCCTACGACAAAATCAAGATCACCACCTCCTTTGAAGGCGGGGGCATCGTTATGACCATTAATATCGACCCGGCAGAGGAGAACCGCGCCCGCGTCGTCCTCGAATCCATCCTCGAACCGTTGGGTATCTAACGGAATCGAAATCTTAGCAGAATACATGAAACGAGGTGTTGGCTGGAAGGGGGCATGGACACTTTGCGCAGTGCTTCTGTGTGCGTGAGTTGGTCAAGGGGCGGTCGGATCCGCGATTCCAAACGAAAATGGGGAAAGACAAAGACAAAGAGAAAGAGGAGGAAGGGGAAGGGGGAACCGCTTTCGTTACGATCCCGTATACCTTGGGTATGAGCGCAGCGTTGGGTCTGCGGAGTACATTTGTGAAAACGAAAAGCGAGGGTGACCAGATGAGTCCAACAAGAGGAAAAACAAGAGGAAAAAGCATCGTTTTGTCCGTAATGCAGTTGGCACCAATGGCTTGGGGTGCAGCGATCCCATTGCTTATGACCAGTCATGCGGGGGCTCAATTTACTTCCCCCATCGTCCTTGATGCTGACATCGCAGGCACATCTTCAAAAATCCTCGTCGCCGATCTCAACAACGACAACAACGACGACATTGTCGTCACTCGCAGAGACGGTTTCACAAGAGAAATCAGAATCTACTCGGGCAATGGCGACGCCACCTTCTCACCCCCACATACCATCAATCCCACCGGACATACCCCAAGTTCCCTTGCCATCGGCGATCTCAACGGCGACGGATTCGACGACATCGTCTCCACCTCCGTTACCCCCGGTGAGGGCTTCGTTTGGTTTCCAAACAGTGCGGGCTCCTTCTCCAACATGATCACCATCGATACAGAGTTCCATCGTTTCTCCGATTGCAGAGTTGTTGACACCGACAACGATGGGGACCTCGATATCCTCGCGATCGGAGACATTGTATTCGTCCACTACGCCAACGATGGTTCAGGCCAGTTCACCAAATCAATCATCCCTCCCGTCGTCATCACCGAAAACTACGCCTTCGAGGTCGCCGACATCAACAACGACGGCTATCTCGACGCCATCATCGCCGGAATCAAAACATTCATCTACATCAACAATACCGACAACACCTTTACCTACAACCCAACCATTTCCGACTCGCTCTTCGATATTCCAAGCCTCTCTTTTTCCGTCCTCGCCAAAGACTTTGATCATGACGGTGACCAAGATCTCATCATCGGCGACACAAACCAACGAAACTATTGGTGGTACGAACAACAAAACGATGGTCTCTTCACCTTCCGCCAAATCATCAGCACTGGGATCTTCCAATCCCATTCCATCGCAGCAGCCGATTTCGACAACGACAGTTATTTCGACCTCATCACCAATTTCCCCCAGCTTGGCCAAACCGTCTGGTTCAAAGGCAACGGTGCAGGGGACTTTGAAACAGCAACGCTTATCCACCAAGGCACCGTACCACACCCGCAACATGTTGCTACAGGCGATTTCAATAACGACGGGACTCCTGACGCGGTTTGGTCCCTCCCCCTCTCTGTTCACCTGAGCACCGCCCAGGCAAGTTGTCCTCCAGATTTAACCGACGACAACATGCTTAATTTCTTTGATATCTCCGCATTTCTTGCTGCGTTCGTTGCGCAAGATCCCGTTGCAGACTTTACCCAAGACGATATCTTCAATTTCTTCGATATCTCGGCCTTTCTCAAGGCCTTCGCAGAAGGGTGTCCATAATCCTTTATCCGGAACCGGCGTTTACGAGTTCAAGTAAGAAAACCATAAAAAAGCCCCACATGCACACATATGCACGGGGCTTTGTACTTGGTGTTCGAGACTCACCGATCTTCAATCGGCACATACGGCACATTGTGCGGGCCGACATAATCCGTCGTCGGACGATACAACCGATTGTCACTGAGTTGTTCGATCACATGGCCAGCCCATCCTGCGATTCGTGCCAGTACAAACATCGGTGTGAACAGATCGAGTTTCAAGCCAATGCAGTGATAAGTCGTCGCCGAGTAGAAATCGACATTCGGGTAAATTCCCTTTGAGGCATATTCCCGTTCCATGACCTTTTCGATTGCTTGCGATTTGAGATACAGGTCCATATTGCCCGTATCTTCAGCCAATTGTTTGGCCAGTGTCATCAATTCGCTGGCCCGTGGGTCTTTGGCCTTATAGACCCGATGCCCGAATCCCATGATCCGTTCTTTATTCTTGATCATGTTCATGACATACTCTTCAGCCGCATCGACCGATGGAATCTGATTGAGCATTCTCATCACACCCTCGTTGGCCCCGCCATGTAACGGTCCGCGGAGCGAACCGATCGCGGCGGTGATGGCCGAGTATACATCCGAGAGCGTTGAAATGACGACACGGGCGGCGAAGGTCGAGTTGTTGAGTCCGTGATCGGCATGGGTAATCATGCAGATATCAAACGCCCGGATCATCGCATCGGTTGGTTTTTCACCATTGAGCATGTAGAGGAAGTTGCCTGCGAAGTTGAGCGATGGATCGGGATCAATCATCTCAAGTCCGCGCCGATGCCGATCGAAGGCCGCCACGATCGCCGGTGCCGTTGCCAAAATCGTCAGCGATTTTTCGCGTGCTGCCTCGACCGAGTTTTCATTCGGGGACGGATCGTCCATTGCCATCGAACTAACCATTGTCCGGATCACATGCATTGGCTCGGCATCCACCGGGCATGCCTTGATCCGCTCTTTGAGCGAATCGCATAGCCCATATTGAGCACGCAGATTCATCGAGAATGTCTTGAGCTCCTCAGCTCTCGGCAGACGTTTGTTCCACAGTAAAAAGACCGTTTCACCGAACGAACTCTTCGATGCCAAGTCCCCGATGGAGATACCAACATATTCAAGAATTCCCTCGGTACCATTGATAAAGGACATTTCTGTCTGTGCTGCGATGACGCCTTCGAGGCCCTTTGAGAAAGTTTTTTCGGTGGTACTCATGATTCAGTCCTTCTTTTGCCCATTCTGGGTCGAAAAAGCGGTGATTGAGTGCAATCAAAAATGAAAATTGCCTCAAAAGAGCGGGATGAGATTATAGGCATCATCCACTTCATCGGCGTACGATCTGCCCGTGTTGATTCCACTGGGGACAGATCGTCCAAACAAGCGAAAAGCGCTCATTACCCCGATTCTGATTGCCATCAATCTGGGGGGGGTTATCCTCATGGCCATGCTCACCAGGGTCGATCCGGCTGTGGCAGACCGCATTGGGTACTTCGGAGCCATTTCTCGACACCATTTTGAACCTTGGCAACCGATTACCTCCATGTTTATCCATGCCGGGTTCATGCACATCTTTGGCAACATGATCTTTCTCATCGTCTTTGGCCCATCCGTCGAAGATCGGCTTGGACGCACCGGATTTACGTTTTTCTACTTCGCAGGCGGAATTGCTTCAGGATTCGCGCACATTGCGGTCTCCAATGCCCCAGCAGTGGGGGCCTCGGGCGCAATCGCTGCCGTTTCGGGTGCTTTTCTCATCTTCTTCCCCAACACCCGGATCAAGTGCTTCGTCATCTTCTTCATCATCGGCATCTTCATGATCCCCTCCTGGTGGCTCATCGGACTCTTCGTCGTCCTTGATCTCGGTGCTCAGGTCTTCACTCCCGCCAATGGCATTGCCAACATGGCCCACCTCGGGGGCTATGCCTTTGGCATCGTCATTGCCCTTACCCTGCTCATCACCGGCATCCTCCCCAAAGAACCCTACGATATGTTCTCGATCATCAAGCATAAGAAACGCCGGGCGGATTTCAAGGCTGCCCATTCCATCCATACCAAAGCAGGTATTTATGCGCCCGAAAAAGAATCTGATCCTGTAAATGCCGAGATTGCTCAGCGCCGCGCCAAGATTGCGACCGCCGTGTCCAACAACAGCTTCGACTCGGCAGCTGAACACTACCTTGCCATGCTCAAAGCCTTCCCTGACCAATCCAAAGCCCTCACCCTTCACCGTGACGCCCAATATCAGATCGCCAATTACCTCTACCAATCGGGCAACCGTTCTGCTGCAGCCGACGCCTTCACTCGTCTCCTTGAAGCCTATCCCAACGACCCCGAACGACACATCATCACCATCCTCCTCGCCCGCATCCGCGCCAACGACCTAGGTGACCCAATGGGTGCGACCAAACTCCTCGAAGACCTCATCACCAAAGTCCACGACACCGACACCCAAGCCCTCGTCGAAAACGAACTCGCCACCATCCGAACAATCCTCCAGTAGAACGGACTTTCAGCTCGTTTCTTCATTTTTCCTACCGAAAGACCATCACGATGCCAACACCCTCTCCCCGCCTTCGCACCCGTATTAAAGTCTGCGGCATCACCACCTCCGAAGCTGCCCAAGCCGCAGTAGATGCCGGCGCCGATGCCATCGGGTTTGTTTTCGTCAAAGACACCCCAAGGTACATCGATCCCGAAGAGGCCGCTGCGATCATGTATTCATTGCCCCCCTTCGTCAGCGCGGTGGGGGTGGTCCAAGACCTGAGTGTTGATGAGTTCTGTGCCCTTGAATACGCCTGCCCCGCGCACACTATGCAACTCCACGGCAAAGAATCCGTCGATGTCGTCGCCGCCTGTGGCCCGGGTATCATCAAAGCCTTCAAATATGAAGACGCCACCATCAACTCACAACTCACACGCTGGGCCAAGGTCGATGAGGTCGATGCCCTGCTCATTGATGGTTCCACCGGTGGCACCGGCGAATCTTTCAACTGGAAAAACCTCGTACCGCATCTGATCGATTACCCAAAGAAGATCATCATCGCCGGGGGGCTAGATGAAACCAATGTCGGAGAAGTCATCAAGATACTCAGGCCCTACGCCGTCGATGTCTCTACCGGCGTAGAAGACGCCCCGGCCATCAAGAACCCCCAAAAAATCATTGACTTCTGCGCCGCCGTCCGCGCTGCCGATGTCTGACTCTTTCTCCTCCCCCGGGCCTCCGGGGAGGTGTCGAGCAAAGTGAGACGGAGGGGGTCTTACTCTACTTCACACTCCTGCCTTAACCACCGCCAAAACCGCCTCCAGTACAGACTCTTCCGATATCCCATCCACATGAATCACTGATTCCGCCAGCTCCCGATACAACCCATCGCGCCGCTCGAAGAGTGTCTCCACCTCATCAACCACATCCTCCACCACAAGGGCAGGCCGATCCACATTGTCCGTGTTTTTTAATCGTTCGCGTAGCGTCTCCGTTAACGCCCGCAAATACACCACCCGACAAGCATCCGATTTGAGCATAGTTGCACATCCATCAGCCGTAGGTGTCCCTCCCCCAAGGGCAATCACCCGTCCGGTTCCCTTAAGCACCGAGCCAAGCGCCCTGCCTTCGGCCTTCCGAAACGCCTCAATCCCATGCGTCTCGATCGCTTCGCCTGCTCCCGAAGATTCAAGTAACTCCGAAGTGACATCATCCAAATCAACAAACCCAACCCCAAGCCGCTGTGCCACCAGCCGGCCAATGGTGGACTTCCCACACGCACGAAGCCCAATCAGAATCAGATCAGGACTCGCATCACTCATCATTTTCCTCTTCTCCTAATGGCGAATCTCGAATCCCGAGTCGTTTTCTTCACCCCTCCTTGACTCGGGCCATATAAGACCCATCCTCAGTCGAAATTTTTACCATTTCTCCAATGGCAATAAACGGCGGTACCCGTGTCTTCAATCCCGTATCACACACTGCCTCTTTGAGTTGATTCGTCGCCGTCGCCCCCTTGATCCCCGGAGCCGTGTCCGCAATTGTCAGTGTCACCGCCGAGGGCAGTTCAATTGCCACTGGCTTGTCCCCATGGAATAACACGGTGCATGATGAGTTGGGAGCCAAATAAAGCAATGTATCATCAAGCAAATCCTTGCTCAATTCCACTTGGCCATAGTCCTTGAGGTCCATAAAGGTCCCTCCGCCTGCGCCATCGTCGTAGAGGAACTCCATCTCGCGTTTATCGAGATTGGTGCCTTCGACGACCTCCGAGCCCGAGAAGCGTTGTTCTTTCATCCCCGACCCATCGACGGCTCGCATCTTCGCTTGAATATACGCCGGTCCCTTCCCAGGCTTGACATGACCAATTTTGGTCACGACATAGAGTTTACCATTGAGATTGAGTGCCACACCGGGGCGAATTTCATTTGCTTTCATAGCGTTTTCCGTCATTTTAAGGGTCAGTGTACCAAAGTGTGCAATTCGACGATCGCCCCTCATCATAGCCTCCAAACTTCCTTTCATGTCCTCTTGTGCCTTTGTATTGCGTCTGCCGATCTTTGATACCGATTCTTTGAAACAAAAACACCCCGCAAACGCGGGGCGACGCACACCAACTCAAAGTCTCAATTCAAAGAATCTCGTATCGCTCGAGAATTTTTCGCATCTGGGCCACGGTGTCGCCTTTGGGATTGATCAATTCGGCGCACCACCCAAAGGCTTGGGCTCCCTCAACATTCGCCTTCGAATCATCGAAGAACAATATCTGTTTTCCCGATGCCCCCACCCGGCGTTCAAAGGCTGCGAACGCTTTCTCGTCCGGTTTGGCCAATCCGAAGAGGAAACTTGCATGTTTGTGTTCGATCAGCCCAGCTGCGGGAAAGTCTTCTTCCATTCGGGCCCAGTGCGATTCGTTGGTATTGGAAAACAAGGCTGTCGAAAGATCCGCAAAGCCATTCAACTCATCGATCAACGCCTCGATCCCCTCATACTCTTCGAGTAGCCAGGCATCGTGTATTGCCGCGATTTCCTCAACGGTATGGAAATCTTCGGATTCTTTGGCGATGGATCGGCAGAACGCTTTGTCGCTCATTTGTCCGGTGTGGAACCTCCTGGCGATTGCGTCTCGCTTGGCGAGGCATTTTTTTGAAATCTTCGCATTGGGGGCTTTGATTCCGGCCGCCTTGCATCCCTCTTGCCAAGTCTGGCAAATTCGTAGGATCACCCCGCCCCAATCGAAGCAGACAAGCCGGATGTCGTGATCGGCGTGATCGGCGTGATCGGATTGATCCTGTTGAGCCATGGATGATTATACGCCAGCCGACGAGCATTTCATCACTTCGTCCATTACCGTTGTGGCAAATGCCCCTCTCGGCAACTCAAAGGCACATCGGACATAGGCGCCATACTCATCAGAACCTCCTTCTACCTCCGGATCAATCACAGGTATACGCACCGGCCGTCGATCGCCGCCGATCATTGGATACCCGCCTGAGGCTTCGCATGTTTCGAAATTCGCAGGCGAAATTCCTGCATGAGCAAGGGTTTGGAGTTCGAGTTCGTCGATTTTCCCACTTGCCCGAGCCATCGTGGTTCCCCACATCGGCCCTGAGGGGGAGAGTTCAAAGCTGTTCACTCGGTCAGACAAGGTCGAGCCGTCGCGTTCGAGTTCTTCGCCAGTGATTGTAAAGCATGATCGGTTCTTCATGACAAATGCCAGGTCGCCTTCGATGAGCGTGTCCATCGTTTTGGCTTCGATTCGAGCATTGAGCACATGGTTGAACACGGCCGACTGGAATGCCGAGATAAAAAAACCCGCTGCTGTCGGATCAATTGCTCGCAATGCCTTGGCGGGTGGGTGCTCATTGCTCAGTGCCCGAAGCAGATTCCGCTCGATTTTGAACACTTTGGGCATCAACGCAAATCCATCCCGATATCGTCCGTCGGCATATGCCTGGCGCGCATCGACGCTGCCTTTGGGTGCGCCGAGTGTGGGTGAGAGAATCAGATCAATCGCACTTTGCGCATCGCCGAGGATCATGGCGCGTCCAACGAGGTGGTTGTTCATCAGGAATCCGAACCGTTGCTCGCCGATGCGATTGGGCGTGCCATGCTTGGCCAACAGATCGAGCGATTGTTTGGCGCTGCGGACCGCCAATGGATCGACATCACGGACTTTGATCGAGAATCGGTTGCCTTTGAGGTGCCCGCGCTGGAGTTTGTTGGTGTGCAGATCGGCCCAGAGCACCGAAGCGCGATCATGGATGAAACTCGGGAAGTCTTCGGGGGTCTTGCCGGGGGTGTGGATGGAGATGACTTGGCGGGTGATCGCGTGCTTGTCCTTGAGCCCGGCGTGCCCGATGGCGTTGCGTTTGACCTTGAAATGGCGCGAGAGCGCATCGCGGAGTTGGAGGGTGGTGAGTTCGCGTTTCTCGACGAAGAGGAAGATGTGCTCGCCTTCGCCGGCGGGGTTGTAGAGGGGGATTTCTTCGACGAGGAAATCTTGGGGGCGGGCTTTGAGGGTGCCTCCGATGCCGGGGATTTCGTGTGTGAGATAACGCGGGGCGTCGGCTCCGGTGGTGAAGGGGATGGTTGATTCTGATGCAGTATTCATGGTGCTTACTCAAACCCATTGGGGTCTTCAAACCCATCCATCGGCGGCATGGTCGCGTGCTCGATCACTGATTCGTCGACGAAGATCGGCACATCGCCGGCGATGCCTAGGGCGATCGCGTCGGAAGGTCGGGCGTCGATTTCGAGTTGTTGGCCGGTGTGGTCGGTGAGGTTGAGGGTGGCGTAGAAGGTGCCATCGACGATATGGGTGATGGCGATGGAATCGAGCGAGGCGCCGAGTTGTTCGATGGTGTTGGCGAGGAGATCGTGTGTCATGGGTCGCCCGATTTCGGCGCCACTGAGTCGGCGGTCGATCGCGATGGCTTCGGAGATGCCGATGACGATGGGGAATGATCGCGCGTGTGCTGGATCAACGCCGACTTCACGGAGTTCGATGAGCTGTGCGGGGTTGAGTTCGCGGATGAGTATTCGAGCGAGTTCCATCTGGATGCGCATGGTGGGTGCCTTTGTGTGGGTGGGCAATTGAAGGGGGGGGAGGGGGAGAAAGCGAGCGGGGAGGGGGTTGAGGGGGTGTTTTTGTGGTAAGGTAGGGCATCAGGCATGTCAACTTGCCTGTTTCCGAATGGTATGGTATGATCGCCAAAGTGACCTGCCCCCCAAAACCTAGTCCATTCTTTATGCGAGTATTCTCGTAGAATGGGTGTATTTAAAAGAACTCTTGGCGTTCAAGGGTCTATCGCGTAAAGGAGAGAAATCTCTGAACAATCGCGCAACCGGCCTCCATTTTTCTCCGTATCGTCTTGTGGGCCAAGTTCATTGGCCTTGAAACAGGAGATTGACCAATGCCGATCCGGAAGAATGCGCCGATGGGGT
>JALSHH010000022.1 GCA_026982335.1 Phycisphaerales bacterium
ATGGCTTGAATCATGCGGATTTGCGCTTCAGCTGATCAGATTGAGCAAGTTCAACGGGAAAGCTTTGCATCCACAGTCGATTTGGATTAGAATCAGGCAGCAGTCACTGATTGGTCAGAGACTCCGATTGTTCTTCTTGATTATTTTGATTATTCTTTGGATTTAGCTCTTGCGAAGCATGGCCCAGCCAATGAGACCAAAGATGATGATCACGCCTGCGCCGCCACCTGCGATCATGTAGAGCATATTGGTATCGACCTTACCCAGAATCTCTTGCGACCCTCCCGTCATACCCAAGAGCATGACTGCCAAGGCAAGCATGAGCAAGAGCACCATGCCCAGCGCGATTCCACCGAAAAATCCCGATGCGGGCCCATCGTAGGGTTCTGCTCCAGCCATAGGCATCATCCCCGGGGCTGTTGCCGGTGCGAACTCGGACTCGGCCGGTGTGGCACCTTCGAAAAGTGCACCCGCGACCGAGCCGCCAAAGCCGGTATCACCAATCGCACTGCCGCCTTGTGACGCGCCGGGTTGTGAGTCGGCTGCCAGGTCATCGAGCAGGTTGCCGCCGAGCGAAGTGTCGTCGGGTTCAAAGGCGAGTTGTGCCAAGCCCGAGCCCGACGCACCCGCATCCATATTGAATCCTGAACCTCCGAGTCCGCCGCCTGAGACGAGCGTGTCGGCGTTGGCATCGACCGCATCGCCGTCTTCTGGTTCGAAGATCGAAACGCCTGTGCCTTCGCCACTCGACTCGAGCGCAAACGATGTTGCACTGCCTGTTGAGCTCAGCGAGATTGGTTCAATCCCAGTGTCGGCAAGTGTAATATCCTCTTCTTCCCCATCACCACCGCCATCGCCTGCGAGCAAATCGACCTGCTCGACCTTGAACATAAGTTTTTCACGGTCGCGGAATTCTTGAAGCTGCCCCGACTCGGCCAATGATTGAACTTCAGCTTCATCCATGCCGAGTTTGGCTGCTGCTTCGTCGAGTGTGTAGAACATCTTGGCCATCGTTTGGTCTCCGCGTGAACTGAATATCGCCCAACCCCGCCCACCGGGGGGGAAGTGTGCACCAGACGCAGAAGGCGTCCGAGGGGAAGGATAGCACACCAACGCCGCCGTGTGTACCCGCTGCCCACCACCTCGTACGCACCCCAAAGCCCTGCGGTTTCGTGAATTGAATCGGATCGGAGAACCCAAGGAGGCTTTCGGATATTATTGTCCATATTTGTGCCTCCGATCCCCCTTTCAAGAAGCGAGCACCCGAAATGTCCGAGTTCATCCAGAATCCGAATGCCAAATCCAACCCCGAGATCAACTCCCTCGATGCACTCGTCGCGCATCTCCAAGGCGATACGCCAGCCGATGGGCCGACCCGTCAGGATTCGGATATTGCACTCGACATCGTGCCCGGCCAGGCCGGATGCACCCAAGGCCCTGACGAGGCGATCCACTTCGCCACCGGAGCCCTCACCCTGACCCAACTCAACGCGATCTTCTCGACCATGCCTGTGGACATCACCTTTGTCGATGCCAATGACCGGGTGCGATTCATCAGCGAAGGCCCAGATCGAGTATTCATCCGCCCCAAGACCATCATCGGACGCAAGGTTCAGCACTGCCACCCCGCCGAGAGCCTCGAAACCGTCGAACAGATCCTCAACGATTTTCGATCAGGCAAACAAAGTGTCGCCGACTTTTGGCTCAACTTCCAAGGGCGGTTCGTCTTTGTGCGCTACTTTGCTCTGCGCGATAATGACCAGAACTATCTCGGCACGCTCGAAGTCACCCAAGATCTCACCCGCGAGCGGACACTGACCGGCGAGCGTCGATTACTCGAATATGACCACGAAGCCAGACCTGACGACTCCAAACACGGGCAGCGGTAATCCGATTCGGCAAGCCGCAGCCGCAAAAACAAGCTACCCGCACACCCCGACCACGCCACGGTGCCCGCCTAATGTGCCCGCCTAATGTGCCCGCCTAATGTGCCCGCCTGATCATTATGCTACTATTGTGGTGGGGAAGAAGCACACAGGAGCACCGCCATGAAAACCGCCATCAAAGTCATCGCCATTTTGCTGACCTTATTCATCTTGGGCATCATCGGGATCGTGATCTTCATCCTCTCGATGGTCGATCAGGGCGCCAAAATTATTGTCGAACAAGGCGGGACCTACGCCATGGGCGTCGAGACCACCGTCGAAACCATGGATATCAGCCTCACGCAGGGCACCGTCGAGATGGATGGGCTCAATATCGCGAATCCTGAAGGGTTCTCAACCGAAAACTTCTTTTCGCTCGCCACCACCAACGCCCAGATTGACCTTAACTCGGTCAACACCGATACCATCATCATTCCCGAGGTTCGCTTGCTGGGGATTGGTGTAACGCTTGATAAAGGACAAGACCCATCGAACTACAACCAGATCCTGGAGAATCTGGCGCGCTTTGAATCGGGTGAATCCGGGCCTGCCGACCCATCGGCTCAGGGCAAAAATGTGGTCATCAAATCGTTGATCCTCGAAAATATCAATATCTATGTCGCCAACATGCCCGGCGTGTCGCTTCTCGCTGGTGATGTGGCAATCAATATCCCGCAGATCGAGCTCAAAAACATCGGTGAAGAAGAAAGCATGAGCGCCGGCGACATCTTCAATCTCGTCGTCAAGACCGTGCTCGCTGCTGCTGTCGAAGCCGGCGGGGGGATCATCCCCGGCGATGTACTCGGCGAACTGGGCAACGGACTCGCCGGGCTCAGCTCGTTGAGCGATATGGGCGTCGATGTCATCAGCGACCTGAACCTCGACAGCGTGATGGAGCAAGTAAACGACCAACTCGGCGAACAACTCAACGACGCAACTCAAGATATCCAAAAAGCAGTCGATGATGTCACCGATGACCTCAACAACACCATCGACGACGCGACCGACAAACTCAAAGGCATCTTCGGGGGCAACAAGGACGAACCCTAACCCGCCCTACCTTCCTTCAGCATCCCGATTGGGACATCTTGATCCCAATAAACCAACCAAACCCCGGCCTCTTTTGCTGGGGTTTTTCGATCGGGGATTCCGCAGGATGCCTGCAACTCTTATGCAACAGATCGCCTCAACCTGCGTATCTTCAGGTAGACCGGATCTGTTCGAGCCGATCTGTTCGCGTATTCTTCGCGGACGGCTATCTAAAGAGAAACCCAATTGCAGAGAAACCAATGCGGGGCGTATGCAAGGCGGCTGCCGATGCTCAGGGACCGGTTTCTCGGACCCAAAGCACCTGTAGATCGAATATATCGGGCATGAAACGAGCATGAGGTCGTTGTGGGTGATTGAACATGAGTCCGAATGGAATCAAACCACACCCACGATTCCACTGATGCCCAGATCAGGCCGATTCCAAGGCATCTTTGGGGCCCTCAAACCCATGGCATCTGTGCCAAGCATGACGATCAAACACTGAGCGTAAAGACCGAGTATAAACCATGACCACTGCCCATCACACCATCACACACACACACATCCGCCTGGCTTGGGGTACTGCCATTGCACTCTCGATCACGGCGGGGACAATCCAAGCCCAATCCGTAGCCCAAGGCACCAAAACGCACACCCAGATCGCCCTCTCCCCGGTGACCCTCTCGAGCGCCCAGCTTCAATCTCTTCGCAACGCCTACAACTGGCTCGACCGTGATGGAACAATCCTGACGAGCACCATCACCCCAACCACCCGATTCGTCGGCACACCCGGACTCAAAGAACGCACCAATTACCTCAATGTCAAAGTCAAATCACGCGCCCAAATGCTTGAACAGGTCACGCGCGAAATGGCTTTGGGCCAAGTCCCTTCGCCAGCGCGCCCACAAAACCGAAGTGTCGATCGGGGCATTGGAATCAACGCAAAGATTGACCAAGCAACGATCGAGCTCGAATCGAGAATCGCCCAAGCCGACCAACGCATGGTCCAAGCCCGTCACCGGCTCGCCCCGTCACTGCGCAGAGCATTCGAAGATATCGACATGCACTCGGTCCGCATCCCCGATGGAGTCAGCCCTGAAGTGGCTGCCGAGATGCTCATGCAAACCGGAGACTATGAGTTCGTCTCAATCGACTGGCGATGCTATCCCACCGAAACCGTCCCCAATGACCCACAATTCGGCAACCAGTGGTACCATGTCGCCAACCGCATCGACACCGTAGGCGCCTGGGATTTCACCCAAGGCAACTCGAGTACCATCATCGCCATCTGTGATTCGGGAATCGACTTGGATCACCCAGACCTCATGGCAGCCCTCATACCCGGATATAACTCCGTCGATGAAATCGCCCAAATCGATGGCGGCAATGTCACCGATAACAACGGGCACGGCTCGCTCGTTGCCGGAGCAGCAGCAGCAATCGGAAACAACGGCGTCGGAATCACCGGGATCGGATGGAACTTCTCCATAATGCCCATCAAAGTCTCCAACGCCCCCGACGGCAGCGCGTTCCTCTCCGACATCCTCGGAGGCGCACGCTGGGCATCAGACAACGGCGCCTATGTCGCCAACTGCTCCTTCGGCGGCGCCGAAGACCCCGCCACCCGATCAACCGGGGGGCACCTGCGCCTCGAAGGACATCTCTTGGTCTTCGCAGCAGGCAACGACGGACTCGCCAACCAAACCAATGACTGGGAGACTGTCACCATCGTCGGCGCATCGAATCAGGCTGACAACTGGGTGTCATGGTCGCACACCGGAATCGGAATCGACTGCATCGCTCCAGGCGTGAGCATCCGTTCAACCACCCGAACCGGCGGCTACACATACACCACCGGCACAAGCTTCTCATCACCAATCACCGCAGCAACCCTCGCCCTGATCCACGATGCCAATCCCGCCCTCACCGCTAACGAAGTCGAATTCATTATGCTCAACGCATGCGATGATAAACAAGCCGTCGGCGAAGACGACCAAACCGGATGGGGACGCATCAATGTCCGCCGAGGCGTCGAAGATGCGATCTTTGGACCATCAATAACCAACCTCCCATTCGAAGACACCTTCCCCGAAGCAACCCTTTCCACCGATTGGCGCAACCCTGTCGGCGATGTCGGTGCCTCGCAAGACGCACTCAACGAACCATCTCCACCCTACGCACTCAACCTCGACGATGCCGATTCGATCGAAACCATCGCGATGCGGGCTGCGCTCCTTGGCGGATCGCCTGCCCAAATCAAGTTCGCCGTCCAGCACCGAGGCGTCGAGGCAGGCGAAACACTCGATGTCGAGTTCTTCAGCATTCTCAACACATGGACCACACTCACCACCATCACCTCCGATGGAAACGACCAAGATGAATTCACCCCCTACCGCATCTTGATGCCCATCTTCGGAATGCACAACCAGTTCAAACTCCGCTTTATCGCAACAGGATCAGATGCAACCGACGACTGGTACATTGATGATGTCGTTGTCCAGGCCTTCACCAACAACCCCCTGCCTTGGGAAGATGGATTTGAAAACGGAATCACCATCCCGTTCGACTGGACAACAAGCACCGCATCAGTCTCTACCGATGCCATCAACGAACCTGATGGCATCAACAGTGCACTGCTCAACAACCAAGACTCAATGACCAGCGCCGATGTTGATGTCTCACAATCCCTCGATGTCATCTACTTCCGATTCTTCACCCAACACATCGGCGTCGAAGCAGGAGAAACACTCACCGTCGAATACAAAACCATGCTCGGCACATGGAACACCCTGACCACCATCGAATCCGATGGAAGCGACCAGAATCAGTTCGTGCTCTACCAGGAACCCGCCCCCTTCGACGCCTATACCGCGACCACCGCCCTGCGATTCACCGCCAATGGCGACGAGGCGGATGATGCGTGGTTCCTCGATCGCGTCGCCATCACCAACGACTTCTTCGTCGAAGAACCATCATGCCCCGCCGACATCAACGACGACGGCACACTCAACTTCTTCGACATCTCCGATTTCCTCGCAGCATTGAGCAACCTCGATCCTGTTGCCGACTTCAACAATGACGGAGCGTACAACTTCTTCGATATCTCGGAGTTCCTCGCAGCGTTTTCGCAAGGCTGCCCATAAACCAAACCAACACCCGACCAATACAAAAAAGGAGCATGGTCGTATGAACGCAAATCAGAGACGAATCTATACCGCACTCAGTGCGGCACTCTTGGCGCTCGCTGCCGGATCTGCATCGGCAATAGAACTGGAACAAGTCCCAAACACTAACCCGCAGCAGGTCGCCCAGGTCGCCACGCGATCACTTGATCTTCAGCCCGGAGATGAGCAACTTATCGAACAAGCCCTCAAATCACCACTCCGCTTCGAGCAAATCCCCGGCGAACAAACCTTCACAGGCCAACTCATCGTCCATGCCAAAGCAGGCAAGGCCCAAAGAGCATCCGATCGGATCTCACCGCTACGCGTCAAATCCAGTGCCTTCGTCGAAGAATATGTCATTGATGTCCCCAAGGGCATGAGCGAAGGCGAGCTCGCAGCGATCCTCATGGCCACCGGAGACTATGAATTCGTTGAACCCAACTGGACACTCTACCCCACCGTGATCCCCAACGACCCCCAATACGGATCAAGCTGGCAACATACACGAATCCAGTCCGCCAGTGCCTGGGACCTCCATACAGGCAACTCGAATATCATCGTCGCAATCTGCGATTCTGGTGTCGACGACAACCACCCAGACCTCCAAGCATCATTGGTTCTGGGATACAACTCGGCAAACAATCTCGCCGAAATTGACGGCGGACTCGTCGATGACATCAACGGACACGGCACATTCGTCGCCGGGTGTGCTGCAGCACGCGGCAACAACAGCACCGGGGTTGTTGGCGTTGGATGGAATTTCTCGATCATGCCCATCCGCGTCACCAACAACACCAACGGCACCGCCAGCGGGTTCGACCTCCTTGAAGGCGCACGATGGGCCGCTGAAAATGGCGCACAGATCGTCAATGTCAGCTTCTCGGGCGGAACCTCGGCATCAAATCAGTCCACCGGCGCTTACCTCAAATCACTGGGGTCATTGATGTTCTGGGCATCGGGAAACTCTGGAACTTCCGTCTCCCCAAACCGACCTGACTATGTCCTCGTCGGTTCGACCACATCCTCAGATAACCGTTCCGGGTTCAGCAACTTCGGGCCTGCCCTCGATCTCGTTGCGCCAGGATCGAGCGTCCGGTCGACCCAACGCGGCGGATGGTATGGCAACAGTTCAGGAACCAGCTACGCATCGCCCATTGCTGCCGGCGTCGGTGCCATGATCTACTCCGTCAACCCGAGCTTCTCGGCTGATGATGTCCAGGCTATTCTCTACAGCAGCGTCGATGATCTCGGAGCACCCGGACGCGATGACTTCTTTGGTCGAGGACGCGTCAACACACGCAACGCGATCGAACAGGCCCTGACCTATGTCCCACCAACCCTGATGCCCATCGCCGAATCCTTCGAGTCCAACGATTGGCAAAACCTCTTCCTTACCACCATCGGATCGGCTGGAACCACAACCGATCCACAAGCACCCGATGGTTCAGAAGTGCTCGTGCTCAACAACAACGATGTCATTGAAACAGTTCCCCTCGCGGGCCGATCCCTCGGCCCGGGCACCGATGCCGTCTTGAGCATGATGATCAAGTCCCAAAGCGTCGAACCCGGCGAAGAGCTTGAAATCCAATACCTTGAAAACCCGGAAACACTCCCCAACACTTGGACAACACTGCGTTCAATCACCGGGCAAGGACTCTCCGCGAGCGAATTCGTCGCCCATGACATCATACTCCCCGCCGACTACGAATGGCACGGCGTCAAGCTCCAGCTCGCAGCCAATGGTTCCGATGCTGGCGACACCTGGCTCGTCGACGCCTTCATACTCAATGTCCTCGGGGACCCCGTTGCCCCACTCGAAGAAAACTTCGAATCCGAATTCATCTCGGGTGTACGATGGGATGATGTGCAAGGGGCCCAGGTCGCCATCGACGACAACAACTTCTTTGTCGAGCTTGCCAACAACGACCTGATCGAGTCGCGCGATATTCCCCTCGCCGAGTTTGGAATCGTCCCCGCATTTATCCGCTTCGACGCTTGGGTTGATGCCCAGGTTTTGGATGACGACGAGTTGCTCGTCGAGGTGTTCAACATTGCCGAACTTTGGGAGACCGTCGAAACCATCCCCGCATCAGACCTCTCGACAAATCCTGGGCTCATCGAGCTCAATATGCCATTCACCGCCATCGGAATCGATGAGTTGCGTGTACGGTTCAGTGCCAATACTGCCGGCGCTTTCCGCATCGACAACATCTATGTCGGCGTCGACGAGCTCGTCGGTGGATGCAACGCGGCAGACTTCGCCGAGCCCTTTGGTGATCTCAACTTCTTCGATATCTCCGAGTTCCTCACTGTCTTCTCTGCTGGCGATTTCGCTGCCGACATCAACAACGATGGCGTGCTCAACTTCTTCGATATCTCCGAGTTCCTCACCATCTTTAGCAATGGGTGTCCATAAAGATCACACCCAATCACACCCGATCGTCCTCCCCCTCTTCTGAGCAAAGGCCGACCCATTCACAGGTCGGCCTTTTTGACAGGTTCACCCCTTGACACCATTGACACCATTCCTACCTCCTCATTGCTTATCTCCGATATACGAATCACAGGTCACGGTATAGGCCTTATCAAGGTTCTGGATCATGTAGCGCAATGCGTCGACACAGTGGTCTGAGCCATCCTTTTCAGGCAATGCGCACATCGGCTGATCCGCAGGGTAATGGTATTTCTCGAGTGACTCAATCAGATGCTTGCACGAGCGATGGATATAGAGCCTGATACTTCCCGATGCGGGCTTGAGCCTGGTGCGAATAAGCCCGAGCCCTTCGTGGAGCCCGAGTCGCCGATCATGCACCGTCAGCCCCGCTTTGCGCATCGCTTGGATATCCGAAATTCCGGTTTGAAACCCGCGCTGTCGACCGGCAGGATCGACCCCAACCCATTTGAGCCCGTACTGATGCGATTGGATCGCTTTGATATGCTGATCAAGAGCTGTATCGACCTTGAGGTATTCATCGCCCACCCAAAGACATCCATCAGGACCGATACACGCAAAGAGCACAACCGTCGGCGAACGAATTCCAAAATCCATCCCGCCAATCCAGTCCCAACGGGCAGAACCTTCAGGTAAAGCATCGACAACATGAATCCCAGGGTCAAACTCCGGAAGCACACAATCTGATCGCTTGGGACGCAGACAAAGCATCTCCGCCTTCCAGGTCTCATCGCCAACGCGCTTTTTGAGTGCAATCGCATCGTCGATGGTGATATGCCCAGGCGGTTCATGCTGACGATCGCGCCCCTTGACTTTGCCCGCGCATTCGCCAGCCAGCGGGCAGGGGCCGTCGTCGGTAAGACACTGGTGCAAATCATCCTCACACGCATCGAGCACATCAACCACACCCCACCGGAAAACTTTGCGAGACTCACCTCCGTCTTCAATGCTCTGTGCAATCAAATCGTGCATGAGCCCATAAGGCACATGAAGCGTCGAAAGACATTCGATCGAACCACGAACCCGAACCCCATTTCCAGCACCATCGCATCGTTTCTCACGCGTCACGAGCTGGGCTGCTTCCCAAACCTCTCGATCAAAAAGCTCAACCTCGTCGCATCGAAGTTTTTGTACGCGCGTACCTCGCACTGAGGTTTGAGACTGGGCGAGGAGTTCGACGGTAGAGTTGTTGCGAAGACGAATGCGTCGATCAGTGATCTTGCCTTCGATGAGTTCGTCAAACCCATCGATGCTGAAAAGATCGCGCAGATGCGCGTGCATTCGTTTGGATTGTTCAAGCGACCCTCCAAGAATTCGAATTTCAATCCCAGGTTTGAAGATCAGATCGAGCATGGTCGCCAGTGCAGCATAGAAAGTCTTGCCCCCACCACGATTGGCCCAGACCAGACAATCGCGGGGCATGCGATCTTCAAAAAACGTATGACAAAGGTACTCAAAAGGGGCGCTGTGCCCATCAATCAAAGGCTGGCGCACCACGCGAATCGAAAGTTTTTCGAGCACCCATGCGTGAAGTTCATCATCTGTGCTCGGACAAGGCCCAATAAGATCGTCGTATTCGTTGGCTTGCCCGCTGAGCGCATTGGAAAAATTATCCATGATCCATAATCCTCTTCGTATCGTTTGTATATGTGTTACTTTGTTTCAACAACCCCAAGTGCGATCAGGATCGCTTGGGATCGGTCTGTGGAATAGACCGAGAGGGCTTTGAGCAGCGCTCTTCGTTGCTGTGCATGCAGAAAAAATGTCACTGCGCTCGGCAGCGATTCTGTGCCTTGCTCTTTCAATGGCTGTCTGATCTCCTCAATCCCTTTGTTCTGCGTCATCCCCGTCATCTCCTTGGTTGTTTACATAGGCGTATGCGCGGGGTTTGGCAAGCAGTCGACAAGCTGCTATGGGGGCGAGCTTCTGGATTGTCTGGGCATCGGGTACACCCGAACCAATGATTCGTCTGGCTTTGCTCCAAGTGATGAGTTCCCGCTCGATGAGCGATCCGGGTTCGACGGGTGACCTGATCAAATCGACAATCGATTGATTAATATGGGTAAGCGCGTCGATGAGTCGAAGATCGATCGGCGATGGAAGAAGACAGTATGGCGTCATCCCGGCCCGTTCGAAAAACGGACAGACGGACCCCATCGCAGCAATCGCTTCCGTCGCAGGAGTCTCAGGCGAACACAAATATGACCGAACTAACATCGATGCCACTCCAAGACCGCGCGAGCGAGGCTCGACAATCACACGCGAAATGCAACGCAAGTAAGTGTTGATCCGGTGGGCATTGGAAGATTTAGAACCCGACGAGAAAAATCCGGGCCAGGCACGATCGCGCCAAGCACCATTGAGCGTAGGCATCGAAACAACCAAGACCCCCGCGAGCAAATCGCCAAGTGTTGGCGTGGTTCGGATGGCGCGCAAAATCAAGGTGTGTGTCGCAGGCTTTGGACCTCGGTAATGAAGATGAGCGAGGGATTGATAATCGGCAATGGCACCTTGCTCAATCATAATCGGCTCGGCGACCAGTGCCCGAGGCGGGCGCGATTGGCCTGTGTTCATGTCAAGGACCAGGTCGGGCTCGAGCATGGCTTCGAGGTCCTCGTGGGCCGATGCTGCGACGAGCGTCATGCCCCGATTAATCGCCCATCGGCGCATCGTCCGGGCAAGACTGTACGCATTGGCGCGATCCAAAGTCGTTGCGAACTCATCAGCAATAAGCACGTCGCCAGGGAACATCCGGTGCATGGACTGGGCCAATACGAATCGGGCACGCTGACCCACCGAAAGACACGACGGAGGCATTGCCCAAAGCGCAGGCTCAGCAAGCCCCGCATGAGCCAAGGTGACCACCCTGTTTTTGAATGATCCCTCGAGCAAATCAATCATCGCCCGTCCAGACCTGTTTTGAATCCCCTGATCCTCAACCACATGAATCGACAGCGTGCCCAATGCGCTCAACGCATGTGCAATCCCTCGGAGTCGGCACGACTTTCCTGACCCAGACGCACCCGTGACAAGTACGATGCGCGATGAATGAATCATCCCAAGTTGATCATCACTTGGCAGATCGATCTTGGCATGCCTTTGGTGTGTGTGCATGGGAATCAAATCAAAGCTGGCGCACGCGCGCATCGCTGATTGAGAAACAATGCTGGGCGTAACAACCTCCCGAGGCATCATCAAAGTTGTACGCTGGTTGTATCCCATCATGAACTCCACTTTCAAACCAAACACGCGGTTTGCTTTTCTTTACCGCCAAGTGCGCATCTGTCCTGCATTGATCGCAGCCTGACACATCGCGTCGATGGCTTCGCGATGTTTGCGCACGCTGTAAAAACTCATCCCCAACTCCTGAGTCGTCTCGCGCATTGAGCGCCCTTGGATAAAAAGACAACGGGCAATAGACCGACGAGATTTGGTCCACTTCTCATGATGAGCCACGACATAGGCCAATCGTGGGTCGTTGAGCCGATGAACCAGCTTTTTGATACGCCTGCGGATATGGCGTGGACATCCACCAAAGCGGTTGGCAATGGACTGGGCGGATTGACCATCACGAAACATCGCCAAAACAAGCTGGCGATCAATAGGCTCGAGCCACTGGGCCCTTTTGACAATGCGATCGGTCAAAGCATGCTCCCGCCTTCTGCGCAGGTCCATGTCCTCCCCGAGCTGGTCAAGCCAATCCACGCTGTTGTTCGTTTGTCCCACTTTGGTCTCCTTGCCACAGATTTGTTGTTTTTTCCCTTGATTTATCACAGGTTACGGTTCACAATAAAGCGAACATCTTTTTTAGAGCATACACCAGGAAGAGAACGCCTTGCAAGGGTACTGTATGGTATATCAACAAATCAGCGCACAGACCCGGTCATCGGACACCGAGCAGAATCCGATATCCACAATTTCGGTTCCGCGATTGAAATCAGATCCACCATCTATGCCTATTCAACCTTCTCAGCATGATCCATCCGCAGCGCATACTTTTGCCACAAGGCTGCGTCATCGACGCGCGGTACTCAAGCTCTCATTGGCGGTGCTGGCCGATCGTGTCGGATGCGCCAAGTCCTACATCTCATCGATTGAAAACGGTCGCAAAGGCCCGCCGACCGATGCATTGATCGAAAAACTCGAACAAGCACTCTCGTTTCAACCAGGCGAACTCTTTGAATGTGCCCAATGGGACCAAACACCCACCCCAATCCGTCAAGATATCGAAGAGCTCCGCAAGCGCGATCACTCTGCCCGCGCCTTGGCCAAGTTTCTCGCATCGAGCGCGCGCAAAGGCGCATCACTCGATGCGCTTTACGAATCGGGCAAGCTGCGCGCGTTGATTAACCGCGTCAACGCCCAAGCAGACCACGACGAGCACCAGGAAGAGTTGCCCGTAGAGTTACCCACAGAACAAGTTGAGGACCACCGATCAACCCAGATCAAACCGCATACCCTCTCGATGCTGCCAATGGAGGTACCGGTCATCAACAAAGTCACCGCCGGATACCCAGCCGATTTTACCGACATGGGATATCCCGCGCGAATCGCAGACGAATACATCCGCACACCTGATCTGTGCGACCCTGATGCCTTCGCTGCCCGGGTCGTTGGGGATTCAATGGAACCCAACTACCGCGAAGGCGACATTGTGGTATTCTCGCCTGCGCGCAAGATCGTCGATGGAATGGATTGCTTTGTTCGCCTTGAACCCGACCACGAATCGACCTTCAAACGGATCTATTTCCAGAAGGATGAAGCGGGCAACGAGCTAATCAGGATTCAGCCAATCAACAATGCATACCCGCCAATAACGGTCCCTCGCGAGCAGGTCGCCGGGCTCTATGCCGGCGTATCGGTCACCCGGACAATCGGATAGCCATCCCGTAGTTACCCACAGCCCGCTCCCCCTCCCCGATTCATGTTTGCCTAAGTCCACTCAAGGCCCGCCGAACAAAGCAATGAAGGCAGAGATATCAAAGGTGTCAAACACACCATCGCCGGTGATGTCGGCATCGAGCTCTTGGGCATTGAATGCGTTGAGGAACGCGAAAATATCGAAGTAGTTGAATCGACCATCAACATTGAAGTCGCCCAGGTTTTCAACAATCGACGGGGCATAGTCAGGCATGATGCGGACCTGATCCTCGCCAAACCCGGCGCGAATGACCAACACCTGCGTACCCAGTTCATCAGCCCCGTTCAAATCAAACACAAACACCCCGGGCTCGATAAGCTCCGGTGAACCAACAAGGAAGAGGGGTCCCTGAGTTTCAATCGAAATCGCTGCCGGATCACTGATCGGGAGCAGATCACCACGCCAATCGCGCAGCCCAACAATCACCGGCGCACTCTGCCCGCGCTCATAACGATTCCGTGCAATCACTTTCGAATGCACCGCATCAACCTTACCTTCGAGCCCAAGACGCCAAGCGTCGAAGAGTTCGACGAGTTGGTCAACCGGGTCTGGATCGTCCGCTCGCTGATTGGCGATGTTGAGCTCAAGAAAATAATCACCGTCGGCAAATCGGCCTGGATTGGACATGCTTGCCCCGCGAGGATTGTCGATGAGCATAAGCCCGTTAGTTGCTGCATTGGCCAAAACAAGATCAAGATTACCATTGCCATTCATGTCGACAAGGCTGATATTCCGAGTGCCCAATCCAACACGAACCGCGTCAATCTGCCCAAACCCACCAAGCCCATCGTTGGCGAAGACCTGCAAGTTTCGCCCTGATCTCGACGAAGTGGTGACAATGTCGGGGAGTGCGTCGTTGTTAAAATCCCCCACCGCGAGCGATCGCCCATCGCGGTTGACCGCAAAGGAGTTGATTGGCGACCACGCGCCTGCATCATTGGCGAAGACTTCAATGCGTCGTCCCGATTCGGCGAGCACCACAAGCTCATCATCACCATCGAGATCAAAGTCGCCCATTGCAAGTTTGTTGGGTTGATTGGCCGTCCCCAGATCACCCGAAGTGACAAATAGGCCAGAGCCCTGATTCTCCCCCACCCAAACCATGTTGGCATCACGCCGGACAACAGCCAGATCAGGCCAAGCGTCGCCGACCAATTGCCCGATAAGCACGCTCCTTGGATTCCCATCGAGACCGATGGCGTGCTTGGCGACAATCGCTCCTTGGTGCACCGAATAAAGATGCACCATTGAAATCGAACCCATCGCCACTGCAATCTCATCATGATCGCTGATAAGCAATTCACCTGCATCCATCCCCGTCGGAATGGCTGGGAGCGAAATCGAAATCGGATCGCTCAACTCACCAGATACCTGTCCAAGCAAAATCGCCAAAGTCGGAGGCGACGCCAATGCAATCGCCAGATCATCAAACCCGTCACCATTGAAATCCCCCGCGCTCATCGCAACGGTATCCGACACGCCAACAGCACGATGCTCCTGCTTGATCACATGCGACAACGGATCGCCGATCAGTGCCGAATTGAGGAAAATCGAGATTTCATCGATGCTTGCATCGCCAACGACCACATCAGGCATGCCGTTGTGGTCGATATCGAGGATGGCCATGCCCCCTGCAGAGTTGGTAATCGGGTAAAATGCACGCACCGAGTCGATATCATCAGCCCTCGTTCCGAGCATGTATCCAACATGGGCACTCTTGAAAGGCCCTGGTGGAGGCGAGCCACACCCGGTCGGATTGGCATTCGAACACGAGCATCGACCATCCCCACCTCCAATCTGGGCCGCGATCATGGCCGCTTTGAGCTTTTCAGGAAGATCCCCTTGGGTGGTGACAATCGCATCGACCGCATCATCAACAACATTGGGCCCGGTAAGAATATTACCCTGGACGCTATAGACAATGTCGTCTGCAGGCCCTGGGCGTCCGAGCTCGATCCTCCCAGTGACCCCACCCGCCCAGTCGGCGTTCTCGATGCCCGAGTAAGTCAGCGAATCACCCGCAGCGGTAATGAATCCATATTGACGGTTGTTGTGCCCGGAATCGAAGCTTTCAAGCTCTTCAAGTACCGAAACCAAAGGCACCCGCTGCAAAAGTCGATCGCGAATAATCATTCGATTGCGTCCGGTGCCATCGACTGCCGACTGAGCCGTGACGGCCCCGACCCCGGTGATGAGCACCGGAGTTTCTCGGCGGAGATCAATTGTTTGCACACAAGTCGCCGACGCGATGACAATCTCGCCAGTGCGGGTATCGGCGATGAGGATCGACCAAGTCGCTGAGGCGTTGGTCGCCACCAAGGCAAGGGCAGCAGCCCCTGCAACTGCGCACCGATTCAAAAAAGGCATACTAAAATGCTCCTTCACATGGGGTAAAAAAAGGGAGTGCTCTGCGTACATCGGCCTGCTTCTTCACCGAGCCTACCTGAAAACAAGGAAAGAAACAATAGAAAACGATTCTGGCAACATGTTTGAGAAACAGGTGTGCCCAACAAAAGACAAACGGGCCGCAAAAATGGGGTCGGCCACGGGTATGCCTACCCGTTTTCTCCCCAATGAGGCATGAGCCAACCTCAACGACCCGCACCTGCGTTCGGGCACAGCCAACACCACAACCCGGATAGTGCCGCCTGACCTGAATGAACCTAGCCCCAGGTTGCCAGCAAAAGCTCAAATGCCAGAATGTAGGATTGTTCTCAAACCCAGCGGGGGCAATTGGTTGACAGGCCCGGGCGCGAGGGTATTATTCTTTCCCGCTCGGTCATCAAGCCGGGCGGTTTTTACGCCGAGCGATGTGGTTGTGGCCTGAACCACCCAATCCCTTGGTTTGGAATGTCGCCACTGTAGCTCAGTGGTAGAGCGCACCCTTGGTAAGGGTGAGGTCGTGAGTTCAAATCTCACCAGCGGCTTTCCATCAAAGACGGGACACCCCAAATCGGGCATCATCCATCTTTGAAAAATGAACAGAAAAAATGGGTCAACTGCGAACAGTTTGGCACCATAAAACATTGCGGCTTCTATTGTGAGAGAAGTCTAAAAAAGAAGTGGATCGTGTCGACTGTGAGAATCGGCTGCGAGAAGCAACGAACAACCGGGATTCATGACTAGATCGTCAGGTTTGGCGTGTATCCCAGAAGAACACCAAGAAGAACATCAAGAGGTAATACAATGGCCAAGGCAACCTTCGAACGAACCAAGCCGCATGTCAATGTCGGCACCATCGGTCACATTGACCACGGTAAATCAACCCTGACCGCAGCAATGGTCGCCCGCGCAGACCACAAAGGTCTCGTTCAGGGCGCCAAGTCATACGCAGAAATCACCAAAGGCGGTACTGTCCGTGACGCCAACAAAACCGTGACAATTCACTCGGCCCATGTCGAATACGAAACAGAAGCACGCCACTACGCCCATGTGGACTGCCCAGGTCACGCCGACTTTGTGAAGAACATGATTACCGGTGCTGCCCAGATGGACGGCGCAATCCTTGTGGTGGCAGCCGACTCAGGCCCAATGCCTCAAACCCGTGAGCATGTGCTCCTCGCTCGCCAAGTGGGTGTGCCTTACATTGTCGTCTTCATGAACAAAGTTGACCTTGTCGACGACGACGAACTCCTCGATCTCGTCGAGATGGAAATCAGGGAGTTGCTCGACAAGTACGAGTTCCCCGGCGACGACACCCCAATCATCCGCGGCCAGTCGAAAGCCGCACTTGAAAACCCAAGCGATGACACCATCTGCGCACCAATCGACGAGTTGTTCAACACCATCGACACCTACATCCCGGAACCTGCTCGCGAGGACGATAAACCATTCTTGATCTCTGTCGAAGACGTCTTCTCGATCAAAGGGCGCGGTACCGTGGCCACCGGACGCGTTGAGCGTGGCGTGGTCAAAGTTGGCGATGCCGCCGAGATTGTTGGTCTCCAAAGAGAAAACCAGTCGACCACCATTACCGGTGTCGAAATGTTCCAGAAAACCCTCGAAGAAGGACGCGCCGGAGACAACTGCGGCGTGCTCTTGCGTGGTATCGACAAGAACATGATTACCCGCGGGCAAGTCATCTGTAAGCCTGGCTCAATCAAGCCTCACACCAAGTTCAAAGGTCAGGTCTATGTCCTCAACAAGGACGAAGGCGGCCGTCACACCCCGTTCTTCGCCGGATACAAGCCTCAGTTCTACTTCCGCACAACCGATGTCACCGGGCAGGTTCTCAACCTCTTCGGCGACGGCGGCGACAAGGCAGAAATGTGCATGCCAGGAGACAATGTGACCATGGAAATCGACCTTGGCGACAAACCGGTTGCGATGGAGTCAGGACTCCGCTTTGCTGTTCGTGAAGGCGGACGCACCATCGGCTCGGGAACCGTCACTGAAATCATCGAATAATCGGCTCCGGGATCAACTCCCGCGATCGAAACAGGTCGCTCGATCCCAAGACACATACCTTTTCGGGCTGATGATGAAAATCGTCAGCCCGATTTTCGGAAAAAGAAAAAGATCAATCGGCTGGTGGGTTGGCTGATCAAACAGTTGATTGAATGGTTCTTTCTAAAGCCCAAGGAGGCTTCTCATGGCGAAAAAATCTGTTGCACGCGAATATGTCTGGCTTCAGTGCACCGAAACCGGTGACCTCAACTACCGGACCTCGATCAATGTCAAAGGCGGCATCGAGGACCGGATCAAAGAGGGCTTCAACAAATACTGCCCCCGCCTGCGCAAGCACACACTTCACAAAATCAAACGCAAGTAAACACGATCAAGAAGGGACCAGCCACTTGAGACCAAGGATTGGGGCAATCGTCCGTCTTCCCCAGTCACAAGTGGCAAGTGGCCCGTCCCTTCATTACGGCAGTAGCTCAGTCCGGTAGAGCATTGGATTCCAAATCCAACGGTCGTAGGTTCGAATCCTTCCTGCCGTGTTTATTCCCCGTTCAATACGATTCCTGAATGAGTCGCAGAACGGATCGCCCGTGTGTGCCAATCCCCTTTATGGCCTGAGGACCAACCTCTTCGGCCAAATCCTTGGGTGTTGGCACCTCCAGCCGAGAGGTTTTCATAACCATGTCGTTCGGGATCTACAAACAAGGACAGGGATATTGGGTACGAGTAATGACTGCAGCGTTCGTTGGCCTGCTCATTATTTCTGCTGCCGCTTGGGGATGGAGCCAAGCCGGTGCTGTCCGCCTACCTGCTCGTACTTGGACTTTCGCCGTCAACAGCGTACAAGGACAGGTCAACCCAGGCGACACCGTTAACCTTCTTGTTTACGACGAAACATCAAACGATACCGAATCAACAAAAAACCTCGGCACCGCGATCGTCGAAGAATTTACCCCAGGTAAGGGATCCGCAGCAACGATCGTAGTAGGCAACTTCTCGGATCATGAAGTACGCGACCGAGGCGGCGAAGCAATCCGAATCTTGGCCGGCCCCTTCGATTCCCCCACACTCACCGCAGTGGTGCGATCACCAAGACCAACCCCGATCTTTCCCGTCGAGTATCTCCAATCCGCAACCGCTGGCGGAATCATGCTCATCGGAGCAATCTGTCTCTACCTTTTCGTGGGAATCAAAAAAAGCACCGTCGAGTTCCTCATCGCTACCGATGGCGAAATGAAAAAGGTCAACTGGACAACCTACCGCGAGGTCAAAGGCTCAACCATCGTCGTGATCGTCGCCACCTTCCTCATCGCCGGGTTCCTCTTCGGAGTTGACACCGTCTTCGCCGAGATATTCTCCGCCATCGGTGTCCTCGAAAAATAATACAGGCCAGCACATGAGCACCACCCACGACCACACAGAACATACCGCCCAAGAAGGCACTCTCAAGAGGAGCGCAGCTCACATGGACGAGCACACAACACAACCCGCAAGTCAGCCACCAGAGCAGCCTGTCAACCAACAACCAGAGCCACAACCCGGTGAGCCCAACGCCCAGGCAACCGAGCAAGAAGCTCTCGCTCAAGAACAGGCCAAGCCCGACTCAACCATCGAAGGCATGATCGGGCACGACGAGCCACTCGTCCAAGACGGCATGCAGTGGTTCGTTCTCCGCGTCGCTTCCAACAAAGAAAACTCGGTCCAGAACACCCTGCTCCGCAAAATTCAGATCGAGAACATGACCCACCTCGTGGGGCGAATCTTGGTGCCCACCGAAAAAATCAAAACCATCAAAGGCGGCAAGGCCAAGATCAAAGAAGAAAAACTCTACGCCGGGTATGTCTTCGTCGAGATGCGTCTCGAAGAGGACGGGCGAATCCCCCAAGACATCTTCTTCCTCATCAAAGAAACCACAGGCGTGGGCGACTTCATCGGCACCGCCGGGCGTCCAACACCCATGGCCATGCACGAAGCCGAGAAGATGCTCCTCGATTCACGCAAGCCCGAAGACGAACCAACCATCAAACTCTCCTTCGAACCAGGCGAAGCCGTGATCATCCGCGAGGGCGCATTCGAGAACTACGAAGGCACCGTCGATGAACTCTTCCCAGAGAAGGGCGTCGTCCGCGTCCTCGTCTCGATCTTCGGCCGCCAGGCCCCGGTCGATCTCGAAGAATGGCAAATCTCCAAAGCCGAAGACAGCTAAATCTGCTTCAAGAATGCACACACAAAGCCTATTCGTAAAACGAATGGGTTTTTGTTGTAGATCGGCTTGACAGATGTTCGGGGGGGGGGCAGGGTGTTTGTCACAAGGAGGTGCAATATGCACAAAATGTTTTACATCGGTGTTTCTGCAATAATGGTTTCGACGGGTTTGGGGCAACTTGTTGAGGATGCCGGAACATCAACGACTGAACAAGGGGCGGTGAAGCGGGTAGTAGACTATGTCCCATCGGCCAACGAGGTTTTATGGTCTGATTTATTTGATGTTGAATATATTGAAGAAAACAGCGCGTTGATTGTCAAGCAGCAGCCGGACAGCGAGATATATGATTTATTTCCTATTCGAGTTGTTGATGAAGAGATGGAGTTGAGCTCTACCGGATCGTACGAGATACTGTTTGAGGCATGGGTTTCGGAAACCGACCTGCTTCAGGCGGGGAACAGTTTTCAGGCCGAAGGGTTCACATATGAGTTTGATATTGACGCAAGCTTCGTAGTTTTTGCCGCGAAATTGACAGGGGCAAATGGGGTGTCTCGGATTGTATCAGGATACAAATATGAGACCGTGTTGTATTATACCGTGCCTGCCAATACCCAGTACCAATATGAACAAATCGTGCCTTTACAAAGGCATTTGACCGAGGATGATGCCATTTTGTGGGCATCGTATCAGTATGATGCTTTTTGGTCGGTTGCCAATGACCAAGGCGAGTGCTTCGATACCTGGACTTTGTGCAATGATAACATAAAGGCAAGGCGTGACCTTCAACTAGATACGCGTGGTATTCTGACCTGCCCCCATATTCTGTACCACTCCCTATGTTAGGGCAGTGGCGTTCCTTTGTCCCATCAGAGGGCTGCGGAGCGTAGCGGAGCAGGCCTCTGATGGATGAATGACGACTCGGGTGATTCGG
>JALSHH010000023.1 GCA_026982335.1 Phycisphaerales bacterium
CAGATTGTGGGTTGCGTTTTTCGTCGTTGATGTCGTTTAGCCATCCTGGCACCTCCTTCTGGTCATCCATGACCAGAGCGTTTATCGGCTATCGGGTGGGTTTTGAGATAGTTTCTTATACGAATTATGAATCAGGGAAAAGGTTTTCTGAATCCTTGTCACAGATTATTGATCATACCAACCCTACTCCTTCAGGGTGGACAACGGCTACCTTTGAGTACAAGAAAAACTGGGTACCCCCCGACAATTACCCGCCCTTAGAATTTACTCATTATACTCGGATTTCATCTACATGGCCTGCAAATCATTGGGGGTCAGTTAGTAGGTTGTGGGGGACAGATCATGAGTTCGCAATGAGTAAGTCATGGCCCGCAAATGATCTAGGCCAGAGCAGTTCGATGGGCACCCCGGAGAACCGATGAATCTCTGTGGAGGTCAACACCCGCTCTGTTGATTTCCCCCATTCCCCGCCTATCATCACGACCCGACGCCCAAGGTGGGCACCGATATGTCCTTACGGACTTGACAGAGGCCGACCTATAGGCCCATGAGGTACGAATCATGCCATACGAATGTCACTACACTGGAAAAAAGACAACTTTCGGCAACAAAAAGGCCTATGGCGGTGCCAAACTCTCGTCTGGTGGTTTCGGCCTCAAAACAACGGGTAAAAACCGACGCAAGTTCAAGCCCAACCTCCAGAAGGTCAATGCAGAGATCACCAACGCTGATGGCTCGAAGAGCGTCATCAAGGTCTACGCCTCAGCCCATGCGATCCGGTCTGGACTGGTCGTAAAGCCTCTCAAAAGAAAATATGGATACACCCGCCAGCAGAAACTGGCTGCTGCGGGCAACTGATTCGCTCTGGAACCACCCTTAAATCAGCCAAACATACTGAACTTTGGTGGTCATCGGGCGCTCTTTCCGATAAATTTGCACTTTCAAGCCTCCAACCTTGCATGGAGGCTCTTTTATTTTTGCTGCAAATCCTGTATACTCATTGGGTTCAACACGAATGGAATCTCAAACTGGAGGGCACCGGATGCTCTGCGAATGCGGTCTACACGAAGCGACGATCCACGAAGTGATCATTACCAACGAAAAGAAGAAGATCGAACGACACCTCTGTGAGCAATGCGCCCGCAAGCGAGGAGTGAGTACGAATCCGTATATCCCGATCAGCCAACTCATCTCCGCAGCCAGTTACATCATGGGGCAAGCAATCACCAGCACGAACGCGTCGCCCGGCGTCGAAAACGACGCCCTAAGCAAGCCGACTGAACCTCGTCCAGCAATCGAGACACGAACCACTTCCTCGGCGTGCCCTGGATGCGGACAGTCCTTCACCAGTTTTAAAGAGCATGGGCTATTGGGGTGTTCGGGGTGCTACCAAATCTTTGAGGACCGAATTGGACCAATGATCGAACGCGCCCATGAAGGTGGATGCAACCATGTTGGCAAAATACCCAAGCGAGCATTGTGCGAATGTCAAGATACCAGCGACCCTGCCCGAATCAATGCGTTGCTTGGCGATATCCGTCAACGCGAAGAACGACTCGATGCGCTGCGCCAACGGCTGAGCAAATCCATTCACGATGAAGAATACGAACAGGCTGCGATACTCCGCGATGAACTCTCCCGGCTGACTTCTTTGGCTTCTTCCCAAATCGAGCCAACGCCTGCCTCCTCGTCTGCATCGAGCGTCCAAGCTTCCTCTTCCTAGACTAGAATCAAACATCCTTGATGAAGCATCTTTGGTTATACTCAAAGCCATTCCCCCAATACCGCGGAGACCCCGATGCAGGCATCTGGCGATGCACACAAAGATCCCCATCCAGCACACGAATCGGCATTCATCCACAACGCCGAGTGGCTCCGTGGACTTGGCGAATCGAGCGATGTGGTCATATCCTCTCGAGTTCGTCTGGCACGCAATATCTCGGGTTTCCCTTTCACGCCTCGCGCTTCGAGAATTGATCGGACACAAATTCTCGAAGTATGCAAACGGCGCATCCTCACGATACCAACCACAAACTCGACAAAGCCTTCCTCTCAATTCATATGGATCGATCTGCATCAAGTCGGGCGCGAAGACCGCGACCTGCTTGTTGAACGCCAACTCATATCACGACAACATGCCCGAGGCAAACTCAGTACCGGCAAAGGCGGACTCGATGAACCTCGCAGCGTCGCGGTTTTGATCCCTGATGAGCATCTGAGCATCATGATTAACGAGGAAGATCACATTCGGCTTCAGACCATCCGATCAGGATTGGCCTTGGGAGCATGCTTGGCGGAAGCCAACGCGTTCGACGATTTGATCGAAGCAGGAATGGACTACGCCTACCATCCTCGATTTGGATACCTAACTGCCTGTCCGACCAATGTAGGCACTGGGCTTCGACTTTCCGTAATGCTTCATCTACCGGCCCTCAAGCTCACTGGAGAACTCGAAAAAGTCCGTCGAGCTGCGCAGGATATGGGATTGGCTGTACGAGGGTTTTATGGCGAAGGATCCGAATCCCCAGGCGAGTTTTACCAAATATCAAACCAAACGACCCTTGGCAAATCCGATGACATGCTCCTGCATGAAATGGAACGAGAAATCATCCCCAAGGTCGTCGGATATGAACGCCATGCCCGTCGAAACCTCCTGACCAGCCGAAAACAGATGCTCGAAGACCAAGCTTGGCGCGCACTCGGTACCCTCCGACACGCCCGGCTAATGAAGGTCGAGGAAGCAATGGAACTCCTAAGCCTTGTTCGCTTGGGGGTGCTCACCGGAATACTCGAAGGTATTTGCACCGAACAAATCCACAGCTTGCTGCTCAACATCCAACCAACACACCTCCAAAGAACACTCGGCACAGTGCTGACTCAACAAGAACGCCGAATCGCTCGTGCCCAGCTCATCCGCACACAACTGGACACCGGTTCACCATCTGGTTCATCGTCGTGATGTCCTCACCTGCAAAGGATCAGCCTCGGGACATTGGACCTCAAGAGGCGTTCACCTGGCCTCCCAAAGCGCCAGATTCACAAGCTCCTGAAGCCTCCGTCCCGATCCCAGTTCATCTGTCCAGCCAAATGATTGAATCCATCGAGACGCACCTGCTCGGACGGATAGGGCTGGCTTTTGACCGTTGGGCCCAGCAAACAGGATGGACACGAGATGCCAACGACGACTACTGCTGGCGTTGTGGTACGAGTGTGGGCAAGCATGAAACCGATGGCGAAGGATGCGCAACTTGCCGAACCAAACCCCTGCCTTGGGATCGAGCAATCCGATTGGGACGATACGATGGCCCCCTCCGCTCCGAAATACTCGCCCTCAAATTCAAGTGCTGGCGTCCCACCGGGCATGGCTTGGGCGTGCACCTGGGCAAAGCACTCAAAGAACAGCTCAATCTCGCCCAGATCACTCCGAATCAGGCGGCCCTGGTGCCCATCCCGATGCACCGATTTCGTCGAGTATCGCGCGGCATCGACCACACACTGGTCTTGGCCAGAGCTGCTTCCAAATCCACCGGATGCCCCGTCGCCCCACTCCTCAGAACCCGGCTTCGTCCAGAGCAAGTCGGACTCCCACGGACTGCACGAGCCCAGAATATCAAGGGGGCATTCTCTCTCAATCCCCGAGGGCATCGCCAACTCGCTGCTGCCCGAAATACCAATCGGCGAGTGTATGTCTTGATTGACGATGTACGCACAACGGGAGCGACCTTCGTTGCTGCTGCCAAGGCACTCAAATCAGCCCTAAAAGCTGAAAAAAGTATAAATTGGGATGCGTGTGCACCTCCAGAAATCTGGGTCGCCTGCATTGGGGTGGCCGGCGAAACTCGCCAAGTGGTCACCAAGGCGCAGAAATGAGGACCACAGCACGGAAACTTGAGAAATTGGTGAAGATGTTTGCCCTCATGGTTTGACAATCGCTTGATACAGCCTATGCTTCTCCCCGCCACCACAACCGGCGGCAACGATGGGCGAGGGCTTGATGTCCTCCATCGTCGGCCTCTTTGACAAGTGAACAGTTGGGTCCACCACGAGAATGTGAGACACCATAAACCGAAGCATATCGGGCCTTTGACAGGGTATTGGTTGTCATCAATAAGTTGGCAAACAAGATCACACTTGTTTGTCTTTACATTCTTGTGCAAGTGGAAGCCCCAAATTGATATTTGGAATAGACACTTAGAGTGTAAAAGCTTCCGAGGTTTTGCCACCTCGGACACGACTGATTTGACAAAAAGAGCAATCTTCGAAAATCAGTTGTGTAGACCGGCCTATCACGCCTCTTTCGGGAGCACGGGTAGGTTAGTCGGATCGGCTTCATTTTGATGCGAACAGTTTTTGTGTAAAATCAGGAACTGTGCAACAATATTCAATTGAAGAGTTTGATCCTGGCTCAGATTGAACGCTGGCGGCATGGCTAAAACATGCAAGTCGAACGACCTCTTCGGAGGGAGTGGCGAAAGGGCGAGGAATATAATCGAATGTACCCCAAGGTAAAGGATAGCTTCTGGAAACGGAAGGTAATACTTTATGTGCTCTACGGAGGAAAGGTTTACCGCCTTGGGAGCGGCGATTATCCTATCAGGTAGTTGGTGAGGTAAAGGCTCACCAAGCCGAAGACGGGTAGCGGGTGTGAGAGCATGACCCGCCGCATCGGGACTGAGACACTGCCCGGACTCCTACGGGAGGCTGCAGTAACGAATCTTCCGCAATGGGCGAAAGCCTGACGGAGCAATGCCGCGTGTAGGATGAAGCATCTTCGATGTGTAAACTACTGTCAATGTCTAGAAACTCTGATCAGACATAGAGGAAGGACCGGCTAATTCCGTGCCAGCAGCCGCGGTAATACGGAAGGTCCGAGCGTTAATCGGAATCACTGGGCTTAAAGCGTACGCAGGCGGATTTGTAGGTATCTTGTGAAATCCCACGGCTCAACCGTGGAACTGCAGGGTAAACCACATATCTTGAGACAAGTAGGGGTCAGTGGAACTATGAGTGGAGCGGTGAAATGCGTAGATATTCATGGGAACGCCAATGGCGAAGGCAACTGACTGGGCTTGTTCTGACGCTCAGGTACGAAAGCGTGGGTAGCGAACGGGATTAGATACCCCGGTAGTCCACGCCGTAAACGATGCACACTAGGTCGCGGTACCTCTCATGGTTTCGCGGCCGAAGGTAAACTGATTAGTGTGCCGCCTGGGGAGTACGGTCGCAAGGCTAAAACTCAAAGGAATTGACGGGGGCTCACACAAGCGGTGGAGCATGTTGCTTAATTCGAGGCAACGCGAAGAACCTTACCTAGACTTGACATGTATGGATTAGCTCTTGGAAACAGGAGTGACGCCCTTGGGTGGAACATACACAGGTGCTGCATGGCTGTCGTCAGCTCGTGCTGTGAAGTGTCGGGTTAAGTCCCTTAACGAGCGCAACCCCTATCGTTAGTTACTAACGCGTTATGGCGAGGACTCTAGCGAGACTGCCGGTGTCAAACCGGAGGAAGGTGGGGATGACGTCAAGTCCTCATGGCCCTTATGTCTAGGGATGCAAACGTGCTACAATGGCATGGACAAAGCGATGCGATACCGCGAGGTGGAGCAAATCGCAAAAACCATGCCCCAGTTCGGATAGCAGGCTGAAATTCGCCTGCTTGAAGCCGGAATCGCTAGTAATCGCGTATCAGCTACGACGCGGTGAATACGTTCCTGAGCCTTGTACACACCGCCCGTCACGTCATGGAAGCTGTTAGTGCCCGAAGTCACCTCATTTCAGGGGTGCCTACGGCAAGAATGGTGACTGGGACGAAGTCGTAACAAGGTAGCCGTAGGAGAACCTGCGGCTGGATCACCTCCTTTCTAAGGGATTTCCTTAGACTTGATCGTATGAATTCCCTATGAAACCTCTCACGAGGAATCAAAATGATGTTCATCTCGGTGCGAACCGAATCAAGATCTATGAGCACTTTCTCGTTCGTCATCAAACTGATCTTTTACGAGGTCAGTGACGAATAGCTATTCAGTAATGAATGGCGAAGTATGGACCCAACTGTTTGCCGGTCAAAGACCGTCGAAAAAAGCCTGCTCTTACGAGCAGGCTTTTTTGTGTACATATTTTTTTGACGGCCTTCCACAACCAATACCACCCTTGCCATCTTGCGATCGGGGCTCGCCGAACGATTCAAAGCTCGTCGGCTTCACATTCGCCCGGTCGCCCAAATCGAAACCCAGAAAATGGATTCAACTTTTCAATAACCATGATCAAGAACCATGACTGGCACTTGCTCGATGCATCCAAGAGCACCTCTCCCCGACGCATATTCCAGACAAATACTTCGTCCACTGGAAAGCCAACCCGTGTTCGAGCACTCGGTTCCAGCTTCCTGCCGCCAGCAGCAAGAGTATCGCAGCAATACTCAACCCAACCCGTGACTTTCGCCAAAACAGTACCCGCCGATCGGCTACATACATAATGGATACCCCCTCCACACTCGGGTCACTTGACCTCGACCACCTCGATATCCAATCCGCAAGATCAAACCAACACTTCTTACAGAACTACCCGCGCGAGCAATCACCCGCCTGCGCCTGGCGAAGATGAGGAGGAGTGACGCAAAGAAAACGAGGGAAAAATAATGAAGAACATGAAAGAGAGTATACAGGATGAATCGTCATCAAACAGTTTCCTGTTCCACCAAGAATACCGCTCAATTGCTTCCTTGGAAGCCCGTAAAGGCGAAAAGAAAGCACTCTTGTATAGAAAACGAGCCGTCGACACAGGCTATGTCTCCTGTTGATCTTTTTTTCTCTTCGGTTTGGGTGCATGCCTCACGATATCACCCGTCACCAGATACACCACATCCTCGGCGATATTGCCCAGCAGATCACCCACCCGCTCGAGCTCACGCGAGATACGGTACATCAACATATATTCCGAAGCGTTCGTTGGATTCGATTCGATCTTCTCGCTCAAATCTTTAAAGGTCTGTTTGTCGAGTCGATCAATGATCTTGTCCCGTTTGACCACTCCCTTGGCACCATCTGCATCGGCACTGATCACCGCACGCAAAAGTTCCTGGCACATCACAGGCAACCGCTCGCCCATTTCACGCAAAGACTCAGGCCAATCGGGAAATTCCGATTCGATCTTCTTGCTGATTTTGGCAATCGAACTCGCGTGATCCGCCAAGCGCTCAATATCCGAGTTGGCCTTGAGACTAAAAGTAATCAGCCGAAAGTCGGCGCCGAAAGGTTGTTGCAATGCCAGAATCCGAAAACACTCCTGCTCGATCCGTACCTCTTCTTGGTCAATCTGTTTTTCGATCCGCCGAACCTCCTTGGCTCCTTCGCGATCCGAAGCCCAGAGCACATCGAGCGATTGTGTGAGTAAATCGACCGCCTGCGATGCTTCGCGGATCAGTCGGCGGCGTAAGGCCCCGAGCTGGTGATCGAGTTGTGTTGTCCCCGAAACACGCTGCATCGGAGGCGCCTGAAAAGAAGAATCAGCAACAGGCTGGTTCGGTTGATTTGGTGTTTCATTCGTCTCAGGCATGCTTCATCCTTGGCTTAAAACCGATCTCGATCATCCACTAGTCTATCACATCAGGCTCCAAAGTGTATGAAGTTCGTGTGAATCCTCACTCACTCCACCCACGAAAGTATCGCTTTGGCCCGTTGCATCACCGATGGAGCCTGATTCCTAGGCCGGGCATACACCTCGCTCAATTGCTCACCTGCGCTTGTATGCGCATTGGTCTGTGCCAAATCTCCATCAATCACCCGAACCTCAACAGGCGCACCTCGCAACACATCGGCTACCCGATCAGGCATCGCGGTAAGAAACACCACATCCTCTCCCCGCTGACTCACCCCACGCACAAACAACGCCTGATATACTGCCCGCACCCGTGCCCGAAGCACCAATCGGCGCACCAACTCCGGCGGATCCCCATACGCGCTCGTCAGGTCGGCCACCACTTGATCAATCTCTGCTTGCGTCTTGGCGTTTCCCAATCTTCGATACGCCTCAATCCGGCGCACATCGCTGGGGATATACGCCTTGGGAACATACCCAAAGAGACCGATATCCACGCTCGTATGCGTCACCTGCTCGGGCGATCCAACCTCCGTCAACTGCTGCACCGTCTGATCCAAAAGCTGACAATACATCTCATACCCCACTGCGGCAATATGTCCCGACTGCTCCGCCCCCAACAAGTTCCCCGCCCCGCGAATCTCCAGATCGCGCATCGCAATCTTGAACCCCGCCCCGAGCATCGAATACTCCTCGATCGCCTTGAGCCTCTTCTGCGCCACATCCTTGACCGTCCGATCCTCGGGCAACAACAAATAGCAATACGCCCGATGATGCGATCGCCCAACCCGCCCACGCAACTGGTGCAACTCTGACAATCCAAACCGATCCGCATCATTGATCATCATCGTGTTCGCCGTCGGAATATCAATCCCCGATTCAATGATCGTCGTCGAAACCAAAACATCCGCCTGCCTGGTCATGAACTTGTGCATCACCTCTTCGAGATCATTCCCATTCATCTGCCCATGCCCAACAATCACCTTCGCGCCCGGCACCAACTGGCGCACCGTATCGGCCACCGATTCGATACTGTGTACCCGATTATGCACGAAATACACCTGCCCCTCACGCGCCAACTCTCGCTGCATCGCCCGTTGAATCCGATGCGCGTTATACGGGATCACCTCTGTCACAATCGACCGTCGATCCACCGGAGGCGTCGTCAAACTCGAAATATCCCGCAACCCCAGCATCGACATATGCAGCGTCCGCGGGATCGGCGTCGCGCTCAGCGTCAGTACATCGACCGTCAATCGCAGCCGGAGCAACTTCTCCTTGTGCTCAACTCCAAACCGCTGCTCTTCATCAATCACCACCATCCCAAGCTCAGCAAACCGGATATCCTTTGACAACAGTCGATGCGTCCCCACCACCACATCCACCCGCCCGAGTTTCAAATCTTCGATCGTCCGCTTGATCTCCTTACCCGATTTGAACCGCGACAACGACTCCACCCGGAATGGATAATCCGCAAACCGCTGACGAAAGGTCCGCTCATGCTGCTCGGCGAGCACCGTCGTAGGCACCAAAATCGCCACCTGCCGCCCCGCTTCGACGGCCTTGAACGCCGCCCGAATCGCCAACTCAGTCTTGCCGAACCCAACATCGCCACAAATCAGCCGATCCATCGGCCTCGACGATTGCATGTCCTTCTTGATCTCGATCATCGCCGAAAGCTGGTCCTCCGTCTCGTCATAGGGAAACTCGGCTTCGAACTCCTTGAACAGGACCGTATCACTCGGATACGAAAACCCCGGCACATGCTCACGCGCAGCGCGCACGCGGAGCATCTCCGAAGCTAAATCCTTCACCGACTCGCTCACCCGCTCCTTCTGCGCCTTCCACTTCTTCCCCCCAATCGAACTCAAAGGCGGCTTGCCCTTAAACCCACCCACATACTTCTGCACCAACGAAATCTGCGAACAAGGCACATGCAATCGGCTCCGACCCGCAAACTCAAGTGTCAGATACTCCTCCTGATCCTCCTTCCGTTTTTTTTCCCTCTTGCTCAAGCCGCTATTCAACCGTCGACGCTGCTTGGCCGTCCCCGACGCATCCATCACACTCATCCCAACAAACTTGGCGATCCCATGCTCAGCGTGGACGACATAATCATCGACTTGGATATCCAAAAAAGTATCCATTGTTCGCCCGGCCCGAATCTTCTGCATCCTTCGCCGAACACTCGAGCGATGCAGCAACTCACCCGCAGGTACAATCGCAAACCGCCCGATCCCCGCGCCCTCATCTGAACCCTCCCAGATAAACCCGCGACGAATATCCAAAATCTCACGCCGAACATCCACCCCCGGCGCGTGCAGCGTCAACAACTCCCCAAGCCGGGCAAACTCGCCCTCCGATCCACACGCCAAGATCACCGTATCAACCTGCTCCTTCAACTCGCCCAACTCACGAATCGCCCCCGCCACCTCCCGATCAAACGGCGGCAAGGTCCCCACCGGCAACCCGACCAACGAATCTGCCCCCGACTTGCCCGCAGAAAACTGATTCACCTCCGCCAACGCATGAAACCGCGTCTCCAATAACTTCAGCACCGCAGGGGGCCCAAAGATCGCACGCCCATCGCTGATCCGCTCGAAATACCCCCGCCCCTGCTCGACGACCTCGAAAGTCTCCGCCAACAACACCACCGATTCCCTCGCCAGATACTCCAACACGGATTGATCGTCCCGATTCCCCGCCAGCTGCGCATCGCCCACCGCGCCAAGCAACACCGACCCAACCTTGCGATCCGAACCCATCGTGTCGATATCGATTTCGCAGATCGAATCAATCTCATCACCAAAGAAATCAATCCGAACAGGGATCGGGTCCCCACTGGGCCCCGTTGGTGGAAAGATATCAAGAATCCCGCCTCTTGAAGCAAACTGCCCCGGATACTCGATCGTGTCCACCCGCTCATACCCGGCGTCGCTCATCCACTCAATCAACTCACCAGGTGAGAATTCATCGCCACCCTGAATCTCTCGCACCAGCGCATTGATCCGCCCTTCGCTCGGCACCGGCTGCATCAACGCCGCCATCGGCGCAATCAACACATCAGGCACATCGCTGCTCCGAAACCCTGCGATCATCGACGCACGCTGAGCAAACAACTCCGCGCTCACACTTGATTCCCCAGGCGAAAGCTCAAGAGCCGGAAAAATCGCACTCCGCCCTTCCTCCACCGCTTGAATCTCTGCGTGAATATCCTCCGCCTCATCGAGATGGGCACACACAATCACCACCGAGCGTTTGACCTGCCGACTCAGCGCCAAAGCCACCAACGAAATCGACGCCCCCACCGACCCCGTCGCAATACACCGTTCCCCGCAGCCCAACCCCTTGGCCAAGGCTTGGAACGCGCGATCCGCCATGATCGGGGTCAGCAAATCCACGATCAACCAGTCCTTTCTTTCGCGCGGCGCACACCCGTGCCCGGAATCATCAGCCCGACCGATCATCCCACGCACACATTTCCAAGAGCACAGAGTTTACCCGCCTTGGTCGTCCGATGCATTCGCCCGGGTAGATTCGCTCAGAATCACCCGCGCGCGAAGCTTCTCGATGGTCTTTGGCCCGATCCCACGAACCCGCTCGAGTTCCTCGATCGTTTCGTACGCGCCGTTTTCCTCCCGGTCGGCAATGATCCTCTCCGCCAATGCCGGGCCAATCCGAGGCAATAAATCTAACTCGCCCGCACTGGCCGTATTGAGATCAATCATCTTGATCGCGCTCATCGGTTGAGGTGCCGATGGATTCGACTGAGCCCGCCGAGCGCCATCGATCCTCTCAACGAATGAATCCGGCAAAACCAAAATGGGCTCCGGTACCGGCTCAGCCCCAAAGATCGCATCGCGATCGATCGTCCGACTCCATGACCACACCAAACCGCCCAGCGCCGATACCCCGAGCACCGCGCTGGCAAAAATTGCTGCCGGCGTACGCGTCCAATCCGCATCTTGCGTATTGGTCCTGTGCGAAGATTGGCGCTCAAAAAACCTCACGACCTGACCCCGTCAATCTGAGGATGCCCGGGTTCGAGATTCAGAAAACCAGGTTCCAAAACACGCTCGGGAACAACCCCAAGTTCAACCCCTTTACGAAGTTCGACCAGCCGGCGATACGCTTCACGCTTTTCAAGACGACGATCCAAAAGCCCACCTGTCCTCATCTCACTTACCCCATTGGGATCGGCAAGTTCATGCCAACAGATCGACTCAACAAATGGCTTCGCCAACGCCACCGCTCCAAAGGCCGACATCCAATCCGCCTGCGACAGCTCCGTCCACCGCCGACGCCAGAAACCCGCTTCAGGACATACTTGGGTATCTTGCCCCGACATGATCGGTCCAGATGGCGCACCAAAGGCCGAAATCGCAATCGGGCGATCCAACATTGCATATTGATCGAGCATCGAACTAAACGCCATCAAATCCCGCGTACATAGCCCAGACGCTGGCGCCCCCATCTGCACCCGCAATGAGAAAGTATCAATCGGAATCCCCGATTGCGTCAGCATCTCCGCATACAACACCGGAGGTAATGATTTTCGATCATGCGTATGATACTCCCCCCAAGGCTCGACAATCTCCACCTGCACTTTCGCCCGAGCATGCAACTTACGAACCACCAGCACACAGATTCGTGTCAGATCAATCATCTGCTGGAAATCGAGCTTGAAATGCTCGCCGCAGTGTAATCCTGAACACACCGTCCATCGGCTCACCGTCCGGCGATACCGCGTCACAATCGACTTGAGATGCTCATACACTAACTCGCGGAGCGTCTCGTAATCATTCTCCCAAATATACAACCAATCGGGCACGCTCGCGGGGCGAAAATCAATCACAGGCCCAGCGACCACAGGTTTCTTCGCTGAGCGAATCGCCCATTCGATCCACTGATCCGTCGGCGTATAGGCATACTCCCCCTCCATAGGCTCCATCTCGACCCATCGCATCGGAAGCGTAATAAAATCACACGATTCGATCGCAGCCACCTTGGTCTGTTCAGTCAACATCCCCGGCGAAACCAGCGATCCAATCGCAGGCTTGGTTGGCAATACCACCCCCCCACGCGTAGGATGAAGCACCGGCATCGCCCGCTTGGTAATTCCAGGATCTTCAGAAACAGACAAATACAACTCGCCTGTCATCCGAGCACCAAAATCACGCTCGGTGATCAAAAGCGCAAGCCGCTCCGATGCTTCGAGCGCAATCCATAGCGCCAAATACCCGAGCCTCGATGCCTCTTCGATACGCCCCGAATGCGTGCTCGACTCGACGAGTGCCCGCGTGAATGTCTCTCTGGCAACCTCAAAGAGCCTCATCACCGCCGAGTCTGGGGGGATATCAAACGCCTGCCAATCTTCGAGTTTAGTCAAAAACAGCATAATCCGATGCCTGGCCAACTCAAGGGCAAGAATATAAGGACGATCACGATCCGGAAGCAGACAAGTCTGAAGCATCCACGCGCCCAAAGGACGAAGACGGATCTCATCAAAAATCGGATTGCCCACAATGCTTTGGTCAAGGCTCGCAAGCCTTTGGGTATCGAGATCGACCTGCAAAGCCAACGCAGCCGCCTCGCGGGTGCCCTTGACACACCGGATGACCCCTCCCTCAACCACCACCTCCCCTGCAATCGGCACCGAATCTGGGCCAAGCAGATAGGCACCGGGCAACACCGCCAATGACAACGCAGCAGATTTATCTGGAGAAACAAAGCGCAGCATAGGGGATCGTACACTCCTCATTCGATCCTGGTTGGCACACCATGCACGCCCAGAATCCGATCAGGTCACACAACAAGGATATGGGATCAGACACCAACGAGCGACCCGATCCAGCGGATTCCTGACAGTTTTCGTCCATCCCCCCGCTCTTGCGAGCTTTTCTCGCCATCATCGCTTCACCCATCCCCCCCGGCAAGGCTATCCTCAGAACATGCACATGGACCCGCCATCCTCAGCGTCCTCTTCATTGCCAAACCCTTTGTCGGATTCCATGCCTGCGGTTTTCGAGACTGACCTGGCATTACCCAATAAACGCGCTGGAAAAGTCCGCGATACCTACACCCTACCTCCAAGCACTGACCTCCTCGGCAACCCAACCTCCTCACGAATGCTCATGATCGCCACCGATCGACTTTCCGCCTTTGATGTCATCCTCCCGACTCCGATCCCCGGAAAAGGCAAGCTCCTCACCCAGATCGCCACCTTCTGGCTCCGGTGGATCGAAGATCAACACCTCTCCCCGACCCACCTGATCACCAACGAGCTCGACCTCATCCCCGACGAAGCATTCACAAACTCAACGACCCGAACAATGCTCGAAGGGCGAACCACCATCTGCAAAATTTGCAAGGTCATCCCCATCGAATGCGTCGTCCGGGGATACCTCGAAGGATCAGGACTCAAAGAGTACCAAGCCACCGGCACCGTCTGCCAAGTCCCACTCCCAGAGGGGCTCACCCAGGCCGACCGACTCCCAGAACCCATCTTCACCCCTGCGACCAAAATCGACCACGGGCACGATCAGAACATCGGATTTGACCAGGCCTGCGAGCATGTCGTCGATTTAGGAGGGCGCTCGCTGATGGAAACCCTCCGCGAGCGTTCACTGAGCATCTATGTCGCAGCCAGCGCCTACGCCAAAGACCAAGGCATCATCCTCGCCGACACCAAGTTCGAGTTCGGATTCCCCGTCGATGACCAAGGCAACATCACCTCCCACGACCCCATCCTCATCGACGAAGCCCTCACCCCCGACTCCTCGCGTTTCTGGAGCGCAACCGACTATCAACCCGGACAGCCACAACGCAGCTTTGACAAACAGTTCGTCCGCGAATACCTCGAATCACTCGTCGCATCAGGACAATGGGACAAATCTTCTCCAGGTCCACAACTCCCCGATGCCATCATCGCTGGCACACTCGAACGATACACTCAGGCGCGTAATCTGCTCGTGGGGCTTACGCATTGATCACGCACAACTTCGCAACATGCTGGCAAAACGATCCCGATGTCATACTCAAACCGAGATCTTAAACTTTGTTCTTGAATTGAGTTCTTGATCGCACTAGTTCTTGATTGCACCTTCATCGCCTTGCTTGGCCCGAGCTTCGAGCTTGCGCTGATACTCGACCCGGAACTCTTCCATGCCCGGCGGCTCAGGAAAGATCAGATCAAACGGCTCTGACTCGCCGTTCTTTTCGAGTTCATCAATATAAGACTTGAATCGGATCACCAGCGTGTCATAGGCATATCGACGCAAATCCTCGGGCGCATTGCCATAAAGCAGCTCGGCCTCCTGCGGCCCCAGCCTCGCCAGGTTATTCACAAAGATATTGCCTGCAAAGAATGCAAAATCCCGGTCCATGAACTCCATCCGCGCCCCCCCAGAAGACGCCACCACGATATTGAATTGCTCGCGGAAGAAATACGCATGCGCTTTGCGGGCATACTCCCACTGTCCACGGAAAACATCAAGATCGCCCACCATCAGACCCGAATAAAACGCTGCCTGCAGCGCCCCGGTCACCTCCGAAACCGCAACCTGAGGCGATCCCATCGAATCAAAAATCTGAATCTCTGCAAAATATTTAAGTGACTGAGACCATTCATCAATCCGAGTCGTGTCATTGATATTCTGCCCCTCCCAGTTGCGACCGATATTGTACCAATACTCTGCCTGCTTGATATCACCTCGCCGATACAAGAATCGCACTGCATCACGCAAGAAGTTCTCATACCCAGCAGAAAACTGTCGATACACCTTGGTCTTGGATTCAAAGATTCCTGAGTTTTCCATCACCTCCTGAAGCATCGCACCATAAGTCGGAATGAAGTATGGGTTAGGCACCCCCTGGTAATACGCCACCCGGTTTTCATGCACATCAAGATAGTTGAAATACACATCCCCATGACGCCAAAGATCCTGAACCGACTGCATCACCAGACGAAATGCGTTGACAAAATCGAGCGAGTCGGCATTGTGCTCGTTGACCTCCATGCGCCCCACATCAGTTCCTCGAGCACCCCAATAGAGTGCATGAGCTGCGGGAAGACGATAATCAATTGGCCCAAACTTGCGGATCTGTTGAACCATCCGCACCGGCTCCATGAAATAATCATCCATCAGCACCCGCTGGCGCACATGATGAATCAGATCCGTCCACCCCTGTTCATCGGTAAAGCGTTCGCGCAACTCGATAAAGGCCGTCGTCTTCGGCCCCGCAGTCCGCTTGACCCCTCTGAGTCGACCCGCCCGCACCACCTCGTCATGAAGAATGTAGCGTTCGAGGAGCCTTTGTCCAAGCACTTCACCCAATGCCGATTCATACGCCTTGGCAATCTCTTCCGCTTGGGGATTCTCCTCGGCCAACCCCTGCCGAGTTACCGGCGCATCGACAATCGGCTGAATCCAATCCGCATACTGCTCGATCACGCTGGCGCGATCACGACGCTGAGGATCGATCATCGGCGGACGACCAAGAATATTCTGCCACTCATAAGCAAACTGACGCTTATAATATTGGTTCGCATCATCGGTGTACCCCGCGATCTTGTGCAAGAAAATCCACGCGAGTTCTTTGTGCATGTGCATGTCGTTGGGATTGGCACGAATCCCCTCGTTGCGCAAAAGTCGAATCCCCGCGTTGACCCATCCCCACCGCTCTTCGGGTGTCTGTGTCGTCACTGAGATGTTGTACGCCATATTCCACGCATGAAAAGTCCAAACCTGAGGCAGCCGAGGCTGAAGACGCGTAATCCATCCCGCAAGCTCCACCGCTTCATAATACTGCCCGTTCTCTTTGGCATTGGTCGCACGAATCCACAAATAGTTGACAAATATCCCACGCAACGCCCCCATCGCTACCCCAAGGGCAACCATCGGCGGATCACCATCCTCAGCACGATCCGTATACGAAAGCTCATTACGCCCCGTTGAGTTGGTAATCGCTGTTCCAAATACTCCAGAGCCAACAAGCCCAGCGAGCAAAAAGAAGACGGCGATCAATCGAACGCGCTGTGTATGCGACATAGATCCGTCCTCCTATTTGATCATTGACCCGAGTAAATCGCCAGCTGTCGACGACGGAAAATAAGCGTGCCTGCGAAAAAGAACACCACCGAAATCGCACCCAATGCCATCACGCCCCGACTCACCGAACCCCACGAAAGCATCTTCCCGTCCGCCAACCGAGCGGTCGGACGCAAATCGTTATACACCTTGAACACCGTGCTGATCCAATCGGCAAAGTAATAAATCACTGTGTGAAAAATTGACGGGTCACCACTTTTGTCCACCTTGCCCCACCCGGGGAGCGCTTCTTGCACAAACCCGGCGCTCTGCCCGATGAAGAACAATCCGCCCGCGATCAAGCACGCCACCGGGAAGCTTGCAAAGGTCGATGCCCACACCGCAAGCATCGCAAGCATCGCAAGCTTCACCCATAAAACGATAAACACCCGCACAAAGTTCGCGCGATATCCCCCCACCGAATACGAAATCTCAAGCCCATCAGGCGGGATGGTAAAAGTATTGATGTTCGTCTGGATATCAAAATTGCCATCCTCGGCCATACTCAATTGCCCATTGAAAATTTGAAGACGAATCTGCCCGTTCGCATTGATAAACCCCGGCGAGAGCGTCATCGTGTGCGAAAATCCAAGACCGGTTCGCCTTGGAGGCAGAACCGTTCCCTCATCAAATCCAAAAGTCAGAATGTAGAACACATCCGGACGATTCCCCTCCGCATTGATCTTATAACGTAGGGTCAGTGGAAGATTGAGTGCTTTGGCTTGTCCAAGTCCATGAAAAACAAACTCTTCATACTTCTCGGTGACCGGATCGATCGATAAGTATGCCGACACTTCATCTTGGAAGATCTTATTTTTCAACGCTGCCCGCTCGGCGGGGTCTGGGTTGTATCCAGGCTGAGTCCGGCGTTCCTTCTGAATATGCGCTTCGAGCGCTTGATCAAAAACCGGATCATCAATCGAGAAAGGTAGTGAAGGACGAACAGATACACGCGAAGTCAGCACCTGGGTTTCAAGAATCAACCGATCCTCGGTAATCCCTGTGCTGTCGCCTGCCATATAAGGCTGAATTTCCCCAATCGCCGTCTGATTGCGCAGATACTCGGTAAACAAAAATACTCCAGTCGCCGAGACCGCCAGCAAAATTGCTGCAAGCGTAACCACTCCAAGCCATTTGCCAAGCAGATACTGCCACGCCGCTACGGGCTTGGTCATCGTCTGCCAAATCACTTTCTCGCGCTGCTCGTAAGTCACCGTCGCAGCCCCAAAGAACACCACCAGCATCGCGATAAACAAAAAGGTAAAACCTGAAGAATACTGCAAGAAGGTCTGCACACGATACCGCAAAGACTGATCATCATTAAGCAACATCGGCATCGCAGCGAGTACAAAGAACAACATCACAATGAATACCAGCGAAATCTTCATCCGCACCGCTTCAGCCAACACATTGCGCGCAATCGCAGGTACCGGGTAAGACGAGCTCAGTGCCATCCCCGCCGCACGCAAAAGCACCATGAAACTCAGCGTCAGAATCATCATCCCCACCGCGATCGAACCCACAATATCGAGCGGGGTGCCTTTGAGGAGAAAATAGGTCCCCGCTGCCAATCCGGCGAGCAACGGATACACAATCCCAAGACCCATCCACACCACCAAAATCAGCATCAACGAAACAACCCCGGTCCCCACCGCCAAGAGGGTGCCAGGCTTGGCATTATTGAGCAAACGCTGAATCTGTTGAATCTGCGCAAGCTGAGGATTGGCAATTTCATCACCCGCATAGTTCGTCACCGTCGCGGGCAGCTCGTGAAGCAACTTCGCCATCTCCTGATTCTCAACGCTGTTATTGAGGAGCGCATATCCAATCAAAAGCACCGCAACAAGCGCTATCACCGCACTCACGATGATCTTAAACAGGTTCCCCTTCTGAAGGTGATCGAGCTTGGCGATGCGTTCACGGATAGTCACCCTTTGGACTCCTTGTCATCACCCTCTTGCCCAGATGCCCCCTCACCTTCGTCATCGTCGTCATCGAGCAACGATCCAATGACTCCCAGATCGACTTCCTCTGCGTCAGCCAGATCGTCCAGCACACGCTCGTCAGGCCCATCACGCCTCGACGGCACATCATCGTCATCGTTCCCCATCAACGATCCAATAACCGAAGCGCCCTGGTCGAGCCCAGCATTGTCACCCTCGATGTGCCCAGAGGCTGATACAACTTCCTCCGACACTTCCTCCGATACATCAAGAACCAAATCAGAATCGTTTGCTTTGGGCGATGATTCCGTCATCAGTGATTCAATCAGCTCCTCGCCCTGCTGGATAGATTCTTCATCCGCCCGCAGGAATGCCGCCGTCGATCCGCCGTGCATTGCCCCGGAGGTTGATGCTTTTTCGGTCTGCGCCTTCTCAACGATTCCAAGGAAGAGTTCTTCGAGTTTCTGTCGCGGCGCCGAAACACTACGAATGGATTTTTCGCCTCCTGATCGTCTACGGATCACTTCATCAATCTCGGCAATCGTCTGCTCATCGAGCTCATCGGTCTCGATTTGCGTCCGCCCCTTGCTCGAAAGCAACTCTTCACAGGTCCCCTCATCACGGATCTTTCCGCCATAGAGGATCGCCATCCGATCAACCACATCCTCGACATCGGTCAGCAAATGGCTCGAAAGAATAATCGTCTTGCCGCGTCGACCAAGCTCAAGAATCAGATCTTTGACCTGCCGTGTCCCGATCGGATCAAGCCCAGTCGTCGGCTCATCCAAAATCAACAAATCCGGATCGTTAATCAACGCCTGCGCGATTCCAATCCGTCGTTGCATCCCCTTGGAATACTCGCGCACCGGACGAAACTGGGCGTGCTCGAGCCCGACCATCTCCAAAAGTTCATCGATGCGTCCTTTGCGGGTTCGATGATCGAGCCCGAAGAGCTTACCATAATAATCAAGCGTCTCGTGGGCATTGAGAAACGGATACAAATAACTCTCCTCAGGCAAATACCCGATCCGCTTCTTCGTCACCACATCCGTCGGCGGCTTGCCAAACACCACCACCCGACCATGCGTGGGTTTAAGGAGTCCCAAAATCAATTTGATAATCGTACTCTTACCCGAACCATTGGGCCCCAGAAGCCCAAAGACCTCCTGCTCATAAATCACCAAATCAAGTTTGTCAACCGCACGAGCGCGATCCCGCATCCAGAAATCCTGAAAGACCTTCGAGAGTTGTTGACACCCCACAACCGGCCGGCGATGCTCAGGCGAAAATGTGACTTGTCCCGATGTTGCTGCAGCTTCTTGCATTATTCTGCGTCCTCGGCCTGGATGCCACGGTCAGTTTTGAACGAATTTCTTGTAAGATCTTCGCGCCTTTTCAGCATCGCATCAACCGCCTCTTTTCGGCGTTTCTGACGAAGTCGCTCAGCTTCGATATCAGGATCAGCACTGATTATCAACTCCGCCTGCACTTCCTCCGGAAGATACATCGTCGAAACAAAATCCTTCTCTAAGAACTCACCCATCGCCAAAGACCAGTCCCGCGCCACCATCAACATCGGATTGGCTTCAAACTGTGCCTGCTTCGCTTTGAATTGTTCAAGATCTGCAATGGACTCAGAAACCCTCCCTGTGGCATATGATTGAGCACGATTGAGAATTTCAGAGACTTCACCTGAAACCAATGCCAAGGTACTCTGCCCTTGATAGTTTACCTCCCCCCCTCCAGCACGATGTCGATTTGGTCGAGCAAAGCCGAAGCTTGCTCCTCCTCTCCAAGTTCAATGTATCGCTCATACGCTTCGATCATTGAGATGAGCACTGGCGCCGCCCGCCCAGCAACCTCATTGAGCATCTGATCTCGTTCAAGGAGCGCATCTTCTCTCGCCTTGCCCGCATTTTGAGCCGCCGACTGCACCGAAGCAAACTGATCGAGTAAATATAAAGGTGGAGTCTTACGCACCAACACAACACGATCAATCGTGATCCCAGTTTCAAGCTCGTCGAGTGTTTCTTGAGCAATCACACGCACACTTGCCGCGATTGACTCGGCAGATTTCTTGAGCAGATCGTCAATCGATGTCTCGGCGATCACCTGCACAACCCCGCGCCGAACCGCTGCAATAACCAACGCAGGCTCTTGCTCAGGAAGAACATTCTCGATATACCGCATGTGATTTGATCGGTGATAATTGGCGGTCCACTGGGTATGCGCGATATTCAAATCCGATGTGATCAGTGACCCATCGCGTGATGGATTAAGCCGACCCATGCTCCCAAATTGATCAATTGGTACTTCGAGCAAGGCGTCATCTGAGGTTGTCCCGGGACGATTAGGCATAAAAATCCGCGAAATCGGCACCTCGACCGCACCACCTCCGATGCGAATCAACTCACCGATCGGGTAAGGCCAAGTCAAATGAGCACCAGGCTCGAGATTCGCTCGGGTTGGTTTTCCCAGGAAAATCGCAATTCCCCGTTCACCTTCATTAATCTTCTGAAACCCACTGAACACGAACAAAACCAAAAGCACCACCATGCCCAATTGCAAGAACCGGTAGGTAATTCGCAGTGCATCTGCCAACGACTGATTCGCAGCATCCATCCGCGATTGGTTCGTCACCTCCCCCGCTTCTTGCCCTCGTGCAAAACGAACAGACGCAGACCGCCCCGTCATCAAACCGGTACTCAAAACTTCTTCATCAGCCCCAGCATCTATGCTGAAATCACCGCTTGACTTATCACTTCGATCACGCCGATGTTCATCATCATTGCGTGGTGCATCGCTCATTCCATCGTTGCCATTGGTTTCACCGTTGGGCCCATCTGCCATGACCTAACCCTCCGCCTCATCTTGAGTTTGATCCACCGGAACCGGAAGCACGCTATCCGATTGCTTGAGTATGTCAGGATCGAAGAGTTGCATACCATAATCGGAAGTCGAAAAGATCAGCGTAAATTTCTTGGCCATTGACTCACGCATCAGCTTGATGTTCTGAATAAACACGGCCAACTCAGGATTAATGTTCTGCTGCGCAAGGTACGGAGCCGCTTCAATCTCACCTTTGGCCATAATCTCGTCGGCCCGGCGCTGGGCAAAAGCACGGATTCGGTCTGCATTGCTTGACGCTTCGGCACGAATCGCACGGGCTTGCGATCGTCCCTCCGATTCATATCGCTCGGCAAGTCGATCCCGATTTGCTCCCATTCGATTGATCACCGCAGAAGTTGTCTCTTCGGGAAGTACAATCCGGTCAATCCCGACCGAAGTAATCAAAATCCCATAGTCCACCAAAGGCTTACTGCCATTCGCCCCATGAACAAGCAAGTCATAAACCTGCTGCTCAATCTGTGGAATCACTGAGGCACCGCTCTGCGAAGTAAAGAGCTCACTCATCCTATATTCACTCGTCCGCCCCAGCGCGCTGCGAAGCAAATCACGCAGCACATCTTCCTCGGCCTTCGTGAAATGGTCGATCGCTCGATCACCCGAATTTGAAAAACTCCGGAAAAATAAAAGTGGGTTCTCAATACGATAGGTCAAGTATGCCTCAACGATAATCTGAAAATCATCTGCCGTCTGTACCGTCTCTGAGCGAGTCTGCACAATCCGTATCCGCTTGTCATATTTGGTAACACTCTCGAAAGGATAGGGAAGCTTCCACTTGAAACCCGGCTCAGTGATGATCGAATCCTCATTGGCAGAACCAAACCTTGTCTTCACCGCCGTCTCGGTAAACCGTACAGTGAAACTCGCACTAAAGAGCACGATCACCCCAACGAAAAGAACTCCAAATACCGGAATCGTCAGCCTTTTGAGCTTGTTGAACACGACTCGTTCTCCAATACGCCATCTTGGGCGCTCATTTCCTGAAAATCAGGCACTATCCAAACGCGCCAACGATCATCATATCGCCAGCGAGTACTATCCTTTTACGACCACTACTGCATCGCTTCCCCAGCCTCGGCATCAAAAACATCCGTGCCAACCTGTTTGTCTTGCAACTCCAAGCGAACCTTGAGCGAACCAAGATCCCCTGGCGTCAAATATACACGCGACTCTTTCATTGCTTCAAGCAACGCACCGAAATACATATTGCTTCGATAAAGTTCAGGCGAGGCAAGATACGCCTCTTGCTGACCCTGAAGCAAGCTCGCACGACCACGCTCGGACATATGCCGATCCCATCGAGTCGCACTCGCAGCGAGAATCAACTCACCCGCTTCGCCCCCGGCACGCTCGAGCAACTTCTGAACCGCAAGTTCCGCTTCGATATATTCAACCGATTCACGACCAATCTCACGACGCATCGCTTCGAGCGCTATCAACTGATCATTAATTTCATCAGCAAGTTCAACACTCCCAGCCGTCTCCGTCAGCACCGTAATCTGTAACTTTTTCGCCTCCTCAATAAGCGACTCACGATTCTGACGAGCAATAATCACACGCTCAAAAGATGGCGCAGCCTTCATCGGCGGATGCACTCCATTGACCCCGACAAAAAGAATTTCAATCCCCGGGCCATGCCCATCATTCAATTCTCCAAAAGCTGTTTCAATCCGCATCTTGAGTTCTAAGGGCATCGTAGTCCGGTGTGTCGCAAGCACCTCATGGATCGAAAGCTCACCCAAATATTGTGTCACCACCCGGCGACCGATCTGTGTGAGCAGGTCTTCACGCTGACCAGGTACCGCAAACTGATCGAAAAGCTTCACATTTCGGATCACAAAATGTACAGGAACCTCAACAGCCAACAACGAAAGCTCCGCAACCGATGAACCTTCGTGTGATGTTTTTTCTAGATCATCTTCCCCCATCACTCGGTCAGGCTGAACAATATTGAGTCGCTCAACACCCGCATGACTTTCTGTCCACAGAATCGGTGTCGTCGCCGGCGAAGGCGGATTCGATGCCAGCTGAAGCACGCGAACGCCCGTCGTCGTCCGAACACCTGACTCCCCACGCTTGCCCATGACCACCGGCGTCTCATACCGTGAAAATGGCCAAGGCAACTTCACATGCAAACCAGGACCAATGTCACCATCGCCTCGATCACCAAAGCTCACCAAGGGCTCAGATATCCGCCCATTGGTCAAAATCAAACCACGCTCGTGAGGCTCAACCACCACCAGCATCGTCATCAACCATCCCACCCCCACACCAATCCCGATAAACATCAGGACCCATTTGCTCAAAAGCTGATAAAACCACGACGAGGTAACATCAATCCCGAACTGATAGTTGACCGCATCGCCGACATTCTCCGCAATCCGATCTGGAGCCGCCAAAAGACCCAAAAGCCTCGAATCAAACGCCGGACGAGGTATCTCGCCAGGTTTGTGCGGGCGATACACATCAAGAAGCAAATTAAGCCCAATCTCAAGCCCAAAGGCGATCATCCCCGCAGAAATAATCATCGGGCTGTACGCCAGCACCGTGTTGATCCCCAGGGACAACTCCAAAAAACCACCAACTGCCAACACCACCCCAATCAACGCCCCGGCGACTGAAATCGCCGAGCCCGCACGCAGGTTCGACCACGCATCAACCTTGCCCATACCCGAAACAAATCGAGCAAAAACAAAACCCACAACCGCCATCGAAAGGCCGATTGCCAGCGTCCATCCCACAAACCGAGGCTGAATCTGCGTGACATCAAGCCCCCCCCAATGCCGAATCCGTGAAATACCAACCCAAATATTGATCGCACCAATCAGAATCGCGCCCGCAGGCATCACCCACCGATAGATAAACGCCAACCGACGCGCAGCAACCTGCAACTCATCACCCACCGACTCAAACGCACTCGCCGCCGATGCCCCAGAAGCTGCCAACTGATCCGCCTCCATCGCCTCCATCCGCTCACGGCGGTGCTGATCGAAGATCAGAAGCAATAACCCCCACGCGATCAAGCCCGTCGCGAGAAAGATTGATGCAGCGCCAGCAGCCAAATCATTCGAGACCCGGCTATAGAAAAATACGATCACCGTCAGCAAAAGCTGAAGCACCAATCCGACCAGACTGATCGAAGATGCTTTGCGATACGCCAAATAGTCGCCCTTGTTCATGGGGTGGATCTTTCCCTAATCGTTTGACCCTAAGCATTCAGGCCAAGAGCCCTTCAACAGTTTTCACAGGCTGCCGTCACAACTCCAGGCATCAGATATAAATAATAAAAGGATCGCACGCGCGTCCCGGGCATCGAGTCGCCCGCCAACCTCATCATTAAGGCGAATCGGGCACGAGCTTCGAGGGGTATTGTGGGCAGGCTCTTGCTCAGTGTCCACCCCAAAACTCATCATCTCACACCCATGCCAGATCTGCCTCAGATCGACCCCGGATTTGCCCCGGATTTGCCCCAGGCCTACCCAAATTCACACCCGACACACGATCGCCCCTTTGAGCTTCTGTGCACCCGAGTCCAAGTCGGCTGGCGCATCGCTTGCCACAAGCACCCGACGCGTGCAACACCGTACGCGACCGATCCCCATCGGGTTCATCTCGATACGAAGGAATGCTCAACTTTGTGCGCACAAATACCGAACTGATCCGCAATCCAAGCGTATCAGAAAAACCATCGACCCCAAAGCTCAACCCAAATCCCATCCAATGCGCACTTGATGCGCTGCCACTTCACCATCCACCGCTCCTAGCATGCCCCTTCCATGATTACATCGACCATCCCCATCGCGCGCAACGCATTCAAAGAGAGCATCCGTCAGCCGGTGTTCTTCATCATGCTGCTCCTGACCGCCTTTATCCAACTGCTCAACACATGGATCGTTGGGTTCACCATGGGCGCCAACAATGTCCCCGGCGAGGTCTCAGGCGATAACAAACTCCTCCTCGATGTCTCCATGGGCGCCATCTTCCTTTTGGGAATCATGCTCGCCGCCTTCATCGCCACCGCTGCCATCTCACGCGAAATCGAAAACAAAACGGTCCTCACCGTCGTCTCCAAGCCCATCGGACGCACCAGCATTATCTTGGGCAAGTTCCTCGGCATCTCCGCAGCGATGTTCGTCGCCATCGGAATCATGATCGCCTTCCTCCTCTTGGGCATCAGGCACGGCATCCTCACCACCGCGGCCCAAGACCCCAATATGCCCATCATCCTCCTCACGAGCATTGCCATCTTTGGGTCGATCGCCATCGGCGCACTGGGCAACTACATGTACGGATGGTCCTTTGGCCAAACCGCCTCGCTGACCCTGCTCGTCACGATCTGGATCGCCTATATCGCCCTCCTGTTTATCGACGAAGACTGGACGCTGATGAACCCGGTCGAGAACTTCAAGCCTCAGATCATGCTCGCGACTGCCTGCCTGGGCATGGCACTCTTTGTCATGACTGCACTGGCCACCGCCGTCTCGACCAGACTTGGGCAAGTTATGACCATCGCCATCTGCACCGGTGTCTTTGTCATCGGGCTCCTCTCAAACTACTGGTTCGGACGAGGCATCTACGAAAACCAACGCATCGGCCAAGTCGCCATGACCGAATCGCCCTCCGGATTCGACCTCTACGATCTCTACCGCGACGAAGTCTGGAACATCGCTGCCCTGCGAAACGGGATGGAACTCGAAGAGTTCGTCGAAAGTCAGATCGACCCACGCCGATATGTCACCCTGCGCGAGTTGCTCTCGCTCGATCATTCTGAACTTGCAGACGACGAAGTCTTCAACGAGGTCATGCTTCGATCCCCGGGCTCGCGCATGATCATCACCATGCTCGGTCCCCCCAGCGTTGATCTCAAACTCGGCGACTCCTTCTACTACGGCTCATCCCCTTCGGGCATCGGACTCGTCACCCCTGCCTTCTCTCCACTCGACCCCGAAATCACCCCCGAGAAAAATGTTCGTGAAGAGCCGGCCTTGGTGATCACCGCGATCAATGACGATCGCCTTGTCATCCAACAAATCGGCAAAGAACCCCTCCCACTCGATCGCCCCCCACTCTCGGGCGATTCAATCTTCCTCCAACCCACCATCGTCCACAAGGCCCCGCTGGTCATCTGGTCGATCGTCCCCAACATGCAAGCCTTCTGGCTCCTCGATGCCGTCACCCAAAATCAACCGATCCCATTCTCTCATGTGGTCTTGGTCTTCTTCTATGGCCTCTGCCAGATCGTGGTCTTCCTCTCACTGGCAGTGATCCTCTTCCAAGGCCGAGATGTAGGCTAAACGAATCATCTCTAATCCAATGAGCCGCGACCCTGAGGAAGCGATCTTGCTTTTCGAGTGTGACTGAAGACCGCTCCCTCTCACGATCACGGCTCGTAAAACATCTACGCCCCCGCCATCGCCCGCCCATACACCTTCACACACTTCTCTGCAGCCCCGTCCCAGTTGAGCCCACGCAACTCAAAACGCCCCTGCTCGCGCAGCGTCTGTCCCAAAGGCGGGTACCGCAACACCGCAATGATCTTGTTCGCCATCTCCTCGATATCCCAGAAATCAACCTTGAGTGCATGGACCAAAACCTCGGACACCCCCGATTGCTTCGACACAATCACAGGCACATCGTTGCGCATCGCTTCCAACGGCGCGATCCCGAAGGGCTCAGACACGCTGGGCATCACATAGCAATCGGCCATCCGATACACCCGATCGACATCCCGACCACGCAAAAATCCGGTGAACAAAACTTTGTGCCCGATCCCAATCGCTGCTGCGTGTTCGATCGTCCGCACCGCCATATCGCCAGAACCCGCGACCACAAACTTCACATGATCCTCTTTTTCGAGCACTCGCTTGGCAGCCTCGATGAAATACTCCGGGCCCTTCTGCATCGTGATCCGACCCAAGAACAATACAATCCGATCCCGTTTTTCGATCCCCGCCTCGGCGTGAGGCTCAATCCCATGCTGCTCGACACCGTTATACACCACATCGATCCGCTCATTTGACACGCCATAGCGTTCATTGACAATGGCCTTGGTCAAACGCGACACCGCAATAACCCGGTCGGCCCCGTTCAACCCCACCCGTTCAATATCGTAAACATCTTGATTGATATGCTCACCCGAACGATCGAACTCCGTGGCATGGATATGGCAAACCAAAGACTTGCCCGTGATCGCCTTGAGCATCAGCCCCGCCGGATAAGTCAACCAATCGTGGGCGTGGATCACATCGAAGCGTTCGGTCATCCCCATCGCTGCGACGAGCCGAGCGTATCGTTGGGCATCGCCGAAGAGATCGCTGCTGTATCCTCCGGTGCCGGTGCCCATCTCGCCAAGCGACTCGAGAACAGACTCGATCACCGTCGCCAACTCATTTGCCGATGACTTTGCCAATGATGCGAACCGTAAAGTATCCTCGACCGACACCATCGCATCCGATGCGGAACCATCATTCACCGCTCGACCAAAATGTTGCTCTTGGGTCGCCTCCACCACCTGGCGAAACACATCACCCGCATCGATCCCCGGATATGAACTGGGCATGGAAGTTTGGAAAGTCTCAAGCTCGATGATGACCCGCTCGCGAAAATATGCACGGCGGGCCTTCTCGCTCAGGTCCCCCTCCCGGGACGCTCCCATACCGACGACTTGGTGCTCGCGATGCCCAGCACGCAACGCTGCAGCACGCTGGGCGAGAATCCTCGGACCAACAAGCTCAACATGCGAAACATGCCCCTCAGGTATCAGGTGAGGCAACACAAAAACCACCTCATGCCCCTGAGATACAAGCGACTTGGTCAACCCATCGACCGCGGTCCCAAGCCCGCCAGACATAAATGGAGGAAACTCCCACCCCAGCATCAGAATCCGCATCGTTCAGATCCAGCCTTCCCGTTGTTGATCGTCAATCGTCTTGCGTGTCATCCATATCGCCAAGCTCACGAAGCACAAGCTCGTAGCCCAATAACCAAATCAACGCATGCTCAGCAACTTTGGGGTCATCCAAGGAGGTCGAGAGTTTCGATCGAAAAACATACTTCCTCTCAGGCGATCGAAAATGTTCAAAGCCGACCTTGGCGTCAACATGCCCAAGATCCACCACCTCTTCTTCAATCAGTTCATCGAGCTTGTCGCCGGTATTCACCAAATCCGCCTCGATCGACCCAGAAAGCCAACGGTCCTCAGTTTCGAGCCCAATCCAGACATCGCCATCATCAATGCTGACAAAGTAATGAGCCGGTTCGGCAGCGTCTTTGGCTTGGCACCAGACCCCCCCCCCATCAATGTGCACCTCACCAAAAACGCCCGCTTGGATCGCCCCTTGCCCAACCGTTTTGTAGAGTATTTGTTCGGCTCTGGAAATATCTGTTGTCATCACAACCCTCGTTTCATCACGGGCGGGCGCGTGCCGTGCTGCCCGATAAAAGTTTGCTTTCAGGATAATCCTAGGGGGGCAAAGGCAAAGGAATGAGCCTGCCTGTGAGAATGAAGCTCCTGTTTTTCGTTTCAGGCCCACAATGGGGTCGACTCTGTGAGAATAGACGATATACTCCCCTCCGCATTGCCTGCCCAGGTGGCGGAATTGGTAGACGCGCCACCTTGAGGTGGTGGTTCTCGCAAGGGAGTGGAGGTTCGAGTCCTCTCCTGGGCATTGAAGTTGAAAAAAGGCGAACAGCACCGGAACTCCCGGTGCTGTTCGCCTTTTTGTACTTCTTTTTGTACTGAATTTTCCATCCTCCACTCGCCCTTACTTTTGTGCCATTGCCCATCGCCGCTGAAGACCGTCCTCCCAATGGCCGATCTGCATCCGTATCCCATTCAGATTCCATCTGCCTGAAAAGAGGTATTACGTGCGAGTACTTATTGTTGATGATTCTGCCTTCATGCGAAAAATTATTACGGAGATGATTTCTTCTGATCCAGCTTTCGAGGTTGTCGCTGTTGCCCGCGACGGGGAAGACGGTGTCGCCAAAGCACTCGAACACAAACCCGACCTGATCACGCTGGATATCGAAATGCCCAAGATGGACGGACTGAGTGCTTTGCGTGAGATAAAAGTTAAGTGCCGAGCGTTCAATCCCGCAATTTTGATGTGCTCTTCGCTCACCGTCGCAGGAAGCCATGAAGCCTTCAAAGCAATGCGCATCGGTGCTGCCGATGTCATCGGCAAGGACCCCAATACCGTGGGCAAAAAAGATGCCGGATTCAAAGAAGAACTCCTTACCAAACTCCACGCCATCGGCAACCATCGTACGCAAATCAAGCACCTCTCATCAGGAACAAAGAAAAACAACGCCGCATCAATCTCTCATAATCCAAATAAGGAAATTGATTTTTCTCGCATCAAAGCGGTCGTCGTCGGATCATCCACGGGTGGACCACCCGTCCTCGAAGAAATTTTCTCCAAACTCTCGACTAATCTCCGCGTTCCGATCATTGTTGCGCAGCACATGCCCGAGCTTTTCACCAAAAGCCTTGCAGAGCGTCTCGATCAACACAGCAACTGCAGCGCCATACTGGCAACCCAAGGCACGATCGTTTCCTCGCCAGGGATCTATATCGCCCAAGGCGGGAGCCACATCAAACTCACACGCGTCGCCGGCAACAAAATCGTGACCAGACTCGCCGATTCTGTACCGGGCGCCATTTATCGTCCCTCGGTTGACCTCCTCTTCGAAGTGGCTTCGGAAATCTTTGGTGAACATTTGCTCGCCATCCAGCTCACCGGAATGGGCGCCGACGGCGCCAAAGGGGCCAAAATCATCAAAACCAATGGTGGACAGATCATTGCCCAATCGGCTCAGAGTTGCGTGGTCTATGGCATGCCTCGGGCAGTTATCGAAGAGAATCTCGCCGACCAAATCTTGGATCCCAAGGCTATTGGAGACCTGCTTACAAAACTTAACGCATCGTCATTCTCGTCAAATTCCCCGAAAACACCACCGAATTTCGATACACGCCAATCGGCATCAGCAAGAGTTGGTGACAATGAGTGAACTGGGCTCCACATCCACACGATAGTCGAAGAAGTCTCGCTCGAAGCGTATCCAGAGGGATCAGCTATGCATCAAGAAACCATAAAAAACAACCACTCGGACAATCAGATCCAACTCGTCAGCTTTACCGTTGGCGAAGAACTCTTTGCGGTTGATATCCTCAGTGTGCAAGAAATCAACCGGATGCTCGAACTTACCAAAGTTCCTCAAAGCCCCGATGGAATCGAAGGAGTGATCAATCTGCGCGGGCGAATCATCCCGGTACTTGATCTTCGTGTCCAATTTAAAATCCCCCCATCGCCTCACGATGAACACACACGAATCATCGTTGTCGAAGTACAAGGCAATACCATCGGATTCATTGTCGATTCAGTGCATGAAGTCCTACGAATCAGCTACTCTGTGATCGAGCCCGCACCACAAATGGGCACCTCAATCGACTCGAGCTATGTCTCAGGCGTCGCAAAGCTTGATGAGAATCTGCTGATCTTACTTGATCTTGAGCGCCTGCTTTCGCTTGAAGCGCTGGACAAACTTTCCGACATGCAACGCACCGCTGCCTAACCAACACGCTGGTCATTTTATTTGAAAGTAGTTAATCAACATGAGTACAACCAAAACCAAAATCACCATGACCGCAGAGCAGTTCGCAAAAATGTCGAAAATCATCTATGATCGCTCGGGTATCCATTTCCCTGAAACCAAAAAATACATTATCGAATCAAGGCTCTCACACCGAGTCATCGAGCTCGAAATGGAAGACTTCGACCAATACATTGCCTATCTCACCATGGGACCGTACCAGATGGAAGAATTCCAGGAGATGTTCAATCGCATCACCATCAATGAAACAAGCTTCTTCCGAAATGAAGCCCAGCTTTCTGTCTTTGAAGATCAAATTCTCCCTGAGCTACTCGAAGCACGAGCAAAAACAAAACGACTTCGAATCTGGTCCGCAGCATGCTCAACAGGCGAAGAACCATTCACCCTCGCAATGCTTCTGCACCGGACACTCGGCGTCCGACTGAGTGATTGGCGCATCGAGATCCTAGGAACAGACATTTCCGAAAAGGCACTCAAAGTCGCACAAGAAGGAGTCTACACCTCCTACGCAGTCCGCACAACACCAAGCTTGATGAAAGACCGATATTTCAAAGAAGATGGGCGAAATTTCATCCTCGATGACACCATTCGATCAATGGTCAACTTCGAAAAGCACAACCTCAAGGACAGAATGGCAGCAAGACGCCACGGCATCTGGGACATCATATTCTGCAGAAATGTACTCATCTACTTCGATGATGATATGAAGCGAGATGTCATCTCCATGTTTGCCAAACAGCTTGCCACCGACGGAACACTTTTCATCGGACACTCCGAACGAATCAAAACACTCACCAATGATTTCACGCAGCTGCAGATCCCTCAAGGATTCTGCTATCAGAAAAACGAACATGTCGCGACCTTGAAGGGAATCTAAATCATGGATATGAACGACTTCGATCCAGAAATCCTGCAAGATTTCCTGACTGAATCAGGCGAACTCCTCGAACAACTCGAAAGCGACTTGGTTGATCTTGAATCCACCCCCCAGGACCTTGATCTTCTCAACCAAATATTCCGCGCACTCCACACCATCAAAGGAAGCGCTTCCTTCCTCGCCCTGACCAATCTTGTTGCAATCGCACACTGCTCCGAAAGCGCACTCAACACCGCACGAAACGGCGAGCTCGTCATCGGAAAGGCAGAAATGGACCTGCTTCTAGAAGCAGTCGATATCCTCAAAATTCAATTCAACGAAATTGCCAGTGGAAACACCGATCTCACACCTGCAGACCCCGAATTGATCCGAAAACTCACCGTCTTGGGCGATGGCGGAACCCTTGAAGCCGACGATTTTCAACCTGTATCGGCATCAAATACTGCGGAGAATATCGAACCAAAATCCGCAGAACCCACACCAACAGATGGACGAAACATCGAACCCATCAAACTTGATTCATCCAAACTTGACCTCATCGAGCACATGTCGACGGACATCGACGAAACACTTGCCCAGGCGATCGCCAAACTCGAAGAGCTCTATGATGCTTCAACCAGATCGTCTGCTGGATGCAACCTCACAGAAATGTTCGAAGACATTGCCCGCACGGTCGATTTCTTCGACATCAAAGAACTCTCTGAGCTCTCCGATGTATTGGTTCAATCCCTCGAGGGCATCGAATCACTCGAAGACGAGTTCATTGAACAAATTGTTCCACGCCTTCATGGTGTGTGTATGCTCATCAATGAGCAAACCAAAGAGCTCATCCATGAAAAGCTCGTCACTTGGCCAACCGAAACCCTCATCGAACGGATCATCAAATCATCTGAAGGCTGCAAGCTTGATGAAGGAAAAATCATCCCCCAATGCGATCCGTACCAGGCGCTGGCAACCGATGGCATCTCCTTCGGTTCCCCACAAAATCAAGAAGAAGATAAACTCAAATCACCCATCCAAAAATCAACCTCAGAACCAGCCTCAGAACCAAACAACGCCACAATCACCGAATCCAAATCTAACCCAACCAATGCACAACCCCAAGCACGCAAGGCAAATCTAGGAGCTGTAGAGCAAACCATCCGCGTCGAAGTCTCACGACTTGAATCCCTAATGAATCTTGTTGGTGAACTTGTCCTCCAGAAAAACCGTATCGGCGCCATGTCCGAAGAGGTCGGACGAGCCGTCACCGATACCGATCTCATCGAGCAAATGGAAATCACCGCTTCAACACTCGATCGAGTGACTGGCGATATCCAAGTCGCCGTCATGCGAACCCGAATGCAGCCACTTGACAAGCTCTTTGGCAAATACCCAAGGCTGATCCGCGACCTGGCGACCAAGACCGACAAGAAAATCCAGCTCGAAATCATCGGAGGCGATACCGAAGTCGATAAATCCGTCATCGAAGAGCTCGGCGATCCAATGGTCCACCTCTTACGCAACAGCGCCGATCATGGTATTGAGATGCCCGCAGACCGGATCAGTGCTGAAAAACCAGAAACCGGAACCATCAAACTCGTCGCTGGGCACGAAGGAAGCCATGTCAGCGTCCGGATCATCGACGATGGAAAAGGGCTTTCACGCGAAATCATCGGCAACAAGGCCGTCGAACGAGGACTCATCACCAAAGAACAACTCCCTTCACTCTCCGATGAAGAAGTCTTCCGATACATCCTCGAGCCAGGATTCTCAACCGCTGACCAAGTCTCTGACCTTTCAGGTCGAGGCGTAGGTATGGATGTCGTGCGGACAAATATCGAAAGCAAACTCAAGGGAAGCATTTCGATTGAATCTACCCAAGGCGAAGGAACCATTATCAACATCTCAATTCCGCTTACCATTGCAATCATGCCCGCAATGATGGTGGCCGTAAACGATGAAGTCTTTGCAATCCCATTGACCAACATCACCGAGATCGTTCACCCAACACCTGACATGATCTCCGAACTTGGCGACGAGCCTGTCATCCACCTGCGCGGATCGGTGCATCCACTAATTAGCTCACAAGAAGTTTTCGCGATTCCAGAAGAGAAAAGGCAAGACGAAAACTTTGTTGTCGTCATTGGATTCAATCAGAAAATTATTGGACTGCGCGTCAGTCGAGTGATCGGCCAGCAAGAAATTGTCATCAAACCACTCAACGGCGTGCAGCGCGAAGGCCCAATCTCAGGTGCCACCGTACGAAACGATGGTGGGGTCAGCCTCATCATGGATATTGCCGAGTTGATGCGAATCTCTCGGAATCAACGCAGCACGGTATGTGCAGCACACTAATCACCAAGGATACACAGACGCATCATCAAAGGAGCAACCAGATGGACGCCAGTTATATCACACCATTCATGACATCAATCCAAAATGTCTTCAGCACCATGTTCCAGCTTCCCGTCGAAATCGGCGAGCCAAGACTCAAAACAGAATCAACAACCACACACGATGTCTCAGGTATCATCGGAGTCTCAGGAGAAATGATTGGGACAATTGTCCTCTCCATGCCAGGAGAAGCCGCCGAATCCATCGTCGCACTCTTCACCGGCGAACAAATGGCCGTTGACACCGATGACTTTGCAGACGCCGTCGGTGAACTCATCAACATGATCTCGGGCAATGCCAAGGCAGAGTTCCAACGCAAATCCGTCTCCATCTCATGCCCATCAGTTGTCATCGGATCAGGGCATCGCGTGGCATCAAACTCAGGCACACCATGTGTAATGATCCCATGCACAACAGACTGTGGAGAAATTGTTCTTGAGATTGCCCTGCGTGAATCCGAAGAAGCAGCAAACACCAAATCAGCCGCGGCCTAAACAAACTCGCTTACCAGAAAAAACTAAACAAGGAGCAACCCAATGCGAATCCTTCTGATCGATGACTCAAAAACAATGCGAAACATCCAAAAGTCCGTGCTCAAACAGCTCGGGTACACAGACCTCGAAGAAGCATGCGATGGTCAAGACGCGCTGAGCAAAGTCGGAGCATTCAAACCCGAACTATGCCTCGTAGACTGGAACATGCCCACCATGGATGGCTTGACCTTTGTCAAAACCTTCCGCCAAACAGATAAAACGACTCCGCTCATCATGGTTACAACCGAAGCCGAAAAAAGCCGAGTGATCGAAGCGATCAAGGCAGGGGTCAACAACTATGTCGTCAAACCATTTACTCCCGACCTACTCAGCGAACGCATCGCCGAAACACTCGCCAAATGTGGCGTTAACACCTAAACATACCACAACAGGTCAAGGAAATAAAGTAAGCCATGGCCTGAAAATAGGATAATCAAGTGGGTGAAAGTAACCGTGATATCGATAGCCTACTGAAACTGAGTGTTGACAAACAAAAACTCAGCGCTGTCCTACGGATTGAGCCAAATCCGTCAAACATTCCCATCTCACAAGAAGCTTTGTGCGCTTATCTCGAGGGATGTGATATCCATGCACAATGCATCCTCAATAATGAAATAAGCAAACTCACCGAACTTGCAACCGAAGAACCACACCACGCTCATGAAATGATCGTCGTCAAAGGAAAACCGCCTGTCGAAGGAATCAATGCAAAATTTGAGTTCACCGAAAAAATCAAGACAAAAATTGAAAACATCGCCAAACGAGAAGAAGCATACCGCAAAGCGGAGCAAGAGGACACTTTCGTCACTGATGATAAAAATGAGCACGATGAAGAAACGATCGATTTCTATAACGAAAGCCCATTTCTCATTGTCGCCAAAGGTGATCTCATCGGATCCATCGTTGAATCCTCACCTGGCGAAGACGGCATCAATGTCTACGGGCAGGCCATCGCAACCAAACCCGGAAAAGACCTCCCCGATCTGATTGACAACTCCCTTCGACTTGATGACCAAGGAAATATCCACGCACTCATCGATGGGCACCTCACACACGCTGGAATGAAACTCCGCATTAACCCAACACTCGAAGTCCAAAACTATGTTGATTTCTCAACCGGGAACATCGACTTCCCCAGCGAAGTCATTGTCAACGAAGGAGTCCGCGATCGGTTCAGTGTCAAAGCAGGCGAAAATATCGAAATCCGCAAACTCGTCGAAGCATCAAATCTCGACTCATCACAGGACATCATCCTCCACAACGGCATGGCCGGACGCGATACCGGAACGATCCGCACCGGGAGAGACCTCAAAGCAGGGTATCTCGAAGGCGTCGAAGCTTTCATCGCCGGACGATGCGAAATCCAAAAAGAAATCACCAACTGCCAAATCATGATCGCAGGCACGCTCGAAAGTCCAAACGCTGCCCTTCGAGGCGGTGAGATCTGCATCTCGAAAGGTGGCGTCATCGGATCCATCGGGTCCGTCCAAGGTGTCAAAACAAATGTCATCATCGGATGGATCCCGGAAATCGAAAAACAAATCCGACGCGCACAAGATATCCGACCAAAAATCGAAAATGCGATCGAAAAACAGATACAAGAACTTGAAACACTCAAAAAAAGCCTTGGCAAGCCAAGCCGGGAACAAGAAACCGAAATCGAATTCATGAAGTTCGAAGTCGGCATCATCGAAGAAAAACTTGTTGATCTCGATGCGGCAATCGACCGACTTGGACAAATCATCCGCAAACATGCTGCAACCAAACTCAGAGTCAAATCCATGATCTTCGCCAAAACTAAGATCTGGCTCCCCGGGTTCAAAATCACCTTCGAAAATGATGTCAAAGGTGAACTCTTCCTCGATCTCAACACAAGCGGCAAACCCATCGTCACCCGCAACGGCCAATCCGAGCCCATGAACACCATCGCTCGGGTCATCGCCGACGACCGCGTCCTGCCAATCATGCCCCCCAAACAAGACGAGCTCATTTCTGACGAATCTGACGACAAGTTCGCCCAAGCAGCCTGATCAACCTTCCAAACACCATCCACTCAGCGGAACCGGATCGCCAAGATCGCGGTATATTCGTATATCCTCATCAAACACATAGACACCGCCCGATAGACCCTGCACAATACCATCCATGCGCCCAACCCAAACCCCACCATCCCAAGAACCATTCATGATCATGCTCACCCGTCTGGCAACAACCTTGGCCATCATCGCCACCGCGGTGCTCCTCGGGCTCGCCCTGCTCCCCCAATCGCACTCATTCCCCAAAATCGATCAAGTCGCCAACTTTACCGAACCTGCCCTCCAGACCAATGAACCAAACCCAGGCATCGTCGAGTGCATCATCACCCTCGATTCAGGACGAAAAATTACTGGCGAACTTGTCCGAGAAAATGACATGGTTGTCGTTCTCGGGATCAACGGCATCGAAACCACCTTCCAACGCAAAACGGTCGCCAAAATCGTCATCCTCCCACCCGTCCAAAAGCGATACACCCAAATGCGATCCGCCATCTCCGACAATGATATCGATTCCCGACTTGCTCTCGTCGAATGGCTCCGCGCACGCAAAGCCTACGACTTGGCCATCAAAGAACTCGAATCCGTCCTCCTCATCAGTCCATCGAACCCACAGGCAAAACTCCTGCACACTTGGCTCACCGAATACAACAAACTCGGTCCGGCCAAAAAAAACTCAAACAATTCCATCCCCCCCTCGCACCCCTCAGCAGATTCCCAAAATACCCGTGATACACCAAATCGACTCCGCAGAAACCAAATCACCCCACTGACTCCCGAGCAAATCAACCTTATGCGCGTCTACGAAATCGACCTGCGTGATCCACCCAAGCTCAGGGTCCCCGATAAAACACTCCAAACCCTGATGAACCGAAAACCAGATGCCTTTTCACCCAATAAAGAACAACGCGATGCAATCTTCAAACTTCCCGAAATCGAAAAACTCAAAATCCTCTTCACCCACAAAGCACGAGACCTCTATCCCCAAGTCGCCGTGGTTGAAGACCCACAATCCATGAAAAGCTTCAGAGAAAATGTCCACGCCCAACGCGGATGGATCATCAGCGCCTGTGCCACCACCCGATGCCATGGCGGCCCAGACACAGGACCCTTCCAACTCATCAATTCCAGAACCAACTCCGACGCCACCGTCTACACCAACTTCCTCATCATCGAACAATACACCCTCCCCAACGGCTCACCCCTGATCGACTACCAAGCCCCCCAGCGATCCCCACTACTTCAAATGGGCATGGTCACCAAAAATGCACTCACTCCCCACCCCGAAATCCCCACCGGATTCCCAGGCAGAGGTTTCCGACCCATCTTCCGATCCACCCGTGATCGCAAGTACCGCGACGCGGTCGAATGGATCCGATCAATGTACCAGCCTCGCCCTGCATATGACTTCATGGACAACAACCAACCGGAACCCAAACCGAAGCCTGACTCTGACGAACCACATCCCTGATACATATGCCCCTTCAGGTGTGCTACGATGAGTTTCCCCTTTTCGCGGGTCAAACCAGGAAATCTAGACTGCATCAGCGCAGCCTCTGCCCAATGGTATGAAATTGAGAGCACAAAAGTAGTCGTAAAGTAAGGATCGCAATGACCACCAAAACCAGCACATCATCCATATCACGCAGCCAGTCCATCCAATTCGCTTGCGCGTGTACTTTGATCGCGCTGGCAGGAATCGCCGGATGCTCCCGATCCGATGATGCTCAAGCCGCGGTAAAAGAGGCTTCGCGTTCGTTCAACTCCGTCGCCGCAGGCGATTCGACCGCTTCGAAAACATTTTCTCAAAAAGCCTATTCGCAAACCGAACAACTTGTCTCTGAGCATACTGGCAACGAAGACGGATACGCCGAAGCCGCTGCTGTTACACTCTCTTTGGCTAAACTCGGACAAGCATCTTTGGCTTCCTCCAAAGCATCCCAGGCCGAAATCGCCGCCCTGCACAAAGCACGCATCATCCGCGGAATGATCAATGAATGGCTCACCATGACCGCCATCGCCCAAGGTGCCGGGCAGTTCGACCCGTCCGCCGAACTCAACGAAATTAACAAACTCATCTCGATCCGCAAAGATGACATCAAACAATATCAAATCCAGCGTGAACAGATCGAAGACCGGATCGCCGAACTCGATGCTCAGGTTGATGAACTCCGCCGAAAATCAATCGTCGAACGCAATGAATCAGGCGCCCTTGAGCTCCAAATGCCACGGGTGAGCGCAACCGAAGCCGCCAAGATTGTTGTCCGTGTCCGCGAGCACACCCTCCGCGCCGATAACTACGAACTCGAAGCGACCCGCATCGAAGGCATCGTCGGACAACTTCGCCCCGGTGCCCGTGAAATTAGCCTCAATGTCGAAAAAGCAACCTCCCAGATTGCATTACTCGAAGACGCCCGCAATGAACTCGCCAAGCGTGAAGCATCAAGCCGGGCCGACGCCAAACTCGCCAACGAGGCCGCAGCTGCTGCCACCGAACGAATCAAAAAAGCCATTGCAGACTATGCCCAATTCAGAAACACCCAAGTCAACGATGCCAACGAAAAAGCCATCTCACTGACCCGAGCCTCAATCAGCGCTCTCCGCGATGCCAACAAGACCATCAAGCAGATCGCTTCGCTGACCAAAGCATCCGCCCAACAAACCCTTGCCGAGTGCTACTCACGCCAAGCAAATGGGCATGCCGAAGCAGCCATCCTCTACCACGCCCTCGCAGAAGCCGGGATCCCAGGCGACTGGGCCACCCACGCCCAAACATCCCGTAACCAACAGGCTCAGGCCAAAGCATCCGCCAATGATGCCTTCCAAAGCGCGGCTTCGGCCTTGCGCAGCGCCCGCATAAGAGGTGATGAAGGAGAAAAACTCGAAGCCACCGCTGCCCGGCTCGATCGCTTGGGAGGGCTTGAGCCCGAACCCGAGTACGAGGACACCTACGAAGAAGGCATTCCTGACACGGTGAATAAGAATGATGATGACATGGATGGCACAATGGATGACACAGATACCATCGATAACATGGACAATCAAGACGACGGGTAACCCCCTGTGCCCCATACCCCGACGGAGTCGATCTCAAGCCCACCACAAGGTTCCCCATGACCACCCCAACTCCATCAAACGAGACCCACACCCTCGGCAGGCCAACCATCCCCGCGGTCGATCAACACATCGTCAAACCAACCAATCCCATCATCGCCAAAGTCCACGCCACACGCATCTGCACCGTATCGAAAAAAGCTGCCGGATTTGTCCGCCACATCGAGTTTGATGTTTCAGGAACCCCCCTCGAAAACACCTGGCACGCCGGGCAATCCTTCGGCGTCATCCCACCAGGAACACAACCCAACGGCAAAGCACACAAACTCCGCCTCTATTCCATCGCTGCGCCAACCGGAGGCGAAACCGGCGATGGCACCATCATCACCACCACGGTCAAGCGCGTCGTCGACGAACACTGGAACACGCACAAACTCTTCAAAGGTATCTGCTCGAACTACCTTTGCGATCTCCAAATCGGCGACGAAGTCACCCTCACCGGGCCCGTAGGCAAACGATTCCTCCTTCCCCAAAACCCCGCCGACCACGATTACATCTTCATCGCCACCGGCACCGGGATCGCCCCGTTCCGATCCATGATCCTTGATCTGATCAAACTCAATATGCCCTCGAAAGTCGCCCTGCTCATGGGCACGCCTTACGAATCTGACCTGCTTTACCACAGCGATCTGACCAACTGGGCCAACGAGCACCAAAGTTTCACCTACCACACCGCCATCTCACGCCATATCACACCTACGCAATCCAAAAAACTCTATGTTCAAGATCGACTCGGCGAAGACTTTGGCATCCTCGGACCCATGCTCGCTTCAGACCGCACCCTCATCTACATCTGTGGCATCGCTGGAATGGAACTGGGGGTCTTCCAGACCCTTGCCAAACTCCTTCCACCCGATCAGCTCGCCCAATACCTCGAACTCGCCCCCGAAATCGCAAACGATATCGACCACTGGGAGCGAAAAATGATCCCCAAGAAAATCAAAAAGACCAAACGAGTCTTCCTCGAAGTCTATTGAACCTGAGCCAGACGACTGCGAAGACGATAAACTCTCTCCGATACTCAATTCCAAATATGCTCGCCCTTACCCAATCAGAGGCCACCCCGTGATCCGATCCAATCCATCCAAAATCAAATCCATCGCGCAAACCATCATCTGTGCGGCTTCGCTCTTTGTCTTGGCCCCCACTGCCTTGGCCCAGAGCCGAGCCGACCTGCCGATGTCCACCACTGAGTCCATCTCAATCAACTCCTCCCAACGGACACAGATTGACGAGTTCATCCAAGCATGGACTGGGCGAGCACTGAGCGACAACGCCCCCGATACCAAAAAGGCAATCGAAACCCTCACCAACCCCCTGACCCAACGAGGCGTCTCTGTCGCGTTCCGCCAAGCCTATTCCCAAGCAATCACTCCCCTGCTCAACGAGCTCGACGCCAAAAACACCATCGGCGCCAAACTCGCTTCGCTCCGCATCGCAGGTGCTTTGGCAACCCCGGCAGCTGCAACACGCATCAAAAATGCGATCAACGACGAAGACCTCGGTGTTCAACTCTTCGCCGTCGCCCGCGCAGGATACCTCTTCTCGGCAACAAAGGCGTACGGCCCGGCGATGACACAAACCGACGCACAATCACTCATTCAGGCCATCAAAGCCTTGGCCCAAGACCTGAACATCAACGGCGAGCTCCTCCGCGCTTGCGTCCGAACACTGAGCAAAGGCACCCAACTCTCCTCAAAGGACATGGGTGAAACACGATCCCATGCAATCATCGCCCTGACTGACATCGTGGGCGCTCGGTTGCGCGCGACCAAAGTCACCGATGACCCATCCTTTGCCCAAGGCTTGGCCCTCGAATCGGCCAGCGCAATCACCGCTTCGATTTCGGACATCAGCTCCGACACCACCCCACAAGCCGTCAAAGCGGCAGTCGGACTCGGAGGCGACATCATCTCCATCCCCCTGCGCCGGGTCGTTGGTGGCACCATCGACCCCATCTCTGATCGTGATCTCACCGTCCGATCCGTCCAAGCCGGTGAAACACTCCTCTACTTCGCCCTGCGCAAAGACGCCGACCTCGATCACAAGTTCGGCAAACCTGTTCGACAAACACACTTCGCAGAACAACTCCGCACCGGCGACGATAAAACCTTCCGCAACCAAGCCTCGCTCCTGCTGGGCCCTGGGTCACCCATCGTCGAGGCCTTCGGGTTCGATGACAACCGATTCCTTCGCTAAAGCGTAAACTTTCGCCTACAACCTGACACAACCATCCTCCGCCCCGGTATCGTGTACCCATGTATCGGCTGCTCCTCCCTGTCATCCTTCTCCTCACCCTCGTCGCCCTCTCGGTGCTCTCAGATCGTCCACTCCCACGAGCGGACCTCACCTACACCAACTCTGCCGAAGTCAACACCCTCGACCCCCAGCGCATGAGTTGGATGCACGACCTGCGCACCGCACGCCTGCTCTACCAAGGGCTCGTTGCCAACGATGTCCTCGCCAGCGAATTTACCATCATCCCCGCTGTCGCCGAGTCTTGGCAGATCTCGCCCGATACGAAAACCTATACCTTCCACCTCCGCAAAAACGCCAAATGGTCCAACGGCCAACCCGTCACCGCACACGATTTCCGCTACGCCTGGCGACGCGCCCTGCTTCCCGATCTCGTCTCCGATTATGTCAAAATGTTCCTCAACATCAAAGGCGCAACCGCCTTCTACGACTGGCGACAACAACAACTCGAAGACTTCCCAGACCGCACCTTCGTTTCCGCTGCCGATCGCCAAAGGGCTGCCTACGAGCTCTGGGAACAAACCAAAGCCAAGTTTGATGAGCTCGTCGCACTCACCGCCCCCGATGACCACACCCTGATCGTCACCCTCGAACGCCCCGTCCCCTACTTCCTCGAACTCTGCGCCTTCGCCGTCTTTTCACCCGTCTACGAGCCCCTCGTCGCCCCCTATGAACGCCCAGACCCCACCACCGCACGCCTGATCCGCAAACCCGGATGGACCAAACCCGGCGTCCTCATATCCAACGGCCCGTTCATCCTCACCCAATGGCGCATGAAACGGGATATGCGATTCGAGAAAAATCCATACTTCTGGGACAAAGACGCCATTGCCATCGACTCGATTCACATCCCTTCGATCTCCGATCCAAACGCGGCCGTCCTCGCCTACCAAACCGGAACCATCGACTGGATCGCCAATGTCACCGCCCCCTATCGAGGCGATATGGTCGCCCAAAAACAAGCCTTCCTCGATGAACACCGCGAAGAAATCGAACGCTATCACGCCCAAGGACTCGACCAGTTCACCATCGACCGCCTCCTCCCCAACGACCCACGCGCCCACACCCACGCCGTCCCGTCCTTCGGCACCTACTTCTACAACTTCAACTGCAACCCCATCCTCCCCGATGGTCAGAAAAACCCCTTCGCCGATGCGCGCGTCCGCCGGGCCTTTGCGATGACCGTCGATAAAAAATCCGTCGCCGACCAAATCCGAAGACTCAACGAACCCACCGCCTCCACACTCATCCCTCCAAACTCCATCGCAGGCTACACCTCTCCCGCAGGGCTCCCCAACATCGGCGATGCCAAAGACCAGACCGAGCGTGATGCCATCATCGCCCAAGCCCAGCAACTCCTCAAAGAAGCCAGCTTTCCCAATGATTTCATCGTCGAAATGGCTTTCAACAAGGACTCCGGGCATGATCTCATCGCCCAGGCCATCGCCAAAAGTTGGCAAAAACACCTGGGCGTCAAAACCAAACTCGAACAAAACGAACTCAAAATCTTCCGCGAAGACCTCAAAACCAAACAATACATGACCGCCCGCGCAGGATGGTTCGGAGACTACGGCGACCCCACCACCTTCCTCAACATCAACTACTCAACCGATGGCAACAACGACCGCGCCTACAACAACCCCCATTACGACCAACTCCTCGACCAAGCCGCCCTCGAACTTGACCCCGCCAAGCGCATGACCCTCCTCCAAGAAGCCGAGCGCATCATCGTCGAAGAAGATCTTCCCCTGATCCCCATCTTCCACTACGCCACGATCTATATGTTCGATGCACACACACTCACCGGACTCTCAACCCACCCACGCACCAAGCAGAATCCCTACCTCATCGACATCCTCACTGACGACAAAGGGCCAAACCAACCCAAACCCATGCGCCATCACGCCGCCACGGAGGCCCCATCACCATGATGACCCTCATCCTCCGAAGACTCCTCGCCCTGCCTTTGATTCTCCTCATCATCTTCACCATCACCCTCACCCTCGCGTGGGCGGTGCCAGGCAATCCGCTCGAAAACCCTGAAAAGCGACCCAAACCTGAGGTCATCGAGCAGATGAACAAACAATACAACCTCGATTCCTTCCCAAGGTTCTACTTCTCCTACCTCACCAGTGCCACAGGCATCAAGTACGCAACTGATTTCATCTCCGGACAAATCGAACGCGAGCGAACCCTCGCTGCCGAACAGGGGGTGCCGATGCCACCGCGTCCGATCTTTGATCTGGGCCCATCACTCAAATACGACGATCAAACCGTCAACAACATCATCTGTGACACACTCCCAGTTTCCGTCACCCTCGGAGCCTCGGCCATCCTCATCGCCCTCTTCGTCGGCGTGGGTGCCGGGATCATCGGCGCCGTCAAACCCAACTCTTTGGCCGACCTCGCCACCCTAGCCATTGCCATGATCGGCATCTCGCTTCCAAGCTTTGTCATCGGCACCGTCATGCTCTTGACCTTCTCGCTCTGGCTTGGATGGTTCCCCATCGCCCAATGGGGCACCCCCAAGAGCATCGTCTTGCCTGCCCTGACCCTCTCGCTCCCCTTCGCAGCCTACATCGCCCGCCTGACCCGCATGGGTATGATCGATGCCCTCGGAGCCGACTACATCCGCACCGCCCGCGCCAAGGGCGCTCCCGAGCGATCCATCCTGATCAAGCACGCCCTCAAAAACGCATTCTTGCCCGTCCTGAGTTTCCTCGGCCCCGCCACCGCCATGGCCATGACCGGTTCATTCGTCATCGAACGCGTCTTCACCGTCCCAGGCATGGGTGAACACTTCGTCAACGCGGTCCAGAACAAAGACCTCTTCCTCATCATCGGAGTGGTCCTCGTCTTCGCCACGATGCTGATTGTGTTCAACCTGATCGTCGATGTGCTCTACAAATGGGTCGACCCACGGATCGAATAGCCAAGATGGTGACTCTTGATCTTCACGCACACCCATCGAGCATCAGCTCGAAGAACGCAAACTGATCGAAAAGATCAATCAACCCATCACCATTGATATCCGCCCGAAGATCGCCGCCAAGAAACCAGTCCGCAAAGATCAGGATATCATGGATATCAATCACACCATCATCGTTAAAATCCCCGGGGCATCCCCCCACAGGCACCAGCACTTCAATCCCTGAGTTGTTTCCATTGACGCTGTGCGTAAAAATACTGACCAACTCATACGACTCGATCGGCTCGCCATAGGCTGCAAATGCGTCCCATCCAGCACTGCCCTCTTCGAGCACCTCTCGCAAGGTATATGTTCCCGCGCCAGGAATAAACACATACACCCATGATTCGATGTATCCATCGAGCTTCCCATCTTCAAGCTCATGCCCAGAATCGACCTGCGCACCCGAGCCTGAAGATTCTTCGTTGAGCGGCATCGGGTTGAATATGGGGTTGATGCCCTCGCCAACCAAACCGAAACCAAAGGTGCCCGTCAAAACGAGCCCCGTCATCAGCGTGCAATGCATATTGAGATTCTCCAAAAAACAAACGGATTGGAACAGGCGATACCTCTAGTACCTCAATCGCCACACAAATATGCCCCGATCCTACCGCCAATTTTGTCCAGTCGCCCAATCACACCTGTGCCTTTGGACCATTCAATCGCCATCAGACACAAACCCGGCAGAATCCCCCCCGTAAAATGGGGGTGCAAACAGCGCCATCATCACATAGAAAAAATGTCTCTCTTCTCTGATATCAGCCATGGGCAATTGAAAAGCGGGCACCGGGGAGCACATCGCAGGCGATGAACTCAATCTCGGCAAATGTCTTGGCCTCTTGACCCCGAGCCGTCAGCGTCAACGCCATCGGCATCCCCGCATCGACCACCAACACATTGGCAATCGGGTCAATCCCCACCACCGTGCCCATCACACGCCGAGGCGCACCAATGCAAGGCTCCACCCGCCTGCCTCCCGCATAAGGACAATCCACCCGCAAAGCACGGGCAAAAATATGCCCCATCACCATCTCGCCAAGGTGCGAGCGCAGCAACGCAAGATCATCACTGGTCTCAAGCTCGATCTGATAGCTGGTATTGGGAAAACTCAGCACAACCGCTGCTTGAGCTGTCTCGGTCGCATCGCGCACCTCAACAAGGGTTCCTCGGGCAAGTGTCGGATCAATCTTGGTCGTCGGCTCTGGGTGAATCATGCCTGCATGATAAGAAGGGAATGGGCGGCGGACAATAGCAATCGAGAAGAGAACCCCACTGCCGATTGCCCATTACCGATTGCCTCTCCCCTTACCTCTCCCCATGGCCAAAAAATTCCCCAGCATCTTCGTCCCCGAGGGTGTCATGAAACTCTCAGGGTGAAACTGCACCCCCTCAAGTGGGGCTTTAGACGCATCGGCCCACACCCGGCGCAATCCCATCACCACCTCAACGAGCTCACCATCAACCTCATCGAAGCACGAAGCTGAGATTTCCCATCCGTCAGCATCCATCTCAAGCGTCGGCACCGATTCCCGGCGCACCACCAACGAATGGTATCGCGCCACCGTACTGGGCGATTCAATCCCCACGAATAACCCCTGACCATCGTGGATCACAGGCGAAGTTTTGCCGTGCATCAAAACTAGGTGCTGTTCAACGACCATCCCATTAAGATCGGCCAGACACTGATGCCCCAGACACACCCCAAGTACCGGCACACGCCCTGCAAAATGCTCGATGATCGCGCTCGACACCCCCGCCTCTTTGGGCGTACAAGGACCAGGAGACACAATCACATGACTGGGCCCGTTGCCCCCATCGAGCACATCGGCCTGCTCGGGAGTCATCGCATCATGACGAACCACCAGCAAATCACGCCCGGGCTCAAGACTCGGATCAAGCTCGCCGAGCCTTTGCACCAGGTTCCAAGTGAATGAATCATAGTTGTCAATCAGCAGGATCATGGTCAAAGTATAGATAGATCGCATCCCAGAAGGCATAAAAAAACCACCAACCAAACATCCCGGCCGATGGTTTGAATAGAAAACCATGGACTCTTACGCAGCGTCACGCATCCAACTCGTCCCTGCGACACCATCCATCGTCACCAAGAACAAGTCTTGAGTAATCGGGTAAGGCAACCTCGAAAAATCCTCCGCAACCCGCGCCCGAAGCCGATCGACAAACTCGGTCGGTTCACAGCTCAAGGCGATAAACATATCGCGCGCCGGCGTGGCCACATAGAAATCTGGACCAAGCTGGGCCGAGAGTTTCATATGCAAATCACCCAAGAGCAGTCTCGCTGCGTCATATCCGTCTTGCTCGGCGACAATCACCGCCTTGCCCCCCTCAGCCGATTCAATGACCTGCATCTCGAGCTCAGGAGCGTAAATATCAAGATTCTCACGCGCCAGCTCTTCGAGTTCCTCAATCGTGATACCCCACCGGATCACCTGCTCGGTCGTAATGCTTACCGTCATGTGAGGCATATCAAGCACGAACACAATCACCGTATCATTCACAAAGGGCACATGGGCTACGAGCTCCTCAGAAAGGTGCTCAAAAATCGAGATCGGCTGAATGCGAGGCATGACCCGTGCCTTGACCTGGTCGAATGATTCCTCCGCCACTTCCATCTGCTCGCCAGCAAAGAGCTGATCGAGGAAATGCTCGACGATATCGGTCCCACGATCGGGTTCGTGAGCCACCATCCGGAAGAGATTTTCGAGATCGAGGCGTCGGCCATTGACCAATAACTCACGGGCATTGACCCGGTCAATCTCAAATCCAGGCTGCATCTGCTCGATGAGCTTGGCAACCTGCTCGGCAAACGCTTCGGGTTCCTTGGGCATTGCTCCCATTGCCTGTCCTCCACGACCCTGTACGGGTGATCTATGCCCACACCATGCGGGCGTACCCCCTCTTTCGTCTACCCGACACCCCCACTGGACCTCTATCACCAGACTCTGCCCCCCAACCCCTCCACCGACACCCACTGAGCCGGACATACCGGTTAGCGCGGTCGATAACTTGCTTAAAATTAGTTTCCCGACGAAAAATCGAGGTTTCGAGTCCCCTGCAGAGGGTCCGATTTGGCAAACCGTATCGATGATGCTAGAATCTGGGCCTGAAACGAGATCAGACTGCTTGGGTGTTTGGGGTTGTCCAAACTCAGTCTGGCATGCCCGTACTTATATTATCCGGAGATGACGCTGTGACCGAACAGGAAATTGAAGCCAAGGTAATCGACATTGTTGCTGAACAAATGGGCGCTGACAAAGCCAAAATCAACAGCGACACCAGCTTCGTTGATGATCTCAACGCAGATTCCCTCGATACCGTTGAACTCGTCATGGAGTTTGAAGATGAATTTGAAACATCCATCCCAGACGATCAGGCTGAAAAAATCCAAACCGTCGGACAAGCGGTTGCCTTCATCAAACAGGCCAACGGCATCGACTAATCCCGTCATCTGAAAGCCCCAATACCCCATCAGGTACAACTGGTGGGGCGTTTTGGTGCCCACTCAGTCCAACATCCCTGTCAACGAGTCCATACCCATGCCCCAAACTCCAAACCATCGCGTGGTCATCACCGGATACGGCGCAATCACCAACCTTGGTTTCAATGCGCAAGATACTTGGAACGCGATGCGATCAGGAACATCGGGCATCTCCAAAATCGAAAACCCCGAATTCGAAAAATTTGATGGATGGACCGTTGAAATCGCCGGACAGGTCAAAGACTGGGATCCTGCTTCGCTCATCGATAAAAAGGAAGCCCGCAGACTCGACCGTTCCGCCCAACTCGGACTCAATGCTGCTGTCGAAGCCGTCAAGCACTCAGGGTGGGACCACACCGTCGGCGATCCCACACGACATGGCGTAATCATAGGATCCGGAGTCGGAGGCATCTCCACCATTGAAACCGCCGTCCTCAATATGCGAGCCAAAGGGCCCGCGCGCATCAATCCCTTCACCGTTCCCAAACTCATGGTCAACGCCACGACCGGCAATGTGGCCATCGCCTTCAATCTCCAAGGCCCCGCCACTGCCCACGCCACCGCGTGCGCCTCGTCCGGACACGCCATCGGCGATGCAATGAACTCCATCCGCACTGGCAAAACCGATGTCATGCTCGCAGGCGGATGCGAAGCAGCCGTCACCCCGTTGTGCATCGGCGCCTTCATGACCATGAAAGCACTCTCGACACGCAACGATGACCCAACCGCTGCCTCGCGCCCCTTCGATATTGACCGTGACGGGTTTGTCCTTTCCGAAGGCGCTGCAATGTATGTCCTCGAATCCGAAGAGCACGCCAAAGCACGCGGCGCCACCATCTATGCCGTACTCAGCGGCGCCGGAAACTCCTGCGATGCTGGACACATCACCGCCCCACACCCCGAAGGACGCGGTGCATGCAACTCGATGAAATGGGCACTCCAAGACGCCGGACTCAACCCCGAAGAAATCGACTATATCAATGCCCATGGCACATCGACCCCCTTGGGCGACAAGGCCGAGGTCTTTGCTGTCCAATCCGTCTTCGGCGACCATGCCAAGCGAGGCAACGGACTCGTCATGAACTCCACCAAATCCATGCACGGACACTGCTTGGGAGCTTCGGGTGCAGTCGAGCTCATCGCCTGTATTGGTGCGATCCGTGAAGGGATCGTCGCCCCGACGATCAATGTCGAAAACCTTGACGAAGGGTTCGAGCTCATCGACATCATCGCCAACACCGCCCGTGAAATGCCCGTGAAACACGCAATGAACAATACTTTCGGGTTCGGCGGACACAATGTGACCCTGATCTGCTCGAAGTATGAAGGCTAAAGCACAAAAGCCTCCCCCCTCCAATCTGGCACACCCATTGCGTACTCCCCATCCAAAGACAGAAGTTTGTTTCTGCGCATCACCGAAGGCGCGGATTCTGCCGATGGAGTGTGTATGGCTACGGATATCAGTTCAATCATGTCCCTCGAGGTCCCGCTGGTCGTGGTGCTCGGCGAGCAATCGCTGATGATCAACGATATCAAAAACTGGATTCCCGGCTCGATCATCGAGCTGGGCAAAGAGGCCGAGGAAGACCTCGAAATCCGCATCAACAACAAACAGATCGGCGAAGGATCAGCAGTCAAAATCGGCGAAAACTTCGGCATCCAGGTGAACTACATTGGCGATCCCAAAGATCGTATCAACGCTATGAGTGATGACGATACGGCCAACTCGGGTTCAGCGGAAGAAATGAACGCAGAAGACCTCGCTGCCGCCCTGCTCGACGGACAGCTCTAAACCAGAATCCAAACCAGAAGAGCAATACACAAACCAAGCATATTCATCGTGCAAAATCACGTCCGCGGATACCGTCTCTGGTTGCCCAGAAAAAAGCGGGATACTTTCCGTACCCGGAGAGTTCATCACCAATCTCGAATCGGTCTTCGTGCATTTTGTAGTCCTCAAGCACCGAATACTTGGGGTCCCACATATCGGTGGGTCTGAAAGAACGGGCAATCCGCTCGTTGGGATTGGACATATCTTGAAAAATCGAAGCGATGCTGACCCGCGACACACTCCCGTCGGCGGTCGCGACGGAAGGCTCGGCTTCGGGGTTATTCCACTGGGGATGAGTGCTCTCTGTTCCGAGCAGGATCGGTTCGCCGCCGTTCATGTTGGGATCGCGAAAACTGGCTGTGCGTCGCTTTTTCGTCCAGTCAAATCGTTCCCAGATCAACACCTTCTGCGATGGGTAAGTCACCCCGGACATTTTGTTGCGTTTGGCCATCGCCACCCCTGTGTCGTATCGACTGGCCGAACCGCGGAAATCATCACGGTACCGCTCTGGCGAGAACCAGCAGGTCGGCGAAAGGATATAGGACCCATCCCAGAACCCGGTCTCAAGCGACCAGTTGGGCCAAGGTGGGTCCTCGGTCATTGCATCATTGCGCGCGATCAGGACACGATCCGAAGGCGAAAATTGCACTTCCGATGCCGAATCCCCGGTGCTGATCCACCCCCCGATCACTGAATACCAATGAAACGCATACATCTCAGAATACCAAGGTGAGTTGTTGTCCCCATCGTATGTGAACTCCGCGGGTGTTCCTGTCTCAACTTTGCGAGCAATCCCCCACCCGGCCCGTCCAAAACCGCCACCCGAGTTATACCCCTTGATCCGAAAAGGATTGATCATGCTCCCACGATATTCGCTGGAGTAGACTTCCTGAATCTGCGCCAACGAGCGAAGATTCGCCTGACTTTTGACCAGCCGAGCGGTGGTCTGGGCGCTTCCCAGTGCAGGCAGCAAAATACCAATAAGCACAGCGATAATGGCAATCACCACCAAGAGTTCAATAAGTGTAAACCCATTGTTCTCAACAGATTTTCTCCGCATGACCACCTCGGTCAACGGGCGATAAGACGGTGACTTCATATCTTTATTCCTACTTATTCTTTCCACAACTTCTTCCCACAGCACATGCAAGCATTTCAAAGAGCCCACAGCCGGATATAGACCAGATCGGCAATGCCCGCGATGGAAATGTCCAAGACGGATCAATACCCAAACAATATACCCCCAAATTGCCCCTCGCACCATCGAGATCACCGTCACCCCAAAACGGACACCCTCAAATGCCCTATTCTTACCCTATTTCCTCTCGCCGATCTCCCAATTCCAACAACTTGACGGTGCCCATTGGCCGATAGTATCCTCCGTGTCGCCCCCCCTTCAAGTATCCAAACAACGAGTCCAGATCATGCCCAGAGATATCCCCGTCGGCAACGGCCACATGCTCATCACCTTCGACGATCTCTACCGGATCCGAGATATCTACTCTCCAAGAGTCGGCCGCCACAATCACACCTCAGGACATGTCCAACGATTCGGGGTCTGGATCGACGGGCAAATGGCCTGGATCGAAGACGATGGGTGGGAACGCACGCTCCAATACAAACCTGATTCACTCACCACCGAAGTCACCCTCACCCACCACAGTCTGGGGATCGAAATCATCTCCAACGATGTGGTCGATCTGCACAAGCCGGTCTATTTCAGGCAAATGGCCGTGCGCGACTTGCTGGGCAAGTCGCGCGATGTCCGGTTGTTCTTTCACTGCGATCTCTCGATCAATGGCTCACCGGTGGGCGATACCGCCAACTACGACCCGGCCACCCAAGCGGTCATCATGTATAAGGATGACGCCTACTTCCTGCTCAACACCGCCACCTCCAACAAGGTCGGGGTTGAACACTGGGCCATCGGCACCAAACGCGTCGGCGGCGCAGAAGGCACCTGGCGCGATGCTGAGGATGGTCAACTGGGCAAAAATGCAATCTCGCAGGGATCGGTCGATGCGACGGTCGGAATCAATCTCCAGATCAAACCATACGCCACCGAAGAAGCCACCATGTGGATGGTCTGCACCGAAAACTACGACGATGCCAAAAGCATTAATCGGCGCATCTGGGAAATCGGGCCGGATCGGCTCATTGCCCGTACGGAAGCCTACTGGAAACTCTGGTCGCGCAAAGAACCCATCAACACCGAAATTCTCCCCGAACCAATCCAGGACCTCTACTACCGCAGCCAGCTGATTCTCCGCACCCAGATCGACAACGGCGGCGCGATCATCGCAGCCAATGATTCCGACATCACCCACTTCGCAGGCGATCATTATTCCTACTGTTGGATGCGCGACGGGGCTCTGGTTGCCCATTCGCTGATCCTCGCCGGGCAGAGCGAACTGAGCCGAAACTTTTTCCGCTTTGCCGAACGATGCATCGGTGACAAACCCTACTTCCTCCACAAATACACCCCCGAAGGCCGATTGGCCAGTTCGTGGCATCCGTGGATGATCGACGGACAGGCGATTCTCCCGATCCAACAGGATGAAACCGCCTTGACGCTCTGGGCACTGCGCGAACACTTCGATGCCTTTCGCGATGTCGAGTTCATCAAACCCTTGTATATCAGTCTCGTCGTCAAACCGGCCATGTGGATGCTCGAGCACCGGGATCATAATGGATTGCCTTTACAATCATGGGATTTGTGGGAAGAACGGCGCGGGATTCATACTTTCACTGTTGCCGCCACCATCGGCGCGCTCAATGCCGCAGCCGACTTTGCCCGTGACTTTGGTGAAATGGATCGGGCCTCCTCGTTCCGCGAAGGTGCCGAGCGGATGAAGGGGGCGCTTCGCCGACATTTGTGGCACCCTGAACGCCAACAGTTCGCCCGCATGGCGATCCCCCTCGAAGATGGCACCTACCGCCTGGACATGACCCGCGACAGTGCAAACTATGCGCTCTTTGCCTTTGGTGCCTTTGAACCTGATGATCCAATTGTCCAATCGGAGATGGCTTCGCTTCGGGATCGGCTCTGGATCAAGACCGAGGTTGGTGGGTGCGCCCGGTACGAACGAGACTATTACCACCAAGTTGAATCCGAAAAAACTGACGAAGTGCCCGGCAACCCATGGGTGATCTGTACGCTCTGGCAAGCGCAATATCACATCGCCCGCGCCAAGACACTTGAAGAGCTTGGTTTGGCCATGCCTTTGCTCGAGTGGACGGCCGGACACACCCTCGAATCAGGCGTGCTGGCTGAGCAGTTCGATCCGTATTCGGGTGCGCCGATGTCCGTGTCGCCTTTGACCTGGTCACATGCGACGGTGGTTTCGACCTGCGTAATGTATGTCAAGAAATACGATGAGCTCAGAACCAAGCAGGCAAATCCCAAAGCATCCAAGCCCCAATCGAATAAGCCTCAATCCAAATAGAGCCTGTCCGAAATGTGGACCTCTCTATCTGCTGAGTTTGGAGACGAGTTTGCCCAAAGCTTCAATATCCCGTGAGGCGAGAACTTTCGCAATCACAGGATCAGACTGACCGTCCGCGGATTTAACTTTCGCCAGCGCCTGCTCCGCCCGTTTCCAAAGCCGATCGAGCTTTTTGGCATCGCCCATCGCCAAAGCCATATCGGTGGTGATCTCGGCGAGCCTGGTGAGCACGATCGTGTCGATATGGTCGTAATATCGATTGATGATCTTGCGCTGCGCCGATGAATATTCGCGTCCACCCGCCATTTACTGCCCTAACACTGACCGGCTCTTGATCTGGCTCTTAACCTTTTAATCTGATCCACAAAGAAAAACACCCGAAACCACGAAAATCAGGACGATCATCGGATCACGGCATGCCCCATCAAGTACCCCCCCAGGGACTTGAACCCTGAACACGCGGATTAAGAGTCCGCTGCTCTACCAATTGAGCTAGGGAGGCGTTTTATCAGGCAAATATAGCCTTGCCTTCGGGTTATGTCCAGCCTGGAAAAGATTGACTCCCCACGCAAGTATGGCTATCGTTGCCGTCCAATCTCCCGCTGCGTGGCGGGAAGGTTTTCAGGTCATCCCGCTGTGTCTTTTCACAGCAATTTGAGCACTCCGATACAGCAGACCAATCTCTGGTCTTGGTCGTCCGAGTCATGTTAGGAGAGCACCCATGCTTCCATCACAACGCCAAAGCAAAGGCCGTTCTAAGCGCCGCCGTTCACATGACGCGATCACTGGCAAAACCCCCACAATTTGCCCATTAAGCGGAATGCCCAAGTTGCACCATCGTGCATGTACCGAATCGGGATATGTCCGCCCTGGTCTACGGATCAAGGTTCGCAAGCTCGGCATCGGCATCAACGCCTGATCCTGCCGATCGTCCTATCTGCCCCAAACCCTGGAGGTCGGCCTTGTCGATTCGCGTCGCCATTGATGTCATGGGAGGCGATCATGCACCCAACGCCATTCTCGATGGGTGTGTCGAGGGGTTATCTCATCTCGACGAATCTGACACCCTTGTACTCGTCGGCCCCAAAGACCTGATTGGCAAATACCTCAGTGACAAACAGGTTGATGATCCCCGAATCGAAATTGCGCACGCCACGCAAGTCATCCCAATGGGCGCTTCGCCAACCGTTGCAGTTCGTCAGTACAGCGATTCAACCATCGTCAAGATGGCCAAGCTTGGATCGAAGAAGGCACAAGTCCAATGTGATGCGGTGATCTCCGCAGGCAACACCGGCGCGTGTGTTGCTGCCGGACAGATGCACATGAAACGACTCCGAGGCGTCCACCGGCCCGGAATCGCTGTCACTTTCCCATCGTTCCATGGCCCGGTCGTCCTGTGCGACGCCGGTGCCAATCCTGAACCACGCGCAACGCACCTTTGGCAGTACGCCATCATGGCCGATGTCTATGCCAGAAGAGTGCTCGGCGAAGAATCCCCCCGCGTCGGGCTCCTCAACATCGGTTCCGAAGAGAGCAAAGGCTCAGGACTCGCTAGGGGAACCGCCGAATTGCTCAAAAAAACCCCGGACATCAACTATATCGGATACATCGAAGGGCGCGATATTTTCTCGGGTGTCGCCGATGTCATCGTCACCGATGGATTCGTGGGCAACACCGTGCTCAAAATGGCAGAAGGGTTTGCCAAGAGCATCTTCCAAGCGATCGCTCAAGAAATCTTTGAGTACGACCCCAAACTCGCTACCGAGTTCGAGCCCATCGTCAAGTCCATCTACAAGAAAAACGACTACCACGAGCACGGCGGAGCCCCGCTGCTGGGCGTCAACGGCGTCATGATGATCGCCCACGGCACCTCTGAAGCACGCACCATTAAATCCGCCATCAAAAATACGATTGAATATGTTCGCGGTCATGTCAATGACGAGATTGCCGAACGCTTAGAGCAGCTTGTTGAAATCGAACAACACGCTACCCAACAAAGTGAATCCGCATCATGAGCGACACCAACGGCCCTATCGGCGTTGAAATCATTGGCTCGGGGTGTTGTCTTCCCGATTACAGACTCACCAACACCGACCTCGAACAGTGCATGGAAACCTCCAGCGAGTGGATCGTCCAACGCACCGGCATCAACGAACGACGACGCGCCGATATCAAAAACGGCGAACGCACCTCGACCATCTCCATCAAGGCCATCAACGCCGCGTTGGCCAATGCCAAGATCGAAGCGAGCGAGCTTGATTTGCTGCTCGTCGCGACCATGACCCCCGATTCGCCGACCCCTTCGATCGGGTGCATTGTGGCCAATCAAATCGGCGCTGGGCATATCGGAGCGATGGATATCAACGCCGCCTGTTCAGGGTTTGTCTTCACACTCTCGATGGCCGATGCGATGATCAAATCAGGCGCATACAAAACCATCGGCGTCATCGGGGCCGACACCATCACCCGATTCATTGATTACTCAACCGCCGGGCGAGGTGCAGCAATCCTTTTTGGTGATGGCGCAGGCGCCATGATCCTGCGCCGAACGGAAAACGCATCCAAAGGCATGATCGCCCATCGGATGCACGCTGATGGTAAAGGTGGCAAACACCTCTTCATCCCCAGCTCGCATCTGGATTTTCCAGAAGGTGTCGCATATGACGAGTCGCTGTGCAACACGGTCCAAATGAACGGCAAAGCGGTCTTCAAGTTTGCAGTCAATAAGTTCCAACAGGTCATTGCAGACACACTCGACGATGCCGGGCTCTGTGCCGATCAAATCGATCACTTTGTCTGCCACCAGGCCAACTCGCGTATTCTTGAATCCGCCCGCGAACGCTTTGGTATTCCCCAAGAAAAGCTGCTTGTCAATATCGACATCTATGGCAACACCGTCGCCGGTTCGGTCCCTTTGGTCTTTGCCGAGTTGGTCGAGTCGAATAAGATCAATCCCGGTGATATAGTCATGTTCCTCGCCTTTGGCGCGGGGCTGACTTGGGGTTCGTCGCTTTGGCAACTCTAAGGAACATTCATTATCTTGTCGGGGGAGTAGACCAATGAGTACCATTATTCTTTGCCCAGGCCAGGGCGCACAAACTGTTTCGATGGGCAAACTCTGGAGCGAGACCTCCGAAGCTGCCCGCGCGATCTTTGAGCAGGCAAACGACATTCTTGGCGATTCGCTCGGCACTCCACTCTCAAGCCTGTGTTTCGAGGGGCCCGCCGAATCACTCAACCGCACCGATATCTCCCAACCGGCAATCTACGCCGCATCGGTTGCCTGCTTTGCCGGATGGCTCGATTCCGAAAACATCACGAAAAAAGAACTCAACATCGTTGCAACGGCAGGCTTATCATTGGGCGAGTACACCGCCCTGCACTTGGCCGATGCGTTTTCCTTCGCCGACGGGCTCAAGCTCGTTGCCCTGCGAGGCAAAGCGATGCAAGAGGCAGCCCAAACGGCAGATTCGTCGATGGTCGCCCTCATCGGAGCCGATGAAGAGAAGGCCAACGCCGTATGTGATCAAGCCCGCGAGAACGATATTCTTGTTGCCGCCAACTTCAACGCACCGGGTCAGGTGGTGATTTCTGGGTCGGCCGCTGCCTGCGATCGGGCCCAGAACATCGCTTCTGAGATGGGCATACGCGCAACGCGGCTGAGTGTGGCTGGTGCATTTCACTCCCCGTTCATGAACTCCGCTGCGGATCAACTCGCCGAGGCGCTCGCGGCGACCCAGATCAACACCCCAAACTGCACCGTGATGTCCAATGTCACCGCCAAGCCTCACGAGTCCGACCCCGACGAGATTCGCATGCGCCTCGTCGACCAACTCACCTCCCCTGTCCGGTGGGCAGCCTGCTGCGAGCATCTCATCGCCAACCATTCAGATCATGCCGACACCCAGTTCCACGAACTCGCCCCGGGCAAAACGCTCGGCGGCATGATGCGCCGCATCAATCGAGAAACCAAGGTCCAAGGGCACAACGAACCCGCAACCGTTTCCTGAAACGAATTGCAGCTTACAGATAGATAGATAGATAGATAGATAGATAGATAGATAGATAGATAGATAGATAGATAGATAGAAACGAGCACCACATGACCGATCAACGCGTCGCCATCGTCACCGGAGCATCCCGAGGCATCGGACGAGCCATCGCCACCCGTCTGGCAGCCGACGGGCGTCATGTCGTGTGTGTCTCTCGCTCGCAGGGCCCGCTCGATGAACTCGTCAGTCAGATTCAAGCAACTGGTGGGTCGGCCAGTGCCCAGACTTGCGATATCGCCGACTTCACCGCTGTCGCCGAGATGGTCGAAGGCGTCGCCAAAGAGTTCGGACGACTCGACATCCTCGTCAACAACGCCGGCATCACCAAAGACAACCTGATCCTGCGTATGTCCGACGAAGAATGGGACGATGTAATCAATACGAACCTCAAATCTGTTTTCGTCGCCTGCCGGGCCGCCGCACGCCCGATGATGCGGGGCAAGTTCGGACGCATCTGCAACATCGCCTCGACCTCGGGTTTGGTGGGCAACTCCGGACAGGCGAACTACGCGGCGGCTAAATCTGGCTTGACCGGGTTCACCAAAACCATCGCCCGCGAGTTGGGCAAGAAGAACATCACCGCCAACTGCGTCGCGCCCGGATTCATCGAGACCGACATGACCAAAGACCTCCCCGCAGCCGTCACCGAGCACATCAAGGGCATGATTTCAACGCGGGAGTTGGGCAAACCCGAGGACATCGCGACAGCGGTCGCGTATGTGACAAGCGACGAATCACGGTTTATGACCGGGCAGACCATCGCGATCGATGGTGGCATGACGATGTGCTAAGCTCCATCTAGACGGCCATAATCAAAAAAACCAAAATGCAATCGGCAGTGGTTGAGGTGCATCAAAATCCACAACTCATGGGTCATCTTGCCCATCACTGGGCTCTCTTGGAGCATCTTTTCGCCAGCATCGATCCGAGCAAGCTGCGCACGCATCAATGCAAGCCCTTCTTCGACGCTGACCTCATTGCTCGGCAACACCGCAGCGGCCTTCTTGGGAAGTTTGATCCCCGGCTTCATCTGCCCCTTTGGGTTTCTGATCATCGGTTTGAACACCAATCTCCCGAATACCCGAATAGGCCAAGGTGCTTTGACATCGAAACCGTCGAAGGCGCAGGTCATGATTTTGGCGCAGTGCTCAAGATTCTGCCCCACACTCCACCTCCCTGCGGCGCTCAGTGTCCCGACAGTGTGGGCAGCTTCGATGGTATCAAGCTCGGTTTTGAGATCATCGATCGAAAAAATTTCTTTGGGTCTCCACGCCCCCTTATGTGCTTGCTTCACAGATATTCCTTCCTGAACACCCTCTTGTGGGGATGATTTTAGTCCGCATCGAACAATCTTGCTGACTATTGTGCAGGCATGAAACCCGAATCGATCCTCGAAACGATCCTCTATGCCAACAGCCTCGAAGAGGCAGCCTGGTTTTACCATGAAGTTTTGGGACTCGACATGCCTCGAGATCGAAGCGAGCTCGCCGTCTTGTTTCGTGTTGACGACAACCATGTCCTGCTTGTATTCGATCCCAAGAAGTCTGATCAGCCCGGACGCCCTGTGCCCTCGCATGGAGCACGCGGGCCCGGGCATATTGCCCTACGAATCCGCCCTCAGGACTATCAAAGCTGGATTGAACAGTTTGTCCAAACACGGAATCCCCATCGAACAAGAGCAAGTGTGGAACCGGATCGACCCGGGAAAATCCATTTATATACGCGATCCATCGGGCAACTCGGTTGAACTGATCACAGCGGACATTTGGAAATAGGGCACAGAAATCGTGCTCGGGAATAAACCTAAAAATTATTTCTTTCTGAATTCAAAGTTTTTATATCTATTCTCCTCCAGATATGCCAGACTGTATGAAGGACAGCTGGGACGAACACGGGCGCGAGAGGGATCGTCCGTCCGTCCCCGCTGTTTTTTTGGTATCTGGATCAATGGATCTCTAGGCTCCTAGACTTGGCGTATGACACGCACACTCCAGAACATCGGTACGGGCTTACTCCTTTTTACGACACTGGGCATGCTCGCGTCATGTTCAGAATCAAACTCCGATGTCGGCGTCGCCACACCCGAGTTCGAAGCCGACACGAGCTATCTCGACGAACTCACCCAGAATCAATCTGGCAAGGTTGAGCCAATCAAGACCACCCCGGTCGAAACACCCGATTCCGTGGTCGAAGCTGTCCCCGAAAAGCAATACAAAGACGAAGAACGCCAGTGGATCAGAGAAAACGACTCCAAATCACTGCTCGGGCGTGCGCGCGATCGGGCCAAAGGTCTCGGCGAACAAACCCAAGGTTCGACTGAGCCTGAAAACGGACTTGCAATCACCGCATTCGATGAAGAGTATGCCCAGGCAGCCGGGTTTGCATGGGACATGCCTGAAGACTGGCGCATGGCGGTGCCGGGGACGGGTCGGTTCGCCGAGATGTATATCCAGCATCGGCTCGGCAATGCCTCGGTCTCCTTTACCAAAGAAACCGATTCCATCTCGAACATCAAACGCCGACTCGAATCGACCATCACCAGCACCTACTCAAGCCGAACCAGCGCCACGGTCACCAAGAAAACCGTGATGGACTTCCCCGTCACCGTCTTCGATCTCGAAGGCACCTACATCGACCCGGGTGCCAAAGGCACATCCAATGGCTCGCCTTTCTACGCCATCCACGCGGCTGTCATCGAGCTGCCCACCACCAAAGTCCTCATCAAACTCTGGGGGCCCGCCGACACGGTCAATCAGAACACAGGCAAGTTCGATGCAATGATCGAGAAGATGTATGAACGCTGATTCCCAAGATACGGACAAGACAACCCCTTGCCCGATCTGCACCACACCATCCCAAGCAATCGGCCCGATTATCCATCATCACCCACCTACAGTAGCCGGGGTCGAAATCGACTTGGGCGATACGGTGTTCACTATGCGCCGATGCCCCAACTGTGCTCTGCAATACAAAGACCCGCCGATTCCAGTCGAGGCCCTCGTTGCATGCTACACCAAAGCATCGAGTGATCACTGGGAACATGACCCATCGCCTCGCAAACGCCGATTCGATGATCTTGCCCGGTGCATCACCACCAACGCCTCAGGCAAGCGAATCCTTGATGTCGGATGCGCCAATGGGGCTTTGCTGCACTATCTCCATCAAACCCTCCATCAAACCGATCCAAAATGGGAATACTTTGGACTCGAACCAGGCCAGGCCGCTGCTCAGACCGCCACCGATCGAGGCGTCACCATCTTGGGCGCACTCTTCGACGATCTCGATCCAAACAATCCCGAACACCAGTTCGATGTCATCCTCGCGATTGATGTGCTCGAACACCTCGTCGATCCCAAGGCGTTCATGCAACAGGCAGCCAGACACCTCGCACTCAATGGCATCTTCGTCGCCCTCACCGGCGACACCGACGCATGGGGATGGAAACTCCAAGGCTCACGCTACTGGTACTGCAACCTGCCCGAGCATCTGGTGTTCTATCGTAAGCCAACCATCGAACACCTCGCCAAGCAACTTGATCTTGAACTGATCGACTACCAACGCATCAGCCATATGCGATCCAAACCATCGCGAATCATCCGCGACTTGGTGCGCAACATGATCTGGGGCATCTGCTGGCGAGCGAGAGGCTTTGGGATTCCGCCATTGCGTCGCTCACTCGATACCAATCCACCTCCGGGGTGGTTACCCCACCGAGATCACATGCTCTTTGTGCTTCGATCGCCACACTAAATCACGGGCGCAAACATGCGGTCGCATCGGGAAAGGCTTCGCGGAGATTCTTGCCTTCCAACTCGGCGGTATCGTTCTTGGCCCCGCTGCTTCGCCCGGTGTAGGCTTGGGTTGCGTAGTAGGCGATGCGTCCGATCTGGTGGCGGATCGGTCTTTTGCGAAACTGGGGATAGCGCTGATCGAGTAGCGCCCGCTCGATGGCATAGGCCTCGCTCCACGACTCGCCCTTGGCATCTTCATGGACTCGATGCACGCCGATGTAGCGCTTCATGCGCACACACTTGGTCGTTGGGATCAGGCGATACCACAGATCGGTATCCATCGTACATTGTAAATCCAAATCAAGACCGCCAACCTGGTTGAACAACTCGCGCCGAAAGAAAGTGCTCGGCTGGTGCGTCCGCAAATACCCATGCCGAACCCACCACCTGCCCGGCCCGGCCCGTCGATCGCATCGGAGAATATTCGACTCGGCATCGACAATCACCGTGTTGCCTTCAACCAATCCAATCTCTTCATCGGCAGCGAATCGTTCACGGACGGCATAAATCGCGCCCGGCAAAATCGCATCGTCGGAGTTGATCCAGTTAATGACTTCACCGGTGCATCGTTCGAATCCGGCCGCAATGGCTTTGGATTGGCCGCCGTCGGGTTTCGATTGCCAGTCGTCGATTTCTGATGCGTATTTTTCGATGATTTCAACCGAGCCATCGGTTGAGCCCCCATCGAGGATGATGAACTCATGGAGTTGGTCTCGTTGATCGAGGATGCTGAGAATAGCCTCTTCCAAGAACGGCGCTTGGTTGAAGCTGGGCATCACGATGGAGACCGTTGGTTTGGGCATTGGTGTATATTCAGGTAGAACGGGCTTCCAACCCGTTTCTTTGGGAACCCTCAGATCAAGAAACGGGCTGGAAGCCCGTTCTGCCAGAAGTCGTTAGCTCACGCCCAGGAGGTCGATCTCGAAGATCAAGTCGGCCTTGGGTGGGATCGCCCCGCCCGCACCGGCTTCACCATAGGCTTTCATGTAGGGGATGGTCAGTTTGCGTTTGCCTCCGACCTTCATGCCAGGGATACCTTCTTGCCATCCTTGGATGAGGTTATTGAGAGGGAAGTTGATGGGGTCGCCGCCGTGGGACGAGTCGAAGACGGTGCCGTCCATGAGTTGCCCCTTGTAGTGGACATTGACGGTCGCACCCGGGAGGCATTCTTCCCCTTCGCCAATGGTGAGGTCTTCGATGATGATTTCAGTGATTGGTTCGCTCATTGGGAATTCCTTTCGGGGGAGGGGGGGGGATTGGAGGATATGGTAGCCAGGGAGGTTAGATTTGTCTGAATCCCAACGAGCCGCGACCGTGAAGGAGCGGTCTTTTGTGCATCGTGTTGGCAAGAAAAGATCGCTCCTTCACGGTCGCGGCTCGTCAGAAACTGAATTAGAGATCAAAGTAGTCCGACACAAAGGCCGGGATGGACTCGGCTTTGGTCAACTTGACAACATCCAACAAACGCATGAGATCGCGTTGGCGTTTTTCTTCGATCTGGACCGGATCAAGTTCGGTGTCATCGAGTGGGCGTACGAACCGGTATCGCCCTCGCCCGTCTTTCTCTGATTGAATACTGGTGAGTTCGATGGCTCCGAGTTGGGCAAGTCTTATCAGGGCATAGTCCATGATCCCACCGCCCATGCCGTGGGCATGCCCCTTACCGATGACCATCAATCGCAAATCATCGTCATCGAAATCGTCCTCGGCGTATCGCGCTTCGATCGCGCTCATCACAGCCATCAGAAAATCGGCGCTGGGATTTTGCCAACGAATGAACTCTTGCTGGATCGCCAGATCGTCCTGACAATACAGCAACTCACAGATGGAATCTTCGCCATCGCGACCGGCCCGTCCGACCTCTTGGTGGTAGGCCTCGATCGACGCAGGGATTTGGCCATGCACAATGTAGCGCAGGTCGGGCTTATCGACACCCATCCCAAAAGCGTTGGTGGCGAGCAAGATCAACCCGTCGTCTGGGCCCGATTCGATGAATCGGTCGTAGACCCGCATGCGCTCCTTGGGTGGTAATCGCCCGTGATACAGCTCGATCTCCCGTCCGGGCATCCCCTCTTGAATCCGATCGGCCATCTGCTCAAGGTTCTTGATGAGTGTGAAATACACGATTCCCGTCGCCATTGTCTTGCTTGCGATGGCTTTGATGTGCTCGATCTTTTCACCATCATCCCAGACAACGCTCGATGTGAGTTTGAGATTTGGGCGATCGACCGGGGCAGCGAACAAAGGCATCTCGTCGATACTCAGCCCAAGCACAGTTCGGATATCTTCACGGACGGGTTTGGTGGCTGTCGCGGTCAGAGCGATGGTGGTCGGCGCGCCGAGTTGCTTTCTAAACTCCCCGATCTTCTGATACGCCGGGCGGAGATCGTGTCCCCATTTCGTCACACAATGGCACTCGTCGATCGCCAAAAGGTTCACCCCGCCAGGAATTTGATCGAGGGCATTACGAAAATCGGGCTTCTCCATGCGCTCTGGCGTTGCGTAGAACAGCTCATATTCACCCGCTGCGAGTTTCTTGTACCGCTTGAGTCGTTCTTGTTTGCACACCGTCGAATTGACAAACGATGCTTTGATCCCATTCTTGCGCAAGGCCGCAACCTGATCTTCCATCAGGGCAATCAAAGGCGAGAAGACCAGCCCGACCCCCTCGCCCCCACGCTCTTGGCGCATCGCAATCGCGGGGAGTTGAAAGCACAACGACTTGCCCGAACCTGTCGGCATGACGACCAAAGCATCGGTGCCGCCCATCAGGTTCTGGATAATCTGTGCCTGGAGCGGGCGGAGGGATTCGAGCCCGAACCGGGATTGGAGGATGGTATCGAGGTGTGTTTGCATCATGTGAGCATTGATTATTGACCTGAGATGGGCTTTATTCGATCAATTTGCTTCGGATAAAACTCCCGGCTATGCTCAGGGTGTTCTCGGTGCCCGGGGATGTGTTTCCATCCGGGTGAATAGGGAAGTGTGGTGAAAAGCCACCGCGGACGCGCCGCCGTAATGGGCCATGATGTCTGCTCTGTGAATCCATTGGTTTCCGAGGTGAAATCGTCTGAGATTCAAGCCACTGGCTGCTCTTTCGCAAGAAGGACAAGCCGGGAAGGCCGAGCAAACTGAGCCCAGAGCCGGAAGACCTGCCTTGAACTTGTATGTCGACCCTCGCGAATTGGGGTTGGTGGACTTGATCGCGCTTCTCCCGGCGTGCCCCCCATCAGCTCTCTGAATGTGCCGCGAAATCGACAAGTTTGTTTTCGGGAGTGTCGTGCGCGATCCGCGCAAGGCAGCCACATGTGGACGCCGCGAAATGCGTTCAGAAAGAGAGATTGAACCATGAGTTCACTCGCCATCACATCGTCAGCGATTGCTGTAACCGCATCGGTCGCCTTGGCCAGTCCATTTGCCACCTCCGTCATCTCTTACAATCCGGGTACGAATGCGGCTGCTGGATATACCGATGCCAGCACCGCGCTGGGCTCGGCGGAGCGATTCACTGGTGAGGACATCTTCCCCGGCGGCGTCACCCCCTTCAACCCCGCATGGGGCACCGATGAACTCGTTTCGGTCGGCAGCGGTGGCGAGCTGACACTCGGTTTTGACACACTCATCACCAATAGCGCCTCGAACGCCTATGGCATCGACTTCATCGTCTACTCGAACTCGGGATTCCTCGACACCTCATGGACTGATGCCGACCCAAACAACGACGGCACCGGTGTGATCGGATCCAACCCATTCATCTTCGGCGCCGGGGGCGAAGCGACCATTCAGGTTTCGCAAAACGGCATCAACTGGTTCACCGCCACGACCACCGTGCTCGATCTGTTCCCGACCTTGGGATACAGCGACTACACCATACCCACACCGGGTTCACCAGGACTAATCGAAACCGACTTCACCCAGGCAATGGACCCGGCGCTGATGCTGGGCGACTTGGCAAATCTGAGCTTCGCAGAGATCATCGCCCTCTACAACGGATCGGGCGGCGGAATCGGAATCGATATCGCTTCGACCGGGCTCACATCGGCAAGCTTTGTGCGCTTCCTCAATGAATCAGGCGAAGCCTTCGAAATCGATGCTGTTGCGGTGGTGCCAACACCGGGTACACTGATGCTTTTGTCCTTTGGCTCGTTCGCTGCGATGCGCAGACGACGGGTTTAGTTTGCTTATGTTTTCCGTTCCCCTCTGGGAGCGGAGAGAGATCGCAGGCTGCTCATGGAAACATGGACAGTCTGCTTCCCAACAAGATGATTCACCCGATTGGAAACGCTTATGTTCCACGCTTTTTGTCTATGGACACTCCTGTTTTCGTGCACGCCACTCTTCGCGCAGACTGGTTCGTCATTCATCGAGGATCTATCCAATGGACCGGGTGCGAGCCTTGACCTGATCGACGATTCGCAAGTATGGTCACATCTGGGAGGCAATACCCGCCACCAAAGCCGGGCGTTTCCCGCTGTCACTCTTCCCCCTTTGAACACCCCGATTTGGATCGCCACCGGCGATGCTCAGAACACCTACATCCCCATCGCCCAATCCGGGATCGTCGTCGATCGCAAACAGGTCTACGCCGTCGCCACCAATCCTGCCCAGCCTGGCACCAACTTCGCCATCGCCTACAACCGATTCACTGGCGATTTTGTATGGGCAACGCAGATTCCCCCGACAATCCTCGATTCATGGTCAACCCCCACCATCGACATCCAACATAACCAACTCCTCATCGCGACATCCCAAAACCTCATCGCCCTCGACACAGGCATCGGCCTGCAAAACTGGTCAACCGATCTTGGAGGTATCGTCGTCAACGCTTCGCCGACAGTCACTTCAGACCTAGGCAACAGCGACCGCGCCTTCATCACCAACTACTCCTTCGGCGGCGGCACACCCGCCAAACTCACCTGCATCAATACCGATCCATTCCACCCAACCAGCAACCCCTATCAGCCCGGCGAGATCGTCTGGCAAACGCCCCTCATGGGCGATGCTTCGGGAAACACCCCCGCCTACGCAGCGGGCATGGTTTTCGTCGCCACCGCATCGAGTCCAGGATCTCAAGCCGGGCAAGTCCACGCCTTCGATGCAACAGCTTTGTCCCAACCAACGCCAATTTGGACATTCACCAACACCATCAATACCGGATTCTTCTCCGGTGTCTCAATCGCCCACGGGCATGTCTATGCCTCGTCCTATTCATTCACGGGCTTGCAATACAGCGCCAACACCGTCAAGCTCAACAAGCTCACCGGACAACTCATCTGGTCGGTCCCCACCAACCGCACCGACGCGATGCCGATCGTCACCAGTACCGGTGATGTCATTGTGTCAGGTGGAGTTGCCGTCGGGGCCTTTGAATTCCTTCCATTTTTTGGCTCACTCCCGAGCATCCAATACATCGGCGACGACGGATCGTCGGCAATCCTCCTCTGGGACTCGGCACTCGAAACACTCGACGACACCAACAACAACGGCGTCTGGGACTTCGGCGAACCCTTCCTCTCGATCGGTGGATGGACGCACCAACCCATCACCATCAACGCGGGCAACACCGACCTACTCCTCGTGGGCACACTCCCAGAAACCACTCCGGGCGTGCTCTTCGGGCATAACACCGACTTACAGATTATTGACCTCTCCAAAATGCCGACCGATCCGAATTTCATCATCGACCAGTTCACAGGAACAGGATCGACCCCAGCAATGCTCGACGGATGGATTTATGCCCCTGATGCAACGGGGATTCACGCCTTTGCACCACCTACGCCACCGATCATCTCGGACCAAGAACTCATCGACCAATATACAGATGGTCAACTCACACTCGAACAACTCATCGACGAACTCCGCAAGTGAACAAAACACCCTCCCTATCTCGCGCCTTCACACTCATCGAACTCCTCGTCGTCATCGCCATCATCGCGCTGCTCATCGCCATCATGCTCCCCGCACTGGCCAGCGCACGCGAATCATCACGGGCAATCATCTGTGCCTCGAACCAACGCCAACTCGTCACCGCATGGATCCTCTACACCGATGACAACCGAGGCTACGCCATGCCTCACCTACGGACCGCAGGCCCTAACCGACAATACTGGTACGGCTCCGAAAATATCTCCACACAACTCCTCGATCACACCAAAGGCACACTCGCCAACTACATCAGTGCTGTCCCTGGTGATCGCTCGATCTACGAATGCCCCAACCAGCCCGAAGGGTCATACAAAAACCAAGGCTCCGCCAACACCTTCACCTCGACCTATGGCTACAACGCCTATGGCCTCGCCCCCAACACCACCGGGTACTACGAACTCTACAACCAGCGCACCCTGCGCACCTCCGACATCATCAGACCATCACAACAACTCGTCTTCGCTGATACACTCATCGCCCTCTGGGGCGATCCCCCATCGAACTCTGCCCTGCTCGACCCGCCGATGCTTTATACGCCGGGATTCGGCTGGCGAGAAAACTTCTCCCCCACCACCGCCTTCCGACATCGCAAACCCAACGACACCGGTTTCGGCACCGCCATCACCGCACGGGCCGACGGCTCGGTGACCCACGAAGAACATGATCCCAACGCCCGCACGATCGAATCCCACGGCATCGGCTCCATCTCGGCCACCAACGACCCAGGTTACATCCAATCCCCCGACCGCTGGCGGTGATGCTCGATCCTTCGTGATCTCCTCCCCAATGAGACCCAATCCAATCAGGCACTCCGCAAATAAATCGACCTGCTCTACTTCATGCCAAATACCTTGACAAGATCCTATGCAACTACAAGTATGAAAAATCCAACGAAAATCATCCAAGGCGAAGTCCATAAATAGGCGTTCATTGTCGAATGAATTTCTTGCTTGATAGGCTGTTTGATCGCAAAGGCCAAATCCAAATCGTCCTGACCTTCCGGCAATACCGCACCCATATCAACCAATGTCTGGATCGATTCAAGTGCAATCTCTACCGACCGCGACTCTGTCCCTTTGAGACTTCTTCCGAATGCATCAAAAAGCACCCAGCAGCCGCCCGCGATTGAGCACAATGCAATACCAGTCAAAATCAATCGGTGTTTCAATAATATCTTCACTCCCCCGTATCCAGATGGGTGCCCTTACTCGCCGTCTTCGGCGCAGTGAGGCTTTCTCTGATCTCTACACATCCTGATCCCGACGAGCCGCGACCGTAAGGGAGCGGTCTTTTCTTTCGAAATCAAAGACCAACCCAAGGCGGCGTCCCATCTTCAGGCTTCTCGAACCCATCGGGCAACTCGGCATTGGGGTCATTGGGATCAATCTCGACCACACGCCCGTCTCGCCAGACCCGCAGCGTCGTTTTCGTCCACGCATGATACTGAAACGCCCGCTGCCCGGCTTTCTTCATTGCCCGGTCAACCTGTTCACCATCTTCAAAGGCACGCCGAAGACGCTGACTGATTTCTTCATTACTCATCGGTCTTGTCTCCAAATGCGCGACTCGTTGTAAACAGTTGCCACTTTGCTCTATCGGCGATCTGCATCGTTGTATCACCAGAACCTTTCGCAACGATCTCAGGCGAAATCCCAGAGTTATCATAGACCCGCCACAACTCAGCCAGCGGGCTATAGAGGGCTATAAAGTTCTCTAAACTCCTGAAATACCGACGCTTAACCACCGGACCATCAATCGAATGTCCACCAAGCCGCACCCGCTGGGCGACTCGTTCGACCGCGAGTTCAGGCGAGGGGAGCCAGAGATAAACGATATGGATTTGATACCCATCATCGCGCAATCCTTCCAATCGCTTGGCAAGCCGGACACCTGCGAGCGTGGTTTCGATCGCAAAGTTCTGTCGTTCCGCTGCCAGTTCGTCCATATGGCGAAGCATCACACGCCCGGCAGCCACCGCAGACATCGCCGGGTCAAACGGCGACAACCCGCGAGCAATCGCATCGGCATTGATGTACCGATCAATCCCCGCCATTTCTTGAACCAGCACCGGCGCAGCCGTCGATTTACCTGCACCGTTGGGACCGGCAAGAACGAATACAACTGGGCCATCCGCGTCCATCTTCACTCCCCCGTATCCAGCACCGCCATGAAGGCCTTTTGTGGGATGTTCACCGAGCCGATCGACTTCATCTTCGTCTTGCCCTTCTTCTGGGCTTCGAGGAGTTTTCGTTTTCGGGAGATGTCGCCGCCGTAGCATTTGGCCGTCACATCCTTGCGGAACCCCTTGATGGTTTCGCGGGCGATGATCTTACCGCCGATGGCTGCTTGCAATGGAATCTCAAACTGATGGCGATCAATCTGCTTCTTGAGTTTGCTCAAGAGCAACTTGCCACGCGAAACCGCCCGATCACGATGACAGATGAGCGAGAGCGCTTCGACGGGATCACCATTGATAAGAATAGAGACTTTAACGAGTTCGTTTTTATCGTAACGGACGACCTCATAATCCATCGTTGCATAGCCCTGGGAGATCCCCTTGAGTTTATCATAAAAATCAAAGATGAGCTCGGCCAATGGAATCTCGAAACTCAGCATCTCGCGCCCGTGCGAAACAAAGACCTGATTCTTGAACACCCCTCGTCGTTCCATGCACAACTTCATAATTTCGCCAATGTATTGACCCGGTGTCATGATCTCAACTTTACAGATCGGCTCGGAGAACTCAACAATCAATCCCGCATCGGGCAGGTCAGCCGGATTGTGAATTTCCTTCTCAAATATTTCGTTTCGTTTGCCTCGCATTTTAATCTTGTACGATACGGTCGGCGCCGTCTGCACCACCTCGACGCCGCCTTCGCGTTCTAATCGTTCTTGGATGATGTCCATGTGCAGCAACCCAAGGAACCCGCATCGAAACCCGAAACCCAAAGCTTCGGAATGCACCGCTTGATAACTAAACGATGAATCATTGAGGATCAGTTTCTCCATCGCATCGCGGAGTTCCTCAAAATCGTTCCCTTTTTCTGTCGTCGTCGAAGGATAAAAATCACAGAACACCATCTGGGCAGGAGGCTCATACCCCTCGAGCGCCTCGGCGGCCGGGCTGTGCTCGATGGTGATGGTATCACCGACACGAACATCAGCAAGCGTTTTGATCGCCGCGACAAGATAACAAGTCTCGCCCGCCCCGATCTCTTTGTATTTCTCTTGTTTAGGATTATATTTGCCCAATTCAGTAATGGTGAAGGTTCGTTCGGTCCCCATCATGCGGATCTTATCTCCGACGGTCAGCTTCCCATCAAAGACTCGGCAATACACAATCACCCCTCGATAATCGTCGTACACTGCATCGAAGATCAACGCGCGGGTTTCTTTGATCGTCGAAGGCGCGGGCCCAGGGAACCGCTCGCAGATGGCATCGAGCAGTTCGGGGATTCCCTCGCCGGTCTTGGCACTCACGGGGATGCACTCCATCGCGTCGATGCCCAAGACCTGTTCGACTTCATCAGCGATTTCATCGGGACGCGCGCCGGGCAAGTCGATCTTGTTGAGTACCGGCACAATCTCCAAATCCTGCTCAACCGCCAAATAAGTATTCACCACCGTCTGCGCTTCAACCCCCTGCGAGGCATCAACGATCAGCAGCGCACCTTCACATGCTTTGAGCGCGCGGGAGACTTCGTACCCGAAGTCCACATGACCGGGGGTGTCGATGAAGTTGAGCATGTAGTCTTCGCCATTGTGGCGGTGTACGACGGTGACAGCCGACGCTTTGATGGTGATCCCCCGTTCGCGTTCGAGATCCATCGAATCCAAGAGCTGGGCTTTGGCTTCACGATCCGAGACGGCATTGGTCGCTTGCAAAAGCCGATCCGCGAGGGTGGATTTACCATGGTCGATATGCGCGATGATGGAGAAGTTTCGGATATGCATGAGTAAGATTCGAGCACTGCACGCAGAGCTCACCTGATTTCGGTACGGTTTTCTATATCAACGGCTACAATAAACTGGAGTATAGACTTACGAATACACATCTCAACGGCGAACAATGGTGAGCAACTCATCTCAGCAAAAACCCCCGACACTTAGAAACTATCTCAAAACCCACCCGATAGCCGATAAACGCTCTGGTCATGGATGACCAGAAGGAGGTGCCAGGATGGCTAAACGACATCAACGACGAAAAACGCAACCCACAATCTGGCGGTGTC
>JALSHH010000024.1 GCA_026982335.1 Phycisphaerales bacterium
GAGTCGTCATTCATCCATCAGAGGCCTGCTCCGCTACGCTCCGCAGCCCTCTGATGGGACAAAGGAACGCCACTGCCCTAACATAGGGAGTGGTACAGAATATGGGGGCAGGTCAATGCCAAGTCGTCCTCGATACCGACGAGTGTACAGCGACGCCGCACCGAGGTCGGCATTGCTTCTGCCACCGCCACGAGCAGATTTCCGTCGCCGCAAGCCGGATCGAGGATTCGGATCGGCCCATCCAAGCGCGGCATCTGTTTCACCAGCCGCTGAGCGACTAGATCAGCCAGCGGCTTCGGCGTGAAGTGTGCACCGGTCTGTTTGCGTTTGTCAGGAGCCATAACACCCGTGCGATACCCTAATACAGTCTTGCGGTCAACCGACATTGATCGAGGCGCTCAACCTGACAGTAGTCTCGTTGACCGAATAAGGCTCGCCGCCCTACGCCGTCACCACTTCCCCTCGGTGCCAGGCGAACGGAACAATCTCCACTCGGGTAGCGCGCGGCTCATCGAGTGTCTTGACATAGATGAACTGCTTCTTCACCTCGTCGGCCTGCGGGTGATGGTGTCGGCGGGGAGGGGGGATTGGTAGGTGTAGCTTGGCATAGGGGATGTTATGCCTTGGCGGCGACGGATTGGCCGCACTCGGGGCAGGTGGTGAGCCCGGTGATGTCGTAGGCGCAGTGGGGACAGAGGCCGCGTCGGCGACGACGATGGCGGACAAAAAACAAAACACTGCGTTTGGTGTCTGTGGTAAAAACAAAGAATACACCGCCCCAGAAGATAGCATTGAAGAGAGCCCCAGGAAAAACAGGCATTAATGGGAGCAAAATTGAAAGCCGCACGCCAGGTTTTTTGACTGGAATACAGTACCAGTTTTCAGCAGAACCAGCGAGTTCCTTTGTCCGCCATTCTCCTTTCCATGAGGTAAACGGCCACCCGGCAGCCACTTCGGTCACTTTCTTATACCAATAGGATTGTCCATCAAGGACAGAATCGTATTTATATCTGTAAATTTTTTCATCGGGTACAGACCGAGCTCGACTCCAGTGAGGAATCGAACCCGGCCCTGTTCTGTCTCGCACAAGAGAAGGATGAAATGCTCGACCTTCCCTGTTTTCAATCTCGCTCATGTAGACCCCGAACGGATGATGAACCATATCTATCGTCCATCTGTTATCTTCCGAACCTGGCCCATTGGCAAATACTCGATTGCGAGTATCACCGAATACTCGATGATCTTCAGATCGCGTAAAGACCCAACTCGTTACCCACGCTATCGCAAGCGAAATTGCAACGCCAGCAACAAGTGAGACAAATACCCATTCAAAATTGCGTTTCCGGATCATGGACAATCTGGTAGTGGAGGAGCCCAACTTGTATAGGTGCGTCCTAACGCACCGGCGACACACACAACACCAACAGGTGGTGTGCACCCAGCAGCCGTGGCTGCAAGTGTTGATCCTGTTTGCGTCCCCGATTCTATTCTATTCTGTGTCCCCTCGAGTACTGTACAAATATCATCTCCAATGCACCTAATAGTATAAGTCCTTGATTGCAATCTAAAAGCATCCCTTTTATACCTGCATGTGACTCCACCTGGTGTTGGATCTGTCTCTTGAAAAACCCACGCCGAACATATCCAAGCACCATTTGTAACTGTTCCATAAGTCACTCTCTCCGGACAACATCCCGCACCTTGGTGAAGATTTGCATCAATAACAGCATCAATTTGGCTAGATGTGAAACCCGGCTCAATCAATAGAGCGTCTGCACCCGCAGCGATCGCCGTCTGAATACACGCATCACAGCTACAATCGGCAGGCTGTCCCCCTCCAACATCCGTACCACCAGGAGACCCGCCTGAAATAGACCCTGTATTGATTGCCCCACTCCCGGCAGGCAAACCTGCCGTCTCAGCCCCTTGAGCGAGTGACTCTGGATCGTCTAAATGATTGGCGATTTGATACAATGGATCAGTGACAAAGAACCCTTTACCAAAGGGCACCCGCGGCAACACAAACCCAAACACATCTTCTTCATCAAGGTCGATTTGCCATGTACCATCGAACGGGTCAGAAAGCCCAAACTCGTCGGCAATGTCAATAAAAGCGTCTTCTTTTGTCACGCTTGGGTCGTAGGCCGACCCTGACCAACCATCCAATGTTTTTTCATACACCACAACATCAATATCAGTCGTGAGGGCTTCATCGTCATTTCTTGCTGCAATGATGTGTGTGGTGGCACCAGCATCGGCAATGGGAAGCATTGTCCAACCATCCATAATCACGGACATATCAACCAACTCACTCGCCGAAGACACGGCAGAAGACATACCAATCACAGCCGCCAAACCAATGGCGCAACTCAACTTACGGGGTACGGGGTACGGGGTACGGGGTACGGGGCATGGGCATATTCCTTTCTGATGTGAAAAATTGAAAGACGCTGTCTATGTATACCACAAATCCATGATTAATGTTGCTTAGGGTGTATAAAACTTCTTCAGCACCACCCGCCACTCATCGAGTGTCTTCACATAGATGAACTGCTTCTTCACCTCGTCGGCCTGCGGGTGATGGGCAGCGAACTTGATGCCGAACTTGCGCATGTTTTTGGCGGTCATCAGCTCTGGATCGCGGGTGTTAGCGTTGACGGCTAGGGCTAAATCGAAGTGCTGCTCTAAGACCTCGCGCTGTTGGGCGATGGTTGGAGGCTTGGGGTCATCGCCGGCGAGCATGGCTCTGGCCTGTTTGAAGATCCAGGGGTTGCCGATGCAGCCTCTTGCGACGGAGACGCCGGTCAAGCCGGTGTAGGCGATCATGCGGAAGATTTGGTTGACATCCCAGATGTCTCCTGAGCCGAAGATGAGGCGATCGGGGTGTTTTTCGACGAGTTCTTTGAGCGGCTGCCACTTGCTCGGGCCGATGTATTTTTGTTCGACGGTTCGGCCATGGACTGTCACCCAGGCGCAGCCGAGATCATAGCAGGCATCGAAAAGATACTCGAAGTTCCTTTTCATCTCAGGCGTGTCGTCGTAGGCCCTTCGCATCTTGACCGTGACGGGGATGGATTCGGGGAGTGCATCGCGGACGGCTTGCAAAATCGCAACGGCACCTTGAGGCTCTTTGAGCCAATGCCCGCCTCGGGATTTTTTGGAGATTTTTTTCACCGGACAAGCCAAATTAATATCAATCGCTGCGAAGGTACCCGAGCCATCCGATCGCAGTTCCCCAATACCTGAATCGACCATCGTGCGGTACTCTTTCGCCGATCGCTTGCCCTGCTCAATCATCTTAATCGCACCGGCAGCCATCTCGGCAGGGTCATTGCCCATGATCTGACCAATCAGAGGCATGTCCTCCGCCCCGCCGGGCACATTGTCGTGAAGCTCGCCAAGATCGGCCTTTGCAAACCCTTTGCCACCAGCGAGTAAGGTGCGGTCGAGCAGGGCTTCCGTCACACAGACCGGGGCGCCGTGCCTGCGGGCGATGATCCGCATGGCGGCATCTGAATACCCGGCGAGCCCGGCCTGATAGAACGGGGCATCAAAGCCGGGGATGAGTTGGGTAACGCGGGGGTCCATCGCGGTCGGTCCAAATCGGGCGATCAGGTCGGCTGCAACGGCTTTGGGGTCGATTTCCTGCGCACCGGGTGCAATGGCAAAAGAGGGCTCAGTCGCATTTTTACTCTGTCGGGCACATGGCCGATCCGGCAGTTGATTATTCGATTGGTTGCTTTGGATGCTCATGTAGGGGACAATAGGAGGGTGAAGATCAAACAACCCACCATCCCCCCTGCTGTCCTTCTCGTTTGTGCCTTGATTTCAAGCTCGATGGCGCTCGTACTGAGCGGATGTCAACTCTTCAATGCTCAGATTACCGCTGCCCCCCACAAGCCCTACCCCGAAGATATCGCCCAAGGCGAAGTCTTCGATGTTCAGGTCTTCCGCGATGTAACCACGCTGCGCTTCACCAACACCACTACCCGCGACTTTGGCCCATCGGTGATCTGGCTCAACAAACGGTATTCGTTGCCGATTTCCGGGGTTGCCTCAGGCGAGACTCTTGAGCTTGACCTAACCACCTTTGTCGATGAGTTCGGTGATGTGTACCGCGCGGGCGGGTTCTTCGCTCATCGCACCCCGGCTCCAGTGGTGTTGGTGCAGATTGAGACTGTTGAAAACGATGCCCCCGTGCTGCACGGATTCGTGGTGGTCGAGAATAAGTACGACTAAAGCCAGATCTGCTCGATAAAGCTGCAGGCACTGGGTTGACGATGCAAAGGGCGAATCGGCGCGCAAAGGACACACAGATATGACACGCATTCTCGTCGTCGGCCCGCATCCAGATGACCAAGAGCTCGGCATGGGCGGCACAATCATCAAACTCGCCCAACAAGGACATGATATCCTCATCCTCGATGTAACCAACGGCGAGCCAACCCCTCTGGGCTCGCCTGCCATTCGCAAAGGCGAAGCAGCTGCCGCCCTTGAGATACTCAAGGAAGGCGCAACCGGCAAAGTCGAACGCTGGCTGCTCAATCTGCCCAACCGATTTGTCGAACACACCATCGAGAATCGTCATGCGCTCGCTGGGGTGATCCGTGCTTGGCAGGCCCAAATGATTTTTACGACCTTCCCCGAAGACGCCCACCCGGATCACCGAGCGGTCACGCGGTGCCTCGAGGATGCGCGGTTTGACGCCAAGCTCTCCAAAATCGACATGCCCGTCCCAGTTGACGCGTGGACCAGCGAGCAGAAGGAACTGGGTCCAACCCTCTATCCCAAATGGCTGTTCTATTACTACGCCACGCACCTGCGCTGGGTCGCCAACCCCAAGTTCATCTTTGATATCTCGGGAGCTGTCGAACAGAAGATGCGGTCAATCAAAGCCTACCAAACGCAGTTCGTGCTTCCCGAGAAAAATCGCAAAGCACTGGAATGGATCGAAGCAAGCGCAACCTACTTTGGATCACGGATTGGAGCCCAAGCTGGTGAACCGTTTTATACGAAAGAGCCCATCGGATTAACAGGTTTCGATGCCCTGATGATGTGATCCGATCATCCTTACCACTTATTGTGTATGGAGGGTGTAGGTATAGCCCCCTGCGATTGAGCGGAATTTGCCCGTGTTGAGCACCCCGTCATCGAGGTAAGCATCGAGTGCTTGGGCATCAACGATGGTGGGCTTGGGCACACTGGGCGTTCCTCGAAGGGTGATGCTGATGGTTCTGGTACCATCGAACACCACATGGTCATAGTCGAAAACACCACCAACGGAGCTCACTTTGAGAAACGGGTTTTCGCGTGTGAACTGTGATTTGATCTCAGGTGGCAGGACTCCTGGCCTGGTCTCGGCAGGCCAGTAACCATTGTTGGCGTTGAAGTACTTGAATGATTTCACCATCCCCATGATATCTTCACCCGCAGCAGTAACACGGGTGTCAGATTGAGCGCCGACATAGCGAGGCACGAAAAGGGCTGCGAGGATACCGATCGCCACAACCACCACGACCAACTCAACCATTGCAAATCCATTTCGAATCCGTATCACAGGCATACTCCTCGTGGATTGGGCACATCGGCACTGTGCCCTGCATGTATCGAACCAATCGTCCCGGCGGTGATGCCCTTTACTGATATCTTCAGATATCTCGATCGGATGGGTGTTAGAGACACAATCCTTGACCATCAATGTCCGAGAACATCTGAACATGCCCGAGCATCGGTAGACCAAACCTGATAAGATGATGCGTGCCTACCTCAATTGCCCACCTGCTCGTGCCCGACCTCCAACGCCTGATCGACGATCGCGCCTACCGCGCGATTCGCGATGCCCTGTGTCTGATCGAACCCGCCGATGTCGCGGATCTGATCGAATCCCTCCCGTCTGAATCTGCTGCCATTGCTTTTCGGGTGCTTCCGCGCGAGCTCGCAGCCGACACCTTTTCCCAACTCGAACAAAGCGCCCAAGAATCACTCCTCGAAGAGCTCGGCACCGAGCGGTCGGCAAGATTGATCGAATCCATGTATCCCGACGACCGAGCAGCAATGCTCGATGAGCTGCCCGTTGAAGTCTCGACGAAGCTCATCGCACGATTCTCCCCTGAGAATCGCAAAATCACGCAAGCCATCCTCGGGTATGCTCCCGACTCGGTCGGGCGATTGATGACCCCAGATTATGTGCGGGTGCGCAAAGAGTGGAACATCACCCATGCCCTTGAGCATATCCGTCGATATGGGCGCAACGCCGAGACCGTCGACTGGGTCTTTATCATCGACCACGAAGGTACGCTGATCGACGACATCCACATTCGCGAGTTACTCTTGGCCAATCCGGATTCGCTCGTCGAAGACCTGATGGATCACGAGTTCGTCGCGCTCTATGCCAATGACGACCGTGAAGAAGCCGTCAAAATGATGGCCCGCTACGACCGCACCGCCCTGCCAGTGGTTGATTCCCTTGGGCTCCTCGTCGGAATTGTCACCGTCGACGATGTCGCCGATGTCGCTGAAGAAGAATTTACCGAGGATGTCCAAAAACTCGGCGGCATGGAGGCCCTCGACTCGCTCTATACCGCTGCTTCAATCTTCGAGATGTACCGCAAACGAGGCGGATGGCTCGCCGGATTGTTCCTCATCCAAATTTTCACCATCTCCATCATGGCCTTCTTCGACGAAGCGCTCGACAAAGCGGTCGTCTTGGCCATCTTTGTCCCGATGATTATCGCCTCAGGCGGCAACACCGGCACCCAAGCCGCAAGCCTGCTCGTGCGCGCCATCGCTGTCGAGGACATCCATCTCAATCAATGGTGGCGGATCATGCGCAAAGAGCTCCTCACCGGGCTTTGCTTGGGCTTGACACTTGCCGCTTTGGGCATCGTGGTGGTCTGGAGCCTAGCACAAACCCCGATGCTCGATACACCTCACCTCTGGCCTTTGGCACTGACGGTTGGCGGTGCGGTGTTCATCATCGTCATCTGGGGCACACTCATCGGGTCGATGTTCCCATTGTTCCTCGAACGCCTGGGCATGGACCCGGCAGCCTCATCGTCGCCTTTAGTCGCGACGCTGATGGATGTGTCGGGACTGACGATCTACTTCATCGTGGCGATGGTGCTGTTGCGCGGGACGATTTTGTAGCCGATCCTTTGGGCTTGATCTCCTCGTCCTGCTTGGCATTGATCCCGAACTTGCGGAAGTTGTATCCGCCCGTTTCGAGATGGCCATAGCTTTGGTATTCCCAGTGGTACTTGCCCCAGGTTCGTGGGTTGTACCACACGCGCTCGCTTATCTTTCGACGAATAACCCGTGCCCAAGTATCGCGATGGAAGAGATCACAAGACTGGCCACACTTGGGGCAAATTGAAAGATTCATTGCCGCGACGATGTGATCACCGCCATAACATGGACCGGTGAGGTAGAGGCACTCGTGCTGGGCGTAAACCAACCATTTACCAACCTTGGGCATCAGGAATCTCCATCAACACACGCCCTGCTGGCGATACAGATGTCCATTATAGTGCCTTTCAGCAATAGCGCAGGGTGTTTTTCCGTTGTTTTGGAGTCAAACACCCAACCGAGCTATCCTCAGGGTATGGACTCAGTCTCACGCCGACATTTTCTCGCCCGATCCTCATCGGTCGCCCTCGGGTTCGCTGGGCTGTCGGCTTCGCTGGCGCGGGGTTCGACGAGTTCGCTCCTCGATGCACTGAATCTCAGCGATGATGATTCCGTTGGGTTCGGCCCATTGATCCCCGATCCCGCGGGCATCCTCGATCTGCCCGCCGGGTTCTCGTACACCATCTTCTCGAAGACCGGGCAGCGGATGGACGACGGGTTCCATGTGCCGGGCAAGCACGATGCGATGGGCGCCTTCCCGTTCATCAATGACGACGGATCAATCAACCCGGACCGCACGGTGATTGTCCGCAATCATGAAATCGAAGATGCCCACACAACCACCGGTCCATTCAAGGATCAAGAGGCCTTCGACCGGATTGACCGTTCGAAGGTTTATGATCTGGGATATGGGCGACCATCACGGGGCGGCACAACCACACTCATCTACAACACCAAATTGCAAACACTCGAACAACACTGGCTCTCACTCGCGGGCACCGAGCGCAATTGCGCCGGGGGGATCACGCCGAGGAACACCTGGCTCACCTGCGAAGAAACCGCAGCCGTCAAAGGCGATCGATTCGAGCAAGATCATGGATTCGTCTTCGAAGTCCCCGCAACGACTTCGCCGAGCCTTGCCGACCCCAAACCAATCAAGGCAATGGGGCGGTTCATGCACGAAGCGTGCTGCACTGATCCAAAGACTGGGATCGTCTACATGACCGAAGACCGCCATGACGGGTTGATCTATCGGTATATCCCCAACGACCCTGATGACCTGCACGCAGGCGGAGCCCTCGAAGCGCTGAGCATCGTTGGCCATCCGAGCCTTGACACACGCAACTGGGACACACAGCGCATCAAAGTCGGACAGCGCTTCCCCATCCGATGGGTGTCTCTCGACGATATCCTCGCCCCCAAAGATGACCTGCGCTATCGTGGGTTTAACGATGGGGCTGCCCGGTTCGCACGAGGCGAAGGCATGTGGTGGGGTAAGAACAGCCCATACTTTGCCGCAACCACCGGCGGCAAAACCTACTCAGGACAACTCTGGCACATCATCCCCAGCGACGACGGATTGCACGATCTGCTCGAACTCTTCATCGAACCCAATGACCCCAGCGTGCTCGAACGGGCTGACAATATCACTTTCTCGCCTTGGGGCGACATTGTCGTATGCGAGGATGAGAACAAGCCGCCCAATTTAGTAGGGGTAACGATGGAGGGCAAGCTCTATCGCATCGCGCGCAACGCAGCGAACAACTCCGAATTCGCCGGCGCAGTCTTCAGCCCCGACGGTTCAACACTCTTTGTCAATCTTCAAAATCCAGGATGGACGCTGGCGATTGATGGACCTTGGAAAAAGCCGTCTTGAAAAGAACCACAAAACACCCCGGCCTGCGGGGTGCTGGACTCTTCACCAAGTTGTGCTGTTGAAATTATTCAGGAAGTTTGTCAAGTTCGCTCTGCACCCGCTTGACGAGTCGGCCAACAGTTTGATCGCCAAAGTCAAACGGCAGCCCGGCCGCGGCGAAGAGCTCGGGGAGGGTCACGCTGCCACCGAGTGACAAAGCCTTCTTATACGCAACCAAGGCTGCCTCTTCGCCCTGTTCAAGGCTGATGAGCCAAATACCCAACGCCCCCAACTGGGCGATGCCGTACTCGACATAATAAAACGGCGAGCCGAACAAATGCCCCTGGCGCTGCCAAACAAATTTGCGCTCTTCTTCGAGACCCTCCCAACTCACGCGATGCCCCTGCGTGCCAAACCGGTCTTCGAGTTGAAGCCATGCCTTGGCCCGATCGTTGCGCGTATGCGTCGGGTTCTGATACACCCAGTGCTGGAACGCATCAATCGTGGCGATCCAAGGCAAGAGGCTGATCGAACCTTCGAGTTGCTTGCGCCGAGCACGATTTGCGTCGGCTTGGTTGGGATAGAACGCATCCCAATACGGCATCGTCAACAGCTCCATCGTCATCGACGCCACCTCGGCGAACTCGATCGGCGAACTGCGATACCACACCAAAGGCTCATTGGTACAAAACATTGAATGAAACGCATGACCCGCCTCGTGTACCATCGTCTCGACATCACGGTGCTGGTCGGCTGCGTTCATGAAGATAAACGGAATTCGAGACCGATCACGGAAATACAGGTACCCGCCCGGGGCCTTGCCTTTGCGCGAATCGAGATCGAGCATCGCACCATCAGCCGAACCTTGGGTGTTGGACCCATCGCCCATCGTGGCAAACATCTTGGCAAGCTCGGGTGAGAGTTGGTCGAAGACCTTCTGCGTTTTGGCAATCAGATCAACGCCACCTTTGAATGGTTTGAGCGGATCCTGCCCCTTTGGATCAACCGCCAAATCCCACGGGCGCAACGCATCGAGACCGAGTTTTTCCTTGCGATCATTGTCGAGATTGGCAACAAAGGGCATCACATGCTTTTCGATCGCATCATGAAACGCAAAACAAGTTTCAGGCGTGTAATCAAACCGGTGCTTGGCTTTGAACTCGTACTCGACATAGTTTTTGCACCCGGCGTTCTTGGCAATGATGTCACGCTTGGCGATCATTTGATCGTAGATATCGCTGATGGCTTCCTGGTCCTCCATTCGACGCGATGCGACTGTCCGCCATGCAGCTTCACGAATCGAACGATCTGCCGATTCGCCATACTTGCCCATCATGGGCATCGTGCGTTCTTCGCCATCGAACTCGACTGACATCTTGCCGCAAATCTTGTCATACTCCTGATCGAGCTTGGCCAACTCGGTCTGGATCTCGACATTCTCTGGTCGGAAGAGGTCGACATCAGCTTTGGTATCACGGAAGAGCACCCTGTGGTGCCCGCCGGTCAAGCCGAACTGCTCGGCCAGTGCAACGAACTTCTTGTCGAGCTCAAATCCGATCGGCTTGACCTTGGGCACGACATCGGAGATGAACGCGGTGTAGGCGTTTTGCTTGGATTCATCGGAAGTATCACAGGTCATATCGATGTAGGTGTTGGCACCCGATTCGCCAATGGCAGCTTCGAGCTCAGAGCGATCAATGAGCCATTGTTCGAGCTCTTCTTTCGAGTTGACCTCACGCTCGAGCAAGGCATTGAGTAAAGGCTCGATATTGGCCCACTTCGTGGCATCGAGCACCTCGGGAACAAAATTAGTAAGTGGGGCGGTGGTCATCGAACTCTCCTTGGCAAAAGCATCCCGACATGGAACACTATTTGTTCATGTTATTCTCATTTTCAGACTGTTTGGCCATTTCTTCTACAAACCTAATCGCCTGAGGTTGCGTCTCGACGCGTCCTTCGAGTTGTTCATCATAGACCGCATCTAAAATCTCCTTGTAGGCCGGTCCCGAGGGGATTCCCAATTCGATCAAATCCGCCCCTGTAAGCAACGGCTTGGGGTTAAGCCCGCCAAAGCGTATTTTGAGCGCTTCGATCTGAGCACGAATATTCCGAGCACGCCCAGGATTCATCGCTTCAAGAATGGACAATGACTCCATCGCCCACGATCGACTTGCCAATCGCTTACGCCCCGATTCGGACAACCCATCCCAACGGGCAACAAAGCTTCCCAAACAATCGAGTATTGCCCGCATCCCATCGCGATCAGTATTGGACAAATCCAAGGCTTTGCGATATCGAACACAGATCGCATCAGGCGTATCTTCGAGTGCGTGCCCTCTGCCAATCGCCAAGGCGACCAGTGCCGATGGATAGGACACCGATTCGGGCAGCGCGTTCATCACCGATTGATCGAAAGGTCGTACATCGCCAAAGATCGCATCATCGAGTCTGAGCTCATCAATCAACACACACGCCCGAATCCGCGACGGGTGCACGAGCATCTTGCGGACTTCGTCGCCGATGCGTTCGATCGACACGCCAACCAGTTCCCGGGCGTGTCTGCGGATTGCGTCCTTGGTGTGCTTCTCAATCTCGAGCCCATAGCGCGCAGCAAACCGCACCGCACGCAATGCCCGCAGATGATCCTCTCTGAGCCGATCCTCAGGATTCCCCACCGCGCGAAGTACCCGGGCGTGCACATCGACCACGCCATCAACAAAATCAATAATCTGATGCGCCTCATCATCAGCCAACGGATCGACAAACAACGCATTGATCGTAAAGTCCCGGCGGCGGGCATCTTTTTCGGGTGATGAATACTCGATCGAATCGGGTCGACGCGCATCGGAATACACGCCATCGGACCGGAAAGTCGCCACCTCGATTGTTTGCCTGAAGTCCCGCACGAGCATCACCCCAAAGGCTGCCCCGACCGAGGTGGTTCGACGAAAATACCCTTTGATCTGCTCGGGTCGAGCATCAGTTGCCACATCAAAATCTGTAGGCACCTCCCCGAGCAAGAGATCGCGCACACACCCGCCTGCAAGGTACGCCAGATGCCCGTTCTCCACGAGCACCTCGACCACCTTGACCGCTGCGTTGTATTCTTCGGATTCAAAATGGGCCAATGATCCATTCACCCGATTTATTCCTCTCGCAAATCCCGGCTCATCAGCATCGTGATCGCATCAACTGGATCGAGATGCTCAAACAACACGGCATACACCGCATCGGTGATCGGCATATCAACCTGATACTTCCTAGCCAGATCAACAACAGACTCGGTCGTGGCCACCCCTTCGACAACAGACATCGAATCGCGGAGGTATTGATCGAGTTTCGCACCTTTGCCCAGCGCCTCGCCACAGGATCGGTTGCGCCCTTCGGGACTAAAACAGGTCGTCGCCAGATCTCCCACGCCCGCAACCCCGAAAAAGGTACTCGTCTGCGCCCCCATCGCGCTGCCGAGTTTTCCAATCTCGGCCAATCCACGGGCAAGCAGCGCACTCTTGGCGTTGACCCCCGCGCCCAACCCGTCGATGATCCCCGCTGCGATTGCAATCACATTCTTCGTCGCCCCGGCCAACTCGACCCCCAACAAATCCGGGTTCGTATAAATCCGAAGCCAACTCGTCGAAAACAACTCCTGAATCGTCCGGGCGAACCCCGGATGATCCGAAGCGGCAGCCATCGTCGCGGGCAGGCAAATCGCCAGCTCGGTCGCAATCGCCGGACCGCTCATGCACCCCATCGCGCGAGGCTTGGCATCGGGATGATCTCCGAGCACATCGGCAATGATCTGCGTCGGACGCATCAGCGTCTCATTCTCGATCCCCTTGGCAACCGAAATCACTGAGGCATCGCCCGGCACATGCTCACGCAATCGCTCCCAAGCACTGCGGATAAACTGCACCGGAACAGCATTGACGATGATGTCCGCGCCCGCAAGGGCTTCGGCGTCACTCAGCGCGATCCGCACGCACCTTGGGAGCTCGAATCCCGGGAGTCGATCAGACTGGCGCATCTGGGCAAGCATCCCATTCTCATCCTCATCGTGCCCCCACATGACCACCTCGCCTCGGGGGGCATCCCCGGCCCCTTGAGGATCGGGATTGGTCAACGCCCCTGCACACACCAACCCCATCTGCCCGATCCCCAGAATACACACCTTGGGCAAATTCCCACGCTGATCGGTATTTGTCTGCGTATTGACCACCGCAGGCTCCTCATCGTGTTGGCAAAGTATGAACCTAACGCCCAGCTTGTGCGTACTCACGGGACACGGATTCGCTCTCCAAGAGGATATCCATGGCCCGCATCCCTATTGTAGATGCCCGGAAGCCACCAGCAAACCAACACAACCCTCGGCCCGAATTTTCCACCCTGAACACCAGAGTGCATACCCATGAGCGACACACACACCCATTCACATGATTCGGCTCCAACCCACGGCGCGATCGACTGCTGCTCGCACCACCAGGTCATCGACGAAAACAATGGATGGATATTCCTCTACCTCATCGGAGGTGTCTTGGCGATCGTCTCGTGGATCGCCCACCTTAGCGGCACCACCAACGAGCTCGTCGCCACGCTCCCGGCGGTCCTCTCGGCCCTGCTCTTGGGTGCTCCACTGTTCAAAGCCGCTGCGATGGAAGTCATGCGTCGCCATATTTCCTCCTCCTCACTGGCTGCCCTGGCGATCCTTGCCTCGATGGCAGTAGGCAAGTTTGGTACCGCTGCCTTCCTCGCCTTCATTCTCCTCGTCGCCGACCAAGTCGTCTTGCGCACCGCTGACGGTGCCAAGCGAGCCATCGAACAACTTGTGTCACTCACCCCCGACATTGCTCGCATCGTCCTCGATGGCGTCGAAAAAATCGTCCCCGTCGGACAAGTCAAAGTGGGACAACGCGTCCGCATCCGACCCGGCGAAAACCTCCCCGTCGACGGACGCGTCATCACCGGTGAATCCACCATCAACCAAGCATCACTCACCGGCGAAGCCATGCCCGTTGAGGTTCAAAAAGGTTCAGATGTCTACGCAGGCACCACCAACCTCACCGGTGCGATCGACATCGAAGTCACCCAAGTCGGCGAAGAAACCACCATCGGAAAAGTCTCAAACCTCATCCGCGAAGCCGAGTCCACCAAAACTCAGCGCCAAATGCTCATCGAACAAGTTGCCAAGTTCTATGTTCCCGTTGCCCTCTCGGTTGCCCTTGTCGTCTTCTTCCTCGTTTCCCAAAGCGAGGTTGATGCCGTCAAAGAAACCGCTGCCCTGCGAGCCGTAACGGTCCTCGTCGTCACCTGCCCGACCGCCTTGCTCCTTTCCTCGCCGTCGGCAATGGTCGCAGCCTTTGCTGCAGCTGCCCGATTGGGCGTAATGATCAAACGCACCGAATACCTCGAAGCCTCGGCCAATGTCGACGCCGTCGTTATGGACAAAACCGGTACACTCACCACCGGACGATTCGAAGTCTCCCGCTTGGCCCCGGTCGAAGGCGTTGACGGCGCCACCCTGCTCAAGGCTGCTGCCTTTGCCGAAGCCAGCAGCAACCATCCCCTAGGACTTTCGATCCTCCGCACTGCTGAACAAGCACGCATTCAAGTTGACACTGAGGGAGAGTTCGAAGAAATCCACGGCGCAGGCGTCCACGCCAAAACATCCATCGGCAAAATCTCCGCCGGGCGAGGCACCTGGATCCGTGGACTCATGCCCAGCGCTGCCGATGCCATTGATCAAATCGAAAAACGCATCGAAGGGATGTCGGGTGTCCATGTCATTGTCGATGGCAAATACCTCGGCGCCGTCGGGCTCGAAGACAAAATACGCCCCAACTCCAAAGCCGTCGTCGATCGACTCCGCGAACTCAATGTCCGCATGATCGCCATCTTCACCGGCGATCGTCTAAGTGTTGGCAAACGCGTCGGTGCCGTCACCGGCGTCGATGCCGTCGAGGCCGAGTGCCTCCCCGAAGAAAAACACGAACTCATCAAGCAACTCACCAACGATGGGTACCGCGTCATGATGGTCGGCGACGGCATCAATGACGGCCCTGCACTGGCCGAAGCAGATGTCGGCGTGGCGATGGGGCTTTCGGGCTCAGATATCGCCGCCAACTCTGCAGGCGTCGCCCTGATGACCGACGAGCTCAACCGACTGCCCTTCCTGATGGAACTGGCCCGTCGATCCCGCATGATCGTGACCCAAAACATCATCTTTTCGATCTTGGCAGCCATCGTCGGGCTGACACTCGCCGCTACCGGTTCATTCCAAGCCTTGGGTGGAGCCAGTATCGGCGTCGGATTCGCTGCCTTCTTCCACTTCATCCCCGATGTCTTCGTCATCGGCAACTCATTCCGCCTCTTCCGCTTCGGTGAAGACTTCCTCGAAGCCGAGACCGTCGCCAGAGAACAAGCCGAAGCAGCCTCCAAACGCATCCACCGCCAGGCTTCAATTCGTAATCTCGCTGCCGACCCGGCCTAAAAACCGACTCAATCAAAACCAAAGCCCAGCCATTTGGTTGGGCTTTTTCATTTCCACAATCGCATCGGCACCCTCAAAATCCCCACGGTCTGTTTCCGAGTACCGTTTTCGGATATAATGAACGCCAAAGGAGATTCCCCATGCGTCCAACTCGCCGAGCCGCCACCGCCATGATCCTTGCCGGAGCTTTCGTCGCTCTTCCCCTCACCCTCACCGGGTGCCTTGCGGGGCATCATTCCTCGACCAAAATCCACGGCGCCTATGTCCAGCCTTCCGATCTTTCGCGCATCAAAAAACACACCTCCACCACCGACGATGTCCTCCAAACCCTCGGCGAACCCACCGAACGCACGACCAACGACGATGGCACCGAAACATGGACATGGAACTGGACCCGAAAAAAATCAGGTTCCGGACATCTCTTCCTCATCTTCAGCGGCTCAAGTGAAACCCAAATCGACGAATCCGCCCATGTCCTCTTCGAGTACGGTGTCGTCAAAGACAAATGGCGCGACTAAACCAATTCCCTTTCACTTTCACTTTTCCTGCACCGGCAGAAAATGGTTGCCCGGTATGATGCAAAAACCACACTTACTCTTTCTGATTCCCCACACCTCACCCATCCCATTCAAAAAATTTGGGGAGAGACAAGAGACAAAACGAGGATTCAGATTGGAAGCCTAGGATGTGGTGGACAACATGGGCCTAATGCCTGTGCGATGAAAATTGGTGAAAGGTATGTGATGACAATTGATCTGGCAACAGGCAATGCAGTGATCGGACAGTCTGGTGGCCCCACAGCAGTAATTAATGAATCACTCGTAGGAGTAATCGAAGGCTTACGCCGACGAGGGGCAGGAAATCCGGGGAATCCGATCAAAAAAATTCTGGGGATGCGCCACGGCGTGGCAGGATTGATCAGTGGCGATTTGTATGACCTGACCGACTATCCCCATGACCGATTGCAAATTTTGGCCCAAACACCCAGCGCAGGGCTCGGTTCAACGCGCGATAAGCCCGATGGGGCATACTGCCAGCGGATTCTCGAAGCGTGCAAAGAGCATGATATCCGATATTTCTTCTACATCGGCGGCAATGACAGCTCCGACACCTGCCGAATCGTCAACGAAATGGCCAACGAGACGGGGTATGAACTGCGGTGTTTTCATATTCCCAAAACGGTAGACAATGATCTGGTCATCAACGATCACACGCCAGGATTTCCCAGCGCGGCACGATTTGTTGCCAAAGCGTGCATGGCGGATTTTCTTGATAATATTTCGCTGCCCGGGATCAAGATCAATGTGATCATGGGGCGCCATGCCGGGTTCTTGACCGCTGCTTCGGCGCTGGCACGCCGTGATGATCGGTATGCCCATGAAGGTGGTTCGACCGATGGGCCTCAGCTGATTTATCTGCCTGAGGTTCCGTTTGATACTGACCGCTTTGTCGATGATGTCGCCAAACTCTACGACAAGCGTCAGCGGGTGCATATCGCGGTGTCCGAAGGGATTGCCGACAAGCACGGCAACTCGATCGGGGCAATGCTCATCAAGAACGCCCAGACCGATGCCCATGGCAATGTGCAACTCTCAGGCTCGGGGGCCCTCGGCGATGCCCTCTCGGATCTGCTCAAAGAGAAACTCACGCCTCAAGGCGGGACGGCGGTGCGGGTACGGGCCGATACCTTTGGATATGTGCAACGGTGTTTCCCGGATCAATCGCCTGTGGATCAAAAGGAAGCACGCGGGGTTGGACGATTCGCAGCCAAGCTTGCGACAAGTGGGGATCTCGATGGATCAGTAGCCATTCTTCGCACGAGTCCGATCGGTGTGAGTCAGCCATATGCCGCGCGGTTTGAGCGGATTGAGCTCAGCGATGTGGCAGCCAAGACCAAACATATGCCTGCGGAGTTTATTGACGGGCATAACAATGTCACACAAAAATTCCTCGATTATTGTCGCCCATTGGTTGGAGACTTGCCGTTGTATGAACGCATTTGAGTTGCCCCGGATTTGTAAGCAATCAAAAACCCGCCCAAGATTTGGGCGGGTTGGTAGGCTCCATGGCTCGAGAAAAATCCGATTCACAATCCGAGGCAGCGAATAATAGATGCGACGGATAGATTTAGTCTCGGGTATAAGTGATAGTGCCGGAGTTGAACCATGTGCCGTCAGGCATTTGGTCGTAGAACTTGTCAGTCATGGTGTCCTCGTCGATCCAAGTGGAGACGATTTTGATGAGGTTATCTCCCTTGGCTGTCGTTGCGGTGCCATAGAGGGTCAAGGTTCCGTCCTCGTCCATGTTTCCAGTCATGGAGGTGATGGCGGTGGACAAGGTGTCGGCCCATGTGCCAATGTATTGTTCGTGGGCGATGTCATAACCGGTGTATCCGATGCCTTCAAAGGGTTTGCCCATGAAGTCCATTTTGAACTCGGACATGATATATCGTCCGCCGAGTACCCATTTGACGCTCATGGTTCCTTCGCCGGTGACTGGTGGCTGGGAGGGGTCCATGATGAAGCTGGTTTTGGCGGTCCAGTTGCCGACGGTTTTTCCGAGTTCGGCGTGGTGCTCGTTGGGTGTTGCGAGGCGCATCATCTCGGCCATCGGGTCTGTTTCGCCTAGTTGGTTTCCTTTGACATCTGGTTCTGTGCTGTCCTGTGTGGGGGCTGCTGCGATGAGGAGTGCGAGCGATGCGGTACATGCAGCGCCGGTTGTGAATGCGAGTACTGTTTTGCGTTTCATCTTTTTTTCTCCTGGGTTTTCTCTTGAACAGGGTCTCGTGGTCTCGGCAAACGATGCCGAATGGGTAGTACGAGTAAGGCTTGGTGTGGGGTTGGAGAATTCCAAGATTATCGGGATGCCAGCAAAAAACCGAACAGGCAAAACGCCCGTTCGGTTTGGACATGCTGGAGCAGTTTTTGGAGCGACTTGCTTAGGGCGCATTCTGGAGATGGATCAATCGCCGATTTGAATATTGCGCATATTCGGGTGTGACATCAGCAAAATCATTGATTATGCGTTGGTAAAGATCGGTTGCTTTTTGATTTTGACGGGTCTTCTCGTACATATTGGCTGTACGGTAGATCAAGTCTGACTGTGATTGACGGATCGCTGTTTGGTACATGGTTGTGTTTAGGTCGTTCTGGGGGAGCGAGCCGAGCTTCAAATCAAGCTGCTCGATAGCCCAGAGGCGGAGTTGGTTGGCATCACGAATATCATCGTTTTCATCAAGGAGCCTTGCGGAGATGTCTACATAATATGACCAAATAGGCATACCGTAGTAGCGATCATCCATGACAATGTTCATCGCAGCCTCAACGGCTTCTGGGTCTTTGTTCTCGAATGAGAATCCCTGTGCCTCAATCAAATCCATCTGAAGCTTTGCTCGCGGGCCTGGAAATGCTACGCCGTAATCAGGGAAATCCCGAAGGAGGGTTGTGAGGTATGTCGCTGCTTTTCCATTATTGCCTTCCTTGCGTGCAGAGCGGGCACCAATCTCGAGCACTTGGGCACGAATATTGCCTCCATTCGACTCGTATTTTGTATAGTTGTTCAGTATCTCATCAACAAGTGAATACACAAGATCAAAGTTGTCATCCATTTGTGCAGCCGTGAGGTATTGGGTAATGATGAGGCGATAGAGATCATGGAACCCAGTATCGGCTTCTATTTGTCGAGAAATGGAATCGGCAAGTTGGTAGGCGTTGACTGCTTGAGCATAATCGCCCAATAAAAAATAAGATTGAGCTTTCATTCTTGCAGCATCTGCGGATGCATCATCTGATATATTCAGTGCAATGACTCCAGAAAAGCATTCGATGACATCTTGAATCTCGCCTTCTCGGAAGAGTGTGTGGCCTGCAATGCTTAGGCCATCATATCGTTGCTGCGGTGTTAAGGGGTGGGTGATATCAAGTGAGCTACTCATCACGAGACGCGCAAGAGCAACACGATCATCTGAATCCTCAAAGAGGACGATGAGATCACGCTCGGTTTCCCATGCCGGCGTTTCGGGTTTGGGAGTGGCATTGTCGCGGTCAAAGACTGTTGGTTGGGCGATCAATGCGTATGAGACCGGCAACAGGAGAATTCCAATTAAGGTATACTTGGTGAGGCGATTCATGGCGGCATTTCTCCTGCATTTACAAAATTGCTGTTATACAAGTCTACGGATAAAGTCTCGAAAATTATCGAGTAGATCAAACAATTGACCTGCCCCCATATTCTGTACCACTCCCTATGTTAGGGCAGTGGCGTTCCTTTGTCCCATCAGAGGGCTGCGGAGCGTAGCGGAGCAGGCCTCTGATGGATGAATGACGACTCGGGTGATTCGG
>JALSHH010000025.1 GCA_026982335.1 Phycisphaerales bacterium
TCAGTTTGTTGATGATCTGTTCTGCTGAATGCCGTTTTCTGGCCATGTCTTCCTGCCTTCCAAATACGCCCATTCTACGAGGATACTCGCATAAAGAATGGACTAGGATTTGGGGGGCAGGTCAAAGGATTGGTCTGAAGTGCATTGTATAACCGAACAGTCTTCACAGACTTTTGTCTTCGTTCGGGAGCGGGTGCCGATGATGGTTCGGCGAAATTTTGTTTGTGCTCTACACCCTGATAGCAAAATAGTATCCACCGGAGTCCAAGATTGGCAGGTCACTACCCATGGTGTGGGGGTAGATATTATAACATCAGTTTCTTCACAAGTGGCGCATCCGGAGTTGGCGCGTGCAGTTTGATATCCATCTAGAAACGATCCGGGCAGCATTATTTCTGCCTCAGCACCCGCTTTGACCCAGTCGATGATATTGGCAATACTTCTGGGGCAATCGTCAGCTGGTGATGGCGGGCCAACATTTGCTCCTCCGATTGTTGCCGTTGCAGAATGGCCAATTGTTTCTAGTGGCTCAAGCAATTGGGTTGGGTTGTCCATGCTCGATATTGTTGGTTGTAATGGATCATTAAAAAAGAGACCGTTATCAAACGGAGCGGGTGCCACTGGGCCAGCTGTGTCGCTTTCGATAAGGGCGGTTTGGAGCATTGGTAGGTCAATGTCGAAGGGGAGGTAATCGACTTGTTGCTCTAGGTTCATTGATAAATCAACATGTAGAAAGACAAGCATTTCCTCGTGGCTTGATTGTGTCCACGCTGACGATACAAGGCCAGCATCGGTATCCCACTCAAACAATACGCCAGAAATGGAAAAAAGATCAATTGTTTCAGGTGTCCGAGTGGCAAACACGCTGGTCACCTCCCCCCCCATCAACAATTGGAACGAAGACCCAATCACCTCTTGTCAGTGAAGTGTTGGCGAACTCACCTCCAGCGTATACTGTTGACGAGAGGCAGAGAGGCAGAGAGGCAGAGAGGCAGAGAGGCAGAGAGGCAGAGAGGCAGAGAGGCAGAGAGGCAGAGAGTTCGTAAGCGATTAACCATTTTCATTTTTTTCCTTTCACTGCTTTTTATAAAATAAACATGTCCACGGTGGACATCTCAGTATATCACAAGCGGGGATACTTTGCAAATGAAGGCAAGGGGTTGTGCGGCAAGGGTTTGCGTGGGCGATAGGTGCTGTTGGCACGAAGAATAGCTCCTTGCTCGAATGAGTAGGGGGCTTGGGCCATATACTTGCACAATGAAAATGCAACAGATTGTCATTGGGATATTGCTGCTCATCGTCCTCGGGGTGCCGTTTTTGATGAGTGCGGGGAAAAAGGGCACCGGGCATCAGCCGGGAACGCGGACGCTGATTATCATTACGCCCCATGTGCCTCAGATTCGTGATGAGTTTGGGTACGCCTTTACCAACTGGCATCAACGCGAGTATGGCGAAGCCGTCAGCGTCGATTGGCGTACGCCCGGAGGTACCTCCGAAATTCGCAAACAACTCGTTGCGATGTTCAAAGATCAAGCCAAAGCCGAGCTCAAAGCAGGTACGATTGCGGTCAAAGACGGCCAAGCCGAGTTTCTTCCCGCGGGGACCATTGCGTTCGATCTCATGCTCGGGGGTGGGTCCTACGACCATGGATTAGTCAAAAAAGGCGTCACCATCTCAACCAAAGGCATGTCCAACGCAGAAGTGCTCGGGGATGAGGTGGTGGTCTCCATGTCACGCCCGGCGAACTTCACCCAGACCGAGCTCGATGCATTCTTTGGCGAGAACGCGATCGGGCCTCAGGAACTCTACGACCCAGACCAATACTGGATCGGGACGGCGTTGTCAAGCTTTGGAATCGTCTACAACCGCGATGTGTTCAAGAAACTTGGGCTTCAAGACCCCACCGCGTTTGAAGACCTCACCTCGCCTCAACTCTCAGGCTGGATCGCCCTGGCCGATCCGCGTCAGTCCGGATCAATCACCACCACCTTCGATTCCATCCTCGGCAACGAAGGCTGGGAGCAAGGCTGGCGCACCCTGCGCGCCATGAGTGGCAACACGCGGTATTTTACGAACTCTTCGACCAAGCCTCCGATTGATGTTTCGCAAGGCGAAGCGGCAGCCGGGCTGGCGATTGATTTTTATGGACGCGGTCAGGCCCAGGTCATCAAAGACTCAGGCGGAGGCGATCGTGTGGGCTACGCCGATCCTGCCGGGGCGGTGTATATTGATGCCGATCCTGTCTCGATTATCAACGGCGGCCCCGACTACGAACTCGCCATGCGCTTCGTGCGTTTCTGCCTCACCGATGAAGCCCAAGCCCTCTGGCAGTTTAAGAAGAACGACCCGAATAATCCCCTCGGCCCCGACGGCAGGCCGATGGGGCCAAAATGGCATGAACTCCGCCGAATGCCCGTCAAGCGGTCGATGTATGAACAGTATGATGACTATTTCGTCGATCAGATCGATCCATTCGAGATTGTTTCCGATGTGAAGAATCCCGGGTGGCGTGCGGGTGTAATGGTGATGATGGGGTGCTTCGGGATTGATATCGCGGTCGATTGCCGAAAGGCGTACAGTGCGCTCAACGAAGCGATCGCTTCGGGCAAGTTCACTGATGCCGAGATTGCCGAGCTTGATGCGTTGTTTTATGCGTTCCCAGAAACCGAGGTTGATGGCGAGATGGTGCCCTTCACCAAAGCAACCTATCGCATCGTCCGCAACGAATGGAAAAAAGATGGTCGGCAGGCGAATCTTGAGATCGAATACACGGGTTTCTTCCGCGAGAACTACCGCGAGATCGTCAAGCGGGTGAAGGCGAAGAAATAAACGAAGTTTTTCTTGAACGAGCCGCGACCGTGAGGGAGGGATCTTTGGGGCACGCAAAGTAAGCAAGACCGCTCCCTCACGGTCGCGGCTCGTCAGATTGGTCTCTTTACCAACCTACCTGCACCTTGTCGCCATGCAACAACTTCCATGCTGCTTCGAGCAACACATCGCACCCAACCCCCGTCGCACCAGAGATTGGGAAAATCTCTTGGTTCGCATCAAGTTGGAGTTCGGTGCGGAGCGTGTCGAGTGCCTTTTGCTGATCTTCAAGTGTCATCAGATCAAGTTTGTTGAGCACGATCAGCTCGGGTTTCTCGGCGAGTTCTGATGAATACTCGACAAGCTCCTGGCGGATGGATCGGTAGTTGGCTGCAGCACCCCGCGCGTTGTCTGGCTCGACATCAAGCACATGGACGATGACTTCGGTGCGTTCGATATGACGCAAGAAATCATGCCCTAAACCTGCACCGTCGGCGGCGCCTTCGATCAATCCGGGGATATCCGCGATGACGACCCGGCGCGATTGATCGAGAATCGCAATTCCAAGCTGAGGGGAGAGCGTTGTAAATGGATAGTTGGCAATCTTGGGGTCGGCTCGTGTCACAGATTTGAGAAAAGTGCTTTTGCCTGCGTTGGGCAACCCGACCAACCCGATTTCGGCGATAACCTTGAGTTCAAGATTGAGTGCACGCACTTCGCCGGGTTCGCCGGGCGATGCGGTGCGCGGGGCTTGGTTGATGGCGTTTTTGAAATGCTCGTTGCCATACCCACCCTTGCCGCCTTTGGCAAGAACGATTGAATCACCTGGGCCAAGATCGGCAAGTTGCTCACCGGTATGCTCGTCATAGACAACCGTGCCCGCTGGGACGCGGATGATTTTGTCGGGTGCATTGGCACCGGTGCATTGTTTGCTTCCACCATTTTCGCCATTTTCAGCTTTCCATTCGTAGATGCCTCGAAAATCAATGAGGGTATTGAGTCCTTCATCAACTGCGAGGATGACATCACCGCCCTTGCCTCCGTCACCACCATCGGGTCCGCCTTTGGGCATACCTTTGGCTCGTTTGAAGGAGACTTTGCCATTGCCACCATTGCCGGCGGTGATCTGAATTCGTGCGCGATCGATAAACATTGCCATCTGATCGTAGCTTCGAGTGGCGTTTTTTGCCCGTTTTGAGGTTGGAATGGTATGGATTCAATAAACAATGGACGCGTCGGTCAAGTTCTCCCATTCAGAGGCCGATAAGCGGGTCGTATCTATCAGAATAAGGAGGCACTCATGAGCACCCATCAGATCAACCGCCGTCAATTTGAACGATTTGTTGTCAATCCGGGATACACCAGCACCAGCGTACGCGTTCATCCCGATGAAACAACATTCACTACCACAGGACACATCTATGACATTTCTGAAGGCGGCATCTGCTTTGAGTTCGATACGCCCATCGAACCTGGCAACACCATCTCGATGCGGGTAGATATCCCAAACAATGTCGGCGATACCGGCCCAGGACGGGCCGTCTTCGTCACCGGCAATGTCGTCTGGTGCGATATGGAAGAGCCAGGACCCGCCAAGATGGCCATGGTCATTACCCGCTATGACCGCCAAGGCGATAAGCAGCGCATGATTCGTGCACTTGCAGGCACCGGCTATCAGCGGGCAGCATAATCTTTTCTTGATGAGCTGCGACTGTCAGGGAGCGATTCTTCGAAATCAAACCGAGCCAAGACCACTCTCCCACGGCCAGGGCTCGGTTTTCACATGCTCGCAGGCGGGTTGTCGATCGAATACCGACTCGACACCAAGACCAACCACTCTGGGTTCCCTTTCCCCTTGAGTTTGCCCTTTTTCATCTTCCCGCCAAGCACCGGGCTTTTCGTCCAGTCGAGGACGGTATACCCAAGATCACCAAGCGAATCATGCACCGAAATTGCAATCTCCTCGGCTCGATGAGGATCAAGCATCCCGCCTTGGCCCAGATCCGCCTTGTCGGCTTCATAGTGAGGCTTGACGAGTGAGATGATTCGTCCATTGGGTTTGAGCCACCTCGCCGCCGCGTGCAATGCTCGGTTCTGGGGCGTCCACCCCAGATCAATCACTCCCAGATCAATCCCGCCCTGTTCGACCACCTCTATCGGGGGGGGGAGATGTAAAGCGTTGGAGCGCTCGTGGATGACCACCCGATCGTCGGTGCGGAGTTTCCAGGCGAACTCGCCATAGGCGGTGTCGATGGCATGGACACACCTGGCTCCACTTTGCAACAGGCAATCGGTGAACCCGCCCGTGGAGCATCCAAAATCGGCGCAGAGTAATCCGTCGGGATCGACTCCGAATGCATTGAAAGCATGATGGAGCTTGAGTCCACCTCGCGAGACAAAGACGGGGTCTGCATCAGTCATCAGCGTGGTGGACCGAGGTGTCGGATTTGGTCGATTTGAATGCCAAGTCCATTTGCGCAATGGGCGCTAAGGATTCAGCGGGCTTGATCGGTGCATGGGACACCGGTACGCCGACGATGGCGATGCCCAACTCGTCCGCCCGTTCGAGCATGGCAAACCGATCGAGCATAATCACATCGCCCGCTGCGATTGCCAGGCATGTCCCGCCGTGCTTGTGCATGTTTTCGAGGGTCTGCACCCCAACGGTCGGGACATCGGATCGTCGATCGTGTTGAGCGCGGGCACCCTTGACGAGTGTCCATCCGCCTCGTTTGCAAAGGCTGCCGGTGCGTTGGATCATCCCGTCAGTGCCTTCGACCGCTTCGACCGAGATCACATCCCGATCACGGACAGTGAGCGATTGCCCGATGTCGAGCCGGAGTAGTTCGGTAAGCAAAGGCCACACAAACTCGATATCGGCGCGATGGTTCGCGGTGGGCTTGGTCGAGGTCATCACCCCGGGTTCGGAGAGCTGGTTCGTGATGGGGAAGGTCGAGTCGATGAGGGATACTCCATTGCGGTCAAGTTCGTCCGCGATCACCTTGAGCACCGCATGCGAACGCCTGTCATGGCGAAGGTGTTTGTACCACGCGGTGGCCGTGGTGAGATCGGGGATGTTTTTCACCAGTTTCCACCGCTGATGCATCAATTTCGCCTTGTCTACTTTACCAACCATAATCGCATGATGCACGCCCATTTTGCGAAGCCGATTCCCCCAAGAGCGTATTCGTAAGAGCCCGACATCTCGAAAAGTCGTGCACAACGCCGGGAGCTGGTCGTCATATTGACGGTGGAGTCCCAATCCATGCACTTCGTGTCCCATCTCGATGAGTCCTTTGGCGACGAAAATAGGGAGATCTCCGCCGCCTGCGATGAGACCGATGGGCGCAGGTGGAGGCGGAGGATCGGGCAAGATGGCGAGTGAGGCGGCCATATAGGTGAACTGAGCGACTGAATCCTCGTGTAGACAAATGCAGGAAACCGATTTCTACCAAGACTGATCTCGGCAGGATAGTCAAGTTGGCTCCAATAGACGACCGTTAGTCTTCACTATTGCGGGATTTAGATCGTTTGAGTTGATGCTTTCGTTTGGCCGATGAATGAAACCATGTCATTGCGTGCAACACCATCTTCGTCCCCTCGCGAAATCGTCACCGACCAACCCAACCAACGCCCCTGGCTGGGCGTGCAGTTTGTGTGCGCCGGTGCCTATCAGCGGGTCTATCGCAGCGTTGATGGGCAGCGATACCTTGCCCGTTGTCCACGATGTGCCAAGTCCATCATCTTCCGTGTCGGCGAAGGGGGAACCAATCAACGATTCTTTGATGTCTCATGCCGATGAATCACAGGCAGCCGACGGATACACTCTGTTATGGCTTTATCATCTGCTCCCTATGACATCATCCGTACCCAAGATGTATGCGCCCAGACCGGTCGCGCACTTGAAATTGGCGAAGAGCACATCGCCGCTTTAATCGAATCGCCCAGTGATGAGCCATTGACTCGGGTGCTTTACACACTCGAAGCTTGGTCCAATGGTCCCAATTTGCCGCCCGGAACCTCGCTCTTCGGGTTTTGGAAGCGAACCGTCCCTGATGCCAACGATCAGCCCAAGCAATTGGTCTCCGAAGACGAGATGTTTGATCTTTTCGAACAACTTGAAGAGGCAACTGAGCACAAGCAGCTTGCTTTCCGATATCTGTTGGCGCTGATCCTGATGCGCAAGAAGAAGCTCATGTACGAGCGTTCGACCCCTCCGGGCAAGGATCAGCCGGGGGTATTGATTGTTCGTCAGCGCCAAAAGGGCGGCGGGGGCCCGCTTTTCGAAGTCATCGATCCGGGGCTCGACGACGACACCATCGCCCAGGCCACTGAAGAGCTCGGGCAGGTCATGAATCTTGATGCCGACGGAGATTCATGATGCGCGTCGCCAAGTTTGTCCTTCTGATCTCATTGGTGGCGATGCTCTGGGGGTGTTCATCAACGAATACGGTGGATATCGCCAAGCTTGGTGATCCGCCCTCAACGACCGAGCTTGCTGAGATTCACAACCAACGCATTGACCCGCTCGACACACTCTGGGCTCGCATCAGCCTGCGCGCCAAAGGCACCTACTCCGATGGCGCATCCTACGAAGAGCAGGGCGAAGGACATCTTCAGCTCGTCAAGCCCACCAATATCTCCCTGACCATCGGCAAGCTCGGTGAAACCTACTTCGCCTTCGGTGCCAATGCCGAGCAATATTGGTCGTTTGATCTCTCGAATGGGGATCGAAAAACCGTGCTCATCGGACAACTCGATCAAACCACACCTGAGAAGGCCGGTGCGATTGGGCTTCCTGTGCACCCCGCCGAGCTCATTGCTCTGACGGGGTTGATGCCCATCGACCTGACCCGGGCGGGTGGGACGCGCTGGGCTGACGACGGAAAATCGGTGGGGGTTTCGATGCCATCGCGGTGGGGTTCGGTGATGCTTTGGATCAACCCCAAGACCAATCTGGTTGTTCGATCACAAGCCTTCGATCGTGTTGGCGATCTGGTCGCCACCGCGGAGCTCTCTCGATACAAAGAGGCGTCAATCAAAGGGGGTCAGCCTGTTTTGGTACCGGGCAAGATCGAGATCACCACACCCAACGATTCCGGATTCATTCGCATCGAACTCTCCGAGCCTCGCAGCAAAGCCATCCGCCCGATCGTGTTTGATCCATCGAAGTTATTGCGTGCCTACCGGGTTGATGAAACGATTAATCTTGATGCAGTCTTTGAACATTCGGATACAAAGCTCAATACCCAATCGGATGGTGAACCTTGAATCAACAGCGATCTCCATACCTGCTTTGGGGGTTACTGATCCTTGCGATTGCAATCGGTGGTGCCTGGGGACAGGTGCTGGTTGCTTCGGGGACTGACGATACCCAGACTCATGCCTGGGCGGTGTATGAAAACAGAAACGATGAGGTTCTGCTGGTGCACCTGCCCCCTCGCGACAGCGATATCAACGCGCAGATTCCGATAGACTCCGCCCAGCCCGGCGAACTTCATGCGGTGCGGAATCTCAATCGGTTCCCCGACGCCATCGCTGCGATCGAGAATCGTATCTATCTCGTCTTCCCGACGAGCTCGACTCCGCGCGGGAAGATTCGGCGGGTGTTCTCAGGGCAGGCGGTTCCCTCGCCGGTGGGTGATCTCTGGGGATTCATCCCCACCGGTCGGCTTGACAGCGAGCCGGCAATCACCGCCGAAGGAGAAGTTCACGGGTTGGTTGCAACAAACGACACGCTCTGGGTGCTCCTCAAAAACGAAGGGCGATATACGCTATTTACGATGAAAAAAGATGCGTGGGATTCCGTTGATCTTCCCCCGTTGAAGAGCTCGGCTGGCGATGTGCCAGCGCGGTGGATGATCTCGGCGATCGGCACGCAGGTGATCGCACTGGACCTTTCCGATCCTGCAGCGATCAAGTCGTATGGGTTTGATGATGGGCAAGCATCATGGGTGCCAATGGACTGGGTGATATTGGCTGTCCCTGATGGGCGTTTTGAAATCCTCGCCGGGATGCGTGGGTTGACAGCGGTTGACTGGGATGACCAGGATCAGGCGCGGATTCGGGCCTGGTCGCATGCCGGGCTCTTTACAATCGCCCAAGGGATTGATCTCCCCAAAGGTGTTGAGCTGACGGTGCTCGATTCGGTGCATCGACTTCTGGGGCTTGAGCTTCTGGATCGGGCAGTGTCCAAGGATGACCCCTCTGGCGAGGATCGGGGTGTGCAGGTCTACGAGATCGATCTTTCGGATGGCGCACTGGTGTACGCAGGGGATCCAATTGTCTCGACCCCGGTGAGCGAGGCCGAGATGCGATTTTTGATGGGTATGATGATCCTGATTATGGCCGGGGTGCTTGTGGTGGTCATTGTGCCTGACAAGAGCGATGCCATGGGGATTCCCGATGGATTCGAGCTCGCCGACCCTGGGCGCAGGTTGATGGCGACGATGGTCGATGTGTTCCTGATTTCGCTGGGGGTGGGACTGATTTTCGATGTCCGTGTGATCGAGATCGTCACCTTGGGGGTCATTGCCCGCTCGGATGATGCTTGGTTGGCGATCCCTTCGGTGATGGTTTCGGGGATTGTGGTGATGTCGATCATGGAGTGGCTGGTGGGAGCCTCGCCGGGCAAGTTCTTTATGGGGATCCGAGTGGTGCGTGCCCAAGGGGAGGCGATGCAGCGGATACCGCTCTGGGCAGCGATTGTGCGCAATGTGATCAAGTGGGTCTTGCCTCCCGTTGCCGCTTTGGCATTGGTTGATCCTGAAATGCTCCATCGCGGGGATCGGGCGACGCGGACGATTGTTGCTGCCCCGATCGTACATGCTGAGGATCGTGGGCCCTGGGATTCCGAGGATTCGTGAGTCCTCTATTGGGCGTACTTATGAAGTCTGATCCCCAAATAGTCCGATGAGGGTTATCTCAGGCCTCTTGCCCATTGCGCCCATGGATCGGTGCGCTCGTGGCGGAATTCGGGAAAGGACTCTTTGGCGTGACGGATGAACCGAGCAACCAATCCGAAGAAGCCCCGATCGATGCACCCGTGGGGGTCGAAGCCGATCAGCCCAAGGTTCCAAAGACCGAGGTGATTCAAGATCCGGTGATGATGCTCAAAGCCGGGTGGCGCGATGCTTGGCAAGTGCCCACACTGCTTGTGGGCGCGGGGATGCTCATGCTCGGGGTGGCCTTTTCGATTGCAGGCTCGCCCGATCCCGACATCACACCCACGATCACATTGGCCAACCGGATGATCGAGAACGAGGAGTACGAACGGGCCATTGAGCTGCTCAACACCGAGGTGTATCCTTGGATCGAAAAACCTGAGATTCCCAACAAAGATAAAGTCCTTTACCATCTTGCCAAAGCCCGGTCGATCTATCGCGGGCAGCAGAAACGGATGATCAATGATGACCGGAACCATGTTTCGGTCATCCGTGAATATCTCGAAGCGGAACGACTTGGTGGCGGGCTTTCGCCCAAAGACCTCGCTTCGTTGGCCAATACCTATCTTGCACGCGATCAACTTGACCTCGCGCTTCAGCGTGCACGCGAGATTCCCGAGTCTCAGCGATTCCTTCGGGATGCGGTTTATAAACGGGCAGTCAACTCCATGCTCGATCGAGTCAAACCTGAGGTGGATAAGGCAATGGAACTCCTTGCCGACATGCTCATTGATCCTCATCTTCCGATCGCCGATCGGGTCTGGGCTCTTGAAACTCAGGGCAATGTTCGTTTAGAACAGGGCTTTGTTGATGAGACGATTACCCGGATCCTTCGGGCCATGCCTCGACTTGAACGGGCCGGGGTTGAGGGGCGATCCAGATTACACTTGATCCTCGCGCGGGCCTACAACGAGTTGGGAGCACTTCGCCAGGCCAGCGAACAGGTCGAGCATGCCAAAGTCCTTTCGGCAGCGGGAGATTTGCAGTACCCGCAGGTTCTGCTTATGCAGGCGATCATTGAAGATGCAAAAGGTCATACCGCGTCGGCAAGAGATCTCTACAGCGAGATCGTTGATCGGTATTCCAACTCTTCTGCCTATCCATTGGCATTGCTGGGACTCGGTGAGACTCAAGCAAGGCTTTCTTATCCTGAACTGGCACTCGAAGCCTATCGCTCACTTGTTGAACAATACGGCAATTTCGGGATCGAGTCTCATCCATCACGCCAGCAGGTGCTCGATTCACTTCTTGCTCGTGCTGATGATTCTCTATCTGCGGGCAATTCTGAGGAATCGATCCAATTTGCAGTGCTTGCCGATCGACTTTATCGTGGGCAAGAGATTCCTACTGAAGTGCTCAAAGCGCTTGCCAAAGGACATCAAGCAGCTGCCGAATCGCTGCTGGGTAAGCCGATACGCGAGGTTCGTACACTTTTGGGGCTTGATCCATCAACTCGGGCTGAGGTTCAAAGACACCTGATGTCGGCAGCAACCAATTATCGCTTGCATGCCGATCGCCATATTGTGATGAATCTTTCGGTCTATGCCGATTCGCTCTGGAGATCGGCGGATTTGTTTGATCGTGCGGGGGACCAATCCGAAGCAATCCAGGCCTTCAAACTTTATGCCGAGTCGATGCCTTCGGATCCAAAGCATGCCCAAGCATTGTTCCGCCTGGCCGAATCGTTGCGGGCATTGGGCGATTTCAAAACGGCTGCGGATGTCTATAAAGGTTTGATCGAGGCGAGGAAGGGCACCAATGGTGCCGATATTGGTCCTTTTGCCGATGCGAGTTTTGTGCCCTTGGCCCAAGCCTATCTTTATGACGAGGATACTTCCAATGATGCTCGGGCCGAGGAGCTTTTGGTTTCGGCTCTTGACGGGTCGATGGGGTCGACCCAGACTGAGCTCTTCCGTGATGCACTCCTGGAGCTTGGCGGGTTGTACGACCGCACCGGCCGTCCCGAGCGAGCGATTGAACGGTATGATGAGTTTTTGGCAAGGTATCCGGAGGACCCTGAAGCCGGGGCGATTTTGTTCAAATTGGCCGATGCGCACCGCCGACTCGGCGATATCATCGAAGAATCCCTCAGCGAGGTGATGCCGGCAGCCGAACGCAATCATCGACTCGCCAAAATCACCGAGCATCGGTACGAAGCGATCAGACAGTACAAGAAGACCATCGAGACGCTGGGCAAGAAAAAACCCTCGCAGTTGGGGATGTTCGAGTCGATTGCGCTACGAAACGCGTATTTCTATCTCGGGGACTCGGCATTTGATCTCGGGGAGTATGACGATGCGATCAAGTATTACGATCGTGCCCGTGATCGATATGTTTCTGATCCTGCATCACTTGTCGCGATGGTGCAGATTGTCAATGCATATATCGCGACCGGTCAGATCGGGCGCGCCCGCACGGCCAACGAACGGGCACGCCGATTCTACGAAACCATTCCTGATGAAACCTGGGATGATCCAACACTCCCAATGGACCGGTCGGATTGGGAGCGATGGCTCAACTCGAGCGCGGTGCTGCTTGCTCAATCCGATGAATGAATCTGGTCAGTGAGTCTTTTTTGCGCACAAACTGGTGATATTCGCACCAAGAGCCGATAATAATGCGGAGTGGTTGAGCTGGGAACGGATTCCCGCATCAACCATGGAGATTAATCAGTTGCGAGGGTCATGGATGACCAACTCTTCACAGACATCGAACCCAAGTACCCAGAGCAGTTTAGAAACTGCTCGGCTCAACTCACTCGTCGATGAGGCCAAGATGTTGATGGATCGGCTCGGTGAGATCGCTGCAGGGCAGCGTGAGGCAATTGAGTCGGGTGAGATTGAACAGATTGTCGAGATTGTCACAAAACGCGAGCCCATAGTCCGTGGACTGGTCTGTGTTGGTGAAGAAATCGACGCATTGATCAATGACCCTAAGACGCTTGCCTTGGTGAATGCGCATGATCGGTCCAAGGCATACGAACGGATCGCCTCAATTGAACATGCGATGAAAAAACTTCGTCAGCAAGATGCCCAAGATCAAGAACTCATGGAATCGATTCGCGATCGGCTGGCTGGGGAATTGAGTTTGATGGGGACGGGGATCAGTGCCTTGCGGGCATATACCACTCGATCGGGGACACCCAATCCCATACTTCAGGATCGGCACGGGTGATCGACATGGCATTGAAAACACAGGACAACTTCGATAAGTCGGTTGGCAGAGATCAAGGTGCCAGCAAGACATCTGCCGAAGAACTTTCTACTGGTGATTTGGCCGAGTTGATGGCAGCTTTTACAGAAGTGACCACAAAACTTGAAAAAACACATGGACAACTTCGCTCAGAAGTAAGTCGGCTCAATGCTGAGCTTCGCCAGGCCAACGAGGCGCTTCAGCGATCGCGTCGGCTTGCAGCCCTTGGTGAGATGGCTGCGGGAATTTCTCACGAAATTCGCAATCCTTTGGGTTCGATTCGGCTCTATACCAGCATGCTGATCGAAGATCTGGCGGATCTACCTGAGCAACAGCAAATCGTCGAGAAGATCGGGCGGGCAGTTCGTGGGCTTGATGAAATTGTTGGGGATGTGCTTACCTTTGCCCGCGAAATGAAGATTCACCCCCATCCATGCGATACTTCTGGGTTGATCGATGCTGCTCTTGAAATGTGTTGGGCTGATTTACACAATATGCAAGTTTTGCGTCAGGACCTCGAGACAAATTCTTTTGAGCTTATGTGCGACCCAACTCTGATTCAGCAGGCATTAGTCAATATCTTGCGCAATGCTGGCGAGGCTAACCGTGTCAGTGGGGGCAAGCAGATCGTCATCGGTGTCGAACCCTGCATGCTCGAAGACGCTGAGCAACAGGCCCAGGGATGTGTCTTCTCGATTGGCGATCAGGGCGATGGGATCCCCGAGCAAGTGATCGAGCGGATGTTCAATCCGTTCTTTACCACCCGTGCAACGGGCACCGGGCTTGGATTGGCGATCGTGCATCGGATCATCGACGCTCATCGGGGCAAGGTTGAGGTTCGTAACAATGGAAGTGACGGCCAAGTCCAAGGGGTTGGCGCTCGTGTCGAGTTTTATTTGCCAAAGGTCCAGCCTGTGGTGGTTTCTCAGGGAAGCCGGGGTTTGGGCGATGCAGAGATTGTGGTCAAGCCACAGCACCGAGCGGTGCATATTCATGGGGTAAGCTGATATGCCGAGATCAATTCTTGTTGTCGATGATAAAGAAATGATGCGTGACTCAATCGGGTCGACACTGACTCGTGCCGGTTTCAATGTTCGTACTGCTTGCGACGCCAAAGGTGCGATCAAAGAAATTGCTTCTCGCAGGCCCGATGCGGTGGTGACGGATCTGAACATGCCTGGGATGACGGGCATTGAGCTTGCGGGCAAGATTCAGGAGATCGACAGCGATTTGCCAGTGATCCTGATGACGGCCTTTGGAACGATTGAAACCGCTGTTCAGGCAATGAAAAACGGGGCATACGACTACATCACCAAGCCCTTTGAAGGCGATGAGTTAATTATCGCGATCAAACGCGCCATCGGGCACGCGGCGGTTGTTCGCGAAAATGCCATTCTCAAAGCCAATGCTCGGCGAAACATTGGTGTGAGCAACTCGGCGATGACCGGGCTTGATCGGCTCATTGGGGATTCGAGTGCGATGCGCAAAGTTCGCGAGCAGGTCCGCGCGGTGGCCTCGAGTCACGGTACTGTGCTTATTACTGGGGAGAGCGGCGTTGGTAAAGAGGTCGTCGCCCATGCAGTCCATGACCTGAGCCCACGATCCGATTCGCCTTACCTTGCGGTGAACTGTGCCGCTCTGAACGAGAACCTCCTCGAATCTGAGCTCTTTGGGCATGAAAAGGGTGCTTTTACCGGGGCGGATACTTTGCGCAAGGGACGCTTTGAGCTTGCCGACACAGGATCGCTGTTGCTCGACGAAGTCTCGGAGGTTTCACCTCAGATCCAAGCCAAGCTTTTGCGGGTGCTTCAAGAGCGAGCTTTCGAGCGTGTGGGGTCGAGTACGACGATTGGGGTTGATGTGCGGATCATTGCGACGAGCAACCGGGATCTACCCCATGCAGCCTCGATGGGTGAGTTTCGTCAGGATTTATTCTATCGACTTAATGTGCTCCCTATTCAGATTCCTGCATTGCGTGAACGACTCGAAGATGTACCCGTTTTGGCGCAATTTTTCATTGACCAGATTTGTCAGCGTGACGGACGCGGATGTTCGCGGGTGAGTGACGAAGGGATTGAGTTGTTGAAGGGGTATCAATGGCCGGGCAATGTTCGTGAGCTTCAGAATATCTGTGAGCGGGCGGTTGTGCTTAGTGACCCCAAGTCGAGGATCATTACACATACTTTGATCGAGCCGTGGTTGATGACCTCGCGTCCGACACCCAAAGCAACGCCTTTGCGTGCATCGAGCATCAATGGTTCAGCCTCACGGATTGCCGAGCCCAAGCCGATTACTCCTTCGAATGGGGCGGGGAATCATTCGTTTGTGTCTGCTTCGAGTTTGGCCGAGTCCAAACCAGTTTCGGCGCCCGTCGTTCAGCCTGGGGATCGTACGCTGGCGGATCTTGAGCGTGACACGATTGTGGCCACGCTCGAGCGGTTCAACGGGCACCGCCAGAAAACCGCCAAGGCATTGGGAATCGGGGTGCGTACGCTGGGGCTTAAGCTCAAGAAATGGAAAGAAGAAAGCTTGGTTTCACCGAACCTGTGAGGTTTGTGTGTGGGGGAGGAGCGTTGGTATGGGCTTTGCGGATCGAAGCGTGGAGTATGAGCCGTGATTATCAAAGATCTAAATACATCTGGAGCCATGCCCGCGCTGGAGAAAATGTTTCTCTTTGCAGGTCAGCGCCAACGGATCATCGCCAACAACATTGCCAATATTGATACGCCCAACTACCAGGGCAAGGATGTCGACCCACGAGATTTTCAGAAACTCCTCGGCGAAGCGATCGAAGAACGCCGATCGAGCACCGGGGGGGGGCATGGCGAGCTCATCCTCAGGCAGACCAAGCAGGTTCAGACCCGTGGACGCCAGTTGGTACTCAATCCGCAGTCCCCGACGGCGGGGATGCTTTTCCATGATCGGAACCAACGCGATCTCGAGCGACTCATGCAACAACTTGTTGAAAACGCTTCAGCATTCCGTGTCGCAGCAGACCTGATGCGCAAAACCAGATCGCAACTCAAACTCGCGATTGCTCAGCGAGTGATGTAAGGGCTGGCTTAGGCACAGCTTGGGAGGAAATGGGCCCATGTATGGCACACTTGATATCTCAACTTCGGGTATGATCGCTCAGCGGACACGGATGGCGGTGATTGCCAGCAACATTGCCAATGCCAATTCGATCGAGAACGCCAAGGGTGAGTACGAACCTTACCTTCGCCGAGCTGCAATGCTCTCACCAGCAGGGTCTGATGGTGAGCTCTTAGGCGTTGAGGTGTCGAATATTCAAATTCTTGAAGGGACGCTTCGGTCAGAGCATCGCCCGGGTCATCCCAATGCTGATGCAGATGGGTACCTTATGGTGCCCGATATTGATACGACCTCGGAATGGGTCAACGGTCTTCAAGCCTCGCGGGCATATGAGGCCAATGTGGTGGCGGCCGAAGCAACCAAAAGCATGATGGCCCAGGCATTGCGGCTCCTTGCCTGATATACTCTTTTTGGAGTAAAGTTTTTGACGATCAGCACTCGATAACGGATTCAAATCATGAGCGACCCACTCGGACTCATCTCAGGTGCAGGCAATGCTAACCCGTTTCCACTGCAAGGTGGGCAAGGGAATCAGCAGGGCAATACACAAGCCCCAAGTTTCAAATCGGTGCTGATGAATAATCTCAAAGAGGTCAGTGCGCTCCAGGCCGATGCGGGCAAGGCGGCAGAGGATTATATGAGCGGGAAGCGCAAAGATCTCGAAGGTGTGATCGCAGCGACCGACCAGGCCGACACCGCCTTCAAGATGCTCCAAGCAATGCGTAATCAAGTGATGGAAGCCTACAACGAAGTCAAGCAGATGCGGGTTTGATTCATTCGGTTTCGTTTGGCCTAGGTCTTGATTTTTCGTCTTGTGCGCAAGTTCTGCACCACTTCGTATTCCGATAAAAAGTATCCCTGTGTTGTCAAGTTGAGCGCACGCATCGGCCGATGATGCCTGCATCGGCGCGATTCTCGCGTGTCGATGGTGCAAGGATTGCGCCGATTCGTGGCAGGAGGCCAAAGAGCGATGGACCAAATACGCCAAGCAATGGCCAATATCCAAGAGCAGGTCGGTAAGATGACGGCTTCGCAAAAGCTTTTGCTCGCGTCGCTCACCGTCATCGCACTCATGACCCTCTTCCTCGTTACCCAATACACTGCCAAACCTGCGCTTGTTGATCTGATGGCTGCCGATGGGCAGAACCAGACCGTTCAGGCGCTTCAAAGCGGCGGGTTCGACGCCAAGGTCGTTGATGGGCGTCTGGTGATCCCTGCAAGTCAACAGCGTTATGCCCTGTCGTACCTTGCCGAGGCGGGTCAACTCCCCGGCGATACCACGCTGCTCTTCAACAACCTGATTGACTCTCAAGATTGGAAAGCCTCAAACGCTCAGCACCGCCAGCAGCTCCACATTGCGCTCCAGAACGAGCTCTCCCGTATTATTGCCAACTTCTCAGGGATCAGTAAGGCGAGTGTGATTCTCGATGTGCCTCAGGCCTCGGGACTCGGCAGGGCTTCACGAATGCCGACCGCTTCGGTGACCCTTTTTACGCGGTCAGGTGGGGCGATTTCCCAGAATACTGTCGATGCGGCTGCCCGTACCGTCTCGGGCGCGGTTTCAGGATTGGTACTTGCCAATGTGCAGGTGATCGACGGCTCAACTGGGCGTGCCCGCACTGCATCGAGCGAAGACTCCCAATCTTCTTCTCAATACCTCGAGTACGCCGCCCAGGTTGAAAAACATACCAAGCAGAAAATCGAAGGGCTCTTCGGACATATCCCCGGCGTCGTCGTTTCGATTACCGCCAGAGTGGATATCACCAAGGTGCGGTCAACCGAAAATTATTACTTGCCCAAGGGCGAAGGGACTGTCGCCGAGTTATTGACGAGTGATTCGGCCAGCGATCAAAGCACCACGCAGATCAGCCCCGGCGCCGAGCCAGGTGTCCGCTCAAATCAGGCGGTTGCGATCAATACCGGAAGCGGCGGGCCGGGCACATCGAATGTCGATGTCACTGCGGATAAGCAGTTCCAAAACGCTATCGGGCAACGCACCAAGAGCGTGGAAGATCCCCGGGGGATGCCCACGCAGCTTAGTGCTTCGGTGATCATTCCACAGGAATATATTGAAAGCATCATCAAGCGATCTCGTCCAGTTGCCGAAGGTGAAGAACCAGCGCCGATCACCAGCGATGAGGCCAAGGATTTTTTTGAATCTGAGCGAGAAATTTTTGAGCGTTTGATTCAGCCTCATTTGGTGAGCGTTGGTCCTGATGGCCAGCCGGTTCACGGTTCGCTCATGATTTCGATGGCACCGTTGGGCCTGATGGCCGGTAGCGGGGGGGCAATTCAGAATGTTGGATTCGTAGGTGCACTTGCCGGGGGGGCAAGTGGCGGGGGGTGGGGAACATCAAGCAGGTTGATTGAAACCGCACTTGTCGGAGTGCTCGCGTTGATTTCGCTGGCGATGATGATGTTGATGGTCAAGCGATCGAGTAAGAAGATCGAGTTGCCAAGTGCTCAAGAGCTTGTAGGTGTGCCTCCGCATCTCGAAGCGGTTGGTGATCTTGTCGGCGAAGCCAGCGAAGGGGAGCATGTGATGACCGGAATCGAGATTGACGATCAGGTCATCCAAGTTCAGCAACTCCGTGATCAGGTGACTGAGTTAATTAACCAAGATCCTGCCTCGGCAGCCGGGCTTGTCGAGCGTTGGGCCGAACCCGTCGAGTAACAGTGAAGTAAACGACATGGAGAGTTGAGTACACAGGCACACAAGATTATGGCACGCAAACCGAACGAACCATTTCCAGAGGATATCAAAGAGCTTGATGGGATGACCAAAGCCGCGATCTTGCTGTTGGCCATTGGGTCAGATGCGGCAGCCGATGTTCTTCGCCATATGCCCGCAAGTAAAGTTGAGGAGGTGACACGCGAGCTGGCAAGTCTCGGTCGAGTGCCCGATCGTATCCAGAACGATGTGATCGAAGAGTTCTACAGCATTTCCATCGCCTCGCAGTACGCCAACGAAGGTTCGCTCTCTTATGCCAAGACCCTGTTGCTCAACTCGCTGGAACCCGGGACCGCAGAGCGGCTACTCTCACAGATCCAGACCCAAGTTCAGAAAACACCCTTTAGTTTTCTTCAACGCGCCGAGTCGGACAATTTGTTGACTTTTATCCAAGATGAACACCCTCAGACCATCGCATTGATTCTGTGCCATCTTTCGCATCACAAGGCATCAGAGGTGCTTGCTGGGCTTGCAATGGAGAAACAACTCGAAGTCATCAAACGCATCGCCAACATGGAGCAGACAAATCCCGAGGTCATCCGCGAGGTCGAGCAAGGGCTCGAGAGTCGATTGAGCAATATGCTGATGCAGAGCATGGAGAAGGCCGGGGGTGTGCCAACGGTTTCGGAAATCCTCAATCTTACCGATCGTGCTACCGAGAAGACGATCATGGAAGGGCTCGAATCGGACGATCCCGATCTGGTTGAAGAGATTCGCCGACTGATGTTCGTCTTCGAAGATATCAAACTCGTCAACGATAAGGGCATCCAAGCGGTACTCAAAGAGATTGAGAACGATGAGCTTTCGTTGGCACTCAAGACGGCATCGGAGCAGCTTCAGAAGAAGATATTTACCAATATGTCCGAACGGGCCGCTGCGATGGTGCAAGAGGATATGGAGTTCATGGGGCCGGTGCGCGTTTCGGATGTCGAAGCAGCTCAGCAACGCATCGTCGATATCGTACGCCGGCTGGAAGAATCTGGCGATGTGATGATCGAAGGGCGAGGGGGCGAAGGGGAAATGATCGTCTGATCCATTTGTGGCTGAGCGAACTTTGGAGTTGGTGCAATGGGATTAATCAAACGGGCAGATGTCGAGCAGTATACACATAATGCGCTTGTGCTTGATCTTCAGGATCTTGAAAAGCGTGGACAGGCGGTAATCGAGGCTGCCAATGCCCAAGCCAAAGAGATCCTTCGTGATGCATATGCTCAGCGAGATCGGCTTGTTTCAAATGCCTCCGATGATGGGCATAACCAAGGGTATAAAGAGGGATTCGAGCAAGGATTTGCAGAGGGGGTTGCCAAGGGTATCGAAGAAGCCCGGGAGAACCAGGCCCAGTTACTCGATCAACTCTCGCAGATGTGGATTGCCCAGCTCGATGCCTTTGAGCAACAACGCGATACCATGCTCGAACAAGCCCGTACGCAGGTTGTCGAACTTGGCGCAATGATTGCCCAGCGAGTGACGCGTCGGGTCATTGAGCTCGACCCGACGGTGGTGCTCAATGAGATGCAGGCCATTCTTTCAAGTGTAACCGAATCAACCCGTCTTGTACTTGCCGTGCATCCTGATGATGTCGAACTGGCCCAAGCCCAGTTGCCCGAGATGATCGAACGGTTCGTTGCCTGTGAGCATGCTCAGGTTGTGACCGACTCTGCCCTCGAACGCGGATCGTGTGTCGCACAAACAACATCGGGAGGCATCATCGACGCATCGATCACTACCCAACTTAACCGGATCATCAGCGCGTTGTTGCCTGAGGTTAAAGTAGCTCATGAAGCTGATCAAACGATCTCTGACCCAGCATATATCGAGCCAATGCCGATTGAAGATCTACCGAAGGATGACGCTGCGTGAGTTTGTTCCTGCCCGAGTACGAGGCGCTTGATCACATCGAGCCGATGGGAATCGCTGGGCGAGTGAGTTCGGTTCGCGGACTGACAGTGCTGGCGACGGATCTGCCCGTACCGATCGGTTCGCTTGTTGAGATTGGTTCACCAACTCAGACTGGGATTAAGCACACGATCGCTGGTGAGGTGGTTGGGTTTGAAGGTGCGCACACCATCATCATGCTCTTGGCCGACACGACAGGTATCATCCCCGGCGCGGCCGTTCGGCTCAAGCAGGTCTATCAGGCGGCCCCGGTTTCGATCAAGATGCTCGGGCGGGTTATCAACGGGCTCGGGCACCCGATCGACAATCTGGGTCCGATCACGGAATCGGTGAGTCGTCCGATTCATCCCGCGCCGATCAGCCCGATGAGCCGCAAGCGAATCATCGAGCCCATGCGTACCGGGGTGCGTTCGATTGATCTGATGACGCCGGTGGGGCGCGGGCAGCGTCTGGGTATCTTCGCAGGTCCAGGGGTGGGCAAATCGACCTTGCTGGGGCAGATCGCGCGGGGGACCGATGCCGATATCAATGTCATCGCCCTGATCGGCGAACGCGGTCGCGAAGTGCTCGATTTCATCGAGCATTCGCTTGGGGAAGAGGGACTCAAACGGTCGGTGGTGATCGTGGCGACCAGTGACGAATCGCCGTTGTTGCGGATTCGGGCAGCCAAGCTTGCCAGCACAGCAGCCGAGTATTTTCGGGATTTGGGCAACGATGTACTGCTTATGATGGACTCGGTCACCCGATTCGCCCATGCCCAGCGCCAAGTCGGGCTCAGTGTGGGCGAGCCTCCCGCGACGAAAGGCTATACCCCTTCGGTGTTCTCGATGCTGGCGACTTTGCTCGAACGGGCGGGGAGTATTGAGTTGCCCAGTGGGCGATCAGGCTCGATCACGGGGCTCTACACGATTCTCGTCGAAGGCGACGATATGACCGAGCCAATCTCCGACGCAGCTCGGGGGATTCTCGACGGGCATATTGTGTTGAGTCGAAAACTGGCCAACAAAGGACATTTCCCAGCGATTGATGTGCTCGATTCGGTTTCACGCGTGGCGGGCGATGTCTCCGAAAGTGGACATATTGCTGGGCGTTTGCAGATTGCCAAACTTATCGCAGCCTACCGTGAGGTCGAGGATCTGCTGCAAATTGGAGCGTATGCCTCGGGATCGAACCCCGAAGCGGACACGGCAATCGACATGATTGATGTGATCAATGAGTTGCTCCAACAGCGGACCAATGAACAAGCCCAGTTCCAACCCGCTTGTGATATGATGGTCAAGCTCGCGCTCCAGTCTGGGGAGATGATCCAGCAACGCCGGGCATTGGCACATCTGAATCAACCTCAATCTCAGTCACAGGCCCAATCTCAATCCCAGCCTCAGCAGCTCTAAAGCCCCGGTAGGTGGACATGCCCCAATTTCGATTCAAACTCCAACCTGTGCTCGATCAGCGTGAGCGTGAAGAGCGCGACAGGCAGCTGATCGTCGCCGAGCTCGAACGCGAGCGTTTGGCATTGGAATCGCGTATACGCATGTGTCAACAGATGATGGAGGATGAACGAGCGACACTAAGCCAAGCATTGAAGAGTGGTCAACGGGTTGATTTGCAGATGGTCAAAATGCAAGCGGGGGCATCGCTCAAGCACAATTTTGAAGCCCAGCGGACGGTGCTCGAGCTCGCTGGGGTGTTTCGCAAGATTCAGCTCGCTCGCGAGGAACTCGCCCAAGCAGCAGCTCGGCGAAAGGCTGTCGAGCTCCTTCGAGATCAACAACTCGAGGCATTCAAACACACGATCGAGCGAAAAGAATCGCACGATTTGGACGAAATGAGCGTGATGCGCTTTGGCCGAAATGACGGGACCCAACTATGAAAAAACTCATCAAAGCACTCTTCGTTGTGGGCATCATCAATCTCTTGGCAGTCTTTGCGGGCGCCGGGTGGCTTTTTTCATCGGGACGCGTAGATAAAGCTCGTATTTTGCGTATGACCGAGCTCTTTGTTGAGCCCGTCGAAGTCGAGCAGGCCAAGCTCAAAGCAGAGCAGGCCAAAATTGAAAAGGAACTTGCAGAACAGGAGAAACCGCTCCCTGCACTTGCTTTGAATACCGAAGAACGCAACAAAGTGCGCGTCGAGATGACCCAGATCGACCGCCAAAGGCTCGAGCGCATGAAACGCGAAGTCAAAAACCTTCAGGCAACCCTCCGTCGAGAACATCAACTCGTCGAGCAGGACCGACTTGCTCTTGAGCAGGAAAAAGAAGCGTTCGAGCAGATGCGCCAACGACTTGCTGGGCTCGAGGGGGGCAAGCAGTTCCAGAAATCCCTCGCCTCGATCGCAGGGATGAAACCAAAGGACGCCAAAACGATCCTGAGCACCCTCCTGAATGACGAAAAAACTGAAGAGGTCATCACCTACCTGAGTTCGATGGATGATCGGGTGCGGACCGCGATCATGACCGAGTTCATCAAAGCGGGTGAGGAAGAGTTGGCAGCAAATTTGCTTGAGTCTATTCGGCTGCGTGGGATTGGAACCACGCCAGCCGATGAGACCAATCAATAATGCAGACCAATCCATTCAACAACACGCAATCACTCAAGAATGAACTAACGCTGAGCACGCGGTTTGTGCCGACAGACAGCGCACCAGATGCGCGTGGTTTTGCGCAGATCATGCAGGCCTTTACACCTGATTCGGAATCCTCAGCTGCTCAGCAGATCGCCGATGGTCAAGATGCAGACAAGGCCGAAGATAAGGCTTTCGAGCAAGTCAACTCCGCAGATGAATCGAGTGAGCCCGAATCGGTCGCAACCGATTCTTCTTCAACTTCAACTGACGATTCGGACTCGACATCCAATGTGGATGAGCAGGGGGCGTCTCATGGGCAAGTTGATGCGGATGGATCAGCAAAGAAGATGGACCGCCCTCTCGAGCAATCATCTGACGGGGCGATTGATGGACAGGCAGCTGCATCGGCTGCTGGTCAACTCGTTTCTGCCCATCTGCCTGGTACACCCAACGGGCCAGCTGGAGGGCAAGCTGTCCAAGCCCAAGAGGTATCCATGAGGTTGCTCAAGAACCAAAGCGAACAGGCCAAGCTGAGTATCAAAAGCCTGGTGCGCTCGCTGACTCATGCTTCGATCGCAGACGCCACCGCCATCGCGGTGGACACCAGACTCGGGCGCACCGAGCACATCGGAGTCGGCGCACAATCTGGGCAAATCGCCTCCGATCAACCCAAATCGGATCAATCCGTACCACCTCGAGCAGCGTTCTCATTGCAGGATGGGGTGGGTTCAAATCTCAATCAGCCATCGGCGGATGCATCGGGCGTTCAACCCGGCGTGATCCGGTTTGATCCAACCACGCCAATCCTTTCAACCACACCGATCAGTCCACCGGATCATGCATCGCAGCAGGGTGGGCAGCGTGTGGATGTCGCCAGCGTGGTTTCCCAGGCGCTTTCGGGCGCGTTGCCGACTCAGCCTATTCGTGGATCAGCCAATCAGTCCGCCGGGCAGGTTTCGGGGGTCGCCAACGGGCAGTCTTTGCAGGCGATTCGGGCGGTTTCGAGTATTGATGCAAGCCAAGGTGGGCAGGTCGGGAATCAGCAAGCCGATTCCAACCCGGGTTCGCTTATTGAACGGATGAAGTCTTCCAAGATGCCCAGCGAGACCAAGCGAGCCGAGGTTTTGGCACAGGTTCAGCGCGGATTGGCATCGTTGCTTCGATCGGGCAAAGGGGAGATGACCCTCAAACTCACACCCGGGTATTTGGGCGAAGTCCGCATTCGCATCAATCCCAGCGGATCAGGGCTGGGCATCCGTTTCGAGACTTCATCCAACGAAGCAACCGAGTTGCTGAGCCGAAGCATCAAGGAACTGGGATTGAGCCTGCAATCCAAGGGGATCAAGCTCGATCAGATTCAGGTTGAGCACACTCCATCACCAAACGCATCCACCCCCGATTCCTCATCGCGCCTTGATGGGGATTCGATGCAAGGCCATGCTGATCAATCAGGCAGCGAGCATCATCCGCATCGAGATCAAACCGAACATCCGGGGGAAGACCCCGAGGACCAAACCCAGCACAAACACCCTGAAACGATCTGGACCGAGCTTGGTCTCGATGCGATCGCATAACGGCAAATAAGGACCACACCATGAGCGCTATTGACTCCATCGGATCAACTTCCAATCCGAACTCTTCAACGGATGCCTTTAACTCCCTGACCAGCAGCGAGTTCCTCCAGATTATCTTTACCGAGTTGCAAAACCAAGATCCCTTGGCACCCAATGATACCCAGTCGATGCTCAATCAACTCTCGACGCTCCGGTCGATTGAATCGGACACGCAGATGGTTTCATCGCTCCAGCAGATGGTCACACAGAGCGAGCTTGCCTCGGCTACCCAGCTCATCGGCTCGCTTGTTTCGGGGATTACACTCGACAATCGGCGGGTTTCTGACTTGGTGATCTCCGTCTCGATGACCCCGGACGGGCCGATACTCAATATGTTTGATGGGTCTCGGATGTTCTTTCGCAATGTCGATGAAATCGTCGGGCCGATCGATGATATCAATCCGCCAGATGATGACGATGATCAGAATGATGATGATCAAGATATCGATGACGATGACCAAGGGGATATCAACAATGATTCCACCCCGATCATTGGTACGGTGAATCCCGGTAACAGCAACGCAGATTCTGTGGACAATAACGATCGCGATGATCCTGTTCGCCCGATGGTCTCGCCTGATGTTTAGGTGGTGAGTGTATGAAAACGATCCAAACCCAACTCCTCGAATCACTCGGGCAGGGCGTACGCCCGTTCGATACCGATCAGGCGCCGATCAATGACCCCAGTTCAAGCTTTGAGCGCATGCTCAGCAGCATCGGCCGCGGCACGCCCGCAACTGATCTTGGGATTCGCTTTGCACCCTCGGTCTCGGGGATGTTTGAATCCAAGGATCAGTTTGTGATTGCGCGCGGGGTGGATCGGGCAGCAGCAGCGGGGGTGGATCATGCGCTGATTCTGCATGATCAGCGGACGCTGCGCGTTGATGTGCGCAATCGTGTCGTACTTGAAATTTTCCCAATCTCAGACCAGCGTGTGATCGACGGGATCGATGGATTTGTTTCGCTTGATATGGGCAAGAAGAAGGATGATTTGAATAATTCCGACACACCCGACATATCCACCGGGGGGATATCCACTCCGGCACGCATTGTGCGAAATGCCTCGCTGGTCCATGCCCTCGCCGGGCGTGTGCCTGATTAATCTGTTCGGTATATTCTGATGACCGCGGTATGATGTTTCACGGGATCAGTCAATAGGAAGGAAACTCGATGCCTCTTACAAGCGCGCTCTTCGCCGGATTGTCCGGACTCAACGCACAATCCGCTAGGCTCGACATCATCGGGAACAATGTGGCGAATGTAAACACGGTTGCATTCAAAAGCTCACGCATGCTCTTTGAGTCGCTCTTCTCGCGAAATATGGGATTTGGGACAAGCCCGAGTGATGCGCGCGGGGGGGTCAATCCGATGCAGATTGGCAATGGTGTTGGGATTGGGGGGATTCAGCGAGATTTTAGTGCTGCGGGATTTACCGGGACGGGTGATTTGCGTGATATGGCAATCGACGGCAATGGTTTTTTTCTCGTCCAGCGAGATGGAGCCAACTTCTATACCCGTGCGGGCACATTTCGCCAAGATGCCAACGATAACCTGACCACAATTTCGGGTGAAAAGCTGATGGGGTATGCGGTTGACGATGAGTTCAATATTTTGACTGGTCAGCTTTCACCTTTGAGTATTCCCGTCGGCAAGCAAACCATCGCCGAAGCGACACGAAATATTGCCATTGTCGGGAATCTCAATAAGGATGGTGATCTGCCAACCCAAGGGTCGATCATTGATTTGCTTGGTACTGAGACTGCTGGTTTGTCCACAACAACAGGTGGATTCATTGATGCAACCACTTTGCTCACTGATATCGAAGATCCGGATCAACCTTCGTCGGGGGTGTCGGCTTTTGTAGTGGGTCAGGTGTTTAATTTTCGTGGGACCAACGGTGCGACACGAGGTGGAACAGATCTTCCTGATGGGCAACTGACCATCACGGCAACGACCACGGTTCAAGATTTTATGGATTTTCTTGCTTCCACGATCGGGATTCAGGATACGGGTGCGCCAAATCCAGATGGAAGTACGCCTGGGGTTACTGTTGATCCATTGACGGGGGTTATTCAGATCGTAAGCAATGTTGGAACGGTCAATGATTTGCGCATTGCGCCGGGTGATATTGAGTTGCTCGATGTGGATGGATCGTCATTGGGCGCTGCGTTTGTGACGGACAAAACTGCATCGGCTGATGGTGAGAGTGTGCGTACGACGATCGTGGGATTTGATTCGCTCGGTGCCGAAGTAACCGCCAATATAACCATGGTGCTCGATTCAACTCCTGATACCGGACCAATCTGGAGGTATTTCATCGATTCGGAGGATGACACATCGCCGGGGTTTGCACTGACAACGGGTACGCTTGAGTTTGACAACAACGGGCAACCCGATCCAGACAATTCTGAGATATCGCTGACGATCAATCGTTCTGATACCGGTGCCGATCCGCTTCTAAGCTGGACAATTCAACTGATGTCAGAGAAGGGCAATACGACTTCGCTGGCGGCAGCACCATCGAACATGATCGGGCTGACGATGGACGGGCTTCCCCCGGGAACCCTCGAATCATTTGCTGCTGGTCAAGACGGGGTGATCTTTGGGCGCTTCTCGAACGGAGCGATCAAAACGGTCGGGCAGGTTGTGCTCGCCAACTTCACCAACCCGGCCGGGCTGATCGACGAGGGGGGGAATCTGTATTCGACAGGGCCTAACTCCGGGCCCGCGTCGGTTGCGCCTCCGGGTGTGCTCGGACTTGGGGGGCTCGTTTCAGGGGCGCTTGAGCAATCCAATGTCGATCTGGGAGAAGAGTTCACCAATATGATCCTGACCTCGACAGGATACTCCGCTTCGTCGCGGGTGATCCGGACTGCAGACGAGTTGCTCCAGCAACTCTTGGTCTTGGGCCGATAACCAAGGACCCGAGTGAGGCAGGCATGATGCGGGCAGCGAAGGAATACGGATGATCTCGGTGACACGACTCAATGGGCAGAAGTTTGTGCTCAACGCAGAGTTGATTCGGACGATCGAAGAAAGCCCGGACACGATTATCACATTGATCTCTGGCGAGCACCTCGTCGTCCAAGAGCCGAGCAAAGAAATCGTCAAGCGAGTGATCGAGTTCGAGCGGCATCTACGCCGGTTGTGCCCGCCTGCATAGACCCAGCGTCCGGATATCCTCATTCCCACGACCCGATTCCACCGATTCCCCCGGTGTCGATAAAGAACGCCATCGTCCACGACGATAAGCCCAATGTGTGTTGGTTGCTCGGATGCTTATACCAATGCATGGAGGTTTTTCGGTGGATCTAGCTACAGTCATTGGACTTGTTGTTGCGCTGTTGTCGGTCGCCCTTGCCATTGTGCTCGGAGGTGATCCCCTTGCGCTGATCAACATCCCATCGGTTGTGGTCGTCTTTGGCGGCGCAACGGGGGCCGTGATTTGTGCTTTTCCACTTGCCAAAATCCTCAAAGTCCACACCGTGATTCTCAAATCATTCTTCAACAACACTTCGGATATCGGAGAGGTCATCAAGGAGCTTGTGAAGTTTGCCGAGATCGCTCGGCGCGAGGGGATTTTGAGCCTTGAGAATCATCTCGAGGATATGAAGGAGGAGTTTGTCGTTCGTGGGATCAAGATGGCAGTCGATGGCACCGATCCCGAACTCATTCGCGTCATCATGGAAACCGAGCTCGAAGGCATCATGGATCGGCATATGAACGGCAAAATGATGCTTGATCAATTCGCCAAGTATGCCCCAGCCTTTGGGATGATCGGGACACTCATGGGGCTGATCTTCATGCTCGGGTCGATGGATGACCCATCTTCGATCGGACCGAGTATGGCGGTGGCACTGATTACGACGCTCTATGGGGCGGTGATCGCCAATGTCTTTGCCGGTCCATTGGCCGACAAGCTCTATGCCAATGATCAGCAGGAAGTGTTGCTCAAGACGGTCATTATTGCGGGCGTGATGTCGATCCAGTCGGGTGATAATCCTCGCGTGGTCGAGAGCAAGCTCTTGACTTACCTGCCGCCTTCAGAGCGTGTGGGGGTCTCATCGGAAGATGCCGAGGCAGCGTAAAGCCCACGAATGCTCACCAGTGGAACGGGTTATAGCGGGGCATAGTGGGGGAGCGAGGGAAGGAGAGCGACGATGCCTGAGAAAAAAAAAGCACCCAAAGCAGAAGTCCCCGAATGGGTGTTGACCTTCGGCGATCTCATGTCGCTCTTGCTCTGCTTCTTCATCCTTCTGGCAGCATTCTCCGAGATCAAAAAACCACGCGAGTATCAGGACATCATCGAGTCGATCAATGACGCGATGGGGGCCAGTGGCGGGATGGGGCTTGCTCATATCCTCGAACGCATCGACAACTCCATGGTCTCGAACAAGGACGAGCGAGCACAAAGAGACGATAATAAAAGAAGCACCGATGAGAATGTTGTTCCCAATGTTCCAGGCAAAGAGAGTCAAGTCAGCATTGTTCAAGAGGGAGCTCGCCACGCCATTGGGGCATCAATCGTTTTTGAGGCAGGGAGCTATGAGCTTTCCAGGCGGGATCAGGACATGATCCGGACCCAGATCGCGCCCAAAATTCGTGGGCTTAACTACATCTGCCCGGTGGTCGGACACGCATGGGGCGTTGAGGAGAAGCGATCAGGCCTTGGATTCGACGAGTTGGCGTATAAACGGGCTCAGGCGGTAAAGGATTTCTTGGTCCGAGAAGGTGGCGTGGATCCAACGATCCTGCGGGTTGAATCGGCTGGAAATACGGAACCTATTGAACTCGGGTCGTCATCGGGGCAAGGGGGCGACTCAAATCGCCGAGTTCAGATATACCAGACCGGGCGGACGATCGAGCAGACCCATCCGGATCCAAACTTTACAGGCGCGGGCGGATAACGCGGGCGAGCAAGCTGAGGACATACGATGGCCGACGAAGAAACCCAAGCCGAAGCAACTGGAGGCGGTGCAGAAGGATCCAAAGGCAACGGCAAACTTAAGATGATGTTGATCGTTGCAGTCATGATGATTGCTGAAGGAGTTGGTGTATTTTTTCTTGTGTCATCCATGAGCGGTCCAAAGTCGGTTGCAGCCACCGAGCTCGAAGGGCTTGAAGGTACTGGCGAAGAGGCACCTGTTGAGATTGAACTGGTCAAAGACCGATTCCAAAACATGCAAACTGGGCGTGTTTGGGAATGGCGAGTTGAGATCTACCTGCGTGTTCGCCAGAAAAATGTTGATGAAATCAAAGCAATACAGGAGCGAGATGCCGCTTCGATTAAAGAGGGGGTTGCAAGGATCTTTCGCAGGGCGCATGACCGGCATTTGCGGGAACCTGAGCTTGAGACGATCACCCGTCAACTCACGACCTACCTCAACACGGTCTTTGGATTTGACGCGGATGGGTTCCCGCGCATTGATCGGGTGATTATCCCTGAATGTAAAGGGTTCCCCGCCGACGCGTGAGCGATGGCCGATTGGTGGTGATCGGGCAGGTATTGCGCGTTGGGGGTTATCTTGCGCAGTTGGCGCAAAAGTTGAACATGCAGGGTATGCGAGGCCGATAACCATCTGTCAGCATCCGGTGTGGTTGCTGTGCGCGATTGTCCATCGATTGAAAGCCACGCATGTCCGACGAAATTGAAAATACCCCTTCGCCTGAAGAAGACCAGCCCGATTCTGCTCCTTCGTCCACAGGCGGGACTGAGGGGCAACCTGTTGATGCACAAGAGGATGCACAAGAGGGAGAGGGTGTTGGTGCTCAAGAGGGGACGCCGACAGAAGATGCTCCGACCAACGATGAAGCGGCTGCTCTTGCTGCTGCGATGGCAGCGGTGAATCAGCTTCAGGGCGTTGCTGATTCGGTCGCTCCAAGTGATGAAGAGTCTGAGCCTGCAGGGGCTGAGGATATTGCCGATATGTTCGCCCAAGCCCAAACAGAGGCTGAGCCCTTCGAGGCGCCGGTTTTTGAGGGGGATTCGGAAGGGGGAGCAAAGCAGGGGATTGACCTGCTCTCCGATGTGCACATGAATGTACGCATCGAGCTCGGACGCACCAAAATGTTCGTCGAAGATGTGCTCAAGCTCGGCGACGGCGCGGTCGTCGAACTCGACAAACTCGCAGGCGATCCGGTCGATGTCTTTGTTAATGATCGCAAGGTTGCCAAGGGCGAGGTGCTTGTGCTCAATGATTTGTTCTGTGTCCGGATCAGCGAGATCGTGGATATCTCGGCAGCGGACGACTAAGTGACGATCAAACCAGAGAGGCGGAGGATCCGCCTTGCAACTGCCAGGATGGCGACATGCAAAGAATGACAAGACAAACCCGCCCGCTTGTAAGTGCATTGCTCTTGGGCACCCTCTGTTCAAGTGGGTTCGCACAGATTGGACCCAACCCGGGGGAAATCCCGTCAGCACGAGTTTCAGTCCCGCTTGAGGGTTTGGCTTCAGCTCTTCAGGTCACTGATGAGCCGACCGAGATTTCCTCTGCGGATTTGCCTTCACGGAGCGAATCTGTTCGCCCGGCAATCGACGAGTTGCTGCTTTTGGCTGCCGACGATTTTTCTCGCAAACAAACACAAACGCCTCTGCCTAACGACAGTGTCGTTCGTGATCTCCATGCGGCTTCGGAATCGGAGTCGTTGCCCATTGGCCTTCCTGCGAAACGATCGGTACTTATTGGCGATGAGGCAGCTTCGGACGAATTGCTCTTTGATGGCGGGGGATATGTGCAAACAATCATCGCGCTCTTAGGAGTGATTCTGCTTATACTCGGGCTCGGACAGGTCTACAAACGCCTTGCCCGAACGCAAGGCGGGCTCGTGGGACAACTTGGTGCAGGTGGGACAGCCCCATCGGGGATCCTCGAGGTCATCGGGCGCTATCCAATCTCCAAAGGCATGACGCTGGTGGTGCTCAAGTTCGATCGGCGGGTGCTCTTGCTTTCGCACGCATCATCGAGCAAAGGCAAGTGGGGGCAGGGTGCGTCGATGCAGGTGCTCTGTGAGCTCTCGGATGCTGAGGATATCGCTTCGATTCTGCTCAAAGCGCGGAGCGCTTCAGGCGATTCGATCGCCCAGTCCTTCGAGCAGACGCTGCGCGAAGCCGACGAGCTGACCGATGAGCACCTGCGTGGGATTGATACAAGTTATAGCGAGGTGAATCCGGTCCGGTTTCCATCGCCGAGAACTGAGCCCGCGCGGACGATTACGACTGCTGAGGGTGATCGGGCCGAACTCTGGTCATCGGGGCAGAATTCACAGGCGGCTTCGGGTGTGCTCCGCAAACGCCTCGCGTCGATGCGACGGGAGCAGCAAGGGTGAGCAGGGTGTTTCGTTCCATTTTTTGTGTGCTGGTGGTGATGATTTCAACCCAGCAGGTCGTTGCGCAAGGGCTTGGTCCCGTGCCGCCTTCATCTCCGCAGGCCAGTTCGGGGCAGACCAACACGGCGCAGGCAAAACCAACGCCAAGTTCACTCAATGAGTTCAACCCGTTGAACCTGCTTCATGATGCAGGGATGCTTATGCAAGGGGCGGGCAATCTTGGGTCGGATGTGAATCCATCGTCGGCTTTGGGTCCACCTTCTCAAGAAGGTGGAATGTCGGTCGCGATCAACATCATGATTTTGTTGACGGTGATTACACTGGTCCCGTCGATCATGCTGATGACGACGAGCTTTGTGCGCATCATGGTGGTGCTCGCGTTGTTGCGTCAGGCGTTGGGCACACAGTCACTGCCCCCAGCCCAAGTTGTGACGGGTTTGGCGCTCTTTATGACGATCCTTGTGATGAAGCCGACGATTGATCGGATCTGGACCGATGCGGTGGTGCCATACCAGAACGGGGAAATTCGTGATATGGAGGTTCTTTGGGATCGTGCATCGAACCCGGTGCGTGATTTTATGTTCGATCAGATCGAAGCCACCGACAACTGGTCGAGCCTCTATATGATTCTCAATTATCAGGGAATCGATACCTCGGCTCCCGAGACCATCACTCGGGCCGATATCTCGACGACTTCATTAATCCCGGCGTACATGCTCTCCGAGCTCAAGGTTGCGTTTTTGATGGGATTTCGCGTGTACCTTCCATTTTTAGTGATCGACATGGTGGTGGCAAGCTTGTTGATTTCGATGAGCATGATGATGCTGCCCCCGGTGATGATCTCGCTGCCGTTCAAGCTGATGTTGTTTGTGATGGTCGATGGATGGTCGTTGATTGTGGGGAGTCTGCTCGAGAGTTTTGTGCAAGAGGGCGCCGGCCCGCGTGCCAGTGCGGTGACCGCTTCGATGGTGGGGTTGTTTCCTTTGCTTTTGATTTGCCGGGTGATCCATTCGCCTGAGCATGATCCACAGGTGCAGGTGGATCCGCATTTGAGGAGAGTTCCCGATGGTTTATGACGAGTCTTCGATTCAGTTGATCCGCGATGCATTGACGGTGACGCTTAAGATTGCGGCGCCGCTGTTGGTGATGGGGATGGTCATCGGGTTGATCATCAGCTTGATTCAGTCGGTGACCTCGATCCAAGATCAGACGCTGACCTTTGTGCCCAAGCTCATCGGGGTGATCCTGCTGGCAATTGTTTTGCTCCCGTGGATCATTGGGCGGATTATCGTGTTCACCGCCGAGATGCTTCAGCTATTTTAGCATATGCCCCGGGTATTTTCAGGAGGATCGGTGAACGATATCGAGTTCATCTTGGCGCATGGCATCCCGTTTTTTCTGGTACTTACCCGGATCACGGGGGTGTTTTTGCTGACGCCTTTGGTCACAAGCAACTCGATTCCGACGATTTTTAAAGTCTTATTGGCGTTTATGTTCGCACTGTCGATTTATCCATTTGTGCCCACGGCGACACTTCCGGCGACGATCGATCTGATGTCGTTGATGCCGATGCTTTTTACCGAATTGCTCATTGGTCTGGTCATTGGGTTGATCGCGGGGATTCCGATGATGGCGATCCAGATGGGCGGGTACATCATGGGGTATCAGATGGGGCTTTCGCTGGCGGAGTCGTTCAATCCCGAACTCGACACCAACTCGAGTGTGATCGGTCAACTGCTGTTTTTTTTGAGCATCTTTATCTATATTTCGGTCGGCGGGCTTGAGACGATCTTTGTGATTCTCGCCGATTCTTTTCATACGATCGGATCGGGCACCTTTACTGCTGGCGATACGCCTTTGGAACTTTTGATCAATGTGCTGGGATCAGGGTTTGAGCTTGCGCTGCGGGTGGCGTCGCCGATCATTGGGGTGGTGTCGATGTTGATGATTGCGATGGGGTTTATCATGAAGACGATGCCTCAGATCAATATCATGAGCATCGGGTTCTCGATCCAGATTCTCGCGGGTCTGAGTATGCTCACGGTGCTGATCGCCACGGTCGGAATGATCGCAGGTGATGAGATGGTTAATGTTCTTGAACTGCTCAATGCCTGGGTCTGGAGCTTCGCAATGATCGGTGCAGGGGCGGGGGGTGGTCATGGATGATCTGGGCGAACGCACCGAAGAGCCAACGAGCAAGAAGCTCAGCGAATCTCGTCAGAAGGGGCAGGTGCCCAAGAGCCAGGACCTCTCGGGTTCGTTTTCGCTTTTGGGTGGATTGATGATCTTCTTGGTGTTCGGCTCGATGATCGGTGCAATGTTCGTGCGGGTGATGAAGAAGATGCTCGGAGGCGAAATTTCGGCCGACATCATTTCGGTCGAGTCAATTTATAACGCGACGAAAGTGGCAGCTTACGAAGGGATGGTGGTTGTTTTCCCGATCTTGATCCTTTCAGCCATCGTTGGGTATTTAGGCAACTTTGTGCAGGTGGGGTGGCTGATTTCCGCCGAGCCGATTCGTCCCAAACTCAACAAACTCTCACCTCTGGCGGGGATCAAGCGAATTTTCGGTGTGCGCGGGTTGGTCAAAACGGTCATCAATGTACTCAAGCTCATTGTGATGGTGTTCGTTTCATGGGTGTTTATCCGATCGCACATGGACGAGATTGCGGTGCTGCCCAAGCTCATGGCGATGGAGGCGCTCTATGCGATTCTTGGTTTGATCTTCAAACTTGCGATGATCTTGGCAATCTTGCTGATCTTTATCGCCATCATCGACTATATCTTCCAAAGATATCAGCACACCAAAGACCTGCGAATGAGCAAGCAGGAGGTTAAGGACGAGCGTAAGTCAATGGAAGGTGATCCGATGCTCAAAGGCAAACGATTGCAAATGGCCCGTGAGATTGTGATGCAGCAGCTCGGTGCCAATGTACCTCAGGCGGATGTGATTGTTACCAACCCGACTCATTTCTCGGTTGCAATCAAGTACGATCCCGATTCTATGGCTGCTCCCAAGGTCACTGCCAAGGGGGCCGATCTGATCGCCTTTCGGATTCGACAAATCGCCCGCCAGAACGAAGTCCCGATTATTGAGCGCCCGCCTTTGGCGCGTGCGTTGTATTGGAGTGTTGAGGTTGGGCAGGAAATCCCCCTCGAACACTACGAAGCGGTGGCCGAGTTATTGGCATTTGTGTATCGCATTGATTCCAAGATGGAAAAGAAGATGAGACAAAAAATCAGTACCGAATCACAAGCACAAGAACCCGTAGGCGTATAGCCTGTACGCAATGACACGGAAGTAGGAGTATTCAAAAAGCGTGCCCGAGCAGCAGAACAACATGATTGCTTTTCCAGCATGGATGCTCAAGTTTGCCCAGATGAGATCGCTGATCGTTCCTATTGGGTTTGTGCTGTTGTTGTCGGTGCTTTTAGTGCCTTTGCCTCCTGCGTTGCTCGACATCATGATTTCGATGAATATTTCGCTGGCGGTGATTGTTCTTTTGACCACGCTTTACATGAAACGGGCGCTTGAATTCAGCGTGTTTCCATCATTGCTCCTTGCCACGACACTGCTTCGGCTTGTGCTCAACATTGCCTCGACCCGATTGATTCTCACCGCCGACGCAGCGAGTCCTGAAGAGGCTGCCGGGGTTGCGGGCAAGGTTATCAGTGCCTTTGGATCGTTTGTCGCGGGCGATTCGCTCTTCGTCGGGGTCATCATCTTCTCGATCCTGATGATCGTGCAGTTTATGGTCATCACCAAGGGTGCCGGGCGGATCGCCGAGGTCGCAGCCAGGTTTACACTCGATGCGATGCCTGGCAAGCAGATGGCGATCGACGCGGAACTTTCCAACGGCATGATTAATGAAGACCAAGCACGCCAACGCCGTGATGAAATTGCTCGCGAAGCAGATTTCTACGGTGCGATGGATGGTGCTTCGAAGTTTGTCAAAGGTGACGCCATCGCTGGGATCATCATTACCGCGGTCAATATCGCTGGCGGATTCGCGGTGGGCACCATCGAACGGGGTTGGCCCGCGGGTCAATCCGCCGAGGTATTCACCCGCCTGACGATCGGCGATGGACTGACCTCGCAGGTGCCCAGTTTCATCATTTCGATGGCAGCCGCATTGATCGTGACACGATCGGGTGACAAAAATAACCTCGGTTCCGAGCTGACCTCGCAACTGACTTCCCAACCCACCGGGATGATGATTACCGCGATCTTCCTCACGGTCCTTTCGTTTACGCCTTTGCCCACGGTGCCCTTATTGGTCACCGCGATCGGGATCGCTGCCCTTGCCTATGGCATGATGCGGGCGAGTAAATCACGGGCAGCCCAAGCGATGGAAGCGGAAATATCACAGGCGGCAGCTGCACCGGTCGAGGCGCCCCCAGTCGAGGATTTGCTCAAGGTCGATGTGCTCGAACTTGAAGTGGGGTATGGGCTGGTGCCTTTGATTGATTCTGCTCAAGGTGGAGACTTGCTCGATCGGATCAGCGCGGTTCGTCGTCAGTTGGCGGTCGAGCTTGGGTTGGTCATGCCTCCGGTTCGTATCCGCGACAACATGCAGCTTGCCCCAAGCGAGTACCGTGTCAAGATCCGAGGCAACACGGTCGCTTCGGGCGCGGTTGAACCGGGGATGCTCATGGCGATGGATTCAGGGCTGGTCACCGATACGATTGAAGGCATCCCGACCAAAGAGCCCGCCTTTGGGCTCGATGCGCTCTGGATCGACCCCCAACAGCGTCCCCGCGCCGAGACGATGAACTACACCGTGGTCGACCCGACGAGTGTGTTGGCAACGCATATCACCGAGATCGTCAAAACCTATGCCGACGAGTTATTGACGCGAGAAGAGGTCAACAACTTGCTCGAAGGGCTCAAAGAAAAGGCGGGCAAGCTCGTCGAAGAGACCGTCCCCGGGATTGTCAAGACCGGCGAACTCCAGAAGGTGCTTCAGTCATTGTTGCGTGAGCGGGTTCCGATCCGGGATATGGAAACGATTCTCGAAACCCTTGCCGACTGGGGGACGAAAACCAAAGATATGGATGTGCTCGTTGAGTATGTTCGCAATGCGTTGCGCCGGACGATCTGCTCGATTTATGCGATGGCTGACGATCGCGGGGAGCTGAGCCTATTGTGCGTGACACTCGATCCTGGGCTCGAGGACCAGGTCAATGCGTACATCGAGCGGGGCGGGCAGGGGACATCGCTCAATATGCCCGCCCGGATTGCCCGTGAGATCGCGACCAAGATTGCTCAAGGGCTCGGGGAGGTCAATGCCCGAGGAGGGATGCCAGTGGTGATTGCCTCGCCTCAGGTTCGTCATGCGGTTTGGCAGATCGTCGAGCCCCATGTCCCTGCTGCAGCGGTACTTGGGTACAACGAAATTGTCCCCGGGATCAATGTCGAGTCGGTAGCGTTGATTGCGCCCATTGGTCCTGAAGAGGCCAATTCCCAGCCGATGGGCGTTGGTGTGCCGGGGCAGGCATCGCCTCAGGGGGTTGCCTGAGCAAAGGATGATGAGGAACCTGGGCTTGTGGGTGGTGCGCCGGGTCCAAAGGGTGTACGATGGTGTTTGGGTTTGATGCCTGCAATGGGTAGGCCATTTCATTTCTTTGCTGCGCAGACACCCTGTCAGTGTGTGCAAGCAACGCACTTAGCCAGGACGGCTCGATGAAACTCAAAACATATACCGCTGAATCCATGGCCCAAGCACTCGCCCATGTCCGCAAAGACCTGGGCAAAGACGCGATGATCCTTCATACCCGGAGTTTTCGTGTCGGCTCATGGTTTGGGCTCGGGGGCAAGACAATGGTGGAGATCACTGCTTCTTCGCCTGCTGTTTCTGCCAAACCCAGAACATCACGGACGATGCCCAGCGTTGCCCGCCAGCAACCTCCTGCCCAGATCGTTGAATCCAAACCCATCGAGCATCATCGTCAACCTGAACCGGCGATGGTGATTCAGCGTGGGCAGACGGTGACGCACCAAAGGCTGGCCTCTGTAAATGGGGTATCAGGCGATCAGGCTGTCGTTTCTGCTGCTTCTGATACTTCATTTTCGCGATCGGCGATGGATTCTCGCGGGCTCAATGGGCGCGATGCTCTTCTTGCAGAGAACACAACCACATCTCGCCCGACTCAACCTGCCGCCCAACCTGCCGCCGCCCAACCACCGGTGCCGTCTCGGTTCGTGGATCAACCAGTTGCTTCAGCGATGCTTCCGGTGTCAAAGCCGAGCCTAAAGAGGGAGGCACCTTCAAACAACAGGTCGACATCGGTGAAGGAGGCTGGGTCAGGGGGACAGGCAGAGCCTCAGGCCAATGATGAACTCAAAGCGCAGATTGACACACTCTCAAAGATGATGGGGCAGGTGCTCGAGTCAACCCGCAAGACTGCAGTGGCGGTGGGGAGCAGCGACCCCGAAGCTGCCCTGCCCACCGGGGAAATGCCCGCACCGTTGTTTGCGCTCTATGCCAAGATGCTTGACAATGATGTGCCTGTCGAGCAGGCCGATCGGCTGATCGGTTCGGTGCGTGATCGGCTCGATGCGATCGAGCTCAAAGACTCAGCAATTGTCCGCCAGGCGGTTCTGCGGGCGATCGAATCGACGATCCAGATCCGTGGCGAGTCGCTCTTGACCCTTGCCCCCAACTTGCCCACCGGTTCGTTAACAGGCCTGTCCACAGACCTATCCACTGCCCGTCCACGGGTCATTGTCTTGGTGGGACCAACCGGTGTGGGCAAGACGACCACGGTTGCTAAACTCGCTGCTACCTACAAGTTACGCCACGGCAAGAAGGTTGGGCTCATCACTTCGGATACCTACCGGATCGCAGCAGTCGATCAGCTCAAGACCTATGCCCAGATCATCGGACTGCCTCTCAAGGTGGCCAACTCACCCGAGGAGATGAAGCAGATGGTCGAGGAGCTTGGTGAGTGCGATATCGTCGTGGTCGATACCGCAGGACGCTCGCAGAACAACACCCGTCGACTCGAAGAACTTGCCGAGTTTACCAAGGCGGCGGGTGCCGATGAGACCCATCTTGTGCTGTCGACAACGGTTGGGGATAATGTTCTGCGAAAGACTGCCCAAAGTTTCAAGGCTTTGGGCCCTGACCGGTGTATCCTTACCAAGCTTGATGAGGCGGTGACCACCGGCCCTATTGTGGGGCTCTCCGACCGGATCGGTCTGCCGCTGAGCTTTATTACCGTCGGTCAGGAAGTGCCCGATGATCTAGAGCCCGCTCGCACTGATCGGTTAGCGCGTTGTGTGCTCGACGGCCCGGACGCCGTGGTTCGGAGATGGAGCGAGGATAACGGATGAGCCAAGCAGTTTCGGCACACAACTCTCACCCACATGATGGTTCAAGTCAGGCGGGGCAGGCTGGTGTTGATGACCAAGCATCTCGGTTGCGTGAGCTTGTGAGTTCATTGGGCCAACCCAGCGCAGAAGAGTTTGCTCAGGATCAGAGCAGATTGACACCTCCGGTTCGTCGGATTCCGGTGGTGGCGATCGCGTCGGGCAAAGGAGGCGTGGGAAAAACAACGACCTCGGTGAATCTTTCGATCGCCTTGGCCAAGCACAATCGTCGCGCGGTGCTTCTCGATGCGGATATCGGATTGGCCAATGCCGATGTGCTCTGCGGATTGATGCCCAAAGCCAGACTCGAATCGGCAGTCGGTGACGAAGCAGCTTTCTCGCTCGAAGACCTTGCGATTGATGCACCCGGCGGATTCCGCCTGATCCCAGGCTCCGTCGGGATTGGAAGGGTGGGCGAGCTCGACGAATCTGAACGAACAATTTTGCTCGATCGGCTTAACGATCTCCAAGAATGCAACGATGTGGTCATGATCGACACCAGCGCTGGGCTTGGTCCATCGGTGACGGCGTTTATTGACGCAGCCGATGCGTGTTTGATGGTCGTTACCCCCGAGCCCACGAGTATTGCCGATGCGTATGCGTTGATTAAAGTGCTTGTGGCCCAGAGTGCGGATCAGCCTGGGCGCAAGTTGCCAACTTTGGCATTGATTGTGAATCAGGCGGTCAATGAAAAGGAAGCGATTGCGGTGCATACCCGGATTTCGGGCGTGTGTGATCGTTTCCTTGGGTATCAGTTGCCGATGATCGGGTATATCCGTCGGGATAAGAAGGTCATCAAGGCGATCAAGGCGCGAACGCCTTACATGATCGAGTCGCCCAAATGTTCGGCTTCTCGGGACATGGGCGAGCTGGCCGCTTCGTTGATCGACTGGCTCGGGATTGAAGGGCGGGCCAGTGCTGCTCCTCGCCGACGATTTTTTGGACGCTGAAACACATGAATCAAGTTGAGGCCTGCGGGTGGTCCTGTGGATAACTCGGCGGGTAAGTGATCATCAGTGCTTGGGTTGCGCCCCGATATTGGTGTTTGGCTTGGAGATTGCGTGTGGTGTTGTCGATGGGGCGCAGCGCAGGAAATGCGCTGTTTGGGATGTTGTTTTGAACCAAGGGTGGTATCTGGTCGATGGAGCGTGGATATGAGTGTGCATTTGGAAACGGATATTCCTGATAATGAGTCGTTGGCCGATTCGAGTCAATACATGGCTGATGTCTCAACGCATCTTGTTTCGGGTGTGCTGGGGTTGATGGGTTTTACGACCGCATTGGTGGTGGGCTTGATTGCAGGAAATTCAGGTTTGGTGATTTTGACGCGTGCGTTGGTCGCCTTGTTTTTGTGCGCGATTGTCGGGCGTTTGCTTGGAGCAGTCGGGGAGGTTTGTGTCCGGGAGTTTGTTACAAAGTACAAGTCGGATCGTCCTCAACCGATCAAGCCTCGGGAGCTTGTGGATCTTGATCGTGAACAGCGTGTTCATGAATCCGTCGTTGATAGTATGAAAAAAGCTGCATAAAAAGAGGAAGTTTTTTACCACATCTGTGGTCTTGTTTTGATATACTCAGACTGGATCGGGCAAGGATCGCCCGGTTCGGTATTTCAATAGGTGAGCCGCAGGCAAGCATTGATGTCAGAGAGGTTTGGTTTGACCCTTTGGTATGGTGAGCTTTGCGGGTGAATCCCCCATATACCAGTCCCATATCCACTTTTTGCGATATGGGCTTTGTCAAGGGTCAAGGAGCCGACCAATGACTGCGATGAGATCGAAGTATGCATCCCGAAACTCTGTCGAGCATGCGACAGCGAGTAATCTGCCAACACGGTTTGATGATATTCCGATGCCTGAAATTTGGGCGATGTACAAGGATGAGCCCAGTGAGGAGCTTCGGAATTTTCTGATCGAGAAGTTTCTTCATCTTGTCAAATATAACGCCGAGCGGATTTACAAGCGTTTACCTGACGAGGTTGACCTGCAGGACTTGATGTCGGCCGGCCTTTTCGGATTGATGGATGCGATCAATGCTTATGACCTCGAGCGGGGGGTGAAGTTTGAGACATACTGCGCCCAGCGAATTACCGGGGCGATTCTCGACGAATTGCGTTCGATGGACTGGGTGCCTCGTTTGGTGCGTCATCGCACATCGAAGGTCGAAGCTGCTCGTCAGCAGATTCAGATGGAGCTTGGGCGCAAAGCATCAGACCAAGAAATCGCATCACTTCTTAAGATCGGCAAGAACGAGTTTATGAAGTATAAGCGAGATTCGAGTTCGGTAACGGTGACGAGCATCACCCGTAAGTGCTATCAATCTGAAGGTTCGCGTGAGCTTCGTGAGATTGATGTCATCAAAGATGAACACCAAACCAGCCCAGTGAAGCTTATGCAGCGCCAAGATCTCAAAGAGTTGATGACCAAAGGGCTTACCCGGGCTGAACGATTGATTGTGGTACTTTACTACTACGAAGGCATGACGATGAAGGAGATTGGTACAACGCTCGATCTTTCAGAATCACGCGTTTCGCAGATGCACTCATCAATTTTGGCCAGGCTCAAAGCTCAGATGCAGCATCGAATGCGTGAGCTCGAGCCGATCAGGGCGACCTAGTTTGCGTGGCTTCATAGAAAGATGAATTTTTTTAGACGATCGCAATGAATGGTGAGTTTTTCTGACAGCGTTGAGTTGATGACTCGGACTTCGGCACCTTGACTATCCTGTGCCTGTCAAATCGTACATTGCGATGGGAAGTAATCTGGGTGATCGTTGCGCCAATATCCAAGGTGGGCTTGATGCAATTCATGCACTCGTTTCAACCACGGTTCTCCAATGTTCAACGATTATCGAAACTGCACCTGTTGGGCCGGGCAAGCAAAATCGGTATCTCAATGGCGTGTGTTTGTTGGAGACAGAACTTGCACCAAGAGTACTGCTCGAATCATTGCTCGAAATCGAAACATTGTTTGGACGGGATCGCATGGTTGAGCAGCGCTGGGGGGCGAGGACGCTTGATCTCGATATCCTGATTTTTGGTAATTGGGTGATCGATGAGCCAGGATTGTGTATCCCACACCCACACTTGCACCAGCGAGTGTTTGTACTTGAGCCTCTCTGTGAGTTGGCTCCGACGATGATGATTCCCAGATATGGAGCGACCCCCCAAGCGTTGCTTGGGGGGCTGGGTAAGTCGCTGTCATAGTATTGATTTTTATCCGGCTTCGGCCCGTGGGTGAGCGTCCTTGTAGGCATCTTCGACGCGCGAGGTTGAGAGGTGGGTATAGACCTGGGTCGTCGAGAGGGATTGATGTCCCAAGAGTTCTTGGACAGAGCGTAGGTCCGCGCCGTTGTCGAGCAGGTGGGTTGCAAAAGAATGACGAAGGGTGTGAGGAGAGATTGCCGGATCAAGTCCTACTGCTCGGAGATATTTGTCGAGTTTTCGACGGACGGAGCGCGAGGAGAGGCGCTTACCATGCTTGTTGAGGAACATTGGTAATGGTTCTTGCCCAGCGTCCCTGGCGGCCCAGATTGGTGCAAATTTGATATCACTGGACATGAGTTCAATATACCGACGGATGGCAATCAAAGCATGAGAACCCAGCGGCACGATGCGCTCTTTACGCCCTTTGCCTCGGACATGCATCGCTTCATTTTCGAAATCAAGATCGTCATGGTTGAGTCCAACGAGCTCAGAGACGCGGATGCCTGTAGAGTAGAGGGTTTCAAGCATTGCTCGATCTCGGCGTCCAAGGACATCGGCATCATTGGGAGCAGCGAGAAGTTGTTCAATTTGCTCGATGGTGATGGCTTTGGGAAGGCGTTTGGACTGGCGAGGTGTACGGATAAGGGTCATCGGATTGGTCGCGGTGTAACCGAGACGATTGCCCCATTTATAAAATGAGCGGAGGGTGGCAATTTTTCGTGCCATGGTTGCCGGGGAGTAGTTTTGCTCTGCGAGGAACCCAAGAAATCCTCGAATCAGATCCGCGTCAGCAGTACAGATTATGTTCGTGATGGTCGGGCGGTCAATTGTTCCTGCAACATGAGATCCATTCTTCGTACATGAGGCAAAGGCGTGTTGTTCGGCCGCCTGGTCAATGCTTATCCCTGTGTCTTCGCAGAGATACTCAATGAACTGGCGCAGATCTGCACCGTAGCATCGCGCGGTGTAGGGCGAAAAATGGCGTTCTTGGGTTAAGTATTCGGAAAATTGCTGTGTGATTGGAATGGTCGTCATCCGCGAACTCCGGTGGATATGCAAGGATCTGTGCCGTGCCAAGTTGATGGGAAACAGTAAGTACGAAAGTGCTATCGGTCGTTTGATGACTCGGCTGAAGATGTATCTATGTGATGATGCACAACTATTTCGGATGCGATGAGCTCAGCATCGCTCCATGTGAGCTCGATGTTCGGGTCATCGGCAATTTCTGCCAGCCGTTCGAGCAGATTGGCGGTTTGGTCGGGAACGCAGGCGAAGCGCCAGAAGTGCGGAGGCCTTTGGAGCGTCACGCAAACCATGTCCGAAGCGTTTGTCTGAGACTGGGTCTGAGATGGGGTTTGATGTCTTGAATCTTGATTCACCGATGCACTCCCTAACCAACGAGGCATCGGTGCCAAGTCAGCGATCTGGTCGCCTTGTGCGACGCATCTCGCGTGACAGGCGAAGCCATTCCTCGTCAATCAATCGTCCCATCGTGTGATGGGCGACGAACTGTGTGTACAGGTCCATGCTTGCGATATACACTCGCCAAGCCAGTGCGCTGGCGTGATCGCTTCGCCCCTCGGCGTAGGTCCGAACCGCCATCAATACACTGTGATCTCGGGCATCGAGATGCTCGGAAACCACCGAGACGGGTTCGCCAGCAAACGAAAGTCCATCGAAGGTGCCAAAGTCGGAGAACGCCATGGTCAATGCCCGAGAATCGAGCTTGGATTGCGCGGCGCTGGCCATGGCGCCGGGTCGAGCGTACAAGGCCAGTGCCATCCCAAGGACGGGTGGGTTATAGGGGTCGTAGGCCGTGATCGAACTGGCGAGCACGGCATCAACGCCGAGGTACTCGGCAACTTTGTGGGCATCGGCAGAAGATTGAATCCCACGGGTGAATCCGAGGGATCGCATCGCCTCGATCGAGCGATTCAAAGGTAGGCACCGGACACCTCGGACACCCTGAGCAGCGGCGACAATCGCATCGCCAATGGTCAGCTCGTCGGCCAGTGATGTTCCCGATTCGTTCATCGGGGGGATTACCGCCCAGAGGACATGCCCATTGGTGGTGTCGTAGGGGGAAACGATCACGCCGGGGGGGAAGAGATCGCGTTTTGAGCTCATCGCACACCCGCCCAGAGCGATCGAAGAGATCACCATCAGCGCTGCGAGAAGAAACGAAGCAAGCATGGTCTGTGCACTTGTCATGGCGTCCTGCCGAATACAGAGACGGGCATCCATTCCCGTCCGAATGTTCAATCTCAAACACAAGCGTTCGAGCGGAAACATCCCGAGCACATTTCTATGCTGGGGATGCGGTGGGTGGGTGATCAGAGGCTAGTTGTTTCTTGGGTTTGTGGTTGGAACAGTGGCGAATGAGTCGGCGAGATCAGGCATCGTCACGCTTGCTGCGCGAATGGCAGGAGAGAGTTCCATTGACCAGAGGTGATCTTGTCCGCTCATATTCGAGACGAAGAAGATGTCGTTATTGCGTCCCCAGACGGGCATGAGGTCGATCGTGTCGCCGTTGGTGAGTTTGATCTTGCCAGTGCCTTTGGTCGAGACCATCCAGATGGTGGAAGATTCCGGGCGGGCCGCCTGGCCGTTGGACCATGATTCGGAGTTGGGAACTGCTGCGAAGGTGACGAATTTGCCATCGGGTGACCATGACGGGTTGATCAACGCCTGGTTTGGACCAGTTGCGATTTCAGTCTCTCGGCTTGCGGTGCCCGGGGTTGGGTTGAAATCGAGTGTCCAGATCGAGAAGGCACGATCGCCTCGCTCTCTTGAGCGTTGGAAGAGGATTTGGTCAGCGCCGGCGATCCCGGTTCCGGGAACCGGGCACCATTCGGGGAAGAGTCCGAATCCGATGAACTGAGCGCCAGTGTCGGCGAGGACATCTTTGACCCAGATTTCCCAACGACCGGATTGTTGACCCAGACGACAGAAGGCGATCTGTTGCCCATCGGGTGACCATGTTGGGTGAAGGTCATTGGCGGATTCGTTGGTGAGTTGGACGACCTTGCCGCCTTCGAAGGGCATGATGTAGAGGTCCCATGTGCCGCTGCGGTCTGATGCGAAGGTGATGTAATTTCCATCGGGTGAGATCGCGGGCATGACATCTTGCGCGGGGTCATCGGTGAGTCGGGTGATGACTGAGCCATTGACTGATTTGATGTAGATATCAGCAGTTGGCCGGTGTTGTGTGGATGCGAAGATGATGTTTTGCCCATCGGGTGTGATGATGGGATCGAAGTCTGACCCGGCATAGGAACTGGTGACTTGGCGGACATTAATGGTGGCGCGGGTGGCGTCCCCATTGGTTTCGGAAGGGAGCTCGATGCCCATCGCGTTGGCGTAGACAAAGGCGGAGATGTCGCCGGATTGGAGAGCAGCGGGGGCTTTGGTGCTGTCGGTAAAGTATGGAGCGCGTCTGGCGGGTTGGGGCTGGTCGGCGGTGCCGAGTTGCATCTCGAACTCGTCAGTCGGTTCTGTTGGGTCAGTTGATGCGGCCCAGCTGTCTTGGGTGATCGTGGTGCTCGATGCGATCGGTGCCGGTGCATATGGGTTGGTCGGTGAGGTTTCAAAGGTTTCTTGAGATTCAGGTGGGGTGAATGAGCCTAGATCAGACTCGGCACTGAGAGCGTATTGGAGGGTCGCGCTCGAGTTGCTCTTAAGCGTGCTGGGCTCAAATGATGCATCAGATTGTGGAGTGTCGGCGACAAAGTAGGAGCTTGTGCGTGCAGAGCTATTTTCGTTGTGTGCTTGCTGTGATTGAAGCTCGGATTGTTTATTTTTGTCCCAGAACCCAGCCCGCTTTGGGCCACAGGCGGGCATGGTCGCGATGGTGCCGGCGAGTGTGAGCATGATGAGTGGACGCCAAGCGTGATTGATTGCGGGGGATATTGAGCTTGTCATTTGTTGCCTCTGGTTTGGGCTCGTGGCGGAACATTCTTGGTCGGCGGACTCCGCCCGATCGACCGGTCATTGCCCTCGCGTTCTTCCAGATGACATTCATCTGGGTGGTGGGGCGATTGGGACGAGCCATGTGGATCTCCGATCCACGACAAAGCACCTCCCGCGTCATGCCCTTTATCGGACGGGTTCACCCGATATCTTGAAGCCCAATAACTTTGTTGGGACGAATATCGCGAGATGAGGCAAAAAACTGTTCAGGTCGGCTGCTCAGGTCGGTCTGGTGGATGCAAAAAAGAGCTGGGCGGGCCCCACCACAGGCCCGCCCAACGGGAGAGAGATGATTGGTCTCTCAAATTGTGCTTTGATCTGGCAACTTTACTTTATACAACTCGTCGACGGGACATCATTGCCGGGGTATCGCCTGGGCGATCCCATCGGGCATGTCGCCCACGGGGTTGCTGGGAGGCGATCAGGTGGTCGAGGTAAGTATTGAGTGATTTTTGCTCGAACTGCGCGAGGTATTCAGCGGTGGCTGAACGGTTGATCGAGATGATCTGCTCGACGACCTGTTCACGCGAGAGCTCGACCCGTGGAGCAGCGGGGAGATCGGCAGCGTGTTCGTTGGTGTGTGGGGGGGGGCGGGTGGACTTGGTCCATGAGAAAAGGTCAGTCATTGGTGAGTCTCCGTACTCGTTTTGATGCACACGCATTGAGGCAGCAGCCTTGCTTGCTCCCGTGTGCCGGTTCGATATCGGGAGGTTTGTGCGCACAAGGGGAGCGGATAACACGCACGGACCCACGATCGCGGATGAATTGTGCGCCACGAGCGCAGGTTTGGCGTGATTGTGTGTTGTTCGATGAAGAGAACAATGGGCATTGGGAAGAGAGATTTCTCTTTCTCCTCCCCCAGAGGCCCGGGGGAGGAGAAAAAGAAAACACGGAGCGGTTGGGCACGACCTAGACTTGGGTATGAACCTGATTCTCCATGCTGGGCATCAATCTGCTCCAATCGTTGGCGAGATCCGTGAGGTCGACACCGACATGGCGTTTGCTCAGATCGTGGATGCTTCGGTTGGATCGGATGCCGATGACTGGCTCGATGCGTGCGCAGGGGCCAAGCGGGTGGTGGTTCGGTGTGCCGATCCGATCCATGCCGACGCTTCGGTTTCGGATGACGAGCGGCTGCTGGCGAGTTGGTCGCAGGCGGGATGGGCACAGTTTGATGAAGATCTGGCGATGCTCGATCAGCAGGCGATTGCTGCGGGGATTGAGCTGATGATTCGCCCCAGTTGTGAGGGGATGCTCTCGGATGCGATTTGTACAATGGCATGGGCTCGACGGGCCCAGGGCTTGGGATGTACGCTTTTGCTCGATCCGGTGGGGTGGCTGACGGGGTCGATGATGCGCGATGTGGACGATCATCTTCGTCGATTTGGCGAATTGTGCCAGAGTTGTTCCAAGATCGGAGCCGTGTTGGTCCGCTCGGTGAGGACAGATGCTGCTGGAAAGCTTGAAGAGGTTCGTGTTGGGGAAGGCGAGCTCGATCCAAAGTTGATTATGGATCGGCTCGGCAGGGTGATCCGCGATGCCGATGCGGTGGTGGTGCTCGATTGGATGGATTTGGATTTGCTTGGACTTTGATTGCGTGGGTGGTTTGGCTACGATTGATTTCTCGGCCAATGAGCCAAGATCGGCGATGTCCACCTATGCGAGGAACCTGATGTCCACCACCAAGACACTTGAGCACCCAACCTTCCAGCGCGTCAAATCGGCGTTCCCCTCTTCGAAGTTCCAAGCGAGCGAATACCTCGGGCAGGCGACGCTGGTGGTTGAGCCGGATGATTTGCACAAGGTGATGGCGTTCTTGCGCGATGATGAAGCGTGTGTGTACAATTTTTTGAGTGATGTTATCGGGATCGACTACTTTGGGTATCCTGCGAAGATGCCCGCCCGTTTTGCGGTGGTATATAACCTGTGTTCATACAGCCGAGATGATCGGTTCTTTGTCAAGGTGTACCTTGATCCTTCGATTCCGACCGAGGGGATCGAGGAAGACCCGGCGTTGGTGCTTGATTCGGTGTGTGATTTGTGGAGCAGCGCCGAGTGGGCCGAACGCGAGGTGTTTGATATGTTTGGGATTCGGTTTGCGGATCATCCAGACTTGCGTCGGATTTTGATGTGGGAAGACTACCCGGCCCATCCGCTGCGCAAGGACTACCCATTGCGCGGGCGTGGTGAGCGTGAGTCGTACCGGGTGGTTGATCGGACAAGTTCATAGGGCGAGCCGCCGGGGCACTGGGAATGGGGCTGGAAGGTGGGGCCTAGTTGCCCGGGGCTCGTATCGGGGTGGGGGTGTTGATTTCGATGCGGTCTTTGGCCAAGTTCCAGGTCATGGTTTTGGCGGACATCGGGGCGGGCTGATTCTCGTCGTAGAGGGTGACGAGTTTGTGATCGATGGCGCTGGCGAAGAGTGAATCGGTGATGGCGTCGTAGAGGGCCGAGTCGGCGATGAGTTCTCTGTTTTGGTAGCGGAACCGGACCGAACCGATGGCATCGACGCCGAGTAGTCGTGTTGATTGCTCTTGGTCTTGTAGGCCAAACTCGAAGCGTGCATCGAGTTGATTGGTGTTGAGTTGGGCGATTTCGCCGGTGGATATGGTTTTTGGGCGGACAAGGACCTGATCGGTGAATCGGGCGGTTCCTTGGGCGCGATCGAGGTTCATTCGTCCTTGCCAAGTGAATCGGGTGAGCCCGGGGGGCGCAGCTGTGGGTTGGGCAGCGGCATCGTCAGCATTGTCGACAGCCCGGTCCATGATCAAGAGCGTGCCTGGTGCCGGGATCGTCAGGGTCTGGTTCTGGTTGTCAGCGAGAATTTGCGGGCCTTCGAGATAAATCAGCCCGATGACGCGTTCGGGTTGGTCTTGGTCGTATGTGCGGGATTCGATTTTGGCGAGGACGGGATCTTGGCCCAAGGGGGCGTAGCCATAGATTCGTGCAGTGATGAGTTCGCGGGTGTTGGATGTGGAATTGGTGCCTGCGATGGGATCAGTGGTGGGGTTGGGAGTGAGTTGGATTTGGGCGCGGTGGGCGGTGAGGGTGTCGCGGGTGTAAGGATCGGGGGTCGAGACGACTTTGACTTGATCTTCGCAGACGATCGACCCGATGGCGTCGTCGAAGCGCATTGTGCCTTTCCAAGTGGCGCGGATGTGTCCGGTTGCCAATGCGTTGGGGTTGTCGCCTTCGAGGGCGATGTCGTGGTCGAACGAACCTGGGCCGAGGACTTCGATCGAGCGTCTTTGGGCGTTGAGGTTGATGTGATCGCCGAGGATTGAGGATCCTCCCTGGGTGATTTTGGCCGGGGTGCCGAGGAGGGTCATGGTCTCGTTGAGTGTGTCTGCCTGGAGGGTGTTGCCTTGGGCAGCGGTTTGATCTGGGCCGGTGTATTGGATGGTACCTTGGGCATTGGCGGTGCGGACGATGGTTTTGCCGGCAGGGTTGCGCATGAGGGTGATGACGAGGTGCTCGGTTTTGAGTATGGATTCGTGGTTGCGTCCGAGGACTTGGCCCGTGGCGAGCAGACGGATGGGGTCGATGGGGTTATTGCCTGATCCGGGTATGAAGTCGATTTCGAGTGTTGTGCCGGTGAGTAGGCTTTTTGAAGCACTTGAGAGGACGCCATCGGCGAGGGTGATTTTCGTCAGGGCATTGGCGGATGGACGCGACGGATCGAACCGGGCATCGAGGATTCCTGCCCCGATATAGTTCCCTGCTTGTTGAGCGATGACGGTGCCTTCGAAGCGAGCATGGGTGAGTCGATCGGTCAAGGCATGATCGATCATGTCGAGGGTGAATGTGGCGTTGTTCTTCCATTGAATCGTGGCGTGTGATTCAGGGTCCGAGGGGTTGCCTTGCAGAGCGGTGATCTGCCCGCGGTCGGTAAGGGTGACGATGCCTTTGGTGAGGTCGGCGACGAGGGAGGTGGCGATGAGTGTTCCTGTGTCGGGGGTTTTGAGTTCGATGATGCCAGCTTGGGTTTGCTTGGATTCAAGTTCGAGGACGCCTTGGGTGGCGAGGTAGGTTGCAGCAAAGGCTTGCCCGGTGAAATCCTGTTCGGGGAGGGCGAAGGTGATGCCTCGCTCTTCGTCAGCGGTTAATCGCAGGGCCAGTGCGTTGTCAAGAAGTTGAGATGGGGGGGGGGCTGCGATGGGGCGCAGGCTCATTTTGCCCGACCAAGTGATGACGATACTGGTGGCTGGCTGAGCTTGGGGAGTTGGTGTTGTTTTGGGATCGGCAGGTGATGAGGCAACTGGGATGGGGTTGGTCTGGGGGGGGGGGGGGGGTGGGGTTGGAACCAAGGCGATGGGTTTGATGGCGTCATCGGGGAGGGTGCCCCCTTGGAGTGCTGCCCAGAGTTCGAGCCGATCGGCAGTCGCGCTGCCCGAGCCAACAACTTGGGCGACGACTTGATCGTTTAGGGTGATGTGGTACCGGGTGAGTGTGTCGGCGATGTTTTGGGGGTTGGTTTGGGGGTTGGTTTGGATTGGTGTGTTCGATGATGCGGTTGGTGTGGGGTTTGGGTGATTCTTTTTATTTTCTTCGTTCTCTTTCCTATTATCCATTGTCCATTGTTCATTGCTTTCTTTGTGCTTTGCCCGGCGTTGAGGTGTTTTTGACTTGGTGTTGGTATGGATGACGAGCTCGTCGCCTTGGACGACATCGATGAGTTCGACACGGTTGCGGAGCTCGTTGAGGATCACGGTGAGGTTGGCGCCCGAGAAATCGAACTGTGGGGAGTTGATTTGGAAGTGTCCCGATGATCGCAGGCGGAGGTATCGGCGTTCGAACTCGACGGGTTGATCGAATCGGGCGGTGAGGATTGGGCTGTCGAGGGATTCTTTTGACGCGAAGGCTTCGATGAGGATGTTGCCTTCGAGTGTGCCCGATTCGGGGGGCTGATTTGGATCGGGCATGAGCATGGTGGCGAAGTCTGCGGTGATTTTGATCGCTCGCCCGTCTTGTGGATAGATCCATGACTCGGGGTTGTCGAGTCGTCTTCGTCCTTGTCCGATGGGTTCGAATCGGTCGGCTTTGAGTGTGCCTGCGACTCGTGTGGGGTTGTTTTTGTCGACCATGGTGACGAGCATTTCGCCTCCGGTTTGGGTCTCTTCGATGTTGGGGATTTCGCTGGGGTCAGCGGGGAAGAGATCGGCGTTGGAGGCTGTCGGGGTATGTGTGTTGGCGACGGAGACCCAGATGATGAGGATGAAGATGAGTGTCAAGAGTCCAGCGGCGAGGAGTCCAAGGGTTTTTGTTGAGATTCCTGAGGGTTTGGTCATAGCGGATTGTAGGTTGGAAACAAGGGCAATTTGGATTCTTTATGCATCGGTGCTGGGTGTGTAGAGTCCCTTGGCCTTGAGAATGTGGGCGATGACTTGGCGGGCAGCGCCGTGGCCGCCGGGTTTGGATGCGATGAAGGTGCACACATCGCGCACCTCAGGCTCGGCATCGTGTGGACAGGCTGGGAACCCCACGCGGGTGAGGGCGGGCAGGTCGGGCCAATCGTCACCCATGTAGGCGATTTGGGATTCGCCGATTCCGGTGTGGGCGATGATTTCGTCGAGGGCATCGGACTTGTTGCGCGACCCTTGGATGACCATGGATTTATCGACACCGAGCGATTGCATGCGGTGTTTGAGGGCGTGCCCGGAGCGTCCGGTGATGATGGCGATTTTGAGTCCGGCGTTGAGCCAGAGCCGAAAGGCATACCCATCGCGGACATTGAAGCGTTTGGTTTCCGACCCGTCATCATTGATATTGATCGAGGCATCGGTGAGCACACCATCGACATCGAAGATGAAGAGTTCGATTCGGGCGAGATCGCAGGGAGGATTGGTTGGCATGATCAGTCGTCCTCCACGAGTTTCATCGCGATGAGGTCTTGGACATCAAGGAGCCCGATGGGTTTGTTGTCTGTATCGACGATAGGGATTTCGTCGGCTCGATATTCCCGGAACATCGCGACAGCTTCACGGGCCAAGGCGTCACCGGTCAGGGTTTTGGGGTCTTTGGACATGACCTTGGTGAGTGGGCTCTGGAGCTCGTTGGCATCGCGGAGAACGAGTCTTCGCAGGTCCGAGTCGGTAAAGATGCCGGTGAGGATGCCTTGATCGTTGGTGATGAGTAGGGCACCCGGGCGCCGTTTGATCTTGGAAGCCACCTCGAGGGCATGGGCGACGGTATGGTTTTCATTGGTGATTGGGAGGTTTTTGTCTGCCCGGAATCGGATGAGTTCGCAGATGGGTTTGAGCAATGAGCCCAATGTTCCTCCGGGGTGGCGGGCGTGGAAGTCTTCGTTGGTGAACGATCGGCGTCGAGCAACGGCTAGGGCCAGGGCGTCACCGATGGCCAGTGTTGCGGTTGTTGAGGTGGTTGGTGCGAGGAAGTGACCGTCGCCGGCTTCATCAATGACGAGCGCTTCGAGGGTGACCGTGGCGATGCGTTGGAGGGAGGATATTTTGCCGTTGTGTGTGCCTCGGGTGATGGCAATGATGGGGAGTTTGTCTTGGCGCAAGATTGATGCGAGTCCGATGAGCTCGGCGGTTTCTCCTGAATGTGAAAGGCAGATGGCGAGATCATTTTTTCGGAATCGTCCCAGATCGCCATGGGCCGCTTCGGTTGGATGGACGCTGTGGGAAGTGATGCCCAGTGATGCCATGGTTGCCGAGATTTTGGCACCGATATGCCCGGATTTTCCAAGCCCTGAGACGATGACGGTGCCGCCGGCATCGGCGCAGGTGACAATGAGGTCGATGGCCTGGGTATAGCGCTGATCGACCGAGGAGGCGAGCTTGGCGATGGCTTGGGATTCGTGGGTCAGTGCGCGGGCAACGAAGGCGAGTTCATCGCCTCTCTCATCAGGGGCTTGGGAGGATTGTTGCGATGCGGAGAGCATGGGGAAGGATATGCAAGCGAGATGGGGGAGTCAGACGCTGATGGATTGAGTTGGGGACGCCCAGAGCCAGAACATGACAATCGGCAATAGCCGAGCATCCACAAAATCGCGGTGATTGGTGTTCTTTGTGGTGATGAGTGTGGTGATGATGAGTGTGAGGCCGAGTCCGAGCATCTGTGGGTTCGTTGCGATGAAGCTTGAGCCTAGGGCAATCAGCCCCAAAGCGATCAGCCATGTTTTACGCTGTCCGAGTATGACCGAGAGACTTTGGGTGCGATAGATCGAATCGGCGTAATGATCGTCGATATCGCACAAGGCTGCATCGCCTGCGACGATCATCCAGACGCCGAGCGTTGCTGCGATATGAGTTGGACGCAGATTTGCAAAGAGGTCATGCTCAATGCCCCAGAGCACTGTGACGGACAGGGCCAAGTGCCCGGCTGCGATGAAAAACGATTTTGTCGCGGGCAGGTCTTTGAGTCGAGGCGAGCTCGGCGAAGGTTGGCGCCCGGCATAAAGGTGGACGACGCCCAGGGCGATCGGTGGGATGAACGCCAGCATCGGATGAATCAACCATCCAGCGATCGTCGCGAGGAGCAGCTCAACAGTGATCAGCACCCGAATGGGCTTGGCCCAGTGTGCAAAGAGGGTGGCGCGTGTGGGCAGGGCCAATGCATCGGCGGGATCTTGGCGATGGTCGGCGATCTTGACACGATCGAGCAGGTAACAGCTGTGCGCGCAAAGGAGGATAGACAAAATCGAATAGGCATTGGGATTCTCATCACCGATCAGATGCCAGGTCAGCATGAACACGCCGAGCGCGTAGAGCGCAGGCCAGATGGCCAGATAGCCAAGCAGGTGATAGAGCTTTGAAATCAGACGGGCGTGTTTCACTTGGCGTTGGTCCAGGTCCAGTTCAGGCTCGGGTCCGTCACGATGACCTCGGCAGTATCGAGTAGCTCATCGGCAAGACGCTCCATCTCGAGGCGCTGTTTGCGCAACACAAGTTGCGAACGCACCGAATGGATCTGGTCAGGAGTCGGTACAATGGCAGGGACTTTCGATTCGACGAAGACCAGCACATACCCGGCATCGGTCGAGAGTACCGAAGAGAGTTCGCCTGGTTGGGTGTTTTCGATGGCATTGGTGAGGATGGGTGGGTAGTTTGGGTCGCTGGTGCTCAGGTCGGGGATGAGTCCGCCCCGTGGGGCCGAGGGATGGATTGAATCGGTCGAGCACACATCAGCGAAGACCCATTGCTGAGCATTGGGGGGCTTAGAAAGGATCCGATTGCGCAATGTGATGGCTTGGTGTCGATCGGGGGTGACAAAGAGACGCACGCGATAAGTTGGACCAAAGGCAATGCGTTCGCTCAAGGTATATTCGGTTTGGCTTGGTGAGCTTCGGTTGGCGACGAGTTTGCGGAGCATGGCGTTTCGGCGTAGGAAACGCGGGTATCGGTTTGGGCCCAATCCTTTGGATGTGCAGAGTCGATCGAGCAGCTCGGAAGCGGGCACCTTTGGATCGGTCGCGACGAGTGTGCGCACAAAGAGGGATTCTTCATACGCAAGATCGTCTGAGGTGAGCTCAAAGCCTTGGCGATTCATTTCGGCTTGGAGTTGGCGGTCAAGAATCAGGTCAATCAGGGCTTGTTTTCCTGCCCGCTCGCTCAGATCGTCTTCGATTTGGGATCGGGTGACGGGGTGGCCTGTGATCAGGGCGATGATGTGGGGGGAGGAGGAGGATTGTGTCGATAGGCGGGCAGGATTGCTTCTGGATTGGGTGCACCCGGCGAGGAATCCCAAGATCAGGACGATGAAGAGGGGGGGGCTTTGGAGGCTTGGTGGTCGGATTGGTATGGGTGATCTGGGCATGGATTTGGGCATGGAATGGTGGGTCGGTCAACCGGTGGGGCCGACCCTGCGTAGGGTATGGTAAGGAGTGTATATGCCTGAGAGTATTTCGGAGCAAAGTGAGCAGTCGGCCAGGGCCGTGGTCATGGAGCAGGCGCAGGCGGTGGCAGGAGATCGTCCTAGGCCTGCGCTTCGTTCGTTGGTTTGTCCGTATTGCGGGACGGTGACTGCAGACACGGGTCGATGCAGTGCGTGTTCTGGGCGGTTTGATCCGTTGAGCCGACAGGCGACGCAGAATCAGATGGGGCCTTGGTCGATTCGGGATGATCGCATCCCGTTCCGTCCTGGGTGTACTTATGAGACGATTGTCCGTTTGGTCGAGCAAGGGAAGATTTCGTCGGAGACGATTTTGCGCGGCCCTTCGACGCGGCAATTCTGGACGCTTGCCCGGCATACCCCTGGGATTGCGAACTTGCTGGGGGTGTGTCATAGTTGTCAGGGGGTGGTGAAAGCGGATGCTTTTGCATGTCCGGAGTGTCACGCGTCGTTTACAGCCGAGCGTGACCGCCAGCATCTGGGATTGGGTCCATTTCGCCCTTTGCCTGGGCAAGGGGTGCCCGAGGTGCTGGCGCTGCATGCCGAGCCTGCGAGTTCACCCGATTTGGGGGGCAACGGGGTTGTTTCAACTCCGATTAATGGGCGGGTTGATGCTGGGGGAGAGACGATGGGACAGGGCGATGGGGGGAGGGCATTTGAGCAGGCCCAAGAGGCTGCTCGGCTTGCTCGGTGTTGGAAAATGGCGTGGGAGGTTCAGCGCCGACGGGCATGGGTGGTGATTGGGATATCGGCACTGATTACGCTGACAGCCTTGAGTTATGCCCTTTGGGGGACGGTTCGTGCCAATCAAGCAGCACCTTCGAGTCAACAATCTTCCCAAGTTCCTGTCCCTTTTGACGAATAATCTGGTATATTGGGGATGCTCTCTTCGAGGGCCTTTTCTGGATGAATTCCGATGCTTGAGCAACATGTCCATTTGAGATCGAATCGAAAAATGCTCGTTGGGCGTGGTTTTACGCTTATTGAGTTGTTAGTGGTGATTGCGATCATTGCGTTGTTGATCGGGATTTTACTGCCCGCGCTTTCGAGTGCGCGGAGCTCGGCACGGACGCTGGTGTGCCAGACCAATATGCGTTCGATGGGGCAGGGTGCGATCAACTACAGCCTCGATATGCGCGATATCATCCCCGCATTCAACTGGAGTGTTGATGGATATCGGACACCGTACGCTGACTTACGCAATGCAGGCAATGATCGCATCGCTGTGGGGCATCAGGCGATCAGTATTTTGCGGGATCGGACGGGGATGAGCACCATTCCACGCAACGCGACGGGGAACTGGTTTGCGAGTTTATGGTTTACGCACCTGATTTACCTAGACTATCTCAGCGGCAATCCTGAAGAGCCCGTTGCTGCATGTCCAGAAGATCACGAACAAGTTGAGCGGGCCCAGACGCCGATCGAGGATTACACGCCTGGGACGATCAAGCGCAAATTTGAGAGTTCATACGAAACAACGGTGTTAGCCAACTCGGTTGATGTTGCCCAAGGCACATTTGAGCCGATCCATCAGCACAACAGACATTGGCAGTCGTTTCTGCGGGCACCGGTGTATGTGGTGACGCGTCGGTTTACGCAGGTGCGGTATCCATCGAGCAAAGCGTATATGTTTGATACTTATGACCGCCACTTTGCAGACGACCCTGATACGCTTTACTTTGAGCCCGATGCCAAGCAGCCGATTTTGATGTTCGATGGGTCGGTTTCAGTCCGTGCGACGCGCGATGCCAATCCGGGGTTTCGGCCACTCGATCCTCGGAACCCTGAGCCGAGCATGGTTCGCAAGCAGGTTCGTGGCCCTTATGACTTTTTCCCGGGGTACTACCGGTGGACGCGAGGTGGGCTCGGTGGGATTGACTTCGGGGGTGATGAGATCAGCACCGGTCAGCCTTGATAGGCACTTTGAATGGGACTTTCTGAGTCTTTCGTTTGAATCTTTCGTAACTTTCTCAGCACTGACGATCCCCGACTTTGACGGGCGATGGTGATAGACTTACGCGGGTGCTCATTGGCGCTCGAGGAGGTCGAAATGGAGCAGAACGAAAATATCCGTGTGTTGGTTGCTGATAAGTTTGATGCTCAGGGGATCGAAGGGCTCGAAGCCCTTGGGTGTGCGGTGCATGTCGATGCCGATCTTGGCCCTGAGACACTGCCCGCGGCCTTGGCAGCGACCGATGCGCAGGTGCTGGCGGTGCGCTCGACCAAGGTGCCTGCGTCGGTGATTGAATCTGCCGATTCGCTCAGGCTGATTATCCGAGGGGGGGCGGGGTATGACAACATTGATTGCGCTGCTGCGGGATCGCGGGGGGTTCCGGTGTGCAACTGCCCGGGGATGAACGCGGTGGCTGTTGCTGAGTTGGCGATCGGACACATGCTTAATCTGGATCGCAGGATCACCGAGCAGACCAATGAACTTGTCGGTGGGCACTGGAACAAGAAAAAATATTCGAAAGCTTTGGGGCTCAAAGGGCGGTCGCTTTTGGTGATCGGGATGGGTTCGATCGGGACCGAGGTCATCAAACGGGCGCAGGCCTTTGGGATGAAGGTGTCGGCCCAGTCAAGATCATTGGGCAAAGATACCGCGCGGGCATTGGGCATCAAATTGATTCCGTATACCCGTGAGGATTTGATCGAAGCATTGGGCAAGGTCGATGTGGTATCGGTGCATGTCGCAGCGACGCCCGACACCAAGGATTTATGTGGGCCTGGGTTTTTCGGGGCGATGAAGGATGGGGCCTATTTTATCAACACCTCTCGAGGCGAGATCGTCAATGAGGCAGAGCTGATCAAGGCGGTCAAGACCAAAGGCATCCGCGTGGGGCTCGATGTGTATCAGAATCAACCCTCAAACAAGGATGTCGATTGGTGTCCAGAGTTGGCAAGTCTGCCCGGGGTGTCGCTGACGCATCATGTGGGCGCATCGACGGATCAGGCCCAAGTTGCGGTGGCGCAGGAGATGGTGCGGATCGTCGAAGCGTACAAAGAGACTGGGACACCCAAGCATATTGTGAATGAAGATCAGCTGACGGATTCGGTTTCGGATATGGCCAAGGCGTAAGATCAAAAAATACGGGATTGTAAGGGAACAGGATTGAGGTAAAGGAGCATTGTGATGAGTGATCGGGTATACAATTTTTCAGCTGGGCCTGCGTGTTTGCCCGAGTCGGTGCTCAGGCAAGCACAGAAGGATATTTGGAATATTTTTGATTCCGGGATCGGGATTTTAGAGCATTCGCATCGCAACAAGTATTTCGATCGCATTACGCATGAGACTGAAGCGGATTGCCGAGCGGTGGGCGACATCCCCGATGATATGGCAATCTTCTGGATGCAGGGCGGGGCGACTTCGCAGTGCTACATGGTGCCAGCCAATTTTTTGCCCGAAGGGCGGACTGCGGACTACTTTCAGACCGGCAAGTGGGCCAACGATTCGATCAATGAGGTGCATCACTATGGTGCTGTCCACATTTGTGGGTCATCGAAGGAATCCAACTATAACCACATCCCTAAGGGTGATCAGGTGAAGTATTCCCAGAACCCCGCGTATGTGCAGTTCACCAGCAACAACACCATCATGGGCACGGAGTTCAAAGAGAACCCGGCGACGCCCGGCGAGGCGTTCCTAGTTGCAGATATGTCGAGCAACATTTACTCGCGCCCGATGGATTTTTCGCAGTATGGATTGGTCTACGCTGGTGCCCAAAAGAATCTGGGTCCGGCAGGCGTGACGCTTTTGATTGCAAAGAAGAGTTTGATAGAGAATCCGGTGCGTGAGTTGCCCAAGATGATGCAGTATGGATTGTGCGCCAAGAAGGAAGGGCGATACAATACGCCTCCGACCTTTGGAGTGTATCTGATGGGGCAGGTGTTCAAATGGATTCTGGCAGAGGGTGGATTGAAAGCGATGGAAGAGCGGAATCGTGAGAAGGCTGCGATTCTTTATGACTTCCTCGATTCACAAGATTTCTTCATACCTCATGCAGTCAAGGAGGATCGTTCGGATATGAACATCACCTTCAAGTGTCCGAGTGCGGAGCTCGATGCACAGTTTATTGAAGAGGCCGAGGCCAAGGGGCTCACGACACTGGCGGGGCATCGTGCGATTGGTGGGATGCGGGCAAGTATTTACAATGCATTCCCCAAAGCAGGGTGCGAAGCGTTGGTGGCGTTCATGAAGGACTTTGCCCACGCCAATGCAGGCACGACGGCGTGATCTCAAGCGATTTTGATTTCAGAACCCGGCTGCTCAGGCGACCGGTTTTTTTTGTGGGGTGATCAGCCGGGCGATGCAGGCGTCGAAGACTTCGTCGGTGGTGATGCGGTCCATCATTTTGACGCTTTGCTGATCGCGGAAGTGGAAGTTGTCGTCTTCGTGTGCATGGCGGATGACATCGTGGTCGTGTTGGTATGGGCCGACGAGTGATGGCTCGGTTGGGCCTAGGAGCGCAATGAGCGGGCGGTCGAATCCAACCGCCATATGAATTGCGGCAGAGTCATTGGCGACGACAAGTTGGGATCTGGAAATAATGGCCAAGAGTTGGGCAATGGTGGTCGAGCCAACGCGATCAGTGATGTGTGGGTGATTTTCCGCAAGTTCAAGCAGTGGTGCGCAGCTCAGGCGTTCGCCGGGTCCGCCGATGATGAGGATGCGATCGATTTCAGGGCGGGCGATGAGCCGAGTGGTGAGTTCGGTGAAGCGTTCGATTGACCAGCATTTTCCTGGCCAGCGAGAGGTGGGCGCGATGACGGCGTAGCGTTCGGGGTATTCGATGATGACCTGCGAGAGCTCATCATCGCCTGCGTAGAGGCGCATGTCAGGTTTGGAGGTGTCGGCACCGACGGCTTGGACAAGTTTGAGCATCCGATCGACGGTGTGGAGTGTGCGTGGGGCATCGACGCGCTTGTTGAGGAAGATCCAGGCGCTCTCTTGGGCATCGCGGTAGCCGACTCGGACAGGTGCGCGGGTGGCCCAGGTGAAGAATCCTGAGCGGGCGAGTCCTTGGGCGTCGATGACAAGATCGTACTTGGTGTGCTTGAGTTGTCTGAGCCAACGGATCAGAGGGAGGAATTGGCCTTTTTTGCATTGCTTGCCGAAAAGTTTGCGATTGAAGGGGATGGGTTTGTGGAGGGCGGGGTGATGGGCGATGGCTTGGACGAAAGTGTCTTGGACCATCCAGTCGATCTGTGCGTTGGGGAAGCGTTGCTTGAGAGCTGCGAGTACGCAGACAGATCGGCAGACATCGCCGAGGGCACTTGGTCGGATCAGCAAGATGCGTTTGGGATCGTTCACGGGATGTATTGTTGGCTCTTCAAGGTCGACAAATCGAGTCAGTGTGCATCGGCGGGGTAGATGCTGGAGGTTTTTTGGGTTTCCCATGCGGTCATCGAGACGAGCTTGATTCTTGGGGTGATGTTGGCGATGGCGGGTTCGAGCTGTTCGTAGCAGATGCGGGCGATGTTTTCGATCGAAGGGATGACGCCGCCTTGGGTTTGATCAAACCAGGGGCAGTCGGTGTTGAGGAATTTGTGATCAAGCTGATCGAGGAGGGTCGAGTTGACCGCTTGTTCAATCTCGATCTGGTAGTCTCGCGATGTGAGTAAATCGACAGGGATGCGGATGGCGGGTTCGAGCTGGTAGTTGTGTCCGTGTCCGGATGGGTTGTTGCACTTACCGAAGTAGGCCTTGTTTTCATCATCGCTCATGGTGGGTGTGTGGAGTCGATGGGCAGCAGCAAACTCAAAGCGCTGGCGGATGAGCACGGTGTTTGGTGGTTGGGTGTGGGGGATATCTGTGGACATCTCGATGGTATGGTATGGGGTGAGTTGCCAGTTGATGCTCTGGAGGGTGTGATTGATTGATCGGGTGAGAGTATTCCAGAATTGAGGCATGAGTGTGCCGGGGTGGGTATTGGGGGCTGTTGCGATCTGATCGGCGATGAGGGGAAGGAGATGATCGCGGACGATGGCGTCGATTTCTTGGATACCGATGAGGTATCCGGTATGTGGGTTGGGGAGGCCTTTGATGGCGATGGTGATTTCGTAGTATCGTCCGAGCCCTGAGATGGTGGGTTTGCCCGCGAAGGTATTGTTGCCGAGGATCGAGTTATTGGGATTGAGCGCAAAGCGGATTGTTCGCTGGAGGATATGAGGATAGGCAGGTTTGGCAGTTGGTTGGTGCATGGGTGATCTTCATGGAACCTTAGCGGTTTGGGATTCGCTTCTGGGTGTTGAGGGTGAGAAAGTTGTCTCAATGTTGAAGGTTTCTGGAATGAAAACAGTTTTGCCCAATCGAGGGCCCCACAAGGAGAATCACCATGCGAGCAAGTAGAGTGTTGAGTACAATCGCCGCCTTGGCCGTATTGCCTTTGATGGCGATGGGTGTTGGTGTGCAGACGGAGGATGAGTTGCCGGCGTACGAGGCAACCAGTGGGGTGTCAGGGACGATCACGAGTATCGGGTCCGACACCATGAACAACCTGATGACGCTCTGGGGCGAAGAGTTCAGCAAGTTCTATCCATCGGTGAAGACTTTGGTCGAGGGCAAGGGGTCATCGACGGCTCCTCCTGCGTTGATTGAGGGGCAGGCGATGTTTGGGCCGATGAGCAGGCCGATGAAATCGTCGGAGGTGGATAAGTTTGAAGCCAAGTTCGGATACAAACCGACCGCATTGCGGACGGGGATTGATGCACTGGCGGTGTATGTCCACAAGGATTGCCCGCTTGACGAGATTAGCATCGAGCAGATTACTGAGGTGTTCTCGGTGGCGGGTCCTGATATGACTTGGGGGGATCTGGGTGTGACGGATCGAGCGTATCGTACACGCAAAATCAATATCTATGGGCGCAACTCGGCGTCGGGGACTTATGGATTCTTCAAGAAGGTTGCGTTGCAGGGCAATGACTATAAGGCTTCGGTAAAGGAGCAGCCTGGGTCATCGGCAGTGGTGCAGGGGATCACCGGGGATCGGTTCGGGATTGGATATTCTGGGCTTGGGTATAAAACTGCTGGTGTCAAGGCGTTGAAGGTTTCATTCGATGGCGATGAGGCGTACGAGCCCAATGCGGAGAACTCGCTTTCGGGTGAGTATCCGATCGCTCGGTTCTTGTACCTCTATATCAATGCGGATCCGCAGGAGGGTTTGAAGGACCCGCTTCGGATTGAGTTTGTCAAGTTGATTTTTTCAAAACAGGGGCAAGAAGTGGTCGCCAAGGACGGGTATTTTCCGGTGCCGGCCGAAGTTGCCCGCGAAGATTTGGAACGGCTCAAGATTGAAGTCGATTTTTAGTGATTTCCATCGGCAGAGCCAGTGGAAGTGTGAACAATGAAGGAGCGGGTGTGAATCTGCTCCCTCGATTTTTCTTTTTTTCGATTTCCCATTTATGAAGACATCGGATTCCAAAACACGATCGGCTGCATCGCGTCGGCTTCACGCGATGGACTCACTGGCCGAGTTTGTTGTTACCGCGGGTGGTTTTGTTGTGCTTGCTGCGGTCTTGGGGATTTGTGTGTATTTGTTGTGGGTGGTGCTCCCCTTATTTGCTCGTGGGCATGTCGGCGATGGGTTTGACGGGCGGGGCAAGGGGATATCGAGCTCGTCGCAGGTCATGCTCGATCCCTATGCCCACAGCGCGACGGTGATCGGGGCGGATTTCGTGGCGACGACGATGGTTCTCGATGGCGGGGTGGTGGTTGGTTCGACGGGTCTGGTCGATGTGCAGCAATCGCCGACGGTGCTGAGTTTTGCGCGCAATGGTGATGTCGTGGCCATTGGATATGCCAATGGGCAGGTGCAACTCGGAGAGGTTCACTACACGACCAAACTGGTGCGTTCTGATGGTTCCTTTGCCGATGGTTCGGTCGAGCCGATCGAGTTGGGGTATATCGAGGCGCTCGATGCTGAGCGAGGGCGACGGGTGGTCTTTGATCGATCGTTTGGTGATCTGATTTCACTCAAGGCTGGCGATGGGGCGGTGGTGGCGATTGATTATCGCACAGACCCGACGGGCAAGAAGATTCTGGCTGCTTTGCGTGAAGACGGGACGGTGCTGGTCAATACGGTTCGTACGATCCGCCCGCTCGGTGGTGGGGAGCCGAGGATCAAACTTAAAACCAAGTCGTTTGTGCTTGTTGATCCGACTGATCAACCGGATTGGTTCATGGTGACTGCGGATGGGGCGCATGTGCTTGGTGTCTGGGCCGACGGGCGATGCGATCGGTATGCACGGGTGAACAAAGGGGCATTTGAGCGGATTGAATCGGTGGATTTGATCGAAGGGGAGACCAGAGTCACAGCGGCCAACATGCTCCTAGGTGGGCAGACGCTGATGCTCGGGCAGGATGATGGGACGCTTTCGTCCTTTCATGTGGCCAAGGATAAAACAGGCTCGACGCGTGATGGATTGATGCTGGTTCGTTCGCATCGTGTGGAATCTGCGCATCTTGAAGTGGTCGCGATTTCGCCGAGTATTCGTGATCGATCGGTGGCGGTGTTGTTTGCCGATGGAGTTGTTGAACTTCGGCACATGACCAGCGAGAAATTAGTGGTTCGGATTGATACCGGGATTGAGGATCCCATTGCGGTGTCGATTGCGCCCAAGAACGACGGGATCGTGGCTGTTGGCAGCGACGGATCGTATTCGTTCCATGATGTTGAGGAGGGATATGCCGAGTTCAGTATCAAGGCACTCTTTGGGCGGGTACATTTTGAGGGGTTGCCTGGGCCTGCGTATGTGTATCAGTCTTCGTCTGGTGATGATGCTTCGGAGATCAAGCTGAGTTTGATGCCTTTGATCTTTGGAACGCTCAAGGCGACGGTTTTTGCGATGCTCTTTGCGATTCCGATCGCGGTGTTGGCAGCGATGTATTCGAGCGAGTTCGTGTCCAAGCGGGTTCGGCGCAAGATCAAGCCGACGGTGGAGCTGATGGCGTCACTGCCCTCGGTTGTTTTGGGGTTTATCGCGGCGATGGTGGTCGCGCCGTATGTGGCGAGGCATCTCGATTCGTTTGTGATTGGGATGGTCGTGGTGCCGATCGCAGTGTTGGCTGCGGCTCATGTTTGGCAACTGATCCCATTGGCGTATCGACTCAGGACACGGACGGGGCATCATCTGATGCTTGTGGGGTTGGCTGTGTTGATTGGTGTGGGAGCGAGCAGTTTGATCGGACCGATGGTTGTGCGGTCTTGGTTTGCACCCGATGCGTTTGATGGGGCGATGATTGTCGGTGCGGTCGAGGATGTGCCGAGCGATGAGTTGCCCAAGTGGGCGGGGGATGCGAGTTATAACACCAAGACGGTGCGCAAACTTCGTGCGATGGAGATGGGTGTTGATGATGGCGTGGTGGTGCGGGCGGTGGATGATGAGCTTCATGTCGAAGCACTCGAAGAGATCGGACTCGAAGAGGGTGATCTTCGACGGTGGCTCAACGGGGAATATGGACGGGCCAAGCCTGGGTGGATTGTGGTATTCTTCCCGCTGGCGTGTTTGGGTGTGTGGGTTGGACAGGCGGTGTTTATTCGTCGGGGGATTGATCTGATGATCGCCGACGCGAAAGGGTTGACGGGCAGCATGGTGGTGCTGGGCAAGTTTGTCGTGTTGCTTGGTGTGAGCTTTGGGTTGGCACTTGTTGGGGCAACGATTGCCGAGTCGATGGGTTTTGATCCACGGGATTCGGTGTTTGGATCGTTTAGCCCGCGCAATACTTTGGTGGTGGCGATCATCATGGGGTTTGCGGTGATCCCGATTATTTATACGATTTCGGAGGATGCGTTGCAGGCGGTGCCGATGACGCTTCGGACGGCTTCGCTTGGCGCGGGCGCAACGCCTTGGCAGACGGCGACACGGATTGTGCTGCCTGTGGCGGCATCAGGGATTTTCTCGGCGTGCATGATCGGGTTTGGGCGGGCAGTCGGCGAGACGATGATTGTGCTGATGGCGACGGGGAACACGCCTGAGATGGATTGGAATATTTTTTCTGGGTTTAGGACACTGGCAGCGAATATTGCGGTGGAGCTGCCCGAAGCGCCCAAAGGCGAGACGCATTATCGTGTGCTGTTCTTGTGTGGTCTGGTACTGTTTGTAATGACCTTTGTGATCAATACGCTCGCCGAGTTGGTTCGGCGGATTGTGCGGGCGAGGAATGCTGGGCTATGAGTGAGATGCAATCATCGCAATCAGTTCAAACCCGCAGGCGGACGCTGCCGAGTGCGATTGGTGAGCCGATGGTTTGGCTGACGGGCGGGGCATTGATCGTATGTTTGACGATGATCGTATTGTTGTTGCTGATGGTGGCGATCAATGGGTCCAAGAGTTTTTGGCCCAAGGCGATTGATCGAGTGACACTCAGCGATGGTGAGGTGTTCCTTGGGATGGCGATTGAGCATGAAGAGCAGACTGCGACAACTGCCAAGCGGACACTTTACCGCGTCGGGAATCGAGATCTCGGGCAGGAGTCGTTTCGGTGGGTTGATGATGAGCAGATTGCCAGTATTGAAACGCCTGATGATGCGGTGATGCTTGAGCGTGAGGCGTGGGGTGTGTGGTTCGGGACGCCTGAGTCGATTGTGCGCAAGGGCGGCGAAGGCGATGAGACGGTGCTGCTGGCCGACGGGAGTGATGCGGTCTTTGAAGGCTTTGGTGAGATCCATAGAGATGCACGCGAGACGACTGCCCAGATTGAGCGGATGAAAAAACGCGAGTTGGGTTCGATTAATGCGGAGATTGACCGGCTTCGATTGCAGGTGCGCCAAGGTGAGATCGAAGTGGCCCGTGGCGATGAAGGATTGCTTCGGTTCCCATGGGTGATCTGGATTGGGATGGGCATACTGGCTGTCGGATTGGTTGGGTTGGTGTATCGGTTTGGGGCGTATGGGATAGAGCTTGGCTCGGCCCATGCGCGACAAGGGAGTCTGATCAGGGCATCGGGTGTGATCGGTATCGCGATGGTGCTCGTGGCGATGTGGGTTGGTGGCCCTTGGAAGGGGCAGATGATTTCGGCATCAGAACTTGAAACGATGCGCGAAATGGTTGCCGAGCGAGAAGCGGAGTTGTTGAGTGAATATGACGAGGTGCTCGGACGGATTCGGGAGATGGAATCGGGCGATCATGAGCTTCGGTTGGTGGTGATTGAGCCGACGAGTGGACACTTTGCGCCTGTTTCGCAAACGCTTTCCGATGAGCCGATGTATGTGAGTCAGGTTGTTCGATTGGTGCGTGCCAATACGCTGACGACGGGCGAGAAGATGGGAGTGTATTTCTCGCGTTGGTGGGAGTATCTTTCGACGAATCCGCGCGAGGCCAACACCGAGGGTGGGGTGTATCCGGTGATTGTTGGGACGGTGATTCTGACCTTGTTGTTGACGATCTTTGTGACGCCGATGGGTGTGATCGCTGCGTTGTATTTGCGGGAATATGCCAAGCAGGGAGTGATGACGAGTGTTATCCGGATTGCGGTGAATAATTTGGCGGGGGTGCCGAGCATTGTGTATGGGGTGTTTGGGCTTGGGTTCTTTTGTTATACGGTCGGGGCGTATGTGGATACGGGAGCAGTGGAATCGACGCGGATGAGTTCGTCAGCGTGGTGGGGGATGTTCGTGCTTACGGGATTGATGCTGATGGGCGGTTTTGCGTCCAAACTCTGGAGCAAGCCCGATCCGGGCAAATCGGCGTCAGTTTTGAATGTGTGGATGCAGCGAGTATCGTGGTTGGTGTGGGGTATGGTTGTGGTGCTGGTGGTGTTGTTGATGACGAGGACGCCTTATTTTCATGGGTTCTTTGAAGCCCGCGCTCAAGATGGCACGCCGACCTTTGGAACGCGTGGAATGCTCTGGGCATCGTTGACCTTGGCGTTGCTGACGCTTCCGGTGGTGATTGTGGCGACGGAAGAGGCAATCGCAGCGGTGCCCGGGTCAATGCGTGAAGGGAGTTACGGGTGCGGGGCATCGAAGTGGCAGACGATGAGGCGGATTGTCTTGCCTGGCGCGATGCCTGGGATTTTGACGGGTGCGATCTTGGCGATGGCAAGAGGGGCAGGGGAGGTTGCGCCGTTGATGCTGGTGGGGGTGGTGAAGTTGAATCAGGATTTGCCGATTTCAACCGAAACACCGTATATCCACGCGGATCGGAGTTTTATGCACTTGGGGTTCCATATTTTTGATTTAGGGTTTCAGAGTCCGGATTCACAGGCGGCCAGGCCTTTGGTTTGGACGACGACGCTGTTGTTTTTAGCGATTGTGTTCGCTCTGAATCTGGCAGCGATTATGATACGATCACGACTCAGAGCAAGAATGGCGGGGCCTACGGTATGACCAGTTCGGTAGAAAAGATGGAATCAGAAACACCTACGCAACCCGTCGTCCGTTCGGTGGCTTATCAGTCCAACCACGGGGCCGGACAGATCGAGGACTATCAAGTCATCGAGGCGATTCGGCGAGGCGAGACGCCCAGCCCGACGATGCACCCCGAGGTGCTCGACGCTGAGGCGGTGATTGATATTGAACGGTTCAATCTGTGGTATTCCGAAGTTCAGGCAATCCACGATGTGACCATGCGAGTGTCTCGCGGTGCGGTGACGGCCTTGATCGGGCCTTCGGGATGTGGGAAGTCCACGCTGTTGCGTTCGATCAATCGGATGAACGACTTGGTTGATGGGGTGCGGGTCGAGGGGGCCATTGGGCTCAATGGTTCGCCGATCTATGCGCCTTCGGTTGATGTGATTTCGTTGAGGAAGCGGTTGGGGATGGTGTTCCAGAAGCCGAATCCATTTCCGATGTCGATTTTTGAGAATGTGGTGTATCCGCTTCGAATTGATGGTGAGAAGCGCAAGGCGGTGCTTGAAGAGGCATGCGAGAAGAGTCTGCGGGCTGCAGCGATTTGGGATGAGGTCAAGGATCGACTCAAGAAGTCGGCTTTGGGGTTGTCTGGTGGTCAACAGCAGCGGATCTGCATCGCACGGGCGATTGTCGCCGATCCGGAGGTGTTGTTGCTCGATGAGCCCTGCTCAGCGCTCGATCCGGTGGCCACACTCAAAATTGAGGAACTGATCTCACAGATTTCTGAGCGCTACACGGTGCTGATTGTGACGCACAATATGCAGCAGGCGGCCCGGGTTTCGGATTATACGGCGTTTATGTATCTGGGCCGATTGGTCGAATATGGCCCGACGGCCAAGCTTTTCCAGACGCCTTCACTGATTGAGACTGAGCACTATGTTTCAGGTCGGTTTGGCTGAATCTGGGTGGTATGCCTTGCTTGGAAACAGACTGGCTTGTCTAGTGATTGATGCATCATGTCACCAAAGGTGTGGGAATTGGTGGATTGAAATCCTCATGGGTCGATAAGAGGGACTACGATTCTCACTGGGTAAGTTGGCCCGGTTTTTCATCCGATCGTTCACTCAAAAGCAGGCTCGGGAGCCTGAAAACGGGTTAGCTGAGGAGTGCTATGAGCTCTGTGCCCCAACCGAATGTGCCGTCGATTAATCAGTGGAATGCCCAGTACCTCGAAGAGCAGTACCAGGCGTATACGGTTGATCCTTCTTCGATAGATCCCGAGATTCGTGCGTTTTTCCAAGGTTTTGACCTCGCGCACGCCAAGGAACTGAGGCTTTTCGGCGATGGATCTGCGTCGAATCTTTCGGTCTCCAGTTCGGCAAAAACTGCGCCTTTGGCCAGTGGGTCTATCGCGGCCAGTGGGCCTATCAAGGTTGCGCCGACGATTGGCAGGCCTGCGGGGCAGGCGTCGCACTTTGAAGCGATTGTCGACGATTTGGTTGGGGCGTATCGTGATCAAGGGCATTTGTGTGCGCAGATTGACCCATTTGGTCGGCCTCGGGCTCGGCCTGATTCACTCACGCTTGCGTATCAGGGGTTGAGCGAATCAGACCTTGAGCGCAAGGTTGATGGTTCGAGTATGGGGCTTGGATCACAGATTCCTCTTGGGGATGTCATTACTCGGCTTGAGTCGGTGTATTGCTCGACGATCGGCGTTGAGTTTATGCATGTGGCCGATATTGAGCAGCGTGCATGGCTGATCGAACGCTATGAGCACATTGGTGGTAAACTTGATCTCGATAAGGCGCAAAAGGCCAATATTCTCGAGCAATTGACCCGATCGGAATCGTTCGAGCGGTTCTTGGGTCGAAGGTATCCTGGAGAGAAGCGGTTTAGTCTTGAGGGGGCCGAGTCGTTGATCCCGTTGTTGGACCATATGATCGAAACTTTTTCAGATCTTGGTTCGGAGGAGATCGTCATTGGGATGGCGCATCGTGGTCGGCTCAATGTGCTGCACAACACGATCGGCAAGACGCTTGAGCAGATATTTACCGAGTTTGAAGAGAATTGGTCCGAGGGGTTTGCTGACGGGGGGGGGATGTCA
>JALSHH010000026.1 GCA_026982335.1 Phycisphaerales bacterium
GGGGTAGCCTGTTGCTGAAATAGAATAGTTTGTTTTAAGCAGAAAGGGGCTGTGAAATGAACATTCGAGTAAAACAAAATACAGTAGTATTTGTGCTGGCTGGCGCGGCGGGTATTGGGCTGGCATGTCACAATAATCCAAGCCCATCTTGCGGGACGCCAGGATGGAATTATGGCGGGAGGAACTGTGGACTTGTGCCGCCGAGTACGAGTACGAATCAGGCGGAATGTGAGCAGTGTTGTAGGGACGCGGTCACTGATGGCTTGCTGCTTCCTGTTTTACGCCAGCAATGTCTTGATTTTTGTGCGCAAGCCAACTTTGGTCCGTACAACTCGGCACCGGGGTTTTGGTCAGGTTTTGGCCGAATTTGGTTGTTGTTTTAAAAAGAATATTCGTTGTATAGTTTGCGTTCATCTTGCGCGAGGTTAAGTGATGCGAAGGATTCTTTTGGCGGCTGTTGTTCTGTTGCTGGCGTATATTGTCGGCACTGTGGCTCTTCGTTACTACCACTTCAAGACGACGCCTTTATGGAAGCATAAACTCGGTGCGCCACTGGTTCGTGATGTGCGTGAGGATTCACTTGTCTCCGCTCAGCATCAAAAAAATATCAACTACATCCAGTTGGACCTGCTTCATGCTTCGAACTGGTCATCTCGCGAGGTTGGTGAGCTTTTTCGTTTTCTTGATATTCCGCCCATCCGTGATGAACAGGTAACAGACACCGAGGACTTTGATAGCGGACTTGCCGAGTTGTGGGATGCTCGGCGCGCGGCACTTTCAGCGATTTCCGTACGCTTGGGGGTTGATGCTCCGATTGATGGAAATCAGCGCCAGATTTTGATCGATCAGTTGACCGCGGGTCTTTATCAAACGGAAAGTTTTTCCGAATTCAATACCGCTGCGGCCAATGTGATGCGATCAGGATTGGCCGACACCCCTGGTCCGATCCGTGATCGGATTCTGTATATCTATGCGTATCCTGAGGAGTTCTTCGGTGAGTATGGGCGAAGTGTCGCAGCAAACATCAAACGCCAACTCAAGGGTCGAGGCACCTTTATTCTTGACGGGGAGACGCACGAATGATTGAGCGGGTGAGGAACAAGCCGTCAAAGGTGGCAGATGGGATATTGGTTCTGTGTGTGCTCGTCCTTTTGGCATTTTCGTTGCTTATTTCTGGAGGTGGACGGGCGATTGCTGATAGATTAGACCAGCGGAGTGCGTCGGCGAGTTTTGTTGAAGGGGAATCAGAGGATGATGATTGTCCGCCATGCGAAAAGGTATAAAGATTTCGAGTTGGCGACGAAGGCGAATGAGTTGGTATAAATTTGATTTTTTAGCAGAAAGCTCTTGACAGCTGCGAGGGGGGGGTAGCTTACGGCTGAAATGAGTTTGTTTTAAACAGAAAGGGGCTGTGAAATGAACACTCGATCAAAGCAAAATACAGTAGCATTTGTGCTGGCTGGCGCGGCGGGTATTGCGCTGGCATGTCACAATAATCCAAGCCCATCTTGCGGGACGCCAGGGTGGATGTGGGGGGGGGCGACCTGCGGGCCTGCGGCGGGCGTGACGACCCTCCTTGCTTGCAATAACTGCTGCCGAGCAGCGTCAGTAGGTCAGAATTTAGATTGTCTGGCTTTTTGTGCACAAGCGGGATTCACTGTGCCCTCTTGGTGGGATAGATTCGTATACATCATAATTGGATAGAGTCTCCGAATATAGGTATTCACATGAGATAAGGATCGCGAAGATTGTTCTTGAAGTTGATCTGTAGCGTGCGCTTGGTTCTGTTTGTTTGGGCGAACGATCAGCGGTTTCGGTGCATTTGATATTTTGTCAGAAACTGGTCATGTTGTTTCTCGGTCGGTCGTAGGCAGGAAGGGCGAAGTGATGCGAATGCGAAGGGTTTTGTTGGCGGCTGTCGCTTTGTTGTTGGCGTACGCTGTCGGAACGATAGCTCTTCGCTACTACCACTTCAAGACGACACCCGAGTGGAAGCACAAACTTGGTGTGCCGCAGGTGCTTGATGTGCAAGAGGAGTCAGGTCTTTCCGTTGAGTATCGCGCAAACTACAATTTTATTATGTCCGATTTGCTCTATGCTCCGGTCTGGTCATCGAGTGAAGTTGATGAGCTTCTTCGTTTCATTGAGATACCATCTATCCGTGACGATCAGGTAAGAACGGGCGAAAACTTCGATGTCGAACTCCTCGAGTTGAGGCTGGGCCAGCGTGATGCGCTGTCTGCGATAGCCGAACGCTTGAATGCGGATGCTCCGATTGATGAAGACCAACGCCAAATTTTGATCGATCAATTGACCGCGGGTCTTTATCAAACGGATAGTTATGACGGTTTCATGTTTGCGGCGGCCGATGTGATGAGATCAGGACTCGCCGACACACCTGGGCCGATCCGTGATCGGATTTTGTATATTTATGCGTATCCTGAGGAGTTCTTTGGCGAGTATGGGCGAAGTGTTGCTGCGAATATCAAACGCCAACTCAAGATTCGGAGGACTTTTATACTTGAAGGCGAGACACACCAATGATCGAGGAGGCGAAGAAAAAGCCGTCAAAGGTGTTCGATTGGATACTGGTTCTGTGCGTGTTTGTTCTTTTTGCGTTTGCGGTGCTTATTTCCGGAGGTGGACGGGCGATTGCTGATACATTAGCCCAGCGGAGTGCGTCGGCGAGCTTTGTTGAAGGGGAATCAGAGGATGATGATTGTCCGCCATGCGAAAAGGCTCGCCGGGCCAAGATCGAAGCCGCGAGGGTACAAACCCAGGCGGTATCCGAACAATCACCATTGGATGGGCAGGACAGCGAGGATGGCAGCAAGGATGACGGATAGTCGATCAAGTTCGAGGCCGGATCGTTTCACAAAGCCTGTTCGTGGGTTTTCGTTGATCGAGCTGTTGGTTTCGATTGGCATTGTTGCCATTCTGATCGGGCTTCTCATGCCTGCGATCGGTGGGGCGTTGAAGTCCGCGAGGAATGTTCGTTGCCAGGCAAATCTTCGTTCGCTTATCACCGGATTGCAGATGTATCGTGAGGATACCCGCGGCAGTTTTCCGTGGGCGGTGACGATTCCTCATACGGTTGATGATCCCGAGCCATATTTGGCGCTGTCGTCTTACTTGGATGTGGTTGTACCAACGGGTGTGATGGGCGAGGAGATCGAACGGATTGAACCCTTCGTGTGTCCGTCAGACGGCGGGTATGGGTCGAATACTGGGTTCAGTTATTCATATCATCCGACAACATTTATGCATGTGATGGCTGAGGAGTGGAATCGGGGGGATATGCAAGAAATACAGAGACTTTACACCCGATTGGTCCAGATTGGGAATGAGACATATCCACAAGGGTTGCCTGTGTTTGTGGATTCCGCTCGTTTCCATGTCGATCGAGACCGACGGTCGGATTTTTTGCCGGGGGATTTTAGCGGATTCAACCGAGCGTTTATTGACGGTTCTGTACGCTCGGGCGATTGAACTGTTCAACGGCTCTGCTCTTTGAGGCTTGGTGTGCTAAGGCTGAGAATCGGCATACAGCGCATCAAAGCCCGCGTTGAGTTTGCTCAGGACGCTGATGAGCTGACGATCAGTTGGAGCTGTTGGTGAATCGAAGAGCTCGAAGAGTTCTTGGGCATCGCCTGCGTCGATGGCTTTGAGGAAGATCGCCAAGGCTTGGAGCTGGCCAGTTCCCGACCAGCGGTGGTTCTCATCGAGGGGCTCGAAGGGAAGCGATTGATGGGCCCGGACGATCCCGGCTTCAAGATCACCCATGTAGGCGTAGATGCGTTCGATGGTGGAAGTTGGGTCGGTTTCGGAAATGCCCATCTGAATCCAAGGTGAGATGTCCATTGTGAAGTGAAGCAATGGTTCGTTTTTTGGATTGGCGTAGTTGAAGGTTCCATCGTTGTACCCATTGGTGACAAGGTTGCCATTTTTGTCGTAGACACCTTCTCGGCCGTCTTCATGGATGAAGACCCTGTTGTCGGTTTCGCCTCGCATTTGGTGGATGGCGGATTCGTTGGTGTGGGCAAGGATGGCGTAGATGATTTGTTGGTGTGCGAGCGGTATTTCCTGATCATGGAGTTTGCGGATCATGGGCAGAAGATCAAAGTCCTTGGTGGCTGCTTCTGAGAAGGATTGGCGGAGATAGGTGATTTGGTCTTCTTTGGGGTCGCTGTGGTCGTAGGTGGGGGGAGGGGTGTCGGGCGAAGCCGATTCGCTGGGTTGATCTACGGATTCTTCCGGGGGGAGGTTGGTGGATTCGGCGGATTGCTCAGTAGCCGGTGACCGATTGGCTTGTGCAGTATCCGAGTCTTGATGAGATTGGTCGCACCCGGTGAGCATCAGGGAAAGCAGGGCAATCGGGAGTGTGTATCCAAGTGGTGTTGTATTCATGCCCAATGATACCTGTCTCAAGCCGATTAGCGTAGTTCGACGGACCAATAGGCTTCATCAAGGAAGGTCTTCCACGAGGCGTATTTTTTGTTATTGAGCTTAATTGAAATCAGTGGGTTGCGTTTAGGTACGGCGGGTTTGCGGATGAGTTTCATGTTTGCTTGGGCGGGCGTTCTGCCGCCTTTACGTGAGTTGCATCGCACACATGAGCATACCAGATTTTCCCAAGTATCTGGGCCGTTCTGTGTGCGCGGGATGACATGGTCGATTGAGAGTTCGGAAGTGGTGAATCGGTGGCCGCAGTATTGGCACTGGTTGTGATCGCGGGCGAAGAGGTTGCGTCGATTGAGTTTGACGCGTTGTTGGGGAAGTTTGTCGTACCCGGTCAGGCGGATAATGCGGGGGACTGCGATATGGAACCGGACGGTGCGCACCCAATCATGGCGATCGGGTTCAAACTCTTTTTGAAGCTCAGAGAGCTCGGCCCAAGTCATCAAGTCATAGTTGGCAAATGATCCATCGTCGGCGTGGATGACTTCGGCAACTTCGCGGGCCAAGAGAATGAAAGCATGTTTGGCAGAGATGACGCGAGAGGCAAGGTAGTGGCGATTGAGTACCAAGACCTTGGCAGAGAGCCCATCGGAAAATCCATTGCTGAGTTCGCGTGCACCAGCAGCGGCGAGGCTGCCGGTGCTTGGTATGTGTTCGTCTTGTTGGTTGTTTTTGAGGTGGGCACCAATCCCGTTGCCAGCCTTTTTTCGTTTGCCGGTTCGTTTGGATCGAGATGCCTGGGATTTGCGGTGCATAGACCTATATCTACCAGATTCAAGGGTATTCTACAACCCGATACGCTTGGTATTGCATGAAGGATTGGTCAAGGTTGGACTTTGCGGGTTGGAAGGGGGATTGTGTCCGATAGGGGTTTCCGATAGCCCAAAGGGGGTGGTGCACAAGAACACCCCAGGTCAGTGCCGAAAGTGGCGGATGCTGGTGGTCATGCAAGTGACTTTGTGCTTGGCGCAGAGTTCGAAGGTTTCATCGTCGCGTTTTGAGCCGCCGGGATGGACAATCATTGAGACGCCCGCGTCGATCAAAATTTGTGGACCATCGGGGAAGGGGAAGAAGGCGTCAGAAAGGGCGATCGAACCTTTTGCGAGTTCGCCAGCCTTGCGGACAGCGCCGAGGCACGAAGCGACGCGATCCATCTGACCAGCGCCGGCGCCGAAGAGTCTTACTGAGTCGGAATCCGAATCAGGATCAATTCCGCCGAGCAGGACGGCGTTGGAGGAGAGCGCCCGACCGATGGTTTCGAGCATTGCTGCAGCTTCGAGTTGGTCGTCGGTTGGCGCTGGGCCCGCTGCGTGAGTCCAATGGGCCGGGTTGGGGATGGTCAGGTCACGATCTTGAACGAGCAACCCGCCAGGGATGAATTTGGTTTCAGTGGTGATTTGGGGGATGTCATTACCGGCTGCCAGGATCCGGAGGTTCTTCCAGCGTTGCTGAAGAAGTTCGAGGGCATCTGGTGCGTAGGATGGGGCGATGATGACCTCGAAGAATGTGCCGTCATCGGTGATGCGCTGGGCACTTGCATAGTCGATTTGGGTGGAGCTGGCGAGGATGCCGCCGAAGGCCGCCATCGGATCTCCTGCGATGGCACGGTCGATTGCGTGGGCATTGGTCGATGCCGATGCTGCTCCGCAGGGGTTGGTGTGCTTGAGGACGATTGCGGCGTGTTGTGCGCCTTGGACTTTGGCCATTGCTCGGCAGGTTTCGAGTGCTGCCGATGCGTCATTGAGGTTGTTGAAACTCAAAGGTTTGCCGTGCAATTGTTGTGCGTCGAGAAGTGTGCCCTTGGGCGATCCGATGGTGCGATAGGATGCTGCGGATTGATGCGGATTTTCGCCGTAGCGGAGATTGTCGATTTTGCGATAGCTCAGCGTGAGGGTGCTTGGGGTATCGGTGTCGTTGCGTGTCATCCATTGGGCGATCATCGCGTCGTAGCTTGCGGTCTGGAGGAATGCCTGTGCAGCGAGATTTTTGCGTAGAGGGAACGAGGTTTGTCCGTCGTTTGCATCGAGTTCATTGAGGAGTGATTCGTACTGGGATGGATCGGTGACGATGGTGACTGATGCGTGGTTTTTTGCTGCGGATCGCACCATGGATGGGCCGCCGATGTCGATTTGTTCGATGGCTTGGGATTCGGTGACGCCTGGTTTGGTGATGGTGGATTCGAAGGGATAGAGATTGACGATTACGAGATCAATGGGCTTGATGTTGTGGTCGGTCATGGACTGGACATGCTCGGGGAGATCGCGTCGTGCGAGGAGCCCGCCGTGGATGTTGGGGTGGAGTGTTTTGACGCGTCCGTCCATCATTTCGGGGAAGTTGGTGACTTGGTCGATGGGGATGACGGGGATGCCTGCATTTTCGATGGTTTTGGCGGTGCCTCCGGTGGAGATGATCTCGATGTTGAGGGCGTGGAGCGCTCTGGCGAGTTCAACGATGCCGGTTTTATCGGAGACAGAGAGAAGCGCCCGCGTGATCTTGACGAGATCGGAAGCGGGCGTGATAGCCGAGGCGTTTGCCGGGGATGTCATTGGATGTGTCCCTTGTGGGTGGTGGTGGGATGGTATGGATTGCTTACTTGAGGCTGAATTTGGCGACGGTGCCTTCGAGGGTGATGACATAGAGATCGCCATTGTCGATCGAGTTGGTGCGCATGCCTGCGATGTTGGTCAGAGGCATGCGTTCGATGACATCGCCTCGGTCTTTGTCGATGGCGAGGAGCTCGTATCCGGACCAGACGATGAGTTCTTTTTCATCGACGACGGTGAGGACCCATCCGCCGATGGTGCCGGTTTCCCAAAGTGTATCACCGGTGGCCGAGTCGATGGCGGTAAGCCCGGTATCTTGGGTGGTTGCGTAGACGACGCCTTGGTAGAGCGTGTGCTGGACGGTGATTGGTGCGCTCGATCGTTTTCGCCAGAATCGGAATCCATCTTCGATATCGAAGGCATAGAGGGATTGGTCTTTGGAGGCGATGTAGATGCCGATGCCATCGGTGAGGAGGTTGGTGTCGGTGCCTCCTGCGATTTGGGCGGTCATGCCTGAATAGGCGTTGATGGTTTCGAGTGTGCGAAGATCGCCACCTTCGGAGATGGCAGCGATGTAGTCTTCACTGACGGAGATGGCGGGGATGTGGATGGGGCCATTGAATTTGTATGACCAGAGTTTGAAGTCGTTCTCGAGCTGCCATGCGAAGAGTTCGCCAGCGAGTGTACCGAAGATGGCCAGTCCATCGACGATCAATGGCGATGTGTTGACCAAGGTACCCAGGGCATCGCGATCGAGGGTGTTGCCATTGCGGATGTTGATTTCCCAGAGATCAGTGTCCGAAGCGGTGTAGAGTGTTTCACCTCGGCGGACGGATTCTTGGAATCGGGTCGACGGACGATCGACTTGGCGTGACCATCGGACTTTGCCTGTGTTTGTTTCGAGCACGGAGAGGGTTGAGCCTGATCCTTGGAAGACGAGGATGTCGTCGTAGGCGGTGGCGTGGTCGATGCGTGCACCGGGTTGGAGTGGTGGAGATCCGGTCCACTGCCATTGGTATCCCATTTGTGACCAATCGGTGTGGTTGATGGTCCATTTTGGGGCAGCGACGATGGCGTCATCAGTGCGCTGGGTACTCGATGAGGAGGTACATCCGCCCAAAAAAGTGGGAACTGATCCGGCGAGGAAGAGGGCGAACAAAGAATAACGAGTCATGGATTTCTCGAACATCGAGTGATCTCCAGTGGGTTGCAAACGGGTCTGTACCTCGAAACGATGGATTCCGGTGAATCAGGATCGAATCGGGGAGGTGCATGATATCCGCCCGGGTGGTGATCCACACGGATTGGGAGGCATTTCTGATGGGCAATTGTGCCGAGATGATGCGTCGGCAGGCGACTGTTCGTACCTGATTGCGTACGGTTCGGTGATGTATACGGGGATTATCCAACAAGTTGGGGCGGTGAAGTCGGTTGAGCCGACGGATTCGGGTGTTCGGGTGGTGATTGACCCGCTTGGATGGGATTACCTGCCCAAACCCGGCGATTCGGTCGCCAATAACGGGTGTTGTCTGACGCTGGCGGTGTCTATGGATGATGCCTACGGGATGATGACCTTTGATGCCATTCCCGAGACGCTTTCCAAGACCACACTGGGCGCCTGGCAGTCTGGGCAACGGATCAATCTTGAGAGACCTTTGCGTATGGGCGATGGGCTCGATGGACATCAGGTGCAAGGGCATGTCGATGGGGTTGGGACGGTGTCGCTGGTCGATGCCAGGGATGGATACCGGGTTCGGGTCTCGCTTGATGGCGAGCTGATGCGGTTTATGGTGCCTAAGGGCTCGGTTTGTATTGATGGGATTTCGTTGACCATCGCCGATCTCGATGTTGATGATCGTTGGGTGGAGGTGGCGTTGATTCCTGAGACTTTGGAGCGGACGAATCTGGGTGATCGGGCGGTGGGGGATGGCGTGAATATCGAAGCCGATGTGCTGGTCAAAACGATTGTGCACACGATGGTTCATTCTCAGCAGGGGATGGTCAAGTAAGATCGTGTATACTTTCCCTATGCGAATTCTTGGCATTGATCCTGGGTTGCGAATTACGGGCTATGGGTGTGTCGAGGGGGATGTGGTTGGGCCGAGGATCGTTGAAGCGGGGGTGTTTCGATTGGTTTCGGGTTCGCCGGTGTCGCCGGTGGCGGATCGGTTGGTGGAGTTGGATCGGGACTTGCGGGAACTCATCGAGCGGGTCGAGCCGAGTGTGATCGCGGTGGAGGGGTTGTTTGCGCATTATGGGCATCCAGAGACCGCGGTGAAGATGGCCCACGGGCGCGGGGTGATTCTGCTGGCTGCCAAGCAGATGGGATTGACGATTATGGAGTTCAAGCCCGCCGAGGTGAAGAAGGCGGCGACAGGGTCGGGACGAGCGACGAAAACGCAGATGCAGGAATCGATCCAGGTGTTATTTGGGCTTGATTCGTTGCCCACGCCTGCGGATGTTGCGGATGCGTTGGCGATCGGGGTGTGTGGGTTGCGTCGATATGAAGCCCAGGCGGGGCTCGTTGAGGGTGGACTTCCTTCCTAGACTTCACTCTATGAGCACACCCCCAGAAAAGATCGTTGCCCAAGTGTTGATCGTTGAGGATGAGCCAGCGCATGCTGATGTGATGGCTGAGGCGTTGCGTCACCCGGGGCATATCTGCACGATTGTTCACGGGATCGAATCGGCAGCAGAAGAGCTCAGGCACGGGGCGTTCGATGTGATTGTGACGGATCTGCGGATGCCTGAGAGCGGTGGAAAGCTCGGGATTGATGTCGACGGGGGAAATGCGGGGATGCGGGTGCTGGATCTGGCGGGCGAGCTTCAGCCCGACGCTGAGACGATCATGGTGACGGCTCACGGCGATGTGCCTACTGCGCGCGCTGCGTTCAAACATGGGGCGTTTGATTTTGTGGAGAAGCCACTCGATCTTGTGGTGTTTCGGTCGGTGGTGAACCGAGCTGCGGAGCAGGCGGTGCTTCGGGGTGAGTCGGGCGAGTTCAAGGAGCTGGTTCAACACGATGGGTTCGAGGGGATTATCGCAGGCTCGGAAGTGATGCGCAAGATTCTCAAAACGGTCAAGACGGTGGCGGCGTCGAAGCTTCCAGTGTTGATTACCGGCGAGAGTGGGACGGGCAAAGAGTTGATCGCTCAGGCGGTGCACAACAACTCGCCTCGGGCATCGAAGCGATTTGTGACGATGAACTGCGCCGGTCAGGCAGAGAGTTTGTTGGAAGATCAGCTTTTTGGGCATGTGCGTGGGGCGTATACGGGGGCGGAGAAGGATCGTGAGGGGTTGTTTGAGTATGCCAACAACGGGACAGTGTTTCTCGATGAGATTGGTGACATGCCTTTGTCGATGCAGGCCAAGTTGTTGCGGGTGCTCGAGAGCGGGGAAGTGGTTCGTCTTGGTGATAATGAGCCTCGGCATGTTGATGTCCGTTTGGTGAGCGCGACGAATCAGGATTTTACGAAGAAGACGGCGGATGGAAGTTTTCGTCAGGATTTATTTTTTCGGATTAATGGGGCGCATGTGCATTTGCCGCCGTTGCGTGATCGGCGGGAGGATATTCCAAGGATTGTGCGTCATGCGATTGCTCGGTTTAGTAGCGATTTGCTCGCGGGGCAACCGATCCCAGCGATCAGCGACGCGGCGATGCTTCGTCTGACAGCGTATAGCTGGCCTGGCAATGTGCGCCAGTTGATCAATGTGGTTGAGAATATGGTGGTGATGGCGATCGGGGATGCGGATGGGCAGGGTGTGCGGATTGATGTGAGGCATATTCCTGCGGAGGTGCATGTTGGGTCGGGTGATGGGTCTAGAGCTGATGGCTCTCTAGAAGATACATGGTCCAATGATGGGGGCTCGCTTGCTGGGACGAGTTTGGAACAGCTTGAAAAGCGGGCGATCCGCGAGACTCTTCAGTTGACGGCGGGTAATCGTGAGCAGACGGCCAAACTCTTGGGGATTGGTGAGCGCACGCTGTATCGGAAGCTGAAAGAATATGGGTTGCGCTGAGGTCCGAGAACGCTTGGCGGTATTGTTCTTTTTTGAGCAAGAATCGTGATGTCTTGGTCTGCTGGGGTAAACGCCTCACAAAAGATGCAAAATTGACCATTCTTCGGGTAAGTTTGTTCCGCAAAAACACCGATCTTGAAAATGGGCCTCATTGTTGTGGGGCAAGAACGAATCATTGGAGATTGCGGACTGAGGTCCGGAGGGTATCAGTGTCTCAATCACAACTACAAAGTATTTTGTCGTGCCCAAATCTTCCTTCACTGCCTGCGATTGCGGTGCAGCTTTTGGAGTTGACGGGTGATCCCAATGTTGCGATGAGCGATATTGCCAAGCTGGTCCAGCAAGATCAGGCGTTGTCGGCCAAGGTGCTCAAGACGGTCAATTCGAGTTTTTACGGGCTTTCTTCACCTTGCGGGTCGATTGACCGGGCAATGGGGTATCTTGGACTCAATACCGTCAAATCATTGGTGCTCGGTTTTAGTCTTGTTGAGACGACGAAGGGGGTAGGGGACGAGGGATTTGATCTCGAGGCCCATTGGCGCCGGGCGATTGTTGGGGCGACGGGGGCGCGTGTGTTGGCCAAGATGGTGGGAGGTGTGGATGCGGAAGAGGCATTCACTGCAGCGTTGTTCCAAGATTTGGGCATGCTCGCGACCTTTGCCGCGATGAAAACAGAGTATGCCCAGACGATCCAAGGTATTCCCCATCGGGTGGTCTGTCAATCTGAAGTAGACGAGCTTGGGTTTGATCATACACAAGTGGGCTATGAGTTGGCGAGCAAATGGAAGCTTCCTGCGGATATCTGTGAGGCGATCAGGTGTCATCATAACACCGATTCAGTAGTTCCTGAGCACCGTTCATTGGCCCAAGTGGTAAGTCTGGGTGCCACGATTTGTGATGCGATGGATGAAACGGCACCCAAGGCAGCAATCCGCAAGATTGAACGGTTGACGCGGGATTGGTATGCCAAGAAAGCGCCCGAGGTTGGTGATCTACTCGAAGAGGTCGCTGAGGCATCGCGTTCGATGGCCAAGTCACTTGAACAGGAAATCGGTGAGCTGCCTGATCCGGCGATGCTCATGGCTCAGGCTCATGAACAGGGGTTTGAGCATCAGTTGATGGTCGAGCGTGAGGCCTATATTGATGGATTGACACGGGTTGCCAATCGCAAGCGGTTCGACGCTGAGCTTGCACGGGTTTTTGGTGAGTTCGAATCTGAGGGGCTTGGGTTTGGTGTGCTTTTCTTTGATGCTGATAAGTTCAAAAATGTGAATGATACCTATGGGCATGGGGCGGGCGATGCGGTGCTTGTTGATCTTGCTCGGCGGACGAGCAAAGCAGTGGGTGAGATGGGTATCGTGTGCCGGTATGGTGGCGAAGAGTTTGCGGTGATTGTTCCCGGGGCAACGATCGATGAATGCGCTCGGCTTGGCGAGGATATCCGAATCAAGATTTGCAGCACGCCTTTTGATCTTTCTGCGGTTGAGGGCGCTCCTGATGAGCTTGCCGTGACGGTGAGTGTTGGTGTGTCGAGCACCGATGCGGGGGCGAGTTCTCGGCTTTCGAGTGGGGATCAATTGGTTACCGAAGCAGATGAGTGTGTGTATGCTGCCAAGGATGATGGGCGCAACAATGTGAAGGTCTGGGGGCGGTTTGAGAAGACAAAGACTCAGGGTTCGCAAGAAAAACAATCAGCACCAGCACCAGCACCAGCACCAGCACCAGCACCAGCATCGGCATCGGCATCGGCATCGGCATCGGCATCGGCATCGGCATCGGCATCGGTACCTGCGCCAAGGCCGACGCTTGAGCCTGTGATTCCATTACAGCATAAGGTGGGGGAGTCGCATGGGCGGATTTTGTTTGTTGAGGATGATGCGTTGGCTGCGACGCTGGTGATTTCACTGATCAAACGCCGGAGCAAAGTGGATATCCAATGGGTCAAATCTGGAACCAAGGCGTGTGTGCTGCTTGAATCAGGCAAATTTGTTGGGGATCAGGCGCTTAACCTTGTGATTTGCGATTTTGGTTTACCGGGATGCAACGGGCATGAGGTGCTCAAGGTGGCCAAGCGGACGCCGGGGATCAGTGATGTGCCTTTCTTTATGCTCACGGGGAGTACGGACACCGATATGCGCGACGAGAGCCATCGGCTTGGTGCAACCAAGTTCATTGGTAAGGATGAGTTCTGTAGCAATGTGAACAAGTGGCTCGACGAAGTGTTCGGGGCGATGGCCGTTGCGTGAGCAGGGTTGAATGGATCACCACTCAAGTGCTGAGCGCCAGGCGTCGGTGAGTTCGGCGACTGATGCGCTGAGTGCGTTCCATTCGAGTGTGCCGGTGGTGTTGAGTTGGCCGAGTGTTTGTATGGGGATGCCGCCGAGGGTTGCTTTGAGTGCTTTGGGGTCTTCGACTTCCAACACATAACACGATGGTGATTCGTCGAATGCTGTGATCTCATCGAGTTCGCCGATGCCTGTGAATCCCAGTGGTTGATCGGATGATGAACCTGCGATGAGCATTTCGGCGATGGCGCACAAGAGGCCACCATCGGATACATCATGGGCGCTGCGGACCAGTCCGGCTTTGATGAGGTGGTGAACGGCCATGGCGGTCTTTGGGCCGATCTCAAGATCGAGCGTTGGCATGGTGGTGTCGGAAACGAACCCAAGCATTGTTGCGTGTGACCCGGCGAGTTTGGCTTGGAGGTTGCCGATGAGGACGATGGTGTTGCCCGGTGCTTTGGCATCGGAGGTGATGCAGGTGTTGACATCGGGGACGATGCCCATGCCGGTGATGAGCAGGGTTGGGGGGATTTCGATGGTTTCGCCGGCATCGGTGGTGAACTGATTGTTGAGTGAGTCCTTACCTGAAACGAATGGGGTTTTGTAGGCTTTTGCGCCGTCATAGCATGCTTGGGCAGCGCGGACGAGCGAGCCAAGGTTTTCGGGTTTGGTGCACGATGGCCAGCAGAAGTTGTCGAGGATGGCAATGCGTGATGGATCGGTACCGACGCAGACCAAGTTGCGGATGCACTCGTCGATGGCGGCGAGGGTCATGGTGTATGGATCGTCACTCAAACCGGTGACTAAGCCGCACCCGACACTCAGGCCTTGACCAGAACCGGGGACGGGTTCGACGACGGATGCGTTGCCCGGTCCGATGCCTTTGGGGCCGACGAGTGGTTTGATGACGGTGTTGCCTTGGACTTCGTGGTCGTATTGGCGGATGATCCAGTGTTTGGATGCGATGTTGGGGTGGGCGAGGAGTGTGAGGAGTGCATCCTTGAGTGGGACATCTTTGGCGGCTGTTGTTTTTTGCTTTGGTGCGGACCAAGTGGCGGTGCGAGTTGGTGTGGGGATGCCATCATGCATAAAGGACATGGGGAGGCGACCGACTTCGGTGCCTTCAAAATTCAGGATCAACTCTGCATTGTCCGTCCCGAAGTATCCAAGGTCGGCGAGTTGGACATGCTCTTCGTCGCATATTTTTTGGAGGAGGGGGAGGTTTTCTTCGGGGACGGCGAGCACCATACGTTCTTGGGCTTCGGAGATCCAGATTTCAGTGTAGGACAAGCCTGCGTATTTGAGTGGGGCTTGTTCGAGATTGACAAAGGCGCCGATCTTTTCGCCCATTTCGCCAATGGCACTTGAGAATCCACCGGCGCCGCAATCGGTGATCGAGCGATACAACGGGCCGCTTCCGTTCTCAGATTGGTAGTCTCTTGCGCGGAGGATGGCGTCGAGGATGCGTTTTTCTTCGATCGGGTTGCCAATCTGGACGGCATGACTGAACTCGTCGGCGTGGGTATCGGTGAGTTCGGCGGAGCTGAAGGTTGCGCCGTGGATGCCGTCGCGTCCGGTTTTGCCGCCCAGTGCGATGATGCGATCGCCGGGGGCAGCATCGCCTGAGATGAGGTCGATGGGCATGATCCCGATGCATCCGCAGTAGACCAGTGGGTTGCCGACATAGCGATTGTCGAAGGAGACCGCGCCGTTGATGGTGGGGATGCCCATGCGGTTGCCGTAGTCGCGCACGCCGGCGACGATTTCGGTGAGGATTTGGCGAGGCGGCAAACACCCTGCAGGGATGTTGGGCATGTCGGGATAGGCAACGCAGAAGACATCGGTGCTCGCGATGGGTTTGGCAGCGAGCCCGGTGCCGATGATATCGCGGATGCATCCACCGATCCCAGTGGCGGCCCCGCCATAGGGCGCGAGGGCGGAAGGATGGTTGTGTGTCTCGACCTTGATGCACACGGCATGGTGGTCATCAAACTTGATGACCCCAGCATTGTCAACGAACACGGAGAGGGCCCAGTCGAGTCCTTCTTCGATGAGTTCGAAGGTGGCTGCGGCGACGGTGGATTTGAGGAGGTTGTCGATGGTGTAGGATCCGTCGCTGTGCATGGTGACGCCGGGGCGAGAATCGGGGGCGACATCCGCAGTGCCGTCGCCGGTATAGTGGATGATGGATTTGAGTGTCTTGTGGACGCAGTGCTCGGACCATGTTTGTGCGAGGGTTTCGAGCTCGATATCGGTGGGGTCTCGGCCGAGGGTTTGGTAGTGATTTTGGATGGCCTGCATTTCATTGAGGTCGAGGAAGAGATGTCCTTCGCGTGAGAGTTTTTCGAGGGCTGGTTTATCGAGTTCGCGGATGGGGATGTAGGTGAGGACGAATTCGTGGGCGTGCCCGTGGGGGAGTTGTTTTGGATGGAACGGCACCGCATGAACCCCGGCGACGACAGGATTGGCCAAGAGTCGATTGGCAAGGGTCTGGGCTTGGGCGTCGGAGATGCCCAGGATGTCGTAGCGGTCGCCGGTGGAGACGGCGGCGCGGATGCCGGTGAGTGCGAAGATGGCATCGGATACGGACTGGGCGGGTGGGTCCATGACGCCGGGGAGTGGGTGGATTTCGACGAGGGCGCCGCATGGTTCAGAAGCACCAACGATGGCTCGTTCAACGACGGGGTTGGTCAGAAGCCTGTTGATGATCCGGTCGAGTTGGTCTTCGGTGAGATCGGCTTCGATGAGGTAGATTCGGCACCAATGGGCCCCTTCGAGGGTGAGTCCGATGGATTTGGCGTTGTCGATCAGCGCGTGTGCCCGTGGATCGCCGACGGATGGGAGAGGGTGGATTTCGATCCGGTGGACGGCTTGTCCTTGGGGGAAATCGGGCGATGAGACGGACGATTGAGAGGCGGTGGTCGTGCTCATGGGCGATGGTAGACCAGTGGAGAGGAAGTGTCGCTTCGGGGTGCCAGGACTTGACTTCTTGGGTGCAGGAGCGGCTTGAATCGTTCCAAAATGCTTTCACCGTTCCGGAATGAAGGACTCCTGCGCCGCTTCGCATCGAGTTGTGGTATCTGGGGGAAAAGACAGGGTATGATGGGGGCGTGAATGATACTGATGCCAATCGTCCGACTGTTGAACTCTACACCGATGGGGCTTGTTCGGGGAATCCGGGACCTGGTGGGTGGGCGTTTTTGCTTCGACATCCCAAAACGGGCAAGGCGATCGAACGCAAGGGGGGCGAGAAGGAGACGACGAATAATCGGATGGAACTCTCGGCGGTGATTGAAGGGTTGCGTGCCCTGACGCGGCCGAGCAGGGTCGAGTTGTATTCAGATTCACAGTATGTGCTCAAAGGGTTGAAAGAGTGGATGGTGGGCTGGAAGCGCAAGGGGTGGAAGACGGCATCAAAGCAGCCTGTGAAGAATGTCGATTTGTGGAAGCAGCTCGACGAACTTAAGAAAGAGCACGCGATCCATTTTCACTGGGTCAAGGGACACGATGGGCATGAAGAGAATGAGCGGGTCGATGAGTTGGCGGTGCAGGCGCGGGATGAGTTTGCCCAACGGTGAGCGATTTTGCTCGGTTGCTCGGTTGTTTTGGTTAGCCTTGGATGTCGAGTGATCGACCGATGGCGATGTTGGTTGCGACCTGATGCCGATCGGATGCTTGGGGGTACATGGTGTAGGTGCCTGCGCTGGTGGTCATGGGTTTGGGCCCGAGGACTTTGGTGACATCGTTGACGAGGTCGATGGGCTGAACCTTGGCGCCGACGAGTTCATTGACGGAGCTTGATTCGAGGGCTGAGGGCTTGGGTTCGATTTTGCCGAGCGTGTCGGCAGGGTCGGTCCGTCGAGTTGGCTCGGTTGGAACTGGTTGGGCGATTGGCCGCAGTGGCTGGACGGATTGGACAAAGGGCGATCCGCCGGGGCGGGATGCTCTTGGGGCCTGGGCGTAGGCGCGGAGCGCTTGGTTGATTGGAAATGATCCGGTTGAGCCTGAGTTGATTCGATCCATCGGTTTCGATCTCGCTCGATTGCCATCGTGTGGATCCAGAATCTACTGGGCGACGGCGAATGCTGTATCAGTCCATCCATGGACACGATCTTCAATGAAGAGGGTTCATCCTACCAGATATTTCATCGGCGATCACGCCTGATGTGAAAGATAACTTCGTCGGACCAGAAGTTTTGTAATCGATTCTGTGATGGGGAGTTTATTTTTGCGCATGGAGGCTGTGCGCGCGGGTTTGTGGGGAGAAGGGAGATGAAGCGAAGCTTTTATTTGAGACAATATTGTCTTCAAATTGCGGTTTTTACACCAAATTTTGTGAAAACGAACCTTCGATCGCATATGGAATCAAGATTAGGCCGACTCTCCTGAGTCCGGGGGAAATGCTTGCTTCGGTTGCAATGATGAGGGCTCGGCAATCGAGTCACGAAAGGAAGATGCAGATGCGGTTTACGATCGGAAAAAGGTTATGGTTGGGATTTGGATTGATGATCGCGCTGATGGCAGGGGTTGGATCATTGATCTATGTGAAGGTGCAGGAGGTGAATGCGGTTCAGGCGCGTGTGCTTGAGCTTCGTATTCCTACAGCACTGACGGGTGATGCACTTCGTACGGATTTGTATCGTTCGCTCTCGGCTTTGCGCGGATACATGATTTTAGGCTCAGAGCAGATGAAAGAAGAGCGGGGGCATACTTGGGAAATGATTGAGACGAACATCGCCAAGATGCAGGAGTTCGCCAAAAGTTGGACTGATTCAAAGAACATTGAGCGTTTGAACCAGTTTGTTCAGATTATGGATGAGTTCAGCGTGGCCCAGCAGATGGTTGAGGATATTGCCAACACACCCGAGGAGCAGCCTGCGATGGTGATTCTCTTTGAAGAGGCCGCGCCGCGGGCATCGGTGATGCTCGAGGCGATTTCGGAGATGATCGATCAAGAGAAAAAACTTGAGGCAACACCGGGTCGCAAGGCGCTTTTGGCGGTTATGGCCGATAGCCGAGGTTCGTTGGCGGTTGGCTTGGCGTCGATCCGTGCATATCTGCTCAGCGGTGATCCGAAGTTTATTGACACATTCCGTGCCAAGTGGGCGATCAACACCGCGCGCTTTGCGACACTTCAAGCCAACGTGGCGATGCTCAACTCGGCCCAGGCCAAGGCGTTTGGAAAGTACGCCGAAATGCGAGGTGAGTTTGATCCACTCCCGGAACGGATGTTCTCGATTCGCGGGTCGGCGGATTGGAATCTGGCCAACAAACTTCTCGCAAGCGAGGCGGCCCCGCGTGCAGCCCGTGCTTCGGAAATTCTCCATGAGATGATCGCCAGCCAGGAGGAGTTGTTAAAATCGGATGCCAAGGAACTCGCTGCCGGGAGCCGTTATCTTGTGAATATTGTTTTATTTTCAGGTATGGCTTCGGTGATCATCGGATGCTTGATTGCCTTTGTGCTTAATCGTTCAATCACCAAGCCGATCAAGGACATGATCTGGGCATTGGAGAATGGAGAAAACGATCTGACCCTGCGTGTCAACGAGAAACGGAAAGATGAAATTGGTGAGCTCGGGGGGTGGTTTAACAAATTTGTCGAGAGCATGCAAGATGTCATTTTCCAGCTTCGTTCGACTTCCCAAGCGGTTGCTTCGGCCTCGACACAGATTGCCGCTTCGGCTGATGAGATGGCCTCTGGGCTTCAGGAGCAGGAAACACAGACCCAGCAGGTTGCAGCGGCGGTTGAAGAACT
>JALSHH010000027.1 GCA_026982335.1 Phycisphaerales bacterium
CAATGGCGTGGTATTTTGGTGCGTTATGCGAAGAAGTCATCGAACGACCTCGCTTCGATCAAACTCGCTTGCATCCTGATCTGGTACAGAAGACTTCAACGATTGACCGTTTTGAGATAGTTTCTTAATGGAGATAGGCCTTGGATAAGATGGTGGCTTGGTTCCACATATGAGAATGGTCCCAAGGAGAGGTTTTATATTGAACAGAAGAGAGTGAAGCTGAGCCATTTGCGAAATCCCCGAGCCTTGGGCCCTGTCATTTGCGCAGATGGTACAGGTGACTCTCCCTCTTATCGAACCCCCACGATTCGGCCTACGGTGGCCGAATCTACCTTCGAAGGGGCAGTGTCCTCGAAAAGCCTCTTTCGATCAAGAGGAAAGCGGCAAAATTTGGAGGTGATCATGTGAAATTTGTATCTGCCTTGTCTTCGGCGGTCATTTGTCAGGTACGCAATGGTCAATATGGGTTTCTGGGTCATAAGTAGCATTCTCTGATCGAGTTTGGGATGCTGTCTCGAGCTATCATTGCACCAGATGGCTCGTGATCTTCCTGCTTCCAAGATGAATGCATCCCTCCAATCTCATCGATCTCGCCCGAACTTTGTTCCTGCGGGCGAACGGGTGTTGATCGATGATCGCCCTCATCTTGTGTTTGTGGTGACGCAAATGTGGCGGTGGATCGTCGTTGGGCTCATCGTATGGGGAGCAATGCGGTGGATTGGGATGTCGATGGGGTATCCAGCAGTGGTGTCGGGTGCCAATGGGGCGTTGGTGATTGTGGGGATACGGTTTGTGTTGGGATTGCTCGATTGGGGGGCGAGAAGGCATATTTTGACCGATGCGCGGATCATTGCCAAGTTTGGTATCCTGCGGAGTGTGACGACGGATATCCCGTTGAGGCGGATTCAGCATATTGTGATGGTGCGGCCGCCCGTGGAGCGGCTCTTTGGGATTGGATCGCTTGGGATCACGACCGCGGGGACAGGATCGGTTGATCTCGTCTGGCGTGGGGTCGAGCATCCCCAGCGGGTGCTCGATACGATTCGGGCGCAGGCAGATCGGATGTCAGTGCATGGACAGGGGAAGCAAGTGACGCCTGTGATTGGAATTGTGGGGGGGGTTGGTTCAGGCAAATCAACGGTGGCGCGAGTTTTTGCGGATCTGGGGTGCGTGGTTTCGGATTCGGACGAGAGTGTACGCGAGATTTTGCGTGATCCTAGGGTGATTGCTCAGCTTGTGCAGTGGTGGGGGCGTGATATTCTGACATCCGATGGATCGGTCGATCGATCGCGGGTTGCTCAGATTGTATTCGATCGTCCATTCGAGCGTCGGAAACTCGAGGGGCTGATCCACCCGATGGTGCATGATCGTCGACGGGCGCTGATTGCCCGGGCGACTGAGCATGGGGTTCCCGGGGTGGTTATTGATGCGCCGTTGCTGTTTGAGGCGGGGGTGGATTCGGAGTGTGATGCGATTGTTTTTGTCGATACGCCTTTGGAAACCCGGGCGGCGAGGGTCTTGAAGACGCGTGGATGGGATGCTCAAGAGCTTGAGAAACGAGAAAAAGCGCAGCTTGGACTTGAACATAAGCGAAAGCGGGCCGATTATGTAGTAGCCAATACTGGCCTGCCTGATGAACTTCAAGGCAGGGTCGTACGGGTGCTTGCTTCGATTCAGAAAGATTTGAAGCGCCGAGCAGCGTCAGACATCTGATCTGGTTCATCTCTCACTGGTTCATTTTTCAGCAAACGACTCCTTCCCTCCCAATTATACTGATTTTGTGTGTATTTTGATGGGCTGCCCGATGACACGGGAGCAAGCGGGTGGGGTGGCAAAGAGTGTACCGGTTGGACATGGCCTATTGGTGTGGATTGTTGCGGATTGTTTGTCTACCCACGATTGTAGAACGCATTTGTTTTCATTATTTGTTTTCATAATTTCCAAACTATTCTTCAATTAAGAGCACACACAGGATCAAGTTGAGCCATTGCGGGGATTGCCCTCGATGGTAAAACCAGCGAGGATCAGTTTCATGGCCAAGTCCACCGAAGTTGTCGAGAAGAAGGCCCAAGATCAGGCATCATCTGCCAAAGTGACGAAAAAAAAGCGAACAACGAAGAAAGCATCCGTCAAGGTTGAAAAGGCGGGGGTCGTGGCCGAGTCTAAACCCGAATCTAAACCCGAGCCTAAGAAGCCTGAATCCAAGGCGGTTTCGAGGCTTCGCGCCAAGGCCGAATCGAAACGCGGGCAGGATGCCAAGCCGAAAGTGGAATCAAAACCAGAATCCAATCCGGAATCTGCATCTTCGGTTTCGGGGGAATCGGGGCGTGATGATCGTTCAAAGGGTTCGAATCGCGGTAATGGTGGTAATGGGTCAGGTCAAGAGGGTGAGGGTGGCGGAGGGCGTCGGCGCAATCGTAAGAAACGCCGAGGGTCGTCTGGCGGTGGTGGTGGCACCCAGCGAAACAATCAGAATCAGCGCCAGCGTTCGACCTCGACGGCCTATCCGGCGCATGTGTTGCCTTCAGATGAGCAACTTGAGCGCGAAGCAGAGGAACTTGAACGCATCGTGGCGGCAACAGGGGGCAAGATTGAGGATGATGGGTTGACCATCGCGGATTTTCAGCGGATGGATCATGAGGAATTGATGGCGGTTGCTGACAAGGAGGGGCTCGAAGAGTTCCACCAGTTGCCCAACCAGGATTTGATTTTCAAAATCCTCAAAGCCCGTGCTGCCAAGCAGGGGATTATGTTTGGCGAGGGGACGCTTCAGATTATGGCCGACGGGTTTGGGTTTTTGCGCAGCCCCGAACTGAGTTACCTTGCGGGGCCGGATGATATTTATGTCTCCCCGAGTCAGATTCGTCGGTTTGGTCTTCGGCGTGGGATGAATGTGCGTGGTGCGGTCAGGCCTCCCAAGGAATCGGAGCGATACTTTGCGCTTCTTAAGGTGGAGAAGGTCAACGGGCGTGACCCGGCCGAGCTTCATGATTTGGTGAACTTTGAGGATTTGGTTCCCATGCATCCCGAGAAACGGCTGTTGCTTGAGACAACGCCTGAGAACATCGAGATGCGGATTATGGACCTGGTCTCACCGATCGGGATGGGTCAGCGGGCATTGATTGTCGCGCCGCCCCGGACGGGGAAGACGGTGCTGATGCAGAAGATGACTGCGGCGATCAACGAGAACTATCCCGATGTGCGTGTGTTTGTACTTTTGGTTGATGAGCGTCCTGAAGAGGTAACGGACTTCAAGCGCAATGTGAGCAAGGAAGTAGAGGTTGTTGCCAGTACTTTTGACGAGCAGTCGAGCCGACATGTGGCCGTTGCCGAGATGGTCATCGAGAAGGCCAGGCGGATGGTGGAGTTCGGCGAGGATGTCGTGATCTTGCTTGATTCAATCACTCGATTGGCCCGGGCGTACAACAACGATATTCCGCACTCGGGCAAGATCATGTCCGGCGGTCTGGATTCCAATGCATTGCAGCGTCCCAAGAAGTTCTTCGGTGCTGCCCGAGCGATTGAGCGAGGTGGATCATTGACGATCATCGGAACTGCGTTGGTTGATACCGGGTCGAAGATGGACGAAGTGATCTTCGAGGAGTTTAAAGGCACGGGCAACTCTGAGCTTCACCTTGATCGACGATTGGTCGAGAAACGGATTTACCCGGCGATTGATGTGGCCGCTTCGGGGACACGGCGTGAGGAGCTCTTGATGGATCCCAAGGAGCTCGAGTTGGTGTATCGGCTCAGAAAGGTCTTGGCGGATATGAATGTCGTTGAGGCGATGGAGTTACTCAAGAGCCGACTAGGCAAGCACAAGACCAACGCCGAGTTCCTGATGGCGATGGCGCTTGGATAAACGCTAGGGTGGGGTTGAATGACAGGCGAAGAATCCGGCGAGATCATCGGGCAATCGCGCTATGTGGATGCTCTTGATACTCTATGATGGGTGTGCTGGTGAAACCCGAATTTGAGTATCGGAGGTCGAGGTGCAGTCGCGCAGATGGGTGAGTCTGACTTTGGTGATGGTGACGGCGTTGCCTTGGAGCTTGTCTCTCGGGGTGATGGGACTTTGGCTGATCGCCGAGCCTCACACGGGCACACTCGCTCGCCCGGGGATTGGGGGCAGCGCGGGAGTCGCAGCGCTGTGCGGTGCTCAGATTGTGTTTTTGATGTGTATTGCCGATCGAGTCTTCCCACGGGCGCATCGGCTGATCTCCCGGACGCTCGAGGGGATACTCGCGATGATCTTTCTGGGTTCGGCGGGCGTACTTGCTGGAGCTTGGGCGATTGAGTGGTGGGCCTGATGAGAACCTGATGAGAACCTGATGAGAAGAGGAAGCATGAATCAAATCTTATGTGTGACCCTTGGGCGTATGTGCCTTGTTGTTGTGTTCTTTGTTGGGGCAAGGGCAGCACTGGCTGACGAAGGGGGGATTGCACTCGACCCGGTTGTTGCCTCGCATCTTGCGCGGACAACGGTGCTTGATCTTGGGTTGCGTGTATCTCCGACACCGGCCGATTATCTTCTGGCCGCGAATCTGCTCTCGATCGCGTCTGATCTTGATCCGACCAATGCGGATTTGGCGCGTTCGGTCGTGGAGGCATCATGGTCGGCGGGGGATCACGAGATGATGATCCAAGCGACGCGCCGGGTGATTGGGATCGACCCGCGCGACACGGTGGCCCAGCTGCGCCTGGTGAGCTCGGTCATCAACAAACAGCAGACGGTTGAGGGGCGATTGAAACTCTACAACCGTTTCCTTGGTGAGGCAGGGGAATCGTTTGATCCATCGGTGCGTTCGAGGCTGGCCCTTGATGCAGCATTGCTCGAACGCGAGCAGGGGAACACGCAGGGGTTTATCGAGCGGCTGCACTTGGCAACGAAGCTTGATGTCTCGCACAAGGCAGCAGCTTCACTTTCGGCACAGTTTTATGGGCAGAGCACCGAAGACACGGTAATGCTTCTGGATTATCAGTTCAGGCTTTTGTTTGCTGATCCGCTCGATCCCAATGTACACATGACGATCGCGAGGATCTTGGCCAGTGAGGGGGCATATGCCCCCGCGAAGCGGTTTTTGACCAATGCGGTTACACTCTACAAGCTTGAATCTGGGCGGGTGTCGACTTCGATCGAGCAGGCGCGCTATGCGCTCGATTGGCAACTTGATGGTCCCGAAAGTCTGCTTGGCGAACTCAACCCGATTTTGAATGATCGGCGAGCTGAAGCACAATCGCTGATCGAATCGCATATCAAAGCGCAGCTTCCGACTGACGATTTGCTTGCGCCTGAAGATATTCGGTATGACATCGGTATTGACAAACTCAGATTGCTTGCGTCGTACAGTTTGGGCGATCCAGAAGCAACCCTCGAAGTGCTCACGGACATTGAGCGTACGGTTAATGCTGATATCCGAATGGCCTCTGAGATGATGGAGAAGCGTGGCGTGAATCAGCATATGCTGCGGATGCAAGTGGTAAATATTTTTACTGATTTTCAGGTGATGCGCGCGATTGTTGAGCTTCAGGGCGACCGGATTCGTACAGATATCGAGCAGATTATTACAAGCGTGCCCGCACTTGAACCTTACTTTTCTTTGATCGAGCCGATGGCGTTGTATGCCGATGGTCAATACACCCAAGCCCTTGAGCTTGCTTCTGAGCTTCCAGTAACACCGATGCTCGATTTGATTATTGGGTTATCGCATGAGAAGCTGGGCAATATCGACGAGGCGATTAAGATGTATGCCAAGCTGGCTCGTTCGTATGCTCTTGATGCGCATGGTGCGTTTGCTCGTTCACGAATGGTGGAACTTGGAGCAGGTGAAAAGACACTGACCGCTGCAGGCAAGCAGATGATTCAGATTGCAGGGACGATTCCAAACTGGGTTGATCAGATGAATACGCGTCCTTCGACTTTTATTGCCCTTGATATGATTGCGCCGAGGGAGGATATTGATCCTCTTGAGCATCCAACGGTTAAGATTCGTCTAAAGAATTTGGCGCCGATTCCTTTGGCGGTGGGTCCTTCGCAGCCTTTGGATTCCCGATTTTTACTTGTGCCTCGAATTGATGATCAATCGGTGGGGTTTGTCGGGACGACGAGTTCAAAGGTGCTTGAACTCAGCTACAGACTCCGATTGCGTCCGCGTGAAGAGATGGTTGTTGAAGTGCCTGCAGATTCACCCAGGACCCAATGGCTGCTCAAAATGCAGCCCACCGTTTCGATTCGACAACGATGGAGATTGCTCCAGGGGTTCCGCCCTCGTCGTCCCGATTCAGTACTTTCGCAGATGCGAGTTGATCCTGACGCAGCGATTTACGGGATCGTCAACTCGCCTTTGGGATTGACCGATGAATCCCAAACCATTCAGCGCATGGTGCTTGAAGAAGCTCGGTATGAAGTTGATCGCCTGATTGAGGTACTTCAAAGTACAGACGAAGATGCACGCAGGCGCGGGGTGATCGCCAGTGCGAGCCGATTGTTGTTTCCATTGCCCGGGGGCGAGCTTTCGGCGCAAGAGCAGGGCGATTTGGTGACGGCGTTGATGGATTTGTATACCCGTGCCAAGCATCATGAGCGGGCGAGGATGATTTTGTTGCTCCCACATCGGCATCAGGTTGCGGGGATGATGGCGTTTGATGATCATGTGGTCGGGTTGCTGTTGTCTGATGCGCTGATTGATTCGCGTGTGGATCCTGTGGTACTTGCCAGCGCATTGCTCACGCGGACCGATGCTGCGGATTCGCCGATCTTTGAGGTGCTTGATCAGGTGAGTGATCCCAGGTTGATGACGATCGCCGGGATCATCAAGGCCAGGCTCGAGTCCATGGTGCCGACGATTGGAACGGTGGGGCCTGGGGGCGAGTCGATGTTCCCTCATGAGGATTCCTTAGGGCTTTAGGTGGGCTCTGGCGTTGTGAGACCGGGGAGTGTGTTGATTCCGAGGCGATGAACAGATGGATGAATTGGCCAATGAGTCTGTGCGTCTTCCTTTGGGGTCAAGCCTCGGTCGATCGCGTCGGCGTATTGGGTTTCTCATCGGACTTGTGCTCCTGGCAGGAGCGGCAGCGTATCTGATCTCCGATCCTGAGCAACTCAATGAATTTGCGAGCAATATTCGCCATGCTCCGGGGTGGGCGGTGGCGATTGTGCTCGTTGGACCTGTCGTCAACTGGGTCTTTGTCGGGTTGTGTCTTCATGCGCTGGTCCGTCGCCATGGGGTCATTGGGCCAGGCGAGATGCTCGCTTTGGTGGGCAGCGCGTGGCTTTTGAATCATTTGCCCATGCGCCCCGGGCTCGTCGGACGCATCGGATACCACGCCAAGGTTAACAACATCCGTGTGCGCGATTCGATCGAGGCCAGTGTGTGGTCGATGATCCATGGCGGTATCGCCAATGCGATGGCCATTGGGTTGGTGCTGATGGTTCCGACGGATCTTTCGTTGGGGATGCTGGTGATGGTGCTGATGATTCCGATTGGGGTTTTTGCGATCGCTGCTGGGATTGGGGGGCTCAAGAGTGCCAATCTCGGATACCTGATTCTTGGGTTGGTATTTCGCAGTGCCGATGTTTTGGTATGGATGGTGCGTTATGCAGCAGCCTTTGCGATGCTTGGGATCACCATCACGCCGGTGCAGATTGCATTGATTACCGCAGCGTCGCAGATTGCTCAGGTGATTCCGATTACTGGAGGCGGATTTGGATTTCGCGAATGGGGCGTCGGTTTTGCGGCCAAATTTCCCTCGTCGGGGGCCGCGATTACCATGCGTACCGCGATCGGGGCCGATGTGATTAATCGGATTGCTGAGACCATCATTGTGATCCCGCTGGGGCTGATTTGTACGGGGATCGTTGCCCGAAGATTGACGACTTGGAATGCAAGCACCGGTACGAAGAATCGTGTGAAGTGAAGTATGGTGCGAAGGTGGATCAGGTGCTATCCGAAGATCAGTCGGCTGATCATGCCCAAGATGAGGATGAATCCGGGCATCCCTGCCAAGAGTAGCCAGCGGATCAATGAGCGTTGGTCCGGATCAAGGTTCTTGATCGTGGCGATCGGGCGGGCCTGGGTGCCCGGACCGATGAGATCATCCATGCCCGCGAGCCAGGCGATCGAAGAATCGAGCAAGGTCGCATTGCCGGGCCAGCGTGTGAGGATGCGTCCATCGACGAGTTGTTCGTTGTTGGCGATGATCGAGTCGGTCGACCACCCATTGGATCCTACGACGACGATGCGTTGTTCGGTGCCCGCGTAGGTGCGTTGGGCACCCGCTGCGATGACCCAGCGGTCAGATTGGGCGTCGGTCTGAAGGTCAAAGCTGGGCTGATCATGGGCGAGCGAGCGGGCCTGAGCACCAGCCTGCCAGAGCCCGAGCCAATCCCGTTCGGCCCAAGTGGCTTCGGGTTGAGCATCGGTGTCAAACTCGATGATTGGGAAGGTTTCGACCTCGGGGGTGGGCTCGATTGACAAAGGAATCGCCCAGGGCATCACGGTGCTGAGACCGGACATGGCATTGGCGATGGGATGTTTTCCACCAGAGGGGACGACAAGGGTGATTGGATCGGCGATGCGTCCGAGTGTTCCGACTTTACTGTGCAGCAGCGGACGCCCGGCATCGGGGATGATCCCCAGTGGGGCAAAGGCCTTGGCGAGCGGATCATCGAGTCCTGAGGTTGGGAAGATCGATGGGCTCAGCGAGATGAGCACCGATTCGCCCTGCTCGATGAGCCGGGCGAGCACTTTGGCGATCTCGGTTGCCCGTTTGGCACCGGTGAGTCCGGATTGTCCCGAGCCAGCCGAGCTATCGACGCTGATGAGTGCGAAGACGATCGGGCGGTTGCCCAGCGGATCGAGTTCGTCAAGGTCTGGAGGGGTTGGTTTTTCGATTGCTGCCCATTCGAGGGTGTCGATGCCTTTGGCGCGGAGTTTGTCGACTGTTTTGGTAAAGAGTTTCGAGGTGCCCAAAAGTTCGTTGGGTTTGCCTCCATGGACAAAGATGAGGATGGGCTGGACGGGTGCGACGAGCCGGGCGATGCCCGAAGCGATGAGTTCTTGAGCGCGCGGGCCGATGACTCCTGCTGCGGAGATCCCCGCCCGTTCAAGGGCAGCCGATGATGGCAAAAGCGCATCGAGATCAATCGCTGCGACGCCCTGATCGGGTGCGCCGATGACGAGCAAGGCTTCGCCGGTCTCGAGTGCACGCCCAACACGCAGCGCGTCGATGCGCACAAGCCTGGTGATGCGATCGTGGGCGATGGCTGCTTGGTCGCGGAGGTCTTCGAGCGCAGATACCATCGGCCAAGCGATGGCTTTGGGCTCGGCGCCGGGTTCGTCGTTGACAAAGAGTTTGATCTGGGCAGCGAGTTCATCGAGCTGATTCATCAACTCGGCCAATGAATGCTCGATTGGATCGGTGTAGGTATCGAAGGGAAAGATATCGTTGGTCTGGTTGTGTGTTTGAATTTGGGTGTCGATCTGCTCGCCGAGTGTAAGTAGATCGCGGGCATAGACGCGGACGATCGCGGCGCGCTGCTCGAAGACTGCCCGGTTGTTGATCTCGCGCGGGGAGGTTGGGGTGATCGCATCGCGGATCGCTTCGAGCCGCTGAGCCAGTGCTGTGAGTTGGGGGGCAAGGTCGAGCAGGAGTTCGGCGCTGTTGGTGATGGCAGAGAGATTGGCCTCGATGTTCGCATGATCGCGCCAGGCCAACTCGGCGAGGAGGGCCTTGGTCTGGTCGATGCCCTCGGGGGCATCGAGGTCGATGGTGCGGACACTGAGCAGGTCATTCGATCGGGCGTAAGCATCGAGCACATCGGAGACCAGATCGACCGAACGCTTGTCTGCATGGTTCATCCCGATGGCCAGGACAATCTCCGTGGGATCGGTGAGTCGATCGACAATGCTCGATGCCCGCGTAGAGAGCTTGTGCGAGCCTGTCGAGGTGACATCCATGCGGTAGTGGTAGGTGGAAGTGATATACCCGGCAAAGAGTACCGCGGTGCCTGTCGCCAAGATGAAAGCAGCTGCGGTGACGATGGTGAACGGGCGGGATTTGCCCAGTCGCCGGATTTCGAGCACACCCGATGCGAGCACAAGCATCCAGCATGAGCCGATGACAAAGAAAGCAATGGTGGCGGTGTCGATGATGCCCTTGGAGAGTTCGTTGATCCGGTCGGTGATCGAAAACATTGAGAGCAAGATGCCCGTTTCGACATTGACCTGCTTGGCGATGATGGAAGTGAGCACCATCAGCAAGATGAGCGTCATCATTGTGCCGAGGAAGGCAAGGGTTTGGGAGGCGGTCAATGACGAAGCGACCATCCCAATGCCGAGGTAAAGCATCCCGACCAAGACGAGCATGAGGTACCCTGCCAAGATCGGGCCCAAGTCTGGCGCCGGGTCCGAAACGAGCATGAGCACGATCGGATAGACGAGCGTGGGCACGAGCATGAGGATGAGGAAGGCCAGCGAACCCAGGTACTTTCCCAAGGTGACCGCCCAATCCCCAGCCGGTGCGGTGCGCAGGGATTCGAAGGAGCCCGAGCGGTATTCTTCGCTCATCAGGCGCATCGAGATCGCCGGGGCGATGGGAATGAGGAGCCATCCTGAATAGGCGAAGAAATAACGCAGCGTGCCGGGTTGGCCTGGGATGATGGTCTGGTTGACAAAGAGCAGCGCGGTGAGGAAGGCAAAGAGGGCAATGACGATCCACCCCGCGGGGACTCGGAACATCGAACTGAGCTCGCGTTGGGCGATGGTGATGGTTCGGGTCATGGGTCGCTGCCTTGTTGGGATGCGTATGGTGCTGTTGAGGCATCAGTGGGGGGGGCGACGAGCTCGATAAAGAGAGATTCAAGGGTGGGGACAATTTGGCGAAGTTCACGGATAAAGAGCCCGTGGTCGTCGGCGCAGGCTGCGATGGCCTCTCGCAGATCGTCCTCGGCGGGGGCCGACTCGATCTCAATCGTTGACCATCCGCTCGAAGCATCACGGGGTTGATCGGAAGCGGGTTTGCTTGCAGCAACCCCCGGGATGCTCGCCAAGGTGCGCAGGGCATGCTCGATCCCGGCGGTGGGGTTGGTGCGGATTTCGACAATGTAGCGGATTGGTCCTGGAGAGGCGTTGATGAGCTCGGTGGGGGTGCCATCAGCCCGGATCTGCCCGCCGGCCATGACAATGACCCGGTCGCAGGTCCGCTCGACTTCTGGGAGAATATGTGAGCATACCAGAGTGGTTCGGTGTTCGGAGAGCTCGCGGATGAGCGATCGGGTCTCGTGGATTTGGGTCGGATCGAGCCCATTGGTGGGTTCATCGAGGATTAGGACCTGCGGATCGTGGACAAGTGCTGCTGCGAGCCCGACACGTTGCCGATACCCTTTTGAGAGGTGCCCGACGCGTCTTTTGGCGACCTCGGTGATACGGGTGATGGCCATGGCCTTGTCGATGGCCGGGCCGATCTGGCGTCCCGGGATACAGAAGAGTTTGGCGCGGTGCTTGAGGTAGCCTTTGACACTCATTTCGGGATAGATCGGGGCACTCTCGGGGAGGTACCCGATGAGTGCCTTAGCCTGAGGTGCTTGTTGTTGTATGTCGTGTCCGACAATGGAGATAGACCCTTTGTCTGGGGTCAGAAATCCGGTCATCATGCGGATGGTGGTGCTTTTGCCTGCTCCATTTGGTCCTAATAATCCGGCGATCTGTCCTGCGGGGAGTTCAAAGGAAACATTGTGGACTGCCTTGAGCATGCCAAAGGATTTTGAGATTTCTCGAACGAGAATCATGGGAGTTTCACAGCCTTTGCCGGCACTGAGCCGATAAGTTCCATCTGATGAGGTCTTTGATCCAAGGACTCAAGAAGGAAATGATACAAGGCGAACCTACGGGGCTCGCGTGCGAATAGTGAGCATAAGGATATACGCAACGGGTGGAGATATGTTGTCAAGAGACCCCCAACTTTGTTCGGACACTGCCTATTTATGGTAGAGACTCAACCCAAACTCGTTCTTGTCGGCGGGGATCAAGCCATGGCCGACGAACTCAAAGAACTCATCGGCGACCGGTATGAGATTGTTACCGAACCTGATGAATCTGGATTGGCAGCAGTGCTTAAGGCGCTCGGCGAGGGGATTTGCATTGTTGATCCCCAAGGGGAACTGAGTTGGAGCAATGATTATTTTGACGGACTTGAAGAGTCAGTCCGCCATGAGGTTCAGTCTTTGTGTATTCAGGCAGCAGATTCGATTGCTTCGCTCAATCATGATGCGCAAGGGGCATTGGTGACCAAGCACGAGATTCGTTCAGATGACCCTGAGCATGTGTATGACATCTACATCACTGGACTTGCCGAGCGTGATGAAGGAGGTGTCCATGCAGGTCGAGTGGCTGCGATTGTCCGCGATGTGACCATGGCCAAGCATGCCCAGAAGAAGATGGTCGCGCTGGATCGCGCCGGTTTTGAGCTTGTTCGTCTTGATGTTCATGAAATTCGCGAGATGAACGCGATAGAGCGTTTGCAGCTGCTCGAAAAACGGATCGTGCGGTATTCGAGCGAGTTGCTTAATTTTGATCACTTCGCAATTTTTTTGATTGACCAGAAAACAAATCGGCTTCAGATGGTGATGCAGTCGGGGTTGCCTCCCGAGATTCAAGACTTCGATCTCTATCTTGAAACCGAGGGGTCAGGAATTTCCGGGTATGTTGCTTCGACAGGCAAGAGCTACATTTGCAACGATGTCATGCAGGATGATCGGTTTCTTCCCGGACTTTCGGGTGCAAGATCAAGCTTGACCGTTCCTCTGTATGTGTCAGACCGGGTCATTGGGATTATGGATATAGAATCTCAGCAGCCGGGGGCCTTTGACGACCAAGATCGTATGTTTGCAGAAATTTTTGGGCGATATGTTGCGATGGCCCTACACATGCTTCAGTTATTGGTCACCGAACGCACCGAGACCAATCTCGTGGTGTCGGACCGGATGACGGGTGAAATTAATGAACCACTCGATGACATCATTCAAGAGGTTGGGTGGCTTACCGAACATGAGATTAATGCCGATCCGGAAACAAAAGCACACATCAAGCGGATTATCATGGATGTGGAGTCGATTCGTAATCGTGTCAAGTCAGTTGCCAGCGGACCGCAAACACTGCTGGGGGTTGATCGGGCAATGCTCGAACGCGAAAAAGATCCTGCTTTGATTGGCAAACGAGTTTTAGTTGTCGATGACAACAAGAAGATTCGCAAAATCATCGGAGAAGTGCTTACGCACCGGGGGTGTGATGTTGCTGTTGTTTCGCAAGGTACCGAGGCAATTGAACTGCTTGAGCAAAACGCCATTAACAATGCCAAGCCATTTGATCTGGTGATTTCTGACATTCAGATGCCGGATCGTAACGGATATGAGGTTTTTAGTGCAGCTCGCAAGCACTGTCCGGGTGTGCCGGTGATTCTGATGACAGGATTCGGGTACGATCCACACCATTCGATCGTACGCGCATCGCAAGATGGCTTGCAGAGCGTGCTTTTCAAGCCCTTTGAAATCGAACTTTTGCTCGGGCAGGTGCGCGAGGCGTTGGGGATTGAGCGTACCTGACCCTGTGTCACTAGGGGTAAGGGGAGGGAGAGTAGGTTACTTTCGATAGGCAATCAGCACTCGATCGAGTCCGTCGGAATCCTTGGCGATGCGGGGGCATTCGAGCAGTTCGTGGGCCTTGGCCAGTTCCAGGCATTGCTCTGCGGTGCATGAAGCGATCTCGATCAGGAGCATGCCGCCTTGGACAAGCAGGCGAGGGCCATCGGCGATCAGCGGGGCGACAAACTCCATGCCTTCGTCTTTGGCGCGAAGCGCGAGGATGGGTTCGTGGTCTTTGACATTGGGTTCGATCGCATCCCATTCATGATCAGGGATATAAGGCGGGTTCGAGCAGAGGTAGTTGAGCGATGCGTTGTTGCCCGCGATGGGGTGGTTGTTGATCGGATCGAGAAGATTGCCAGCGATGAGTTCGACGCGATCTTCGAGTTTGTGCGCACAGATGTTGATCTTGGCGATTTCGAGGGCGCCTTCGGAAATATCGGTGGCGATGACGCGAGCTCCAGGGAGGTTCTTGGCGAGGGCGGCGGCGATGCATCCGGACCCAGTGCAGATGTCGGCGATCATGATCCCGGTGCCTGCGTCGGATTCACGCAGGGCATAGTCTGCCGGGTTGTTGTGGGCGTGCTGGAGGACTTTTTCGACGATGGTCAGTGTCGATGGGCGTGGGATGAGCACGCGCGGATCGACTTTGAAGTGCATGGTGAAGAAGACTTCTTCGCCGACGAGGTATTGGATGGGTTCGTTGGCGAGTGCTCGCCTGACGAGATCACGCAGCGTGTCGCGTTCGAGCGGTGAGGCGGGGCGGTCGATCTCCATATAGAGGCGGAGCCGATCGTATCCGAGCACATGGGCCAAGAGCATCTCGGACATTCGGCGGGGGGAGTCGAGGTTGGCCGATTCAAAGGCTTTGCTCATCCAGGCGAGCAGATCACGGGTGGTCCAAGTTTGTGGGCGGGCGGTGGTCACGGAGTAAGTGTACCCGATTTTTCTTCGGTGACCCGGTTCGCCGAATCGGGCCACCGAAGGCAGGCTATTTTCCTCCAAACCAATCACTCGAAACATGGGCATCGACTGTGAGTGGCACCTTCAAATCCATCGCGGCTTCCATGCGTTCGACGATGAGGTCTTTGGCTGCATCGGCTCGATCGGTTGGGGTCTCGAAGACGAGTTCGTCGTGGATTTGGAGGATCATCTTTGAGCCCAAGAGTGGGGAGGATTCGTTGGCGTGTTTGATGCGATGGTGCAGGTCGATCATCGCGAGTTTGATGAGATCGGCGGCGGAGCCTTGGACGACGGAGTTGATGGCCATGCGTTCGGCGAGGGCTTTGCGCTGGGGATTGCGATCGTCGATGTCGTTGATGGGTCGGCGTCGTCCGAGCATGGTCTCGACATAGCCGTGCTCGCGGGCGAAGGTGACGCACTGATCGAGGAACGAGGTGATGTTGGCGAACTTGGCTTTGTAGTTGTCGATGATTTCGGAGGCTTCGCTGTTCGAGACATTGAGCCGACGGGCGAGTCCCCAGGGGGTGACGCCATAGACGATGCCGAAGTTGACCATCTTCGCGCCCGAGCGTTGTTCCTTGGTGACTTGATCGAGGGCGATGTTGTTGATCTGGGCCGCGACGGCTTGGTGGATGTCTTCGTCGGCGAGGAAGGCTTCGATGAGTGCGGGGTCGTTGGAGAGGTGGGCGAGGACGCGGAGTTCGATCTGGGAGTAGTCGGCGGAGATGAGTTGATGACCCTCGGGGGCGACGAAGGCCTTGCGGATTTCGCGCCCGATGTCGGTGCGGATGGGGATGTTCTGGAGGTTTGGATCCGATGAACTCAATCGACCCGTCGCCGCGACGGTTTGGTTGAAACTTGCATGAATTCGCTTTGTTTTGGGATGAATATCATCAGCGAGGGCTTTGAGGTAGGTGCCGACAAGTTTGGTGAGTTGGCGGTACTCGAGGATCAGTGATGGGATTTGGGTTTCGACTTCTGGATCGAGCGCAAGCTTTTCGAGTACCTCGGCGTTGGTCGAGAAACCGGTTTTGGTTTTCTTGATGGGTTTGATGCCCAGCCCTTCGACTTCATCGTCTGGTTTGTTGAACAAGGCAGCAGCGAGTTGTTTGGGGGAGTTAAGATCGAAGGTGCGGGCGATGGTGTTTTGGGCTTCATCATCGATTGTGCGCACAAGTTCGTCGATGCGTTTTTGGAGTCGGTCCTCTTGGTTGTTGAGTTCGGATTTGGAGACGAGTACGCCGTTGTGTTCGAGGGCGGCGAGGACTTCGACCAATGGCATCTCGATTTCGCGGTAGAGTTTTTCGAGCGATGGTTCGCTGTGGATCATTGGTGCGATTTTTGCATTGAGTTGGAGCGTGACATCGGCGTCTTCACAGGCGTATGGACCAGCAAGTCCTAAAGGAACCTCGTCGAAACGCTTCTGGTTTTTTCCGGTACCGATGAGATCTTTGATGGAAAGATTTGTACGATCGAGAAAGGCAAGGGCGAGGTTGTCCATCGAGTGCGATGAGCGCGACGAGTCGAGGACATAGGAGGCGATCATGGTGTCGCCTGCGCATGATACAGGATTTGAGGCTGTATTTGTAGGCACAAATCCTCGCAGGTTGATGCCGGCGTTCTGGAAGATCAGAAGATCGTACTTGATGTTCTGTCCGACCTTGGCAATGGATTCGTCTTCGAGGATCGGGCGCAGCGCGTCGATGACTTGTTGCGTGTTGAGATGCGATGATGGATCGGGCGAGCGGGTGGGGATGTAGTAGCCGGTGCCGGATTTGATGGAGACACTGATACCAACGAGCTCGGCCCACATTGGGCGGATGTGGGTGGTCTCGGTATCGACGGCGATCAGTGGGGCGTTCTTGAGTTCCTCGATGAGTGTGTTGAGCGCATCCTTTGTGCGCACGATGGTGTAGTTGCCCTCGACCTCAACCACTGGAGAATCGTTGGTGTTGTCGGGTTGGTTGAAGAGGCCGAAGGGTTCGGGCTTGGGTTTGTCTTTGGCAGCAGGTTTGGTTTCTTCGATGGTATCTCCAGCGATCATGCGTTTGATGTCGTCTTGGTAGCGATTGAATCCGAACTCTTTGCAGTAGACGATGAATTTGTCGAGATCGAATTTGCCAGTTTGTGCCTTGGTCAGATCGAGCTCGATTGGAACATCGTGGCGGAGGGTGACGAGTTCTTCGGACAACGGTAATACGGATTCAGAAGCAAGGATGTTTTCTTGGCGTTTGCCTTTGATAACCCCTTGTTTTGCAGCTTCGATCACACCTGCGAGTGTGTTGAACTCGGCGATGAGTTTGGCAGCGGTTTTGATCCCGATGCCCGGTACGCCGGGGATGTTGTCGGCAGTGTCGCCCATCAGCGTCAGCAGATCAACCATCTGGTTCGGACGAATGCCCAAGTCTTCCATCAGGTCTTGCTCGGTGATGAGTTGGTCTTTGTGGACATCGTACATCTCGGTTGGAGGGATGCCTTGGCCAAGGAGTTGTTTGAGGTCTTTGTCCTTGCTGATAATCCGTACGCGGATGTCGGGGTGCTTGGTGGAGAAGTCAGTTGCAATGGTCGCGAGCACATCGTCGGCTTCGAATCCTTCGCACCCGATGACGGGCACACCGATTGCTTCGAGCATTTCGATGGCGCGTTCGGCTTGTGGGGAGAGGTCTTCGGGTGGTTCGTCGCGGTTGGCTTTGTATTCTGGGTAGAGTTGGGTGCGGAAGGTGCCTTGGTCGCCTCCGATGTCGAGGGCGACCGCGATGTAGTCGGCCTTGCCCTCGTCGAGCAGGTGTATACCGTCGTTTTTGAGGAGTTTGAGAAGCATGCCGACGAAGCCGAAGGTCATGTTGGTGGGTTCGCCGGTGACTGGCGAGGTCATGGGCGTTCTGATGGCGTGGTATGCTCGGAAGAACTGTGCGTAGCCGTCGATGAGGTAGAGGGTTTTCATTACAGGGAGGATAGGGGAGGTTGGGCTATGATTCTGGTGTGGATGACCGCATGAAGCGTGAAATCAAAGGGCTTGTGCGTGGATTGAAGGAGCCGCGTGGGACGATTGCACCTCTATGGATATTGGCATTTCCTTTCGGCATCCAGTTTGTGACTGTTCCGTTGATCATTTTTAATATGCGATGGGGGGGGGGGGCGA
>JALSHH010000028.1 GCA_026982335.1 Phycisphaerales bacterium
CCCCCCCCCCAAAAAAAACAGGCGGTCCAAGAGGGGTGATGTTGGCCGAGCAGTGGAAAATTTATCAAAAGGGGCAATAAAATGTGTAGCAAACAGGACCAAAGCGTCGTTTGTATGTGCTAGTATACTTATTCGCTTCGGGCCGGAGATGCATGTGCAACTTTGGGCTTTGGGACGGCCCCATTGTTTTCGGGGTGACAGACAGAAACACAGACAGAAAAAATGCTTAGCTTTTATAGAGGAGGCAACAAATGAGCATCAAGATTCAACACGCAACCGCAATGTTTGCACTGGCCGCGACCAGCGGACTCGCTATGGGACAGTCCAGTCTCGATCTCGATCGCGCGTACGCCTCGGAGCTCCGCTCTGATGCGCAGACGCGTTCGAGCCTGCTCGGTTCGAGCAATGGTGCGAACCTCAATGTTGAGGTGATGACCCAGTTCCGTTATAGCTACAACTCACGCGATGAGTTGGTGGGAAGTCCATTGGGCGACAATGATGTCACCATGGGCTTTGAAACCCCTCGTACGCAGGTTCGTATGAGCGGGGGCATCGAAGGCACCGACATTTCAGGTTTGATCATCTTTGACTTCGGTGCTGCCGAAAACGGGGGCACCTCGGGCACCGGCGAACTCCTTGTTGCGCAGGCAGCATGGGGTCTTGACGACAACTGGACGATTCTTTTTGGTCAGTGGCACAACCCCGTGATGAGCTCGGAAGCGTTTGCTCCAGAGCACACACTTGCTGCCGACAAGTCATTCACCAACGAGTTCTTCCAAGTTGGATACACCCAGGGCGTCGCATTCGTCTACGGTGCAGATAACTTCAAGTTCATCGGTGCGTTTGCTGACGGTGCCGAGTACATCACCAACTACGGCCCAGTCGCCAACTCGGCATTCAACGCTCCGGGTGAAAATGATTTCGGCGTCACCGGTCGCTTTGACTGGCTTGTCGAAGGGACTTGGGATCAGTTTGCAGATGCGACCAGCTGGCGTGGCTCAAACTATGGTGCCAAGATCGGTGCGGGTGCTCACTGGCAGACCCAAGGCGATACCAATCCATCGGATAACTCCGGCGGCGGCATCCCTGGGTACGAGGATACCACCGTGACCTTCTGGACAGTCGATGCCCAGGTTGAAGGCGACGGGTGGAATTTCTTCGCCGAATATGTCGGCCATAAGGTTGAGATCAATGCGACCACCGATGTTGAGTACACCAACCATGGGTTCATTGCCCAAGGTGGTTTCTTCTTCAGCGATCAGTGGGAAGGCTTTGCTCGTTACGATGTGACCATGCTCGATGATGTGCTCGTTGCAGCTGGTACCGATGACAACTTCCAGAATGTCACTTTCGGTTTCAACTACTACTTTGTCCCCGAATCACACGCAGCCAAGTTCACCCTTGATGCATCCTTCGCACTCGACGAGAGCACCAACTTTGATGCTCTTGGCGTTGCTTTCCCCAACCAGACCAACATGTTGGGTACTTCGGACTCCGAGTTCGCACTCCGTGCTCAGATGACCTTGGTTTTCTAAAGCGGTTTTTTAGACAAATACGGGCGGTTTGAGGCGAAAAGGCCAAATGCCGAACGGGATTATCAAAAAACTTCAAATGTAAGTTTGTGCTTACTTGACAGCCGGTTGAGACCCTTCTAGGGTTCTTGCCGGCTGTTTTTTGCGCATCAATCTGGATACTTCGTCCGATAGCGTAAAATAGTAAGGGCAAACATTGGTGATGGGTCACCAAATGGCCGATGTAGGTCATCGTCGAGCGAGGTATGGAACCGGCACATTTGTGCAGAGGCCCCGCCGATGTGAATCGTAAAAAGTGGTCTTGGGCACAAAACGGAACCCTTGGCCGAATGAAAACAAGTCTGTCATCCGGAGATTGACAAATGAACAACAAGACACAAATCACAGCAGCAGCACTTTTTGCTGCGGCAACCACCGGCCTGGCGGCTGCTGGATCACTCGAACTCGATCGTGCATACGCATCTGAGCTCAAGGCTGATGCGGGTGCCCGTGCAGTCCTTAACCAAAATAACCTTGGCGATGTCAATGTCCATGTGGGTGTTCGTTTTGGGTACAGCTACAACAGCCGCAACGGTGCCGCCCTTGGCGATGATGATGTGACGATGGGTTTTCAGTTCAGTGAAGTCGAAGTCGCTGTTGAAGGCCAAGTGACTGACAATATGTTTGGTCGCATCAGCTTCGATCTGGGTCCAAACAACTCAGATTCAACCGGTAGCCAAGGCACCGCTCACCTTGAAGATGCCTACATGGATTGGACGGTTAACGATGGTTTTACCCTCCGCGTGGGTCAGTACATCCCTCGTTTCTCGGCTGAAGCAAGCATTTCAGAGTTCAACATGATGAACTCCTATCGCTCGGTTACCCATGAGTTCCTCGGAACACCATCATGGACACAGGGTGTCCAGGCACAGTTCGGCGGGGATACTTGGGACTTCTGGGTTGGTTTCAACGATGGAGTTAACTCCGCCAATACCGCTTTTAACGCTGCTGCAGAAGCGGATTTTGGGATCAACGCTCGTTTCGATCTCTACAGCGATTCCGATAAGGCTCGCTTTGACGATCAAACTTCGTGGCGTGGCTCGGCTGCGGGCTGGCGCGTGGGTGCCGGTTTCCAGTTTGAATCAAACGGAAGCACCAACCCATCGTTCACCCCTGAAACCGATGATCTCTTCTTCACCATCGACGGTGCATATGAAGGTGACGGCTGGGCAGTTCGCGCTGCGTTCTACATGACCGACATGGAGTCGGGTGGTGCAGATCACGAGAACATGGGCTTTGAGCTCGGTGGGTCGTTCTTTTTCAGCGAGCAGTGGGAAGGCTTTGCTCGTTGGGATGTGTTGATGCTTGATGACGATGCAGGGGCAGGTCAGGTTGCAGCAAACGGCGACGATGTTCAGAATTTCATCGCTGTCGGTGCCAACTACTATTTCGTTCCTGGTTCACAGGCTGCGAAGTTCACTCTTGAACTCGGTATGGCACTTGATGAAACCGCTGACATCCTCAACACCGCAGGCGATACCGGCACCACCCCAATCGGTTCGGGCCCCGGTTCGTCGGGTTTCCTTACTGATTCTGCTGGTGAAGACGGGCAATTCATGCTTTCGGGTACCATGCAATGGCTCTTCTAATCGAGCTTGAATGACCGTGGGTCGAGCCTTTGGCGTGGTCCGTGGTCAACCGAGTATAAACCCCACCATTCACTTGTTGGATGGTGGGGTTTTTGTGTCTATAGGGTACATGCAGGCAATGGCGTACTTATGCGCTCTGGTTTGTGCTGGCAGTTGGCGAACTCATTACGAAGAGTGGGCATACTGCTCGGCAGACCAACTTGAGATAGACCATGTTTCTGCTTTCGTCTCAGGGGGCATTAGCAACCATTGGGTTGGTTCGTTTTTATTTTTGCTTGTCAGGGTTGTGTCAAGGTTTGTTGAAGACTCGATGAAATGATTTGGATCGTACCATGGAGGGGGCGAACTGTGCTAGTGTGATCCATGAGCCCGAACCATTGCGGATTCGGAAAATATACACGCACTTGTGAGGAACTTATCAATGAGCTGCAAACAAACTGCTTTGGCTTTTCTGCTCGTGGTTTCTGGATCGGCGCTTGCCCATGGCGGGACCGATCTGACCCTTTCCCGTTCGTATGAGTTGATGAATACATCGTCAGCGTACGCATCGTTGATGAACACATCGAACCTTGCTGATCTCAAGGTCGATGTGCAGATTCAGACTCGCTATCAACTCAATGCCCGTGATGATGCAGGGACGACACTTGCTTCGCCCGACGATGACATCACTACTGGTTTTTTGATTCGTCGGGCCAAGATCGGGGTCAAGGGTAAGATCACCGACAACATCAAAGGGGCGATGAAATTTGCATTCGATCGCAATGGAGGTACAGGTTCGCTTGAAACGGCGTACCTCAAATGGTCGATCAATGACAATTTGATGCTTCAGGCCGGGCAGTTCAAGATGGGCTTGCTCCGCGAGGAAAATGTTTCCTCCACCCGTCAACTGGCAACCGATCGATCAGCGGTCAACGAGACCTTCAATCAGGATTTCTCCCAAGGCATTGAGCTGCACTTTGGAGGCGAGCAATGGCGCGGGCTTGTTGGATTCACCGATGGATTCAAATCACGCAACACCGCGTTCAACTCGACGACCGAAGCGGACTACGCACTCAACGGGCGCTTCGAGCTGTTGATCGGCGATGCCGACTGGGGCCAATTCAAACAGTTCACTTCGTGGAGAGGTTCAAACACAGGCGGCATGCTCGGGGCAGCAATCTACTACCAATCTGCAGGCGATACCAATCCGTCGACTGCACTGAGCACCAACATGACCACCGGCACCGTGGATTTCTCATATGTTGGCGATGGATGGAACCTCTATGCAGCGGGTGTTTGGCGCAATACGGACAATGGGACTGCGGATTTCGATGATTACGGACTCATTGCCCAAGGCGGTTACTTTGTTTCCGAGAGTAACGAAATATTCGCACGCTGGGACGCTGTCCTCCCGGATGATACCCGAGGTGCAACCGGAAACGATTTCCATTCAATTACCGTCGGATGGAATCACTACATCATTCCTGAATCACACGCGGCCAAGTTTACCTTCGATTTGGCATACTACCTCGATCCAACAACCGCGAGCATCGTCAAGACTTCCGATGGGCATAACTTGCTCGCCGATTCTGAAGATGGACAATTTGCCCTCACTGCCCAGATGCAGATCCTTTTTTGATGATCAGGCGACACCCGTTTGGTCGTTAAAGTCTCATACAGACACGGTACTGGAAAATTCCGGTGCCGTTTTTTTAGATTGGATGCGAAAAATTGAACCCACATCTCGAATATGAAATCACGGTTCAGGGTTGTTGAAACTCATACCATGAGCATCATGCACAGATACACCATTGGGCAACTTGCCAAGGCAGCCAATGTTCCGGCTTCAACCATTCGGTATTACGAACGCCGAGGGTTGGTGCTTCCGACTTCTCGTTCCGATGGCAACTATCGACTCTTTGATGCTGAGGCGCTTGGTCGGTTGATGTTTGTTCGCTCGGCGCAAAGCGCAGGGTTTACACTCAGCGATATTGCCGAGCTTCTTTTGCTGCGAGAGGATCGGGTTGCGCCGTGTGATGAAGTCCAAGGGCTGATCGCATCGAGGCTCGATCAAGTGGTCGAGCAGATCAACCATCTCGAGGCGGTCGACGGGATGCTGCGTGATTGGCTCAAGGTGTGCAAGGGTGCCCAGCGATCGGGAAAATGCGCGGTGCTCATTGGGTTGCAATCATCAAAGAAGAAAAAATGTGCCAAATCAAAGCAAACCCCTTGACCTTACACCATGGTTCGTGGCCGATCATGGTGCTCAACGATCACACAAACTCACAAGGAGATTTTTGATGAACCGCCGAACTTTTACCCGCTGTGTATTCCCTGTCGCCATGTTCTTTGGGCTTGGCTCATTCTTGGGCGCCTGCGCGACGACACAAGCGACGACACAAGTTGCTTCCAAACGATCCGATTGCCCAGGCAAGATGATCTGCCCGCAAACCGGCGCATTGATTTGCAAAGACCAATGCCCACTCGATCAACAATTTGATCATCAAGACAGCACCGAGCAGGTCGTTGCTCTTCGGGCATGCTGCCAATAGATCCCTGTCAATAGAGAGCCCCATGAAATTCTGTTTACTGTCCCTGTGCCAATGAGAATCCGGGTACGCCATCGTACATCCGGATGGGGATGAACTCGGTGACGGTGAATTTCTCGGCCACTTTGGCCAAGAGGTGGACGGTTGGACCTTGACCGATGACCGTGCCTTCTTTGAGCTCGAAACGCACGCAGCACTCGTTGACCAGTTCGGTGTAAGGTGAGCCCGTTGGCCAGACCTGCGTGCCTCGGTTTGAAATCACCGTCAGTTTGAATGGCGTGGTTTCGCACAATCGCTGGAGTTTGGCCGCAAGATCGAGCGGGGTCAGGGTCGTCTCAAGGAAGACATCAGCGCCGCAGACCGTCGTGACGACCTGCTCGTGCGTGGTCATCATCTCATTGACGCTCGGACGAACTGGAAGCGTGTGATTGAGTTCATCGCTCGCAGGCACCGCACACCCTTCGATGGTTTCTGGGTTCTTGCCCAAATTCGCGGCAATCGCGGTTGCGAAGGCTTTGGTGCCTACAGGCTCGCCCTTGCCCTTGACATCGCCGGTATGGACACCCGATTCGAGGGTGTAGAGTAGCGCGTTTTCGATGATCGCAGCACGCTTGCGCATCCCGATATGACGGAGCATAATCAACCCTGACAACAACAAGCTCGTGGGGTTGGCGAGGTCTTGCCCGGCGATGTCGGGGGCGGTGCCGTGGACGGCTTCAAAGATGCTGATCTGATCGCCGATGTTGGCCGATGGCGCAAAGCCTAATCCACCAACGAGTCCGGCTGCGAGGTCTGAGACGATATCGCCTTGGAGGTTGGTCAGGACGATCATTTTGTACTTGTCTGGGCGGAGCACAAGGTTCATGCACAGGGCGTCGATGATGACATCTTCGGTTTCGATTTCTGGGAAGTCTTGCGAGATGAACCGGAACCGATCGAGGAAGGTGCCATCGGTCATCTTCATGATGTTGGCTTTGTGCCCGCAGGTTACTTTGTCGATCCCGAAAGCGGTGGCGGTCTCGAAGGCAAATCGGTTGATCTGATCGCACCCGGGTGTGGTGATGATTCTTTTGGCGGTGTAGGCGTCTGGGGTGAGCCGATGCTCGATCCCGCCATAAGTGTCTTCGACATTTTCACGCACGACATAGAAATCCACAGGGACGCCTGCGCGGGAGTAGACGGTTTCGACACCGGGGAGTGTCTGAAAGTGGCGCAGGTTGGCAAAGGCGCCAAAGGTTTTGCGGAGGGTGACATTGATGGATTTGCCCCCGCCTCCGATGGGGGTGCCCATTGGGCCTTTGTAGAGGAGGCCAGTGGTTTCGATGGTTTCAATGGCTTCGTCAGTCATGCCTCGGGAGTCGCCTTGGTTGAAGACCTTGCGTCCCATATCAACTTCGATGAACTCGATCGCATCGAGCACACCCGCAGCTTCAAAGATGCTCAGGCACGCTTGGGTGATTTCGGGTCCGATCCCGTCGCCGGGCGCCAGTGCGATGCGTAGTTTGTTGGTCATGTGTCTGCCTCGATTGGGGGGAGAAAAGCATTACTTGGGTCGGCACAATAGGCGTCTTGGGTGAGTGGTTGTAGTATGTTGGGTGATGAAGATGATCTTTGTGCCTTTGTGAAGCTCTCGAGTTATGGGGCGAGGTTTGGTTCTGTGCCCTTTATTTGTGCGTTGCGCGTCCAAGTCGTTCCATGATGGCGGTGCGGATGGCCAATTCATCGGTTCCTGACCCGGTTGGGGGTTCTTCGATCCAGATGGCGGAGGGATTTCCCCGGTCGGCATCATGGAGGGCTCGGTAGATATTGCTGGCGTAGGCGTCGATTTGTCGGGGTATTGGGATCAGTGTTCCTTTGGCCGGATGGGATTGGATTGACCAAGTGATGATCGTGTCTGAATCCGTTGCTGATTTCAGGGCGGCTGTGGGGACGAGCTTGGTTGGTGTTCGAGGTTGATAGTGGGCTCCGATGAGTCCGGGGGATCGGGCGATTGGGTCGTGGGGTAGGGGGGCGATCGATTCGATGTTTTGGCTGATGGTTTTACTGATTGCATGGGGGCCGATGAATCCGGGACGGAGGATGCGAATCGTTTTGCTGGTCAGATCGACTACCGTCGATTCGATTCCTGTTCTGCAGCGTCCGCCATCGACGATCATCAAATTGGCGTCGGGGAATCCATCCATTACATGTTCAGGTGTGGTCGGAGAGATGTGTCCTGAGGGATTGGCACTGGGTCCGACGATCGGTTTGCCGAAGGATTCGATCAAGGCCAACGCGCACGGATGCTCCGGGCAGCGCACCGCCACGGTCGATCCATTGGCACAGACAATCCCAGGGACCACATCAGCTTTGGGAAGCACCATCGTCACTGGCCCGGGCCAATATGTCCGGGCAATCAAATCCGCAGCGTCAGGCCAATGCGCCACCACCGTCTTGGCCATGACGATCCCTGAGACATGCACGATCAGTGGGTTGGTGTTCGGACGCCCTTTGAGGGTAAATACCCGTTGGACTGCTTGGGCATTGAATGCATCCGCACCAAGCCCGTAGACCGTTTCGGTTGGAAAGGCTACGAGATTACCCTCGCCGAGCCTTTTGACACCGAAGGCGATTGCGTGGGGTCCTTCGAGAATTTCACTCATCGCCCACTTCCAGTTCTGCTTCAGGTTCGACAATTGGCCTGATTTTATAATCGAGTGCAGATTCACCCGGTGCGAGTTGATTGGCATCGGGCACCACGAAATCAATCCGCGAACGATCAAGCGTTGTGCCCATTGCTTTGTGCAGGTCCACGATCGCGATGTTGTAGTTCACTTGGGCCAAAGCTTCGGCGATCTCAGCATTGGCGAGCGAATCTTGCTGATTGAGCTCGAGATTCAACCGTTCGACCGAGTACCCGGCATTGGTCAGCTCTTTTTCGACAATCAATGCCCGTAACGCTTCGCTCTGGGCCACTCGCGAGAGGGTGGATTGCTCGATCAGGGCGTTGTTGGTGACGATCGCGTTGAGGGCGAGTTTGATTTCAAATACGATATTCTGGGCGCTCTGTCGATAGGCGACGACTGATTGCATCCGATCAAGCCTGGCCTTGCGATACCCGGCTTCTCCGAGCCGATTGCCGATGGGTTGCTCGAATCGAATGCCCAGAAGCCAGTCATCAATAAATCGGCTCGATCGTGCATCGGTGTAGGCGTCTTGGAATGAATCATTAAGCCCCAGCATTCGCGCCTGCGCGGTGATATCGAGCTTGGGCTTGCGGAGGTTCTTGGCGAGTTCTTGGCGGATGGTGGCATCGTCGACCGAGAGCAGGGCGATTTCCATTTCGGGTCGATTGGTGATGCCGTTGGTGATCGCGTCGAGAAGTGAATACGAGATCGGTTCGCTGATGACATCATCGCGAGGCACAATCAACAACTCGCTGCCTACAGGCAGGCTTGGATCGTTCATCAAGAGTTTGAGCTGATCGCTGGCATTGCGCAGGTTGGTTCGTGCGACGAGCAGGTCAGATTTTCGTCGCTCGACGCGTGCGACGGCATCGGCAACTTGGGCCTGGCGTGCATCTTGCACCCGCCTTGCTTTGATATCATCGCGAACCTGAATTCCTCGTTCGAGGAGTTTGGCGCGGATAATGAGTTCCTTGTACCGAAGGACAAGGGTCCAGTATGCTTTTTCGGTCTCGGCAGCTGCTTGGATCAAAGACGATTTGAGTGAAGCCACACTCGACCGTTCTGCGTTGCGGGCGATGTAGACTTCGGCCATATTGGTGTCACGCCCGAACCCCTGCATCAAAGGCTGGGTGATATCGAGCACCATATTCGAAGCGTTGGCTGGGTTGGGTACCGGAGAGGTCCCAAAGAATGAACTCTCGATATTCGAGTAGTTGATTGCATTGGTGAGCTGGATGGTTCCCCCGGTGGTAAGCTGCCGAGAAACCCCGGCCGACGCATCGCCCGTCTGTGTGATGTTCTGGGCAATCTGAGCCGATCCTGCAAAGGCGAACCCGGGCTGGGGGATGATCGAATCCTGATACTGGGCCGAGGCAAAGAATAACCAATCGAATTGGGCTTGGGCTTGGGTCAGCAGGGTCTGGGAAATGGCGGGGGCGAAACTGGCAATTTCGACATCGAGGTTGTTGGCCGCAGCCGTCTGAATCGCCTGTTCGAGTGAGAGTCCAATGAGTTTGGTGGGCTGACCCATGAGGTCGTTGCCAATGAGGGTGGAAATTGGGTCATCTCCAGTGGGTGAGTTTGCCCTGAGTTCGGCAAGATATCCGGCGGTTGAAAACTCCCGCTCGATTTGCTCGAGGTGGTCTTCACGGATTTCGAGTTTGGAGAGATCAAGTTGGGTGCCGAGTTGACGGGGTTGTGGGTTTTCTTTGGCATGCTCGATCTCCATCTCGATCGCCCGGATCATCGCCTGCTGGAGTTCTTTTTCACTTTGACGCTCGATTGGCGAAGAGCATCCCCCAAGACCACCAAGGCAAAGCCCAGCGGCAAGGATTGCGCCAATCCCGGTAGAGGCGGCCAAAGGGGCGAAGACTCGATGATTGCGTGGATTCATAGCCATGCTCCAACGGTAGGTTGGGTAGAATGAGGTGTCGTTGTGCTTGCAAGAGAACCTCGTTGGCGGGGACGGATACACTCTGGCAGGGAGATACGGCCCGGATTTGGAACAGCCCAGGAGCTTAGCCATGCGAAAGAACACGCAGACGACCAGAATTTCGATTGCCACCTGTGTCCTCGGGGTTGCCCTTACTGGAGGCTCGGTGTCTGTATTGGCCGAATCTATAGGTTTTGAGGTCTCTCAAGAGACCGTCCAGGCGGATTTACCACTTCGGATTATCAAAGCGGATCAGTCTTTTCTTCGCAGTGGTGACCAGGATGTCTTTTATGCTGTTGCTGAGCTCGATGCCAACACCCCCTTGCAAGTTATTGGGACCTCCGGCGCCTACACCAAGGTTCTTTTGCCTGATTCAATAGGTGCTTTTGTGCCGGCCAACGAGGTGGAGGTCGGTCCGGAGGCCAAGACACTGACTCTGATTGTCGATTCCAAACTCCGTGCTCCATCGCACCTGCTGGGGCTTGCCGGGTCATGGAAGGCGCTTTATGCGACCGCGCTGCCTTCGGGAATGACACTCAAAGTCGCCGAGACACTCAAAAATGATGCCGGTACCGTTTTGGGCTATCGCGTCATCGCCCCGACGAGTCCCTCAGGGGAGTTGCCTGTTGCTTATATCAAGACGACAGCGCTTCGCGATGCCACGGCAGAGGAAATCCGTGCATTCAAAGATACTGGTGCGATTGGGTCGACCAAGCCCGCCGAGCAACAGACGCCGACTGTGATTGACCCTTCCGATTCAGCGCATGGTCAAAAGGAAAGTCAAAAGGAAACCCAAGAAGAGCATAACGGCCAAGTTGATCGTTCGATGATGGATGAAATGGAGATGCCTTCTTCTGCGTCTGTCGAGATTAAAAACGCAACACCGATCAAAGGTGAAGCAGTTTCCGATTCGGTTCGTCGTACAGCACCCAGTGGGCGTGTGAGTGCTTCAGCTCTTGAAGATCTCGAAGCGGCGTTCGATTTGGCGCGATCGTTGCCTAAGGTCGAACTCGACGAGGCACTCGACGAACTTTACGCAGAGTTTACCCGCACGCGCGCTCAGGCCCAAGATGGGTCATCATTGGCCAATGCCCTCGATCAGCGTCTTGAATGGCTTGATATTCGGATGAAGTCGCGCGACCAACGCCGGGCGATATCAGCGACTCTGGCTGCTTACGATGCCAAGGCGGATGAACTTGCCGGGGATATTCAGGCGTGGCAAGATGGGCGGGCGTATCAACTCGTCGGGCGCATGGTGACGAGTGCGATTTATACTGGCGATCGATTGCCGTTACTCTATCGCATCCAGGCAACTGATCCAGTTACTGGTGTTCGGCGCACTATTGGGTATGTTGCGCCCAAGAGCGAACAGGATTTTCGGCATCTTCTTGGGCGGGTCGTCGGTGTTGTCGGAAAAGCAAACAAAGATCAATCCCTCAAACTCATTGTCATCGAGCCTCAGCGCATCGATTCTATGCCTGAATGATTCCGTTTACCCAAGTAACCCAACTCAATGTCTCAAGAATCAAGTGCTGATCTCGATGCAATCAAGATGGTGACTGCGCTTTCGACGCATCAAGACCCCATCGGTGCAGCCTTGCAGGTTGCCGATCGGATTCAATCGCAGCTTGGTTCATCGCCCGATTTGTTGATGCTCTTTGTCACGCGTCATCATGCCAGGAGAATGGGCATGATTGCCGATACTTTGCGTGATGAGCTTCGTTCATCGCACATGCTGGGGATCACGGCATCTGGTGTGATGTTGGGTCCCACCGAGCTTGAGCAGGGAGCAGGTTTGTCGGTTATGGCGTGCCGATTTCCGGGTGTGCGGATCAATCCGTTTTGGATCGATCATCTCTCGCCGAGGGATTCGATGGAGGTTCGAGCAGCAGCCCTGTCCGACCGCATTGGTGCATCGGAAGATATGCGGGCGACACTTTTCTTTGCCGATCCATATTCGGTCCCAATGGTGAACCTGATTCCCGCGCTCAGTGCGGCGCGGATGCAGGTTGTCACTGAGTCGGGACGGGTGGATCACATTGGCACCATTCTCGGAGGTATGGCTTCGGCGGGCAACCGCGCCAACACCAACACCTTGCTCCTCGATGGCGAGATCCGCAACTCAGGGGCGATGGGCGTTACACTTTCGGGACCGATCCAGGTTGACACCATCGTCTCGCAAGGATGCCGGCCCATCGGGCATCCGATGATTATCACCAAAGCGCGAGGTAATCTCCTGCTCGAACTCGGAGGCATCCGGGCAGTTGATGCCATTCGGGATCTGATCGCGCAACTCAACGAAACCGACAAAGCTCTTTTGGCCGATGGGTTGGTGATGGGACGCGTTATTAACGAGAGCAAATCCCACTTTGGCAGAGGCGATTTTCTGATCCGCAACATCATGGGTGGCGATGAGACTTCCGGAGCCGTCGCGGTGGCGGATTTGGTGCATGCTGGGCAGACGATTCAACTCCACCTTCACGACGAACAAACCGCCCGCGAAGACTTCTCGCTTCTGCTCGATGGGCAAAGGCTCTATTCCAAGCCCGCCGGGGCCTTGTTGATCTCGTGTGCCAGCCGAGGCAGTGTATTCTTTGGCCACCTGGGGCATGACGCCGCTGCGATTACTTATGCTTTTGATCAGAAGCCTGACGGAGCGAATCTTGCCAAATCGGGGACCGAGGTCGACCCCCAGGCAGGGATTCCAGCAGCGGGTTTCTTCGCGGCCGGGGAGATCGGCCCGGTGGATGATCAAATCTTCTATCATGGACATGCAGCGGTCGTTGCATTGTTCCGTGATCCTGAATAGCCCGGCATCCTTGGTTCCCTTTGGGTTCTTGAGGGTGCTTTGGGGCTCTGCCAATCTGACAGTCATATGCACTTCGGGCACCCGAGCAGGGCACACGAGAGCCTACAAGGGGGTAATTCGTCGAAATGAAATGGCACGGCAGTTGCAACTTTTGTGCGGAATCACACACATTACCATTCCCCACTGGGCCTCATCAGCCAAATCGGGGATTGACAGAAGGAGGCTTATCATGGGAAAAATCATCGGAATCGATCTGGGAACCACCAACTCAGTCGTCGCGGTCATGGAGGGCGACACGCCTAAGGTGCTTATTAATAGCTCGGGCAATCGCACGACACCCTCGGTCGTCGGATTCACCGACAAAGGCGAGCGCCTCGTCGGGCAACAGGCCAAGCATCAACAGGTGACCAACCCCAAGAACACCGTGTTTTCGATCAAACGGTTCATGGGTCGGCGTCACAAAGAAGTCAGTTCAGAAGAAAAACTCATACCCTACGAAATCACCGGTGGGCCTGAAGATTTCGTGAAGGTCAATGTGCGAGGCGAAGAGTTCACGCCTCAGCAAATTTCGGCAATGATCTTGGGTGAACTCAAACGCACCGCGGAAGACTATCTGGGCGAAACCGTCACCGAAGCGGTGATTACCGTTCCGGCATACTTCAATGATGCCCAACGCCAAGCAACCAAAGACGCAGGCGAAATCGCAGGATTGAGTGTCAAGCGGATCATTAACGAGCCCACCGCTGCAGCCCTTGCTTATGGGCTCGACAAGAAGACGAACGAAAAGATCGCGGTCTTCGACCTTGGTGGCGGGACCTTCGATGTCTCGATCCTCGATGTCGGCGACGGTGTCTTTGAGGTCCTCTCAACCAATGGCGATACGCACTTGGGCGGCGACGACTGGGATCAACGACTCATCGACTTCATCGCTGAAGAGTTCCGCAAGAGCGAAGGCGTGGACTTGACCACCGATGCAATGGCGATGCAGCGGCTCAAAGAAGCTGCCGAGAAAGCCAAGATCGAGCTTTCGAACTCACAGGAAACCACCATCAACCTGCCATTCATCACTGCGACCGATGCGGGGCCAAAGCATCTCCAGCAGACACTCTCGCGATCGAAGTTTGAATCGCTCTGTGACGATCTCTTCGATCGTGTTAAGGAACCATGCCTTAACGCCCTCAAGGATGCCGGGATTGATATCTCCAAGATCGACGAGGTCGTGCTCGTTGGTGGTTCGACGCGGATGCCCAAAGTCCAGGAAATCGTCAAGGAACTCTTCGGCAAAGAGCCCAACAAAACGGTCAATCCTGACGAAGTGGTTGCCATTGGCGCAGCCGTTCAGGGTGGCGTGCTCAGCGGCGATGTCAAAGATGTGCTGCTCCTCGATGTGACTCCATTGTCGCTCGGTGTCGAAACCATGGGCGGCGTGATGACCAAGCTCATCGAACGCAACACGACCATTCCGACAAGCAAGAAAGAAATTTTCTCGACCGCTGCGGATAATCAGCCTTCGGTACAAATCCATGTGCTTCAGGGTGAACGGGAGTTTGCCAAAGATAACCGGACGCTTGGGATGTTCGAGCTTGCCGATATTCCACCAGCAGCACGCGGCACGCCTCAGATTGAGGTCGAGTTTGCTATTGATGCCAACGGCATCTTGCAAGTGACGGCCACCGACAAGGGCACGGGTAAGAAGGCCGACATCCGTATCGAAAATTCGGGCGGACTTGATGCTGCGGAGATCGACAAGATGAAGGCCGATGCCGAGGCTCATGCGGAGGAAGATAAGAAACGGCGTGAACTGGTCGATCTCAAAAACCGAGCCGACGGTACCATCGCCCAGATCCGCAAGAGTGTCGAAGAGCACGGTGAAAAGGTGACACCCGAGATTCGTTCTTCGATCGAATCTGCGATTTCGAGCCTCGAAACCAAGCTCAAGGACGAATCAATCACTGCTGAAGCCATCGAAGCGGGGCTCAAAGAGCTTGATTCTGCCTCGATGGAACTTGGCAAGGTGATTTATGAAGCCAGTGCTGCTCAAGCAGGCGATGCCGCCGCATCGCCTGGGCCAGAAGCATCGCCGCCATCGAATGATCCTGATGTGATCGATGCCGAGTATGAAGTGAAGGATGACGACAAGTAATCCTTCAAAGGTTTGAGTCAACAGACCCGTTCCGTTTGGGCGGGTTTTTTATTTGAATTTTGGCTTTGGAAGTTCAAGTCCATCGTGCGTCCAGAAGATCGAAAATGGAACACGGGAGCGAGGCGGGAGGGTGAGTTGAATCACAAACCGTGCAATCTTTCGTCCAAGAAACACGCCCAGAAGGATGACGGGGAGCTGGATGAGCATCGCAATTGGATTCAGCACACTGATATACAAATCCTTGGCGATCTCCGATGCTTGGTGGGCAAAAAACATTGGTGGCGAAAAATTGACATATGCCAAAACAATAATGAGCACGCTCGCAGCAATTGGTACAATGGCTGCCCGCTTTGGGCTCCCTCCGAGCAAGACAATGCTCCAGAACACGCCCGTGAGAAATGCAACGATCCAAGCAGGGATCACAAAAAGTATGTTCGAGCGGTCGAAATTGTTCCAAAGCCCGCCAAATTCGGCGACGATCTCGTCGAGATGTTCATCGGCCCAGTCGCTTGGAATGCTGACCCATTGGTAATACACCTCGGGGGTGGTTGCCCATCCGGTAATACTTGTCGTTGTTCCGTTTTCTTCTGCCCAGGTGCAGTACGCTTTTCCGATTTCTTTTGCAAGCGGATCGCTGATGGTGCGTGTAAGGCTGTCGGTGAAAGTGCCAACAATGAGGATCTGTATGACAAAGGCAAACAGCAACACCACGACCCATGCTCCTGCGATCAACGCACGGAACCGGTTGACCCAGTGCGACATGGTCGGATACGACTGCAACGCGGCGACCGTGCCACACTCTGGGCATCGGGCGATGGCGAGTTGATAATGTTCCTCTTTGATTACTGCCTGCCCGAAGAGATTGAATCCGCATTGAATGCATGCACGATCGGCGCGGATGCTCTCGATGTGTTCGGCAGCCTTGCCATGAACCGGGGGGGGCTGGTCGTGTGTGTCGTTCTTTGCGTTCATATCATCTCTTCCATTCAATACTGTTTCACCTGTCGCTTCTTGATCTTTCGGCGAATTTTGCTCACCCGCTTGCGCGAACAGGTCTGAATCATCCGGTTGAGGAAGACGCCCAAGATCATCCCGATACTCGCGACGATTGTCAGAAGCAAGAACATTTTTGAGCGACCAAGCATCTCGGGCGTGCTCGGAATTTCGAGATTGGGACTGATGTTCATCATTTTTTTAATATGGTTCATGCCCCACCCGACAAGCCAATCGAAGGAAACGAAGACCGTGCTCGGGATCATCAAAATCAACCAGGCAGTCCAGAGTCGCTGGTGGGCATAAGCAACTCGTACAGCACCGCTTCCGAGCAAAACGAAGCAAATTGCAGCGAGTAGAAAATAAGTATCATCGAGATCAATCGAGCTTGGCTCTAGGAAGTTGCCCCGGTTGTCCGTGAATACTGGCTCCATCGCCACTGACATCCCCGCGAGTGTTCCCCCAGCGAGGAGGGTGATGAGGATCGTGATGGTCAAGAGCCGAACCGATCGAAGGAGTTGCCGAATTTCCCGCCAGAATACTTGGTCGGGATGTTTTGTTCGTACACAGGCCAGTTTACATTTGGGACAAATCACGATGGGCAAGCGGTAATGTCGATCGGGTACCGCGCGGATGCGGGCGAGTTCTGTCAAACAGGATGGGCAGATGTGTGATCGGGGCACGCTTTGAGGATACCGGATATTGAGGTTTGAGTTTCATTTTCATTGGGGTTGACTCTCCAAAACTTTGGGCCTTCCCTCTCTGTGCCAGTCTCGGGGACGAGGCGTGTTGGCCTTTGCAGATATCAAAAAGAGGTGGAATCCACATGAATATCAATCGAATCAATCAATCAGCCATCATTGCGATTGCAGCGGGTATGGGTTGTTCGTCGGTCGCACTTGCAGGTGAGACAAACACCAGCGCTCTCGAGCGATTTGAATCGGCCCGTATTGCCTTTGAAGAAGCCAAGGCCGAGCTTGAAGCTGCCAAGGCCCAGCTCGCCATGACCACAGGCGCCGGTGATATCGAAGTCGATGCCGAGGACTCGACAAGCCGCGTTCAACCCCAAGCCGAGCCAGAAGTCCCTGCCGATCCAAGTTCGTGGACCGATGGGTGGGATTGGGCAGCCAATGCCGGGTTTGGTGGTTCGTCGGGTAATACTGAAAACTTCAACGCCCGGCTTTCGCTCGGCGGACAACGCAACACTTCCAAATACGAAACCTCGCTCGTATTGGCCTATCTCTATGGCACCTCCGAGGGCACCAAAAATACTGCGCGAGGCGAGCTGCGCATCAAAAACGATTGGCTGACCGACGGCAAGTGGCGCTACTTCGCCCAAGGTGGATACGAATACGATGAGTTTCAAGCATGGCAGCACCGATTCAGTGCCGCAATCGGTGTGGGATACGAATTCATCAAAGATGACAAAACCACCCTCGTCGGACGCGTTGGTTTGGGTGCTTCCTACGATACCGGTAACCAGGCAGAGGAAAAGCTCATCCCTGAAGGACTCTTGGGACTCGACTGGACCTACCAGTATTCCGAGAATACCAAGCTTGTCGCCTCGACGACCTACTACCCAAACTTCGATGATTTCGGCGAGTTCCGCTGGCATTCAGGCGCAGGCATCGAGGTCGTCCTCGACGCCGAGACCGGCATGACCATGAACGCCGGCTTCGAGCACCGACATGACTCCGACCCAGGGACAGGCGTCAAGCCCAACGATGTCGATTACTACATGGGTGTTGGGTGGAAGTTCTGAGTGATTCTTGAAATCAAATTCTCAAAATGCGGCCAAAAGGTCGCTTTTTGTATGAAAACTCTTTGTGTCAAAACTTCTTTACCAAATCATTATTCTCCCGTCCGCACTCCGGGCAAGGCAGATTCTTGGGCAAGCCCACCAGCGTATAGCCGCACCCGAGGCATGGGGCGAGGCTGGAGAGCGTATCGTAGGAATACCTACAAAACGCAGACCGATCCATCAACTCAGTATCCTTCTTATTCGGCACCAATCCCAAAATAAAATAATCGGAAACGCCGGAACCGTTAAAATGTACCAAAGCCCGACAGTCTCGGCGAATCCACCATCAGGGTTTCCCATCGTGTTATATGTGCTCATGAACCCAAAAAGGGCTGCGTTCGTCACAACGCCGATGGCAAGAAACACCACGATCGCCCTCGGCCGACCTAGCACCCAGGCGACAAAGAAGCCCCAGAGCACCGAGTTGGCGATCGGAGCCCCGACCGCAAAGGTCAACAACCCGATGAATGCGAATCCCCAAACCGGAAATGTGACACATACGATGCTCGCAACGATCAGCTTCCACCGCTTCACATTGGCGATTACCATCGTCGGTACAAACACCAATGCGTGCGCGAGCCCAAGAAACATCACACTTATCGAATCGGGCGAGCTGCGCATCCACATGGCAATCGTCACACCCAAGGCCGCACTGAGGATCGATGCTGCCCAGATGGTTCGCGTGTTGGCTTGTGCTTGAAGCTGACTCACACTCATCAATCCCCCACCCACCACCGGCTCCCATCACGCGTCACTCGCCGATACAGCGTGTCGCGCTCGATCGGCGTATACCCCGCCTCCTCGATTGCTCGCTTCAAATCAAGCTCGGTGGTTTCTTGGTGCGTCCCTTCGCCGACCGCTTTGGTGATGTCGTACCACACCACCGTCCCGTCGATGTCGTCCGCACCGGCTTCGAGCATCACCTGCGCCATCGGCAGGCTCTGCATGATCCAGAACGCTTTGACATGTGGGAAGTTGTCGAGCATCAATCGCGTGATCGCCAGCGTCCGCAGGTTTTCGAGCCCCGTCGGGCCCGGGAGGTTTTCGAGGGCCGAGCCATCGGGGAAGAAGGGCAAAGGCGTGATGGTTTGGTAGTACCCGCCGAGAACTTGATCCGACTCTGACGAGCCGCGACCGTCAGGGAGCAGTCCCTGCTTGTCGGAAGATTCGGAAGACCGCTCCTTGACGGTCGCGGCTCGTTGGGAGTTGATTCCATCAGGTGTCGGCAACACCGCCCTCTCGCCCGAAAGCGTAATCACCGGCGCACTGATCTGCTCGGACTCCACAATCCCAGAAGCAATATACCCATCCGCATCACCTTCGTATCCCAGCCGATGCAACGCTTGGTCTTGTGATCTTCGTAGAATTTCCATATGGCGCAGGCGTTCGTCCTGCTTGTCCACATGCCCGTACAACATCGTGCAGTTGGTATTCAAACCCAGCTCATGGGCAACAAGATGCACATCGAGCCATTCATGCGCGCCGATCTTGGTCTTGAACGCTTCTTTGTGGACTCGCTCATCGAAGACCTCGGCCCCGCCGCCGGGCAATGATCCAAGCCCAGCCTCTTTGAGTCGCTCAAGCACCCAGCGCACGCCGACCTTGGGATCATCGCGTGTGTAGGCCTTGGCGATCCGCGCCAGGTGGACCAACTCAACCGCCGTGAAAGCTTTGAGATGAATCTGCGGCGCGATCTCGCGCAGGGTGCTGAGCATGTCGGTGTAATACGCGAAGGGGAGATACGGGTTCAACCCGCCGACGATGTGCATCTCCGTCGCGCCCGATTCGAGGGCTTTGTGTCCTTGCTCTTTGATGTCGCCCAGCTCACGGGTGTAGGCGCCCTCGTCGCCTTGCTTACGGGCGAACTCGCAGAACTTGCACGCGAGGGCACAGACATTCGAGTAGTTGAGGTGACGGTTGATGTTGTAGTACGCAACGCCCGGGTGCATCCGATCGCGGACGAGTTTGGCCAGTTCGATGACGCTCCAGATATCGCGTGTCTCATAGAGCACTTTGCCATCGTCGAGCGTGAGCCTCTGCCCGGCGAGGACTTTTTCGCGGATGGATTCGATCGCGGGATCAAGATTGGGCACAGATTGAGATGGTGTCAGCGTCATCATGGGAGATGATAGGGATTGCGGTATGGGTTTTCAGTTTTCTTTGAAAACCGATTCGATCGCCTTAATCATCTGCCTCACCGCTTTGCCCCGATGTGAGATCACATTCTTCTCGCTCGGCTCCATCTGAGCACTCGTCCGCTCGAAATCCGGTGCCACCAAGAACAGCGGGTCGTATCCGAAGCCCTGGTCGCCTTTGGGCACCTCGCCAATCTGCCCGATCCGCCCTTCGAAAAGCCCCGTGGTCGATGCCAGCACCGTGCCCGATGGATCGGCGAGCACCATCGTGCAGGTGAACCGGGCAGTTCGGTTTTCGTCCGCAACGCCTACAAGTTCGCGCAGCACCCGTTGGCAGTTGAGCTCATCGCGCTGCTCCCGGCTCAGACTCGCCGCTTCGCCGAGTTCATCGCCATCGAAGGCGTAATGCGACGAAATCACCCCCGGTTTGCCCTCCAGCGCATCCACAATCAGCCCCGAATCATCCGCCAGACAGGGCATCCCCGTCGCCTTTGCATACGCCCTTGCCTTGATCGTCGCGTTGTCAAGAAATGTTTCGCCATCTTCGATTGGCTCGGAAAAATCACGATCAAACGAATCAAGTCCGATAAGATCAATGCCTGAGCCTTGTAAGAGCGATTGAAGCTCACTGATCTTCCCCGGATTCTGGGTCGCGCAAACGATTGTGTGCATAGTTGTCTCTTTTCCCGATATGGAATCTATGGTATGCTTATTCTTGCCCGCGAAAGGACTTGCCTAAACTGTTTATCTAATGAATCCCATTCATATGCAACAACCCGCCACGCGAACGGACCTTGCTCAAAGCGCAGCCGACGCACTCGAAGCGATCGACCACGCCAAAGCCTTGTCCATGCGTTCGCTTGTCGGATTTGACGGGTTCGTCGATTCAATCATCCATGTCGTTGACAAACGCCATTCCATGGTTCATGATGATTACCAACGCATCCATACCATTCCCGAGTTTGCTGCTCGATGTGGTGCAGCTGCCAATCGCTCTGCCAACATTGAGCTCGTCGTCCGTGATACCCGATTCGGAGGGAACGGGCCATTATTGTCCAACTCGCTGGGATCGCTGGGATCACCGGTGACTTACATTGGCGCGGTCTCACTCGAAGACGATTGGAGCACGGTCGATCCGATCTATCTGCCTTTTGTCGAAAAATGCGAGCAAGTCATCCCCCTGTGCCCACCAGGACGCACTGATGCGCTCGAGTTTGACGACGGCAAGATCATGCTCGGCAAACCAGAATCGGTTCAACGCGTCACCTGGGAACGCATCAAAGAAGTCGTCGGACTTAAAAAACTCATCGAAATCATTGAGGGCGTTTCGCTTATCTCCGTCGTCAACTGGACCCTCGTTGGTGGCGTGCCCGGCATCTGGGAAGGACTCTGCAACGACATCTTCCCACACATCAGCGAGAACCACAACCGAAGAATCTTTATCGACCTCTCCGACCCGGCCAAGCGCACTGATGCCGACATCGTCACCGCGATGAAACTCGTCCAACAACTCCAAACCCACCTGCCTGTCACCCTTGGGCTCAATCTTGCCGAGAGCGGACGAATCGCAGGGGTCATCGGCGCAGAGGTCTATGACGATGAACACAACCGGACATTGGCCGAGATGGTGCCCGAAGCAGCGATGAGTATCCGCGACAAACTCGGACTCGATTGCGTCGTGATTCATCAGCATACCGGCGCCGGCGGGGCGGACCGTTCGGGTGAAGCGTATTGGTTCGCCGGACCCTATACCCGTAAGCCTCGCATCTCAACGGGTGCGGGCGATCACTTCGGAGGCGGGTTTAGCTTTGCTCAAATGGCAGGACTCCCGTTGGGCGAATCACTCGCTGCTGCCTGCGGCGTCGCCGGGGCCTATGTCCGAGACGCAGCGAGCCCATCGCGCACCCGACTCATCGAGTTCCTGCGCGACCTGCCCGTGCCTGAGACGCACTGAAATCTTTGGTTTTGAGACAAGAACACCTCTTTTTTGCCCCTTCTGCCATACCCATGTTGTCGGGCGATTCGTGCAATATCGCCGATCGGTGATCGGTCCATACCCCTCATCAGGATTTGGGCTCTAGACTTGCACCCCATGACCAACCCATCGAGCCAATCCGTGTCCCTGTTGCCCGATCGGTTTGCGGATCAGATTGCTGGGCACATGGCTGGTCAGCAGGTCTGTGTCACCGGTGGAGCCGGGTTCATCGGCGGGCATTTGGTCGATGCGTTGATTGCTCTGGGTGCATTCGTCACCGTCATCGACGATCTTTCCAATGCTTCGGCTCGATCTGTTGCTCAAGCGATGGATCGAGCGCCCGATCGCATCCGTTTCATCCAAGCGAGCATTCTTGATCCCGAGGCGATGAATCTCGCGGTCGAAGGAGCCCGGAATGTGTTTCATCTCGCAGCTTTGGGTTCAGTCCCGATGTCGATTCAAGACCCGGTGCGCAACTGGGTTGTCAACGCGACGGGTTCGATGCGGGTGCTTCAGGCGGCCAAGGCGGCTCGCGTTCAGCGCGTGATCCACTCGGCATCATCGAGTGCCTATGGCAATCATCCGGAGTTGCCCAAATGCGAATCCATGGCACCCCGGCCAGAATCCCCATACGCAGCGGCCAAGTATGCCGGGGAATCGCTCATGCGCGCTTGGGCGGCGTGTTATGAAATCGATACCATCTCATTACGCTACTTCAATATCTTCGGCCCACGGCAGGCGACCGATTCCGCCTACGCTGCGGTCATCCCTGCCTTGGTCACCCGATACCTTACAGGGCAATCCCCAATCATCTATGGCTCAGGCGAGCAGACTCGGGATTTTACCCATGTCTCGAATGCTGTTGCTGCCAATCTGCTTGCTGCTGTTGCTCAAGAACCACTCAAAGGGCAGGTCGTCAATGTCGGTGCTGGCGTACAAACTTCGATCAATGAACTGGCTACCATGATCGCGGAGATTTTGCGAATGACGGAGATCAAGGTTCAATATGAACCCGAACGCGTTGGCGAGGTGTTTCACTCGGTTTCGTGTATCGATCTGGCCAAGACGGTGATCGGGTATGAGCCCACGACAAGCATCGAGGCCGGGCTCGAGCAAACCATCAGGTGGTACGCTGACGAGCATAAAAAACAAGCATCTTCCCAGAGTGAAGCTTCATGATTGCCCGTCTACCGAGCAATCTCGCAGGGTGCTTGGTCGATATCCTCGGCTCGCTTTGGGTATTGATCTCATTGGCGATCGTGTCCAAGTGTCGATTCAAAGGCCAATACTGGATTTGGCGAACCGACACCGCTTTCCCCGAGGGTACCCACCCTCAAGGTACATCGGGTTTGATCCGATCAGGATTCGAATATGCCCGGTGGGCATGGCGCATCCGCCAAATGCGTTAATATTGCCGATTTCCAGCGTTCGTGACCAATGGGTGCGGTTTTGTTGTATACTCACCATTGGGTTTGGTCAAGAGGATCATGCCCGTTGGCCGATCTGACCTCTGGTCACCTCGCTTCATTCATATGATGCGCAACACCGATACGAACCCCAGAGAGCCCTTCCGATGAGCAACAACGCCAATACCGGTTCAAATACAAGTTTCTCGCACGCCTTTCTCCCGGGATTGATTCTGGGCCTGATTGTCGGCGCAGTCGCGGGTGCCTTTTTGCCCGATTTCCTTGGTGGTTCAAAACACCCCGATTTCCAAATCACCCCGGGGCAAGTGGCTCCAGGGGATCGGAATGGCGATCCGCGAGGAGCACCCAATGAGTACGATGAAGAAACCCAACAACTCATTGACCAAGCAATGAATGCGGGCGAGGACGCCCAAGACGGTGTTCAAGATGCTGTCGATGCCTTGGAAGAAGATGCGTCAGGCATCACTTCGCCGACGATTCCGCCAAGCGACGGCTGAATCTGTCGGGTCGGAGCAAATGCCGAGCATTGCGCCAAGCCCTGAGATCGTGCTGTCCCGGATGTTGTGCTACCATGGACAGATGCACGACGACGCACGCCGACTCATTGCCCAGCACGCCCAAACCGCCCGTCTTTTGGGTGTTGATTTTCTTCCCTTGAGTGCCATGCCCTCCGTACTGATCCAAGGGACACCATCGGTTGCACCAGACCAACCAGATCAAGATGCACCGCAAGTATCATCTGAGCCCAGAGCTGAGTCCAGGGTTCATCGTGCCCTTTCGGGGGGGGCATTGGGTGACCAATCCCCAATGTTGTTGTCGGTTTCACCGATTGCTTCAGCCGAGTTGCGCACGAGTTACGAGCACCTTAATAATCCCCAGGCCCGGCTCGATGGGTTGGGGGCTAAGTACGAAACCGAGGCGCCCCATCAGCACTTTAATATGCAGTTCACCCGTATTGTCTTCGGCGAGGGTGACCCGCAGGCCGACCTGATGTTCATCGGCGAAGCACCCGGCGAGCAAGAAGACCTCACCGGACGCCCCTTTGTTGGTCGAGCAGGTCAGTTGCTCGAAAAAATGATTCAAGCGATGGGGTTCTCGCGGGAAACGGTTTATATCACCAATGTACTCAAAACCCGTCCCCCTGGCAATGCCACGCCCACGAGTCAAGAAGCTGCATTGTGTGAACCCTATTTGATGGAGCAGATTCGGATTATTGAGCCCAAGGTGATTGTGACGCTCGGACTTCCTGCGACCCAGCTTTTACTCAAGGTATCGAGCCCGATGCGCTCGATGCGTGGGCGTTGGCACACATTGCCCACCAAGGTGATTGCCGATGGGATTCCGCAGGTTGAGATCATGCCCACCTATCATCCAGCCTATTTGTTGCGTTCGTACACCCAAGAGAATCGCCGAAAGGTCTGGTCGGATTTGATGCAGGTAATGGACAAGCTGGGCGTTGCTTCGAGGAAGTAGTGCGTGTGGATGCAGATTTGTATTGCTGGGTTGAGAGACACAAGTTTTTAGAGATACAGATCCAACAGTCGCCCGGTCGCGGGCCGCTGTACTTGGCGGGTTTGTTCGACCTTGATCGCTGGCGGTGCTGTTGGTGTGGCGGGTAAGACTTCGCCGAGTGTGGGCAAGAGTTTGGCTCCGTTTGCAGGGTGATAAGTATCGCGCGGGCGAGTGATGGCGGGTGCCTCGGGGGTGTGGGGGGGGTGAATCTTGGGTGTGGGTACCGGTTTGGGCACCAAATTCTGGGCTTCGAGCATTCGGTGGAACGGCATGATCCCCGGAGCTGCTTCAAAGTGTTTGGGCATCGACACAACCATCCGCTGAGGCATTACCAAGTGGTGGGCTGGGTTCACCATCGCTGGGGTGGTCGTGTTTTCAGTTCTTCCGATGCTCATTGCACCAGAACCAGTTGCACGCTCTATGCCGAGTCGAGCAGGTCCGAAAAGATCCTTTTGCAGATGCTCAACCTTGCCAAGTGGTCAATTTGGGGCGATCCGATTGGTTCAGCGTGTTGTACTGACGCCACGCCGATGGTGCGTATTATCCCGTCCGATGTCCTGCCGAGCGATCCATACCGACGAGCTTGATTTCGAGCTTCCCAAAGAACTCATTGCGACCAGGCCGATCGAGCCTCGCGATCAATCGAGGCTTTTGGTTGTTCAGCGATCGAATCCGGATCGACTCGAGCATCGAGTTTTTGCTGATTTGCCTGAGTTGCTCGAACCTGAGGATTTGTTGGTCTTCAATCGATCGCGTGTTGTTCCCGCAAGGCTCGTGGGTGAAAATGCAGCCAATACTGGAGGGGCATTCGAAGGGCTCTATCTTCATGCACTTGAATCCGAGGGGGGCGGCCTGATTTGGGTCGTGATGCTTCGTGCCAAACGCACGAAGCCTGGCAAACGCTATCGACTCATCGACGCGCACCGTTGTCAAACTGATATCATCCTTGAACTGATCGAAAAGCATCCTGCTGAGGGTCCGGGGGCATGGAGGGTACGGGTTTTCGGCAGTGAGTTACCGACGGATCAGCTTCTTGAGCGGGTGGGGCATACACCTTTGCCGCCTTATATTCTTGCCCAGCGCCAAGCCCGCGACGAAGATCCTGGCGATGCCTATGACCGCTCACACTATCAGACGGTGTACGCCAATGAAAAGGATGCCGGGTCTGTCGCTGCTCCGACCGCCGGGTTGCACTTTACGCCCAAGGTTTTTGATGGATTGACATCCCGATCTGTGCGCACAACCGAGGTAATCCTGCATGTTGGAGCAGGGACTTTTAAGCCCGTCGAGACGGAGACACTCGCTGCCCATCCGATGCACGCCGAGGAGTGTTCGATGGGGGATGCAGTGGGTTTGTTTCCACCGACAGGCAATGGGCGAACAATCGCGGTGGGTTCGACAAGTGCCCGGACACTCGAGAGCTTTGCCGGTTTGCATGAATCGAATCCGATTTTGCCCCAGAAGCATTCGACCCGGATCATGATCTCGCCGGGATATCGCTGGCGGTGGGTCGATGGGATGGTGACGAATTTTCATCTTCCGAGATCAACGCTTTTGGCGATGGTGGCGTCGATGCTTGAGGTGCCCGGGAAAGTGGATGGTTTGGATCGTATCCACACTGTTTATGCACAAGCCATCCACGAGCAATACAGATTTTTTTCGTATGGCGATGCGATGTTGATCCTGCCTTAGATGTGTTTTTTGGGGGGCTGACACAGGCGTACTGCCTGTGTCAGCGGGTACAGCATGGATATCGGGGGTCATATGATTTCTACCCGAATCTCCCGGGTTTCGACGATGTACACTCATCGTATGAAGCTCGATGAACTCATAGCTGGGATGGATCTGCGATGTGCTGCTGGTGGTGAATACCTCGGTGATGTGCGTATTTGTGATCTGACAGAGGATTCGCGCACGGCTGTTCCCGGGTCGTTGTTCATCGCGCGATCGGGGACAGAGCTCGACGGCAACCGGTTCATTGAGCCCGCGATTCAGTGCGGATGCGTTGCGGTTTTGAGCGATTGCGCAGACATCGAGCTGCCGATGCGATCCAAAGTGGTGGTGCTCGTGACTGAAAATGTCATGCAGGTCGCAGCGGAGTTGGCTGAGCGGTTTTATGGACATCCGTCGAGGGTACTTTCAATCGCGGGCATCACGGGAACCAACGGCAAGACCACCGTCGCACACCTCACACACCAGCTTATCGAGGCTGCGGGGATTCGGTGTGGATTGATCGGGACAGTGGAGATTGATGACGGTCGCGAGCGGGCGCGGGCGAGCATGACGACGCCGCCGGCGGTTGAGCTGAGCCGAACGCTGGCGACGATGGTTGAACACGGATGCCGAGCGGTCGTGATGGAAGTGTCGAGCCATGCCCTCGACCAATCGCGTGTGGGGGCAATGGGCTTCGACGCTTGCGCCTTTACCAACCTCACCGGCGATCATCTCGACTATCACCAAACGATGGAGCACTATCGCGGTGCCAAAGCCAGGCTCTTTGGGCTCCTTAAATCCGATGGACTCGCAGCGATTAATATTGAAGACGATGCAGCCGACAGCATGGTCGAATCGTGTACGCAAGGCGTACAGATTGTGCGATGCATGCCCGGGGCATCGGTGCGCATCGATAACGAGTCCATCGTGGGCATGACGCTGACGATGGATACGCCAATGGGTACCATCGAATCGCGCGTGCCGATCTTTGGGCGTTTCAATGCGATGAATGTTTTTCAGGCGGTTATGCTTGCTGGACATGTGCTGGGCAAGGCGGGGATCAGCCAAGGGGATCAACTCCGCGCGATGCATGAAGAACTTCCCCATCTCATGCTCCCATCGGGTCGACTCGAACGGGTCGAATCCAAAGCTGACGATTTGACGGTGCTCGTTGACTTTGCCCATACCGATGATGCGCTCAAAAGTGCACTGGGGGCGATCCGGTCGGTGCTTGATGAGGATGCTCGGCTCTGGTGCGTCTTTGGGTGCGGGGGCGACCGGGATCAATCTAAACGACCACGGATGGGGGCAATTGCATCGAAGCTTGCCGATGCGGTGGTGGTGACCAGTGACAATCCACGCACCGAGCCTCCCAATCGCATCATCGAACAGATCATCGCCGGTGTTGATGCCAACGAGAAAACCAAAGTCAGCATCCAGTCCGATCGGGGGCAGGCAATTCAGTATGCGATTGTCCATGCAAGTCCAGGCGATGTTGTTCTTCTTGCGGGCAAAGGGCACGAGACTGAGCAAATTCTCCCTGACGCAATGGGAGGCACACAGAGCGTTCATTTTGATGATCGCGAACACGCCCGGATCGCCCTGCGCCAGCGTCGGTTGGGTGCATCGGTTGAGGTACCGAAACCATGAGCAGTATGACTTACGAGGAGATTCAAAATGCGATGAAAGCCCGGTGGGTGATCAAGCCGAAGTTCGAAGTGTTCGATTTCGTTGGTGTCGCCATCGACACCCGCATGATCGAGCCCGGGCAACTCTTTTTCGCCTTCGTTGGCGAGCAGGTCGATGGGCATGAATATCTTGAGCACGCTGTCAAGGCCGGCGCGGGGATGGGCGTGGTGACGGATGCGAGCAAGGTGCCCGATGATTTGGGGATGCCCGTGTTGGTTGTTGATGATGGGCTCGATGCGATCACCGGATTGGCATCGGCGTGGAGACAACAACTCAAAGCCAAGGTCATCGCCATCACCGGCTCCAACGGCAAGACCACCACTTGCCGACTTGTGCATAGTGTCTGTACGCAAAACGGGTCCTCGTTCGTCTCGCAAAAAAGCTTCAATAACGCGCTGGGTGTGCCGATCACAGTGCTCAACACGCCAAGTGATGCCGATTATTTGATTGCGGAAATTGGTACAAGTTCACCTGGTGAGATCGCTGCCCGGTCTGCGTTGGTCAAGCCCGATATTGCAGTCATTACTTCAATCGGACGAGCTCATCTCGAAGAACTTGGTGATGAGCAAGGGGTAGCTTGGGAGAAAGCTGAGATTGTCAAGTCATTGCCAGATGGTGCTCTTGGAGTGATTGTCGGCGGGGTCGGTGAGCTCGAATACGCACTCAAGGGTGAAGATGATCGCGTCAAGATCACTCGCATTGGAACGGAGATTCCCATCGAGATTGTCAAATTAGATGATCGGCACACAGATTTTACCTTTGCGGGTGATACCTTTCGAGTTCCCACGCTTGGTGGACACAATGCTTCCAACGCAGCGATGGCAATTGTGGTCGGACGATTGCTTGGGCTCGACGATGCGATAATTCAGCGTGGACTTACACAGGTTAGATTTCCCGAGATGCGATTTGACCGGATTGAAATTCCAACCAAGACCAAACCCATTGTAATTTACAATGATGCATATAACGCCAATCCAGATTCGATGCGGGCAGCATTGGAGACTTTCGATGGGTTGAACCTTGGGGGGGAGAAAATAGCAATCCTTGGTGACATGCTCGAACTGGGTGATCGCAGTGCCGATGAGCATTTGGCATTGGTCGACGAGTTGGAGGAATACGGTTCGATTGATCGTTTTGTACTTGTTGGGCCATTGTTTTTAGATGCTGCGAGTCCCACTGATCGGGTCATGGGCATTGGATCGGACGATGCCCAAGCACTGACCCAGATTTCTCGATTGGTTCTTCCCGGTTCGAATGTGTTGCTCAAGGGGTCGCGAGGAATGGCACTTGAACGGCTTGTGTATATCCTCATTAGTAGCCGGGCTTCGAGAGCAACTGCAGGTAAGGTGCATCCTCAGATATGATTTATATCTTCTTAGAAATGCTTCAGAACCGGGTGAAGCTCGAGGTGCTTTACAAGCTCTTCTCGATCTTCGACCAAGTCCAGTTCCGGGCGCTGCTTGCAGCGGGTTTGTCGTTTGCGATCGTAGTACTCATGGGCAAACGGGTGATCCGGTTTCTAATCTCGATGAAAATCGGTGACGGTGGGGAGACCGACGCCGAGCTTTTGCGTGAGCATGCGGCAACCAAAGCCAATGTTCCCACAATGGGCGGGGTGCTTATTGTCGGGGCGATCTTCATCTCGACTTTTTTACTCGCAGATATTCGTATCAACCGGGTGTACCTTGGGCTTTTTGTGCTCATTTGGTTGGCCTGTGTCGGGGGGGCAGACGATTGGCTCAAACTTACTGCTACAAGGCGAGGCACCGGGCGGCAGGGTTTGTACTCATGGGAAAAACTTGTTTTTCAACTCGGTATCGGTGTGATTGTTGGGTATTTCGGATACCGCTATGGCATCCTTGCCGACGGGGTCGATTCGATGGCCCATGTGCTCAACTTGCCCTTTCAGCGTTCATATGATCCCACGACCAAGTTCGCTGCTGATGGGTTGATTTACCTGAGCATGCCGATCTACATTTTTGTTGCCACGATGATGGTTGCGGGGTTGTCCAATGCGGTCAACATTACTGATGGAATGGATGGGTTGGCATCGGGGACCTCATTGATCATTACTTTCGGACTGGTCCTGTTGGCGCTCATTGCAGGGGATCAGGGTGCGGCGCAATACCTCTATGTTCCCTTTGTACCCTTTACTGATGAACTTGCGGTGATGGCCGGAGCAATGGGGGGGGCGTGCCTGGGATTTCTGTGGTGGAATTGCAAACCTGCACAGGTGTTCATGGGTGATACAGGGTCATTGGCGCTGGGTGGGTTGATCGGGTACATTGCGGTGATGATTCGTCAGGAGATTGTTGTTCTGGTGATGTGTGGCGTGTTGCTCTTTGAGATTGGATCGGTCGTGCTGCAGGTTGGTTGGTTCAAGTATACTCGGATCAAAACCGGTACCGGCAAGCGCATTTTCCGAATTGCGCCTTATCACCATCATCTGCATCAAGGAGGGTGGGCGGAGAATCAGGTGGTCAATCGGCTTTGGATTGTCGGGATTCTGTTTACGGTGATTGCACTGGCGTCACTCAAAATTCGGTAGTGTGTAAAGGCGTGAGCACCCTATGGGATCATCACCCGCACCAAGGCTCGTTTGATGGCGCGATAGGTTTCTCCATCGGTCGGCTCGCCGGTGTTGGTTTCAAGTCTTGCCTGGGCAAGTTGTTCGGCATGCTCCCAGTAGCCAAGGAGCATCGCCCATGCCCAGAAGATTGATCGATCCGGATCATAGAGATTGGTCGGTTCGCTTGTGAGTCCGTTGAGTTCCACAATTCCAAACCCTCTGCCTTGGGCGAGTTGTTCGAGTGAATCGCAGCGTAGATCAAATCGGCCGATGTCGAACCCGCGTCCCTGATGATCTTCAAACCGATTGATAATCTCACCGAGACGATTGGTGAGCTCAGGGGTGATCAGATTTGCTCCATCAGTGAACTTCGCACCTTGGGCGTGATTTCCTGCGACCCCAAGGGCGATGCGTTGTCCTCGGGATGGAACCGTACCGAGCTGATCGCGCATTCGCTCAAAGAACATTCGGCTTTGTGCTCGGTAGCGTTCGTGTTCAAGGATCAGTCTGCGGATTGGTTGTTTTCCATCGCCGATCACCGCAGGGAAATGCTTGACGGTGATGCCGTAGATAAATCCAGAGGGGCCCTGATAGTTTGGGTCGGTTATTGACGCGACATGACGAACCCAAAGCACCCCAACTTCCATCGCTCCATCATGGCAGCGTTGAATGACGAAGGGTTCGTCATTGGATCGGCAGTATGCCATCAGATCGGCTTCCGACTTGATCATCTCGACTGCTCGTCCGCGTTCACCTTGGTCGGGTTTGCAGAATACGGGATATCCGCCGAGCTCGGCATCGTTGCGCATCGCACCAATGGCCGATTCAATTCGATGTTCAAGATCATCGCTCGAATCGATCAGTACACAATGCAATATCGCGTCATCATCGACACGACCATCGCCGAGTTTTTGGTTGATGTCGATTTTTGACTCGCCTTGGACTCCGCCATCGGAAGCGTATCTTGGGTTGGCAGCGGTGATGGTTCGGAGTCCTTTTCCGGAAAGAATGCGCTTGAATCCCCACCAGATCACGGGGAGGTAGACGATTCCTGTGACCCAGTATTCGTGATTGGTGATTCGATTCCATTCGCCTTTGAGGCGTTGTCGCCCTTCCCAAGTGGCGATTAGCCGAAGTGTAGCCAAAAGGGCCAAGAGCAGTCCGAATCCAACAGTAAATCCAATGATCCCAATTCGCTCGGTGAGGATTGTTGTCCATCTTCCACCGATCAATCCGACAAAGAACGCCGGGATGACAAAGCCTACCCCGTGCACCCACCCGAGGGGATAAAAGGGGCGATCAATCGTATGTGCTCCGTGCATGAGCCACCAGAGTCGCCCGATCATCATGCCCAAAATCGCCACCCCAAAGTCCACGCACATCATCGCAGCCATGAGCATGGTCAGGGCAAGTCCACCGAGTGCGCCATAGCGCACGAGCACGACGATTCCGACGAGCTGGGCCCACCAAGGGACTGATCGCACCCAATCACCAACTCGATGCAACAACGCATCGAACTCGTGCCGATCGGGCACCGGTGCCAGGTCCAGGCACCCTGTCTCGGGTGCAACGCCGGGCTGGTCATGACGAGCAAAGAACTCATTGAGGTATTTTGCAGCCAGATCGGGTTGTTGGAACGGTAAGAAATGTGACGCATCGAGCATCACCAGTTTGGCACTGGGCATCATCTCGTGATGCAGTTGGGCTGCCCAATCCATCACCAGGATATCGTGACGCCCCTGCAAAATAAGTGTTGGCGTCTCGATTGTGGGCATGATTCGGGTCAACTCGCGCTGGTCCGAATCCCAGAACGCCTTGAGCCATCCTGTGCGCTCTTTGAATCGTCCCAGAGTTCCGAAGTGGGGGATCAACTCGGGGATGACTCCGAGTCCGACAAAACCCACAGCGTATTTGACATGCTCAAAGAAGTATGATCCGGTACCTTCGGTTTCTTGAGCACCGATTGCAGACAGAAGCGTCAAAGATGCCACTCGATGAGGGAACAGGTGGGCCATTTCAATTGCCACGCCGCCGCCCGAGGACCATCCGAGCACATGGATGCGTTCGATGCCCAATTGATCAAGGAATGCAGCCATGGACCGTGCTTGTAATGGGTAGGAGAGGTTCGGCCCCCAATCGCTTTTTCCATATCCGGGCAGGTCGGGAGCGATGACTCGTCGATCATGGCTCAATATGGGGCCAAGGCGTGAAAAGTTCGCCCCGTTTCCCGGTGATCCATGGAGCAGCAATGCCGGTGGCTGATTGGGTGTTTCATGTTCAGGCAGCCATTGATCGTAAAACACCCTCATACCCGAACCATCAGGACCAAGTATTACATGTTCAAGTTTGGCAGTATTGGCGGTGTCGATTTCCGATGAGCGGACAAATTGATGCACATGCGAAGCGATCAACAACACCCCATAGAACACGATGCTTGCGAACCATGCCGCCTGACGATTTGTGCGATGTTTACCGGGCATCAGTCCCTTGATTGGTTCGCTTGTCCGTGTTGATTGAGTTCGTCATGGCGACAAGTTTTCGTTTGCGAATTTCTACAGTCCCGAGCTGCCCACATGCAGCCATTGAATCTCGCCCTTTGGTTCGTCGTCGGTTGACAAATACGCCGTGTGACACCAGTCGATTTACAAAACGGTCGACAAGCTCGTCGCTTGGTGCTTTCCAAGGGGAATTGCGTCTGGGATTATACGGGATGACATTCAATAGCCCCCCGTGCTTGTTGCCCTTTTCACGGGAGGGGTCTTTTAAGAACGGCTTCATCCATAGGGCCAGTTCGTCTGCGTGGGTATCGTTGCTGTTGACTCTAGGAATCAGCACATATTCGATCATGATTTTTCGCCCGCCTCGGGCTTGGCGGAGTTCAAGAAGAATCTCCTGAAGTCTCTGCATATTCCACTTCCGATTGATTGGCATGAGTTGCGATCGCACCGCATCATTCGAGGCATTGAGTGACAGCGCCAATCCCAATCGTTTCCATCCTGGTTTTTGGACTTGTACCTTGATGCGTTCGAGCCCGTCGATGTGTCCGACGGTAGAGATGGTGATGGCGCTCATTGCGATGTTGGCGCCGTTGTGATCAGTCAGGCACTCGATGGCTTTGAGGACCTCATCGAGATTGTCCATCGGCTCGCCCATCCCCATAAACACGATGTTGTCGACCTCGATGCCTTCAACAAATCGTGCTGCCCACCACTGAGCCACAATTTCGCTGGCGGTGAGCGATCGGACCAGTCCCATCTGGGCTGTTTCGCAGAAGGTGCATCCCAGAGCGCACCCGACTTGTGACGAAACGCACAGCGTGTGCGTTTTGCGCCCCGATCGACCGATCATCGGGATAATCACCGATTCAATATCATCAAAGTCAATCCCCCGATCGGCGAGCCGATGGGTGGGATTGGGCAGGCGTTGGGCGAACTTGATGGTTGTGCCTTCGTTGACGGGTTCTTCGTGGCGGGTGATGATCTCGGGGATATCGATTCTTGCGGGCGGAGATGCTGTTTTTCCATTCCGGTAGATGGCTTGGTAGGCCTCCTTGGCCCGTCCGGGGCCAACGCCTTGGCGTGCGCACAATGCTTGATATGTTTGAAGCGTCATTCCCACCGGGGAGATCGGATCGATGTCGTCAGCGATGGCCATAGCGAGAGGATAGTCGTTTCTCGGTGGCCTGGCGAATCGGGCCATCAACTCAATCTATTTTTCATCCTTTGCATCCTTGACCATTTGATCGAGCATTGTTCCAATCAACGCGACTGTCTCGCTGCTCGATGCTCCATCGCTCGAACCAGTGACCATGACGCGTGGCGTGATCTCGATTCTGTTTTCACCAATCACACGCAGGACCTCGATCATCGCCGCGTTGGCTTTGCCGATTTGGTCAGCGATCATTTTGTATGCATTGGCCTGGGCGGTTGCTTCGATTTCGACTGCTTCGGCATGCGCCTTGGCTTCGATGATTCGCTTTTCTTTGTCCTGCTCGGCGATTTTTACCTCATACGAGGCTGTTGCGAGTCGTTTTTCTTCCTCAGCTTCTTGTGTGGTCTTTGACAACTCTTTCTGCTGCATCGCAGCCTTTTGCTGTTCTTGGAAAGTAATCTGCTCCTGCACCGCAATCTCACGATCTCGCTGGGTGTTGAGGAGTTTGCCGAGGGTTTCTTCGTCACCCACATCACCGATGCGTACGCCTGTGATCGTCACACCCATTCGGGCCATCTCTTTGGAGATCATGGCCAAAGATTGTGATTCTTGAATCGAGCGCTGGTTGACATAATCAAGGGCTTTGACACTTTCTGCATTGTTGCGAAAAATTGCGCGCACTGTCGAGTTAAGCTTGGCAAGCAATGGCTCTCGATCTGCGCCAAGCTTGGCGACGACGATTGGCGCATTGAGAGGCTCAATCTTGTATTCCACTCGGACATCGACCGGGAATGTAAAACCATCACTTGTGCGGACGGTAATTTCGCGTTGCTCATTGAGGCTTGCAGAATCGATTGAAGCACGCTGCCCTTCAGGTAGGTATCCTTTTTCGCCGGCAGTAAATCGAATGATTGTTTCGCGTGTTGAGATGATCGACACTGAATAGGCTTTGGTGTTGACGGGGTATTTTCCTGGCTGCAACGGTTCGGCTTGGATACCTTTTTCGCCTGTTTTGGCGAGAATCACCGGTTCATCGTCTTCGCTTACTTGGACTGAAAGCGTAGGTTCAGTTCCGAAGTTGCTCTTGAGTACAGCGACTGCTGCCGGGGGGACTTCGGTTGTATCCACCATTGTTACGGTGAAGAGTTCGGGATTGAGCCGATACTTTCCGGGGGTCAACACATTGCTCTGAGGCCCTTTGCGTCCATTGCCCGCAGTAAGAAAAAATGTGGGATCCTCGATCATCCGTTTGAACTGAGCATTGGTCATTTCGGGTGCAAATACCTGTCCTTTATCCAAAGGAAGCCCGTCACGCGATTCAACCAAACCGATTTTGTCCGCAGGAATATCCACCAGAGGCCTGGTTTCGACATCATAAATAAGAGGCCAATACCACAAATGCCAGCCTGGGGCAAGCACATCGGCCTGCGGGCCCATTTCACCGGCGGTTGCCAAAATATTACCTCCGGTCAGGCTTGGGCCAAATGCGTTCTTTTTGACAACGCCTACTTGTGTTGCGCCGACATAGCGGATGGATGAAAGGGCAACACCCACAAGCAAGGCCGCGATCCCCAACGAAATCAGCAAGATCCGCAGCGACTTCTGAGGCACGCGAAACGCGCTCATCACACACATCACCGCGACAATGATCCCCAATAACAATGCAGCATTCGACATTCGTCCTCCTTCATTGAGACCAAGCGACCCATAAGACGCCATTATTATAGGACGCGCACGCTTGGCGCGCACAAATAGACCCAAACGAGCTACCATCAGCACCCGCGACCCACTTGTTGGGATTCAGGCGCGACTCCTTTCATCAAACAACACCCCATCAGACCCACCGAGACCCACCCATGCCCTGGCTCAAGATCAAAGACGCATTTTCATCCGATCCCGGAACCCAGCTCACCATCAAAGGATGGGTCCGCACCAAGCGAGACTCCAAAGCCGACGGCGGACTCTCGTTTATCGCCGTCAATGATGGTACATGCTTTGACCCGATCCAAGTCGTTGCCCGACATGATCTGGCCAACGATGAAGAAATCGCCAAACTCAATACCGGGTGCTCCGTCGAAGTTGATGGCGAACTGGTCGAATCCCAAGGGAAAGGGCAATCGGTTGAGATTCAGGCAACTGCTGTTCGTGTCATCGGATGGGTCGAAGATCCAGAAACTTATCCTGCGTCAAACAAACGCCACTCATTCGAATACCTCAGAGAGATCGCCCACCTCCGGACCCGTACCAACACCTTTGGCGCGGTTGCGCGCGTTCGCCATACCCTCGCCCAGTCCGTTCACCGATTCATGGACGAGCAGGATTTTTACTGGGTGCATACGCCGATCATTACAGGATCGGATTGCGAAGGGGCAGGCGAGATGTTCCGTGTCTCGACGCTCGATTTGATGAATATCCCCAAGACCGACGAGGGCGAGGTCGATTTCAGCAAAGATTTCTTCGGCAAAGAGTCACACCTGACCGTATCGGGGCAACTCAATGTCGAGACCTATGCCAGTTCGTTGAGCCGAGTTTACACCTTTGGTCCAACCTTCCGGGCGGAGAATTCAAACACTTCACGCCATTTGGCCGAGTTCTGGATGATCGAGCCTGAAATTGCCTTTGCGGATCTGCACGACGATATTGACCTGGCATCGGGGATGCTTCGCGCCTGTGCGTCGGATTTGCTCGAAAGGCGGATGGATGATCTCGAATTCTTCGATCTGCGAATCGAAAAAGGCATCATTGATCGGCTCAAGATGCTGGTTGAATCGCCGGTCAAAACGATTTCGTATACAGAAGCCATTCAGATTCTCGAAACATGCAACGAGAAGTTCGTGCACCAGGTCAAGTGGGGCATCGATATGCAGACCGAGCACGAGCGGTATTTGAGTGAGAAGTATTTCAAGCAACCCGTGGCCGTCATCAACTATCCCAAGGATATCAAAGCCTTTTATATGCGGATGAACAACGAGGGTACCGATGGCGCACCGGGTCGAACCGTGGCTGCGGTCGATATCCTTGTGCCGGGGGTCGGCGAGCTTGTCGGCGGGTCACAACGCGAAGAGCGACTTGATATGCTTGACAGCCGTATCGAAGAGATGGGGCTCGACAAAGCCGACTATTGGTGGTACCGTGATCTTCGCAAGTACGGTACGGTTCCCCACGCGGGGTATGGGCTGGGGTTCGAGCGACTCGTCCAGTTCTGCACTGGGATGCAAAATATCCGTGATGTCATCCCCTTCCCGAGAGCCCCCAAGCAGGCGGAATTCTAATGCAAAAAATTTTACTCTCGGCATGTCTTGCCATTTCAAGTGCTGCAAGGGCTGATTCCCCTCTCCCTGCCGAGGCGATCGAATCCATCCGTGTCCATCAGGTCATCGACGCGATGGAAGCTGCCATTCTCAAGGCCGATGTTGGGGCTTACATGGCCCTGGTCGATCCGACCGATTCGGTCTTTGTGACCGAACAGCGCGCTTGGATTACCGACCTCCAAAAACATCCCGTCGATGATGTTGAGATCATTCTCGCATGGAGCGAATCCATCTCCCTCGAATCCGATGGCTCGGCAATTGCCCCGATCGAAATTTCCTGGCATGTCCCGGGCGAAGAACTCGACCGGTATTTTGCCTATCAGGCTCGTTTCATTCCCGTTGGATCGTCTGACGGGCAATGGGTCTTTGCCGGGCGTGCGTGGGAGATCGTGGATATTGAGACCCCGGGTGTTCGTGTGTATGCCGATGCGCTCCACGAAGGCCTCGCCTACCTCGCTTCAGACCGTGTTGTTCACCTGCGCGACCAGATTGCCCAAAACATGGGTATGGATATGAGGATCGGGGAAGCTAAGCATCGAGAGGTGGTTGTCAAGATTTATCCGGATATGGCATCGCTTCAGGCTTCGATTTATCTGTCCTATACCGATTCACTCTCGGGGTGGAACGAACCGGGTGAGTCGATCAAAATCCTCGGACGCGACGATTACACCCAGCAGACCCTCGATCCGTTGCTTGCTCACGAGATTGGGCATGCGGTGAGCTTTGAGTTTGGGCCCAAGATTAACTCGGCACCGTGGTGGACCCTCGAGGGGATTGCCGAGGTGGCAGCCGGGTTGTTTCGTGATGCTTGGTCGGTCAAGCATGAGCGTATTGTCCAGATGGCCAAGAATGACAATTTGCGAGACTGGGCCCTCTTGGCCGAATTCCGCGGCGAAGCCAACAATCACATGCGCCATGTTTATCTGCAAGGGTGGTCGATGATCGACTACATCGGCCGTACTTTTACGATCGAAAAACGAAACCAGTGGTTCGCTGCGCTGGGTGCTGGCGCATCGCTCGATGAAGCTTCGTTGAGCGTGCTGGGGATGGGGTTCAAAGCCCTCGATCGGCAATGGTATCAGTCGTTGTTGGATTGGGAGCCTGAACCTGCGCCTGATCTCGAACCTGTGGCACCCTAAGGCTGCTCTGGGAGCGGATGGGTCATCTGATTTTCGATCGGTTCGAGGTTCTCACCCGGAGCGACCATGCGCGTGGGGGCATGGTCAGGGACGATCGGTGGAGGGGCGCGGAAGAACATCACATAAATCCACAGCACCATTGCTAGGAACATCGTCCAGATTGCCAGGTACCCGATTGAATCACGCACCTGCGCCGGTTTGGAAGCCAATGGCTTTGAGATCGCCAGCACCCCCTTGGCAGCGATTGGTGCGCCTTGGGCTTTGATGAATGCCAAGAGTGCGATTCCTTGGGTTTTGCCTATGCGCCAGAGTTTCTGCCAGATCGACTCGATTTCGTCGTTATTGAGCACATCGCTGGTTTCAAGGGCTGCACTGGGCGATGCCTTGATTGCATCGGGCACACGGACACTGGCTCGTACCTCGTGGGTGGATTCGAGAGCTTGCACAGGATCAGCGGGATTGCTTTGGACATCGGGGGGTGAATCGCTTTGGGGTGGCGCTTGGCTGGTGGATGATTGTTCAGTGTCAGCTTGGTCTTCATCATCTGTCGGGATGATTTTGGGGATTTCGAGTTGATCGAGCAGCATCGCCGGGTCGATTGAATCTACGAGGGAATCTGAATCGATCATTTCCCCATCGGCATCCTCAAAGTCACCCATCAAAAGTTCATCGCCGATACCTGCCAAGGCGTCGTCAAGATTGCCCAGCAAATCATCCGATTCTTGCGGATCGGTTTCGGGCTCTTGAGTTTGCGTTTGGGTAGGAGTGGTTTGGGCGGAAGGGGGAGGGGCCGACTCGGTTGGTTCAGTTTCTTCTATCGGACCGGAGTCTTGCGCTGTATCTGCCGACGACTCACCTTCATTTTCATCCAGAGCATGCACAGGTTCGATCTGCTCATCGCCGAGTTCACTTACGAGGTCTTCGTTGATTGCATCGATTGTATCAATGGTTTCCTCTTGGGCTTGGCCTTTGGGCGAAGGGGGGGCATCATCAGTTGGCTCGGCAGGCGGGGCCTCTTCATCAAGCAGATCGTCGATGCTCTCTTCGAGCAAAGCTTCGGCACTCTGTGAAACCGCATCAAGGGCATCGAGCGCTTCGTCGCCGATCGACTCAGGTTCTATCTCATGCTCAGCTTCGGACTCCGCTTCAGGTTCCACTTCTGGTTGAGTTTCTGATTTTGGTTCGGCATCGGCGGTGGGTTCAGTAGTTTCGGGCGTCGTTCCATCATCCGAAATCAGCCCCATGGAACTGGGCTCAGGGTCGGGTTGTTTTTCAAAGTGTGCGCACGAAGCATCAATCTCATCGAGCAGCGCGTCGATCGAGTCGCTCAGATCAAGTTCCTGAGGCTCAATTTGGGGGTCTTCCTGGTCCAATACACAGCGATGATCGGGAATTTTGCGTCCAAACTCAAGAGCTATCGGCCGTAATCTTGCCAATACATTTTCCCCCCCATACTGCTCCTCAACCTACCCTTTGCCATGCCTGTCGAGCACCCAATCCAACATTGTGTCTCGTTTTCGGACCTGCGTGCCCTTGCACCCAACGATTCCTTCGAGCTTATCGGCCCAGAAGCCCACCACGCTGCTCGAGTCAAACGCATCCGTATCGACCAGCAAGTTGGGGTCCTCGATGGCCAGGGGCGAATCGGTATTGGCTATGTTCGGGGTATTGCCAAGTCGAAGTCGAAGCCAAGTATCACGATTGAGCTTCAGACGATTGAGGTTTTTGGGCCCATCAGTCCGAGGGTCGAAATCTGGAGCGCCCTGCCCAAGGGCGATCGGCTTGACCGGATGATCGACCAACTCACTCAGCTCGGGGTTTCGACCTTTCGCCCACTTCTTTGTGATCGGTCCCAGCGCAAGCCCGAGACCATTCGCCAAGACAAGCTCGAACGCATCGTCATTGAAGCAGCCAAGCAGTGCCATCGCCCTTGGAACCTGAAAATCGACGATCCGATCACTTTTGCCCAAGCCATCAACGACCCCGATGTGGTGCTTGCCGACGCATCGGGGGACTCGTGGCTTGGTCTTGAGGGCTCGAATACTCGGATTGTGCTCTTGATTGGCCCTGAGGGCGGGTGGTCGGATGCCGAGCGGGCGCAGATCAATGCAACCCAAGTGCGTATGATCCGGTTCGGTGTATTTGTGCTTCGTATTGAAGCCGCCGCATGTGCAGCGTCATCGGTTGTGCTTTCGAGAGCACCGGCTGGGCAAGGGCGTGAATCAGAGAGGAATCCCATATGAAGTCGATTTGTATTATTTTGCTCGCACTTTGCGCCCAACTCGCCCATACCCAGCCCATTTCGGGTGATCACAAACGCAAGGCCGAGCTGGCCATCGGGCGTGCCATTGAGTACCTCGGTTCACGGCAGAATACACAAGTCTTGGGATGGGATGACGATCCTGAATCCCAACCGATGCCCGCCATTACTGGGCTTATTGTTCAAGGGCTGATGCTCGATCCGGGCATCGATGAAACACATCCACTGGTCATCCAAGGCACCCGGTACATCCTCAAGTACGCCAAAGAGGATGGTTCAATCCACGGCGGGATGCTCCCAGGATACAATACCGCCGTTTGCCTTTCGGCTTTGGGACTCGTCCGTACCCACCAAGCCCTCGATGCGGTGTTGGCTGGGCAGAAGTATCTCAAGTCCCTGCAGTATGCCAAGACGAACAAGGCCAATCCCAACGATCTCGGGCTTGACATGCCAATCGTTGTCGATCATCCCTTCTTTGGAGGTGTAGGTTACAGCGAGCAAGGGATACCTGATCTCCCAAGTCTCTCCGCTTTTCTCCAGGGGCTTTATGATACTGGGGTCTCGACCAACAATGTCGCCTATCAACGCGCCTTGGTCTTCCTCTCGCGCGTGCAGATGCTCGACGAGGTCAACGAGATGCCTTACGCAGACGATTCATCCCAAGGCGGATTCATCCATGCCCCAGTGGCGGATCTTGTTTCTCTCGATCACCCCACCGGTCAATCCATGGCAGGGACAATTACCGAAATCACTGAGGATGGACGAGCGATCACCCGTCCGCGTGCTTATGGCTCGATGACTTACGCCGGCTTCAAATCTCTTGTCTATGCCAATATTGACCCTGACGACCCACGCATGGCCAGCGCCTGGAAATGGATCCAAGAAAACTACACTTTGGATGAAAATCCAGGTCTAGGCAAGCAAGGGTACTACTACTATCTTGCCACCATGGCCCGTGCCCTTGACGCCTTTGGTGTCGAGGAAATCAATGGCCGAAACTGGCGCGAAGAAATGATCGACAAACTCCATGAACTTCAATACATCAATGGTTCATTCAAAGTGCTTGACTCGCGATGGATGGAAAATAACGATGTGCTCATCGCTGCCTATGCCCTGATTGCCTTGCAACACGCGGTCCACTAATCATTCTTTCGTCTCTCTTGGCCTCCGGGAGGCTGGGCAGCAGCGGACGCGGTTGAGTCGTGTGGAGGCTTTACGATATTGGGTATCTTGTCCCCTGCGTGATGGAAATGAGTCTTCAGGTATAATCTGGGTGTTTTGTTTGCATGGAGGCTGAAGGGTTGGTTATGGGATCTGAGCAAGCCTAGGCCTGAAAATTTTCCAATCTTCGGCATTGATATAAAATTTGCCGATTGGTTTTCGTTGAAAGCTGCACACGAAAAGAAAGAGCCCAAATAGACCTTGCCGAACAAGCACATCGATCGTGATCCCCCCAGACGGATTGCGTGATTTTTAGGGTTTTCAGATTGACAGCAAAATCAAAATGCCCGATAATCCCACCATCCCACCAGCCCACCAGCGGTCGTGGGTGGCTCGGTGCGGTGGTTTCTTTGAACCGGAGATAAACAGAATACTGGCTCATTTACATGTGACAATTGTTGCGGCTACCTTGCTGTGTGTTGTTGGAATTTTGCATGCCCAAGATGGCCCACCGTACCCACCGGATTATCCATTTGGCCAAAACGGGACACCAGAGCATCCCAATGGGTACGATGGTTATCCCGGAGATCACCCAGAGAGCCCAAATGCGCCTCACGGGGGTCCGGGTGGAAATGGTTTTGGAGACGGAGATGGTGGAGATGCGTATACGCCGACAACCGGCAATCCTGCAAGGCCCAGTATGCCGGGCATGCGAGGTTCAGGTAGTGGCCAAGAAGATACAGCTCAATGTGACCCACAGATAGGGAACTGGGGAAATATCGTAAGGCAGATGCTTGGAGGTGTTAATATTGACATTATGCCAAGCGCATTGGCCTATACACCAATCTTTGACATGCTTCAGGATGTTGCTGAGGGTGATCCATTATTAGATTTTATGACTTATGGCTGGACGGACGATCTTGGATCAAAAATCAAACTTGGCGCACCTATTTCACACAGCTCTGTGAGTCATAATAACATACAGACCTATGTATGTTTTTTCGCCCAAACTTACTCAGTGGCGATGTCATCCGCATTACACTCGAAGCCAGAGCAATTGGTCCTGATCCGATCTTGCAAATCAGTTTTGGTACCGATGCAGAGTTTTCAACCGTTCCGTCAGCACCCGTGAATCTTGAAGAGGACTGGATGAGGTATCAGTTTACTCTTGTTCGATCGGCCTCGGGTGTACCGATGGGCAGGCACCTCGATATGTTTATTTACTCTGGGCGAGATGTTGAAGTCCGTTTCTTTGAAGCGCATGATTTAGGTGTCAAAGGCGATATGAATCTTGACTGTACCGTTGATATTCTTGACGCAGCTATTGTTCTGAGCAACTACCCATTGACAGGGAATACAAACTTTGAAGATGGTGATACCAACCTTGATGGAACGGTTGATATTCAGGACATTACGAATGTCCTCGATGCAATAAACGAATAAGCCAAGCCCGGTTTCATAAATTCAGGGTCGATCTTCGCGTACAGCCGTGAAGATCGACCCTTTTTCTGCGCACAAACCAAACCTATAATCTCCCAGTTCCATTCGTCAACTTGCAAAGGATTCCACCATGCCAATCGCCATCCTTCCCAAGCATTATACCGATCTTATCGCCTTCAAGCGTGAGTCAGGCACCCTCAGCTCGATCTCGGCCCTCGTCTCGTGGGACCAGGAAACCTACATGCCCACAGCAGGCGCCAAAGCACGAGCGGAGCAATCTTCGCTCCTTGCGGGCATCATCCACGAACGAAACACCTCCTCCAAACTTGGCGATCTCATCGCCCAATGTGAAGCCGACACCGATCTCAACGATGAATCCACCCCCGAGGGTGCCAACATTCGTGAGATGCGGCGAGACTACGATTTGGCCACCAAACTCCCAACCGACCTGGTCAAAAACCTCGCCCGAGCCCAGTCCCAAGCTCAAGAAGCATGGAAGCACGCGCGAGCCAACAACGACTTCCCGAGTTTCATCAATGATCTGACCAAAGTTCTTGATCTCACCCGTGAAAAGGGCGAGTGCTACGGCTACCCCGAAGGGGGCGAAGTTTACGACGCGCTGATCAATGAATATGAACCCGATACTACCGCCAAAGAAATCGAAGCCGTCTTCACACCACTGCGCGATCGTTTGAGCGTCTTCATCGCCGACTTGGCTGCCAACGGTACACCCCCCAAGGTCGATTTCCTCCATCGCTCGATCCCTGTCGAAAAGCAACACGCTTTCGGGCAAGCCATCACCGCACAACTTGGTTTTGACTACAACGCAGGCCGACTCGATACCACAACCCATCCATTCTGTTCCGGGTTTGGTCCGGGTGATACGCGCATGACGACGCGTTATGAGCCGACCAACTTCCCCGACGCGGTTGGCTCAACGATGCACGAGTGCGGGCATGGGCTTTACGAACAAGGCTTGCCAAAAGGTGGCGAGCTCTTTGGTACCCCCTTGGCTTCGGCCGTCTCGCTGGGCATTCACGAATCCCAATCGCGTATGTGGGAAAATATGGTTGGGCGAGGCAGACCCTTTTGGAACTGGGCGCTGCCTGTTGCCAATGAACACTTCGATGGGGCTTTCGATGACATTGACCTCGACACCTTTGTCAAATCAGTGAACACCTGCGCGCCAAGCTTCATCCGCGTTGAATCCGATGAATCCACCTACAACCTCCATGTCATGCTCCGTTTCGAGCTCGAACGGGCCATGATCGCAGGCGATCTGGCCATCAAAGACCTCCCCGACGCATGGAACTCCAAGTTCAAGAGCTTCCTCGGGCTTGATGTGCCCGATGATGCCAGAGGATGCTTGCAGGATGTTCACTGGTCCTTTGGGTTGGTTGGGTACTTCCCGACCTACACCTTGGGTAATCTTTACGCAGCCCAGATGTGGGAAACAATCAACGAAACAATTCCAGATATCGACGAGCAGATGGCCGTCGGCGATTTCAATGCCTTGCTGGCTTGGCTTCGCGAAAACATCCATCAGCACGGGCGTCGCTACTCCGCTGCCCAACTCTGTCACCGGGCCACGGGAAAACCCTTAGAAGCCGATCCGTTGATACGCCACCTCGAACGCCGTGTAAAACCTGCTTACAACATGTAGCATCCGTGCTGTTGGTTGTCGATCAATCTGGAGTGTAGTTCTTTGCGGCTTCGAGTACCGGGTCATGGCCCGTGAAGAAATCTGCTGATCCGACCTCGATGAGCACATCGGGATGAACGGCGTCGGGGTCGTCTTTGACTTTTTGGAACCATTGAGTCGAGTGGGAGACGGTGAGCCCTGAGTTGGGCAGGATGAACGAATTGAGTTGTCCAAAGTGGTTCGGTTTGCCGCCGGTGGGTTCGCCGATGAGGACAGCGCCGAGTCGTTCTTTGAGTTGATGGGCGTTGGTCATTGCGGAACTGAAGGTGTATCGAGAGATGAGCGCGACGATATCACCTTTGCCTTTGAATCGGTCATTTTTTTCGAGTTGATCCATGAGTGTCCAGAGGACGGTTTCGTCGCCGCCGCCGTTGAATCGCAGGTCGATGACGAGGCGTCGGGCATCGAACTCATCTGACTTTTGGATGATGAAAGTACTCAGGAGTTTCATCGGGAAGTCTTCCGCATCTTCACATTTGTTATAGGCCAAGTACATGATGCCTGAGTCTTGGAGAAACTCGGTCTGGTAATTGCCTCTGCTCTTGCGGTACATCAGAGGCATGCCATCCTTGAAGTTCTGAGCAAAGCTGACCCACTGCGGGCGGGTTTTGGGGATGGTGCAATCGAGCGTGATGGTACGCTTGGTTTGCCCATCTTCGATGGTGAGCCCGAAGGTGTCGGCATCGAAGGCGTTGGCCAGTCCGACCGCTTCAAGTGCGGGCACGAGTGTGATGTATGAGCTGCCCGCGTTGATCAGGCGCGAGTGATTTTCGTAGGCAAAGAGCGCTCCGATGCGATTGAATGCGTCAAGGGCATCGGTATTGCCAAACTTGAGGATCTGTGTGCCGACAAGTTCTTTGTACGGCGTGGTCGCTGCCGAGATGAACACGCCGTCGCTGAGTACGATGACTTGGATCGGAAGCCGGTGCATCGTTTTGGCATAGGTGCTCAGTTCGATGCCTGTGTGTGGATCGCCGCCAAGGGCTACGAGTCGGCCGAGTTCGATAATGATCTGGGCATCTTCGAGTGTGTCGATTCTCTGGGCCAGATCATCAATGGCATCCTCGAACTCTTCGACCGTGTGCTTGGTAAAGAAGTTGGGGTGTCGTTCAAGCAGATTTTCAGCAAGCGTGTCGATGTCGCTTCGCCATTGATCCTTCGTTGGGCCAGCATTGACCGCGCTGACGAAGAAACCCAAGGCGATCAAGACCAAGAGCATGCGAGCAAGCCGTGTCTGTATGTGTGTCATACAAAGAGTATACCGTTCAAATCCAGATGAACGGTGCATTTGAGGAATGGTCCAGCGTATCGAGGAGAGTCCAGGTTCAGATTGAGCGATTACATTCGTTCAACGGTCGGGATACCCAAGGTTTCGAGGGCGTCGCCGAGAACGCGCCCGACAAGATCGCACAGGCGAAATCGCGAGTTGCGAAGTGCTTCATCATCGCACTTGAGTACCGGACATCTGTCATAAAACAGGCCGTATGCCGAGGCGAGGTCGTAGGCAAACGAGCAAAGTCGATTTGGCTCGCACGCTTTTCCAGCATTCTCGATGAGTGCTGGATAGCGCAGGAGCATCAGTGCCAGCGCCTTTTCGCTGGGCTCAACAAGCTTGAAGGGGGCGCTGTGGTAGTTGCTCGTGTCGATGCCTTGCTTGGTTGCTTTGCGGAAGATGGCTTGCACACGCACCAGCGCGTACAACAGGTAAGGCCCGGTATCGCCTTCGAAGGCAAGCATCCGGTCAAAGTTCATCACATAATCTTTAATGCGCTCGGTCGAAAGATCGGCATACTTCACCGCGGCCATCGCGACGGCTTCGGCGATCGGAGCGCGATCAGACTCTGACATGTTCGGGTTTTTTTCAGCGACGGTTGTGCCGGCACGCGATACGGCTTCGTCGAGCAGGTCAGTCAAGTTCAAATTTTCACCAGAACGCGATTTTAGAGGCTTGTTGTCTTCGCCAAGCACCGTTCCAAACATTGCGTGGAACAGCACGGCTTCTTGTCCATCAGTTTTCTTGTCATACCCGGCTTTGTGGGCCGCGGCGAAAACCTGCTTGAAATGTAGGCTCTGGCGCGAATCAACAACATAGACGACAATGTCGCCTCCGAGTTTGCCGACACGCCGTTTGATGGCTGCCAGGTCGGTGGTGGCGTAGAGGAACCCGCCGTCGCGCTTGCGGATGATGGTGGGTTCTTTGATACCATCGCACCGGATTACCAACGCGCCGTCGTCTTCTTCGGCGATCTTGCGATCAATCAAATCCTCAACCAAAGGTCCAAGTTCATCACGATAGGTCGATTCGCCAGCGGAGTGTTCATCGGTGATGTTGGCATGTAAGCGCTTGCAGGTCGAGAGGCAGGCGGACATGGTGATGTCGTAAATCAACTGCCAGACGCGAACCGATCGTTCGTCGCCAGATTGGAGACTGATGAGCCGTGCTTTGGCTTTTTCGAGTGCAGCATTGGCATCGGCGATGCGTTCTTCGAGTTCGATCTCGGCTTTGGCATGACCGCCGATTTTGGTGATGAGTTCGAGGGCCTTTGTCTCAGCCTTGCATGCAGCTTGAACCTTTTTATACAGTGCGTTGAGATCAGCCAGTGTAAGCGTCGAGAGATCGGTGCCTTGGTCTTCGACGGTGATGAGCTGTTCGACGACCATGGCGATGGGCAAACCCCAGTCGCCGACATGTGATTGGCGAATGACGGTGTAGCCCATGCGTTCGTAGAGCCGGGCGATGGCGTCGCCGATGACCGTTGAGCGGAGATGTCCGACATGCATTTGTTTGGCAAGGTTGACGCCACAGACATCGACGACGACGGTGGGGGGGGCATCGGGTGGGGTGATCCCGAGCTGATCATTGTCCATCGCGCTCAGCGCATCGGAGATTGCCTGTGGAAGCAGCGTCACATTGATAAACCCAGGCCCGGCGATGTTGGTCTGTGTGAGAGGCTCGGCGATGCTGGCAACATCAAGATGCTCGATGATCTTGGCAGCGAGTTCGCGGGGAGCCATCTGGAACCGTTTGGCGATAGGCATGGCACAGTTGGATTGAAAATCCCCAAACTTAGGTTGGCGTGAGGGCGTGATGAGGGCCTTGATCTGCTCAATGGGAAGGTCGGGAACCGCAGCATGAATCGCATCTTTGAAGCGAGCATCAAGGATGGCAGCCGGGTCGATGGTTGTGTTGTTTGGTGTTTGGGTACTCATGAGCAAGTGTAGGTGGATGCTGGCGCCTCGGCTTGGCGAGCCGGGCACCGAGATCAATCAATCCCCCAAAGGCCCCTCTTCGACCGGATCTTCATCCATCGGTCGGGCCAGTCTCGCTTCGACTTCTTCTGCCGATTCAATGGCTCCTTCGGACGAGGCGACCACCGCACAGACCATCGCATCGCCGGTGATGTTGCAACTGGTTCGGCACATGTCGAGGATCCGATCGACGCCCAAGATCACCGCGATTCCTTCAAGTGGGATGCCGACGGATTCGAGGACGATGACGAGCATAATCATGCCCACGCCGGGCACGCCTGCGGTGCCGATCGAGGCGAGGGTAGCGGTGAGGACGATGGTGAGTTGTTGGGTGAGTGTCAGATCCATGCCATAAAGCTGGGCGATGAAGACCGCTGCGACGCCTTGGTAGAGCGCGGTGCCGTCCATGTTGATCGTCGCGCCCACAGGCAACACAAATGCGCTGACCTCTTCCTTGATCCCCAGCCGATGCTCGCAGCATTCCATCGTCACAGGCAGGGTTGCCGACGAACTCGCCGAACTGAATCCAAGCAACTGGGCCGGGGCGATGGCCTTGAAGAATCTGGAATACGGGATGCCCGCGAACACCTTGAACCCGATCGGGTAGACCACGAACATCATCGTGAGTAATCCGCCCACAACGACGATGCTATAGACGGCGAGCGAGCCGAGGATATCAAGCCCAAGTTCAGCGATTTGTTCGACGATCAAAGCAAAGACGGCATAAGGTGCGAGCATCAGCACGATCTCGACAATCTTGATAATCACATCGGTCATCGCATCGAAAAACGAAATCACCACGGTGGCTTTTTCGCGTTTGATGAGTGTCAACGCGATGCCGACCAACAACGATGCGAACACGACTTGGAGCATATTCCCCTGAGCAATCGCATTGAATGGATTTTGAGGCACAATGTTGAGCACGGTATCCCAAACATCAGGGGCATGAGCCTTGTCAATTTTGGCATTGGCCTGATCGGAAAACTGGGCGACGAACCCGTCACGGGTTTCTTCGTTGACAAACGAGCCTGGCTTGAAGACATTGGCGAAGAGTAAGCCGACCGAGATCGCCACCGCGGTGGTCATCAGGTAGATGCCAATGGTTTTTCCTCCGATGCGCGAGAGTTTCGAGAGGTCGTTCAAGCTCGATGCCCCGACGATGAGGCTGAAGACCACAATAGGCACCGCAATGAATCGGAGTCCTCGCATGAAGAGATCACCGACGAAGCTGTTGAGGCTCCCGACGAATCGAGCGCCGTGGGCGATGATACTTGGCTCTTGGTTTACCCCTTCGATATCGGTGCCTTCGACCCATGCAGTAGGATTGTCGATGCCCATGCTTTCCCAGGTGCTGATTGTCCACATGGTGTTGATCGCCAATCCGACCACAATTCCGAGCACCAGACCGATGAGGATTTTCCAGTGCAAGGCAAGCTTTGATGGTGCGGGCATGAAGTGACCTTTCGATGAATCGTTCGAAAGAAAAGGATACCGTGGCGTGGGGAAATTTGCTAAAGAGGAGAAGAGTGGATTTGAGTAGGGGAATCTGGCATAGAATGATTCTAACTTTGCAATGATTTCTGTCCAGTTGCCGAATAGCATCTTCTGTGCGTACCCCAAAGTCATCGAGCAAATCACGATTTCGTGCCTATCTCAAAGCCCGCAAAGCCAGGAACGAGCGTCAGACTGTTCACGAGCATGTCGATGCGTCAGCGGAGTCCAAACGCGCTCAGCGCGCCAAACGGTCGTTCGCAGGGCTTTTCGGCGCTTTCCTTACCCTTTTGGGTGGGTTTCGAGGCACGGTCGTCATGGCCCTTGTGACCCTGAGTGTCTCCGTCGCCCTCGGGCTTTTGATGCCCCTTTCGACCAAGATTGCGATTGACTACATTATCACCGATCACCCCGGCCCGGCCGGGCTCCCGGCGTTCCTTGGCGAGTTCACAGGCGACAAATCCGATCGCATGCAACTCATTTGGATGCTTGGAGGAGGCATGCTTATCGTCTCGGTGCTTTCGGTGGGCATCAGCATTTGGGGGCGCTGGCAGTGCACCCGGATTACCAAGCGCGTGCAGGTTTCGCTCCGCCGAGAGGTATTTTCGCATGCATCAAAGCTTCCGCTCCATCGCATTCACCAACTTAAATCCGGAGGCGTCGCTTCGATCCTCCGTGAAGATGCCGGCGGGGTCGGGGATCTGATCTTTTCACTCATCTACAACCCTTGGCGTGCCATCACCCAACTTATCGGTACGCTCATCATCCTCATCTTCATTGACTGGCGATTGGTGGTTGGTGCGTTGTTGCTCTTGCCAATGATCTGGTTTTCACACCGTACCTGGATCGTCAAGATTCGTCCGATGTATCGTGATATCCGCTCGCGCCGTCAAGGTATCGACGCGATGAGTGCCGAAGCTTTTTCAGGTATGCGCGTCGTGCGCGCGTTCAACCGACGCCACTCTGAAGCGGCCCGATTCACCACCGAAGGGCACCTGCTTGCTCGACAAGAGCTCTATACCTGGTGGTGGGCACGTGGTATCGAGATGGTCTGGCAGTTGCTCATTCCGCTGGCTTCAACGGCGATTCTGATCTATGGCGGCGGGGCCGTGATTGATGGCACGCTGACTATCGGTGACCTGATGGCCTTCTCGGCGTATCTTTTGGCATTGCTTGGTCCGCTTGAAGCGCTTGTCGCCAGTGCGACCAATGTCCAGAACAACCTCGCAGCCCTTGACCGTGTGCTGGATTTGTTGGCGGAAAAACAAGAATTTTCCGGCACCGAACCCACCAGAACGATTCACCCGCTGCAAATTCAAGGTCGGCTCGTCATCGAGCGTCTCTCTTACGCCTATCCCAAACGAGCAGGGACGAAAAGGGGGCGTGAAGCCGATCAGGATCATTCCGAATTTGTTCTTCAGGATGTCTCCCTCATCATCGAACCCGGCGAGACCATCGCCTTGGTGGGCGCATCGGGTGCGGGCAAAACCACGCTGTGCAATCTCATCGCTCGATTCGATGATCCAACTATTGGCTCGATTACCCTCGATGGCATCAACCTCGCTGACATTCCCATCGAACAATACCGATCACTCTTGGGTATCGTCGAACAAGATGTGTTCCTCTTCGATGGCACCGTGGCCGACAATATCGGCTATGCCAAACGCAATGCGACGATGGACGATATCATCGCAGCCGCCCGCGCTGCCAACGCCCATCGGTTCATCGTCGAACTCGAACACGATTACAACACGATCGTCGGCGAACGAGGTGTACGGCTCAGTGGGGGCCAAAAACAACGCCTCGCCATCGCCCGTGCCATCCTTGCCGATCCCAAAATTTTGATCCTTGACGAGGCCACGAGTTCGCTTGATACTGAATCCGAACGATTGATCCAACGCTCGCTCGCGTCTTTGATGCGCGATCGAACCAGTTTCGTCATCGCCCACCGTCTGAGCACGATCCGCTTTGCCGATCGCATTGTGGTGATCGAAGAGGGCACCATTCGCGAAGTCGGTACCCATAACGAGCTTCTCGAACGCGATGGGCGATACGCCGAATTGCTCAAAATGCAACTCGAAGGTGACGACGAGCAAACCGAGTAATCTTCTCTACTCTCCCGCAGACGAAGGGAGAGATGCGAATTCCTAAACCTTTCTTCAAAATCCCTTTTTCTTCAATAAGTAAAATGCTTGATCGGTTCGCCTCGGGTTCCGATCTGGGTCATCGCTTCGATCCCGATTTGCAGGTGCATTTTTGCGTAGTTCTCGGTGACACTCCGGTCCGAAGCTTCGGTCTTGACGCCATCGGGCGTGGTGGGGACATCAGACACCAGCAGCAGCGCGCCGCGGGCAATCTGATTATGATGCCCGACGATGAAGATGGTCGCGGTTTCCATGTCGATCGCCAGCGTGGTCATCCGTTTGAGCTTTCCGCGGAATTTTTTATCGTGTTCCCACACGCGCCGGTTGGTGGTGTAGACGACGCCAGTGCGGTATTCCATGTGTTTTTCGACGATCTTGTCGGAGACAAACTTATGGAGCTTGAAGCTCGGCAGTGCGGGAACCTCGGGCGGAAAATAGTCATCGCTGGTTCCCTCGCCTCGGATCGCAGCGGTGGGCAAGACGAAGTGCCCGATCTCGGTCGAGTCTTTGAGTCCGCCACATTTGCCCAAAAAGAGCACGCCATCGGGGTTGCGGGCACTGAGGAGGTCCATGATGGTCGCAGCATTGGGGGATCCAATTCCGAAATTGACGACGGTGAGTCCGTCGTTGTTGGTCGCGGCCTGCATCGGGCGCCCGACTCCTCGAATATCGCAGTTGAATCGCTGGGCGAACTCGGTCACATAGTTCGAGAAATTGGTGAGCAGCACATAATTCCCAAAATCATCAATCGGCATCCCGGTGTATCGGGGCAGCCAGTTCTTGGCGATATCAAGCTTGGACTTCAAAGGCGGGGTATTGGGCATCGGAATCCTCACAGAAAAAGTACCACTGAGTATACAAGCAGGTATGCAAGTAAGTATACAAAGACACGCACGCCCAGATCGCTCGGCGTGCGTGTCTTTCAAATAGGGGAACCGGGACTTGAACCCGAACTAAGGGAATCAGAATCCCTCGTGCTACCAATTACACCATTCCCCCGAATACACCATTCCCCGAAGAGTCCTGCAGGCATTTGATGCTCGTTCGAGGAATAATTGTACGCGATTGATTGCTCAAGATCATCTGATTCACTCGACGAAATTGCTCCGATGCACTATGGTGACACTATGAAGAATATTCGATTCACGCTTTTTTCAGTCCTTATCTGTCTTTTCACCGGGACGGTTTTGGCTCAGTCCTATCTGCCCCAGTGTCCCGATGATCGAGATCCCGGCTTGTGGGCATTGATGAACCGGGCAACCGAGTTGGCATATCAAGCCGATCCGATCTCGGTCGGGGCGATCCTTGGCGATGAATCCCGCAACGATCAACTCGCCGATCTGTCCGCCAAGGCGATTAACGCTCGGCTCGAGCAAAAACAAATACTGCTCGATGAACTTAAAGCAATGGATCGCGCCGGATTCACTGATGCCGATGTACTCGATGCGGATATGTTGATCTACCAATGGGAGAACGACCTTCGTCTTGCCAAGTTCAAACGCTGGCAGATGCCCATCACTTCGATCAGTGGCCCGCAGGTCTGGCTGCCTCAGATGGGCGAGCGGGTCATCATGCAGACCACCAAACATCGCAAAGACTACCTCATTCGGCTCAAGCGCATCCCGATTATGATCGGTGATCAGATCGACACGATGCGCATGGGCATCGCTGAGGGTCGTGTCCCGCCGAGGGTGATTATGGAATCGACCGTCGAGCAAGCATTGGCCCAGGCATCACGGGTGTTCCGGGATGATCCGAGTTTATCGCCGTTCTATAAACCATTCCTGAAGATGAATCAGGATGATCCGATCGCGGTTGAAGCCAGAGCGGTCATCGCCGATCGGCTCATCCCGGTGTATCAGGAACTGGCGATCTTCCTCCAGAACGAATACCTGCCCGCGTGCCGGGACTCGATCGGGGCAGCCGAAGGCATTGATGGCATCGAATCCTACAACGCCCAGATCGCATCGCACACGACGCTGCCGGATCTCGATGCCAATGAGATTCATGCGATTGGATTGCGCGAAGTGGAACGGATCAAAGCCGAGATGCACAAAGTCATTCAAACCACCGGCTTTGGTGGTTTGGCAGAGTACATCAACCAGGATGCAAAGTTCGCAGCGTTTGTCGAATATCTACGGACAGATAAGCGGTTTTATTACACCCAGCCCCAAGACCTCCTCGCCGGCTATCGCGTGATGGCCAAGATGATCGACGGCGAACTCCCCAAACTCTTTCGCGTCTTGCCTTCACTTCCCTATGGCGTCAAACCACTCCCCGCCTTCAGCGCCGAATCAGCACCCACCGCCTACTACTACCCCGGTTCATTTGAAACCGGACGAGCCGGCAACTTCATGGCCAATCTTTCATTGCTCAATCAACGACCCAAGTATGAAATGATGGCCCTGACCCTCCACGAAGCGATGCCCGGGCATCATCTCCAAATCGCACTCGCTCAAGAGATCAAGAATCAGCACCCGATCCGCAAGACGATGGGATTCACCGGGTTCGTCGAAGGGTGGGGGCTGTATAGCGAAAAACTTGGGCTTGAGATGGGTGAAGGGCCCAACGGGCTCTACTCCGATCCCTACGACAACTTCGGCCGACTCAACTTCGAGATGTGGCGCGCGATGCGATTGGTCGTCGATACCGGGATGCACGCCAAAGGCTGGACCCGCGAGCGGGCGGTCGAGTTTATGCGCACAAACAGTGCGCTCTCCGAGCACAACATCCAGGCCGAGATCAATCGGTATATTGGTTGGCCAGGACAAGCGACGGGGTACAAAATTGGAGAGTTGAAAATTCTCGAACTTCGCGCCCATGCCGAGGCTGTCTTAGGTGATGGGTTCGACATCCGGGCATTTCACGAGGAGGTGCTTGGCGATGGCGCAGTGCCTTTGTCGGTGTTGGCGCAAAAAATAAGCCGATGGATCGAAAACCATCAGCTTGCCGATTGAACCAATGCAGTGCTCAATGATTTTACCCGATCAGTTCGTCACCGTGATGCCCTGCGGATTTCCATTGGGTTTGCGCCGGGCGTGGGGAGCCGTTGAGAGGTTTTGCGCGGCCGAAGGTGGCGCTCTTCTTTTGAAGTCCCGTCTGGGGACGCTCGATCGATGCCCCCCCGATTTCTCGATTGAGTACCGACGAGTCTTTGAACGATGCTGGCCTACTTGACGATTTATGCCTGTTGGGTTGATCGGGTTCAAGGCGACGCGAGCGGGCTTCGTCGATGGACCGATCGAGTTTGCCAAGAATGGCGCGGACTTCATTGAATGCGTTTGATTGCTCTTCTCGACTCATAAACTCAACCTCCATGTCTACAGGCCTATCGGTTGCTCCTTTGCGTGACTTGGCTCGAATATCCGTCAGATTTCAGGACCCCCGGGATACTTTGACGCCTGTATGGTCTGGGCGGTCCTCACAGGATGGGTGTTCGATGGGTCTTGTTTGGTTATCACTTCGCTCTATCCGATGCGTAGACTTTGGGATGGATCCACTTGATCAAATACTCCGTTCAAACCGAGGTGATGCTGATTCATGTAACCCGATTCCAGCAGGCTATGGGCACATTCCCCATAACCAAGCAAAAGGGCAGGAGGGGCAGATTCCCGCTGCCCGAACACAGGTCCGTCGGGATGTTTTCTGGAACAATGTCGTTCGCGAGACGCTCATGGCTTTGGCCTCGGCAGCTGCGGTTTCGAGCGGAAGACTTGATACCGGCCCAGTGGCAGCCAATGCGAGCACTTCACCGGTTGATGACCTCTTTGATGGGCGAATGGGACTGATTACCACCCTTGGGCAACGGATCCCCATCGCGGATATCATCCCGGTTTTTGCCTGCTCAATGCTGAGCAATGAAGGCGACCGATCTCGGGCCAATGATGTTCAGTGTACCGTTTTTCGTATCACCACACCCACTGGCGAGTCCTATACCCTTCCCATATCCCAGATTATTGGTATTCATTCATTGAGCGAGGCCCTTATCGAACAGCTCGAAGATGCGGCCAATGAAGAAAAAAAGCGAGAGGAAGAGCGTATTCCGTTTGGGTTCGGTGCGTATACCTCATTGGCCCGGAGTGAAGAAGATGCCGAGCGTGGGGAACAATTCGAACCCGGTAACGCTTCATCGGGTACTGAAAAACGAGCAGGCAAGGAATAAATCAGAGCCAGACGGTCGTTTAGGTATAGTCCCGTCTGTGGTATACAGCGTTACTGCGGGTTCCTATCCTTTGCCCCGGTGCTGTCTGGCGACTGCTGGAGACTTGATTGATGCGTGTACTTATTGCGATTCCGATCTACAACGAAGAGGACCATGTCCAGTCCGTGCTCGAGCGTGTGCGTGAATACGCCGAGCACATCCTTGTGCTCGATGATGGCTCGACCGACCGTTCGGCTGAGATTCTCAATCAACTCCGCGAGCCGATGGGGCTCGACATCATCCGTCACGAAGCCAATGTTGGATACGGCTGCGCCATCCGCCAGGCCTACCAGCGCGCCCATCGCGACGGGTATGATTGGGTGATTACGATGGACTGCGACGACCAGCATGAGCCCGAACGCCTGCCCGATTTCTTCAAGGCGATCGAACGCGATGATCTCGATATCATTTCAGGCTCGCGCTACCTCAAATCAGGCAATGGGTGGGATGCAGATTTGCCCCCTGCCGACCGACGCGCCATCAACGCGACGATCACGCAAGAGATCAACGAACGATTCGGATTGAGCCTCACCGATGGGTTCTGCGGGTTCAAAGCCCACCGGGTCTCCGCGATGGCCAAGCTGAATCTGACCGACAACGGGTACGCCTTTCCGATGCAGCTCTGGGTGCAGGCAGTCGCCAATGGATTACGCATCGGTGAGATTCCCGTCGAACTCATCTACAACAACCTCAACCGATCCTTCGGCGGCGAGCTCGACAATCCCAAAACCCGACTCACACACTACCGATGCGTGATGTACCGGGCAATGGATCAAGTCATCGACCAACTCCCAAGCATGGCGCGAGCAGCAGCGAAAGTGGATTGTGCCAAAGTGTCTGTTGGTGGGTAAGAGATCGGTGGGGGCATTGGAAGAAATCGCACAACCAACCCAATCGCCCAGTGACGATGAACCCGCGTGTGTGAACAACACGGTCGCTGCGCCCGCCATCACGATCAAACCTGCTTGGGCTGATTGGGCTTTGGCGCTTTCGTCCAAGCATGATTCGCAGGCCCGGGCCCAGCTCGGGCTCGAAACCGATCGCCCGATCGTGATGAGCGGGCATCAACCCATCGTGTTCCACAACGGGATCCTGTCCAAGCTCATCGCCCTTGATGAAGCATCCAAACGCACCAGCGCTCAAGCTGTGTGGGTCGTGCCCGATCAGGATGCGGTTGATCCGGGAGCGATCCGTGTGCCGACGGGATCACGCGAAACGCTCAGCGCCGAGTTGGTCGAGTTGCTGCCCAGCGGGACGCTCGCTCGGGGTGTGTCGGCCGGGTCGATCGGATCGGTTCCCATCGTCGAGCCTGCGCATGAATCGCTCAAGCCTTTGGCCCAATGGCTCGACCAGTACGCGACGATCGGATCGTTGGCCCAGCAGTTCGGGTACGCGACGATCGAATACGCTTGCGATCGACTCGGGATCGACACGCCCAGGTTGATCTTCGCGTCCGAGTTGTTCAGCGTGGATGTGCTCTGGGGGATTATTGAAACCATGCGCGCTGATCCAGCTTTGTGTGCACAGAGCTACAACAAGGCGGTCGCGCAATACCCCGATGCGGGCGTGCGGGCGCTGGCGATCGGAAGCGATCGGATTGAGCTTCCGATGTGGGGCTGCCGACCAAATGAAGTGCGGGTGGGGATTGATTCGACGAACATCAACGATTTTGCGCGCGACGAACTGATGCCCAAGGGGCTGATGATGAGCGCGATCGCCCGGGCGCACTTGGCCGACCTGTTTATTCATGGCGCCGGCGGGTGGGTTTACGACCGAATATCGGAAGACTGGTTTGCCGACTGGCTCGGGATCGAGCTTGCGCCGATGGCGATGGTGAGCGCCACCCATCAGCTCGATCTCGGATTCTCGCCAAGCGAGACGGTTGATGCAGATTCGGCGCTCTGGCAGCTTCACCACGCCCGCCACACCCCGAGCATGGTCGGCGATGGGCAAACCCAGGCGTGCAAGGACGAACTGGTCTTGCAGATTCGTCAGCTCAAACCCAAAGCCCCCCAGCGGGCGGTGCTCTATCGTGAGCTTCAGTCGCTGCTCGATGGGTATCGCCAAGCCCATGCCGATGAGCTCGCCGGGTTCGCTTTGCGGGCCAAGCGGGCGCAGGGTCTGGCCCGGCAATACGAACTCGCCCGCGATCGGACCTGGAGTTTCGTGTTCTTTGGCCAAGATGCTCTCAAGGCGCTCGATCGTGCAACCCGGCAGGCGATGGGTTGATATCCTTTCTTTATGCACACCCGCCCGCTGATGATGATGGTTCGATTGATGCTCGTCGCTTTGGGTGTGATGGTGATTGGTTGTAGCAAGTCATCGCCGACACCCAAGCCAGACGATACGGCGGAGCAAAGAACGGAATCAATCGAATCGAGATTTGTTGTGCTCTCGCCTGCGATCTCGGTGATGCTTCGGGACATCGGGTTTGAAGATGCAATCGTCGGCAGGCACAGCTATGACTCGGCGCTGTCGCGTTCGATCCCGGCGGTGGGTTCGCATCTTGATATTGATTATGAGCTGTTGATCGAGCTTGAGCCGACGGATGTGTTCTTTGAGAAGTTGGCGACGGATATTCCTGAGCGGATGCGTTCCTTGGCTCAGGCGCATGATTGGCAGCTTTGGACTTATGAACTCAAAACGCTCGACGACATAGCGACGACGATGGATGATCTGTATCTCAAGCTCGTCGGATTTCCTCAAGCGAGTAAAGATGGCGTCTTGGATTTCGATCTGGATCCGACGAAGCGGTTTGATATCGAGCTGCCCAGTGCGCGCCTGGCGCGATCGTGGTCGCCGATGGGTAAGTCAGCGACAAATGCTGGGCGGGTGCTGATTTTGGGCGGGGTTGATCCGCCCGGTGCGATGGGCCCTGGGTCATTCCATGCCCAGCTCATCGAGCGATTAGGACTCACCCCCGCGATCGAAACGGGAGGCATGTGGCAGGAGCTTGATTTCGAGGACATCATCGAACTGGCGCCCGATTCGATTGTGATCTTTGCGCCCCGCACACCCGATGCAAACGATCTGGTCGGCGAGCCTGGGTTGTTAAGCTGGGAAGATATCCGGGCGCGTGTTGGTGGGTTGTCGCGTTTGCCGATCCCGGCTGTGAAACACGGTCGCATTGCGATCATCGAACACCCGCTGGGGTTGTTGCCCAGCTCGTCGTTGGGGCAGGTGGGCGACGAAATCGCTGATGTGATTCGGCGATGGAATCAGGGGAAACCTTAGTTTTTCAGTTTATTTTTCAAGCATGGGTTGAACATGCACCGAGTGTCCTTGGGCGAATGCTTTCTGGTCGAGGGATTGGCCGTGCTTAGCGAGGAGTTGTTCGTCGGATTGGTATACGGGAAGATCGAGGTTGATCGCCAAGACATAGGCTGCGCGGGTGCCTGCGAAGACTTCGTCTTGCTGGCTTTGCGTGAGTGGCATCGCATCGAGCCCGGCTTTGAACGCGATCCATTTTTTGCGTTGGGTTGGGCCGAAGGGATCGAGGTACCGGGTGCCGTGTTGCGGGTCGTCGAGGGTGTAGGCCTTGCGGACGACGCGGGCGACGAAGGCGTTGCCGTTGCATGCGCCCAAGCGGACATAATGCAACCCGAGCAAGTGCAGAGGCTGGTCTTTGTGCGCATCGATGTGGTCAATGAATCGCTGTGTGCCTGGTGTGGGTTCGCAGGCGGATGGATCGACGCCAAAGTATGCGAGGTCTTCGTCGAGGTATTGGGTGAGGAGTTGTTCATTGAGGATCAGTGCTGCGATCGCGGGATGATCGGGGAGGATTGTTTGCAAGGCTTGATCGAAAGCGTTGTTGACAAGGTATTGCTGGGCGAGCATGGCGAGGTACCCGGCTTTGGGCATCGAGCCTTTGATGAGTGAGCCGGGGGTATCTTGGCGCTCAGCGATCTGATGCAGGGCCCAGTTGTCGTCTTTGAGTCGTATGGTGAGCATGGTGAGCCTCGGGGTATTGAGAGTGGGTCTCAATCATAGGTTGGTGGTCGAGCCCGTCAAGTGCGAGTTGTTGTTGAGAGAGATAGGTTTTCGCAACATGGTGCGGACAGGTCCAAAATAAGTAATTTGAAAACAATTTGAAATCTCTGAACAATCGCGCAACCGGCCTCCATTTTTCTCCGTATCGTCTTGTGGGCCAAGTTCATTGGCCTTGAAACAGGAGATTGACCAATGCCGATCCGGAAGAATGCGCCGATGGGGTT
>JALSHH010000029.1 GCA_026982335.1 Phycisphaerales bacterium
TCAGAGGCCTGCTCCGCTACGCTCCGCAGCCCTCTGATGGGACAAAGGAACGCCACTGCCCTAACATAGGGAGTGGTACAGAATATGGGGGCAGGTCATGCTCTTTGCTATGGCTCAGAAAACAATCTTCGAACTCGATCTCATCAAACTCGCCAAGTGGCATCGGCGAAGTACAATCGCAGCCATCACCATCTTGATCAGTTTCGTCGTAGTTTGGATCGGTACGGCCATCGTGTTGGTGTATGGAATGAATACCACCAGTATTGATATCGGGTTCTGGATTTTTTATATCTTGGTCATGCTCGTCTCCGCAGCACTTGTTTTTCCAACACACCGCGCAATGGGCTATGGGTTATTCAACTCACTTCTCTGGGCGATCTTAGCCTTCCTCATCCCGTTTCTTGTCTTGCTCTCGATCGCTTCAACGGCTGGGCTTATCCTGAAACTATCGGGTGCCAAGGTCGGGATGTTCGGCGTCTCTAGAGCCAACCTCGATCACATCCGCCCGCATCATTGCCGACAGTGCGGCTATTCACGCGAAGGGCTTGAACTGTTCCAAGAATGTCCCGAGTGCAATCGTGTGCCTCAGGTGATTTGAGTAAACCGAATACGAGATCGGTGTCACTGGTCACCATCTTCGGCGAGTAGTGGCACCCAGCAAGAAACGACGAAGCCTTCAAATACCGCTTTAGAACTCAACCTTGGGCGCTTCGCGGACGGTCGCGTCTTCGATCTCGAAGTATTCCGCCTTCTCGAAGTTGAACATCCCCGCAATGATTACGCTCGGGAAGGTCTCGACGGTTGTGTTCATCTCGCGGACATTGCCGTTGTAGAGTCTTCGCGATGATGCAATGCGATTTTCGGTCTCGGCAAGCTCTTCTTGCAAATTCATAAACTGTGTGTCGGCTTTGAGATCAGGGTATTGCTCAACAACCACCGCGAGTTGTTTCAAAGCACCGACCAACAGGCTTTCGTCTTTGGCTTGCGACGAAGGCGATCCATGATTGCCCGCTGCCAGGTTTCTCGCAGCAATGACTTTTTCGAGCGTTTCGCTCTCATGGCTCGCGTAGCCCTTGACCGCATTGACCAGATTCGGGATCAGGTCGTAGCGGCGTTTGAGTTCGACATCAACCCCCGACCAAGAATCCTTCAAGTGCTGGCGCACGCGGACGAGTTTGTTGTAGATGCCGATCACCCACCCGAACACAACCAGGGCAAGTACACCAAACACGATCAATCCGAGAGCAAGTCCACTCATCTGAGCACTCCTTGTTCGAGGTCCTTGAGAATAAAATCAGGCCAATGCCCGAGGAATGAATCAATCCATGCAGCCGTCGTCTCGAACTTCTCGGGCTGCCAAATTCGTGAGCCATCGGTCATACACAATCGTCCACATTCAAGATCAACCACTGGCGGGTTGGTCTCAAGCAAAAACTCGATCATCCGCGGATGAATAATGTCATAGGCAAACTTGCGATTGGGTGATTTGACAAAAAATCTTTTGGAGAACTCCGCGCTCTCAAAGTCAATATCATTCTTCCCAAAGGCCGATGCAAGCTTGTCAAACACACCCTCACGACGGATCAATAAATCAGGCGTATTGGGATAAGGCAGGTGAAGGATCAGGTAAGAGAACCGATGGGTTACCGTGCGTCGGTTTTTGCCCGAACCCTCACGGGTCTTGTATCTGAAATCACCCATCTTGCAATACACGAATTGTCCGCCAAGCTTGAGTTGCCCGCTGATGGTGTTGAAGGCCGATCGTCCAAACCCACGCCGAAAAACCTCAAAATGGGCATACTCCTCGTCGTGCGAAGTGTCATGGGCGGGTCGGTAGTCCATCCCCAGTCGGTTGGCCAATGCCAACATCGCCTCTCGGCGTTTCTTGGCTGCCTGATGCGCAAAGTACCCCCCAATCGCGGCAACGATCGCAAAAATCACAAAGATCAGGATTTGTCCTGCCCCATCCATGCTTTCTATAGGATACACATTGGGAATTCCCCGTGCAGGATTTCGGAAAATTCGACGGACAGATGATTTATCCATACCATTGCATGTCCCCATTCAAAGGAACACGCATGCTTTGGCAACCATCACTTCCCGATCACTACCTCGCGCTTACCGAAGATCAGCTCAACGAGCAAATCGAAGCTCGGCGTGCCCAACTCGGGAATGCGCTCGTCATCCTCGGGCACCACTACCAGATGGATTCCGTTGTTCGCCACGCCGACTTCCTGGGTGATTCACTCAAACTCTCCCAGCTCGCCTCTTCGGTCGTCGAAAAACGCGCCGCCAACGGAGTCGCGGTCAAACACATCATCTTCTGTGGCGTCCACTTCATGGCCGAGACCGCCGACATGCTCACGCCCGATTCAGTCTCCGTCATCCTCCCCGATCTCTCCGCCGGATGTTCCATGGCCGATATGGCCGACTATGACCAGACCGTCGAGGCATGGGAACTGATCCACACTTCGCTCAAGGAATCCGGCTGGACGGGACGAATCATTCCCATCACCTATGTCAACTCCACCGCGGCCATCAAAGCATTCGTCGGCCAACACGGCGGCGCGTGTTGCACCTCGTCCAATGCCGACCAAGTTTTCGCATGGGCGATGGCTGGGGGCACGGTGCCCAAACACAACGACGAAGAGATCAAAGTGTTGTTCCTCCCCGATCAACACCTTGGGCGCAACACCTCGGCCGCCTTTGGTATTGATATCGAACGCAATACTTGCGTGTATGACCCCAAAGCAACCGAGCAAGGCGAACCCCTCGGCGGTGCGTCCGCTTTGGAGTTATACAACGCGACAACTATCTTGTGGGCAGGACATTGCAGCGTTCACATGCTCTTTCGCCCCGAACACTGCGCCGAAATCAAACGCGCAAATGCTGCGCAAAGTGTCGGCGAAGAGCCCACGCGCATCATCGTGCATCCCGAGTGTCGAAAGGAAGTCGTTGATCTGGCCGACGAATCAGGCTCGACCGAGTTCATCATTAACACCCTGCGCAATGCGCCTGCTGGTTCCAAGTGGGCAGTGGGCACCGAGGTCCATCTCGTGAATCGCATGAGCAACGAGCTCAAAGCCAAGGGCGTTGAGGTATCGATGCTTTCAGATTGCCAATGTTTATGCACAACGATGTATCGAATTGACGAGCCTCATATGCTCTGGGTGCTCGATGGGCTCTGTGGCATTGGGACGACCAAAGACGCACCAATTGATCAAGCAGGGGGCCCGATCAGGGTTCGCAATGTGGTGAGCGTGCATCCCGAAGCTACCAAGCTGGCACTCAAAGCGCTTGACCGGATGTTGGCCCACACCGGGGGAGCGTTTGTGCCGACGGAGTGAATTGGGTGTTGCAAACTTGAGTGATTCGATTGGGTACGCCGATAGTCTGGATGTGATCGATCGTTCCACCTCCATACCAACCAGCGACTGGGCCGGGTCGCTCGGGCGTTGGATGATTTTCTGTGCCGGGTTGACGGTGCTCGTTGCGGTGTTGCTTTTGCCCGCCCAAGCAGATCTCCGCCAGACACGCATGCAGCGTGATTTGGCCCTGCATATCGAGCAGACCCAGCACACTCGGATCCAACGCTACAAAGCCTTTCTTCACGAACTCGAGCACCCCACCGACACAACGATCGACCTGCTTGCCATGTCTCAGCTTGGCATGATTCGGGTTGGGCACGAAGCCCTTATCATTCCAGGCCAACCCGCCGACCCACAGCTTTTTGAGTTTCTTGAACCTACGACTGAACCCTTTGAACCCAAAGCAATTCCTGTTTCCAGACTCGAAACTTTAACAACAGGCGATCAGTCTCGGCTCTGGGTCGCATTGCTCGGGGCCGTTGCGGTGCTCTATGGACTCTTGCCGCCAGCCAGACCATAAAATCCACGGGTTGGCGTTGTTTGGACCCGAGCGTCCTACAAATCTTCTTTCACAGCACCCGTCCCACCGATTTGATAAGTTCCATTCTGGATCTGATCGATCATCGAAACGATACGCTCGGGCGTCAGATTTTCATGGAGGTCATCATCAATCAGCGCCACCGGAGCCGTACCACACGAACCGAGGCATTCGAGCTCGACGAGCGTGAACTTCTTGTCCTTGGTCGTCTGCCCAACATCAATCCCCAATTTATTCTTGATCGCCTCAGTGCATTTGGTTGCTTCGCAGAACTCGCAGGCAATGGATCGACACACCGAAATCAGATGTTCGCCCTTGGGCAGCTCCCAGTATTCTTCATAAAAACTCACCGTATCGAGCACTTCAGAAGGCTCGATTCCGAGCACCTGAGCAATCTCCTTCATCGCTTGCCGAGGAATCCATCCGTAATGGTGCTGAATCATGTGAAGGGCAGGAAACAAGGCGCCTTTGGTCCGTTCATATCGAGGCATGTACACTTCGCGAAGCTTCCGCTCCATCTCTGAAGTCAGATAAGGCTCGTCTCGGGTTTCAATTTGTGTTTCTGCCGAGTTTTTTGCGATCCAGGCCATGATGCACCATTCTCCAAAGGGGTCAAACAATCGACCATCAACCGGTCAGACCATCATAGGTAAACCCGTTGTCAGATTCACTCTCTGCTCACCGAGATCTCGTAGGCTCCCCATGAGTTGATCGACCCTTTCGAAATGGTCACCACCGAGTCTCCACGCCGAATTTTATGCGATTCAGGCAACGAATGGATATTGTCAGGGCTTTGGATCACAATATACACTCGCTCCAGAGGTGGTGCCTCCACAGGTCCAAGCATCCGCGAATCCCCCGCTTTGACCCGTCCAGAATCGAGCACGATCATGTTGTTCATCGAAGGCCGACGCTCGATTCGGGCCAACACCGCCTTGGAACTCTCGTTGACCACCCGCACCGTATAACTCGGCGAAAGCCCGCATCCGCCAAGCATGGCCCCAGCAAAGAGCACCAAGGACAACACGATGAATCGCATCACCGATCCAACTCGGCGGCCACGATATTGAGTGAGCCCATCACCGCCACGATGTCGGCCAACATGTGCCCTTCGATCATCTTCGACATCAGCGAAAAGTTCACAAAGCTCGGAGGTCTGGTCTTCACACGCCAAGGCCGCTTGCTGCCATCACCAACGATGTAGTATCCCAGCTCACCATTGGCGGTTTCGTGGGCGAGGTACGATTCGCCCACGGGTGCTTCCCATCCACGGTTGGTCATAATCAGCTCGAAGTGCTGAATTAACCCCTCAATCGACCCATAGACATCTTCCTTGGGAGGCTTGGTCATCTTCTCATCAACATACATATCCACCGGACCCTGCGGAATATGGTCGATCAGCTGGTCGATGATCTTGATTGACTGCTTGATTTCTTCGAGGCGTACCAAGAACCGGGCGTAGACATCACCTTCATGGCAGATCGGTACCGAAAATTTCACCGCCTCGGCACCTTCGCCGTCCCAGTTCTCAGCATAGCACAAGTACGGCTCGTCCTTACGCAGATCCCGCTTGACCCCCGATGCTCGAGCCAAAGGTCCGGTCAATCCAAAGTCAATCGCCTCATCATGCGTCATCACCCCGATCCCCTGCGTGCGATCCATAAAAATCCGGTTCCGGTTCACCAGCGTCTCAAGATCAACAATCGCCTGCTCAAGATCGGCATGCAGGAAGTTCTTGACCATCCGCTTGAACACTTCCTCGTCGGGAATCTCTTTCATGATCCCGCCCACGCGCGTCCAGTCTGGATGGAACCGCTGCCCGGAAATGTAGTCCACGATATCGTAAATCTTCTCGCGCGGATTGAACGCATACAAGAATCCCGTAAACGCACCCAGATCAAGGGCTGCAGCACCAACGCACAACAAATGATCCTGAATCCGGCCCAGCTCGGCCATGATCGTTCGCAGCACCGTACACCGCGGGGTGACCTGAATCCCAAAGAGCTTCTCGACCCCGCCATGCCAACAAATATCATTGCTGATCGGCGAAAGGTAGTTCATCCGCGACACGATCGTCACATACTGGTTGTAATCCAAATGCTCCGCGAGCTTCTCAAATCCTGAGTGCAAATACCCGATATGAGGCGTGCACCGCGCGATCCGCTCGCCATCGAGTTCGAGCACCAGGCGCAGCGTCGTGTGCGTCGCCGGGTGCTGGGGCCCAAAGTTCAAAACCCACCGGTCACCCGTGTCAATGTGATCCTTGATGTAATCAATATTATCAGAACCGGGCGTGATTCCCGTATCGGGCGTCAGTGTGTATGGCATATTGGCGTCCTCTGAAATCGCATCAGGTCAGATTCGCGATAGGCCATCATCATAGTGCGGCAATTGAGAAAAATAATCGAATTTGAGCAACCGATTGGGAATCAAACCGATCGGTCTATACTTTTCCCACTATGACAAGTTTTTTCAATGAACTCTGGATGATCCTCACCGAATCATCCCTCTGGCTCCTTTTCGGCTTCCTCCTCGCTGGGATCGTCCATGTCCTCGTCCCCCGTGAATGGATGTTCAAACACCTCGGGGGCAAAGGGGTTATCCCGCTTGCCAAAGCTTCGTTATTGGGGATTCCGCTGCCCTTATGCTCGTGTGCCGTGATCCCCGTCGCTGCGGGTTTGCGTAAACAGGGGGCCAGCAAGGGCGCCAGCGCGGCCTTTGCCATCTCGACACCTCAAACTGGCGAAGAATCCATCCCGCTGACCTGGGGACTCTTTGGCCCCGTCTTTGCCCTCGCTCGGCCTGTTATCGCCGTCATCACCGGGCTCGTCGCTGGCATTCTCATCGACCTTACCCACCGAAACGAACACAGAATCAACGATCAAGTACCCGATTCCATCGAAGACCCCAACGCCATTGGGCTCTCGATGATCAACCCCGACGAAGCATCAGCAGCCGTCGCCAAGATCGAGAAACGCGAAACTGGCTCGTGCTGTTCATCAAAATCAAAGCAATCCACAGGCTCATGTTGCTCATCCAAATCAGAATCAACATCTGGTTCGTGCTGTTCGTCAAAGAAGCCCAAAGAAGCACCCGCGGAAGATTCGTGCTGTTCTTCAACGCCTCAGAAAACCAACCTTGGGTTCATCGGCGGTGCTCGTGAGTCCTTCCGTTATGGCTTTGCCGTCATGCTTGTCGATTTGGCGATCTGGCTGAGCATCGGGCTCATCATGGCTGCCGTCATCGGCGCTGCTGTGCCGCCGGGCTGGTTTGAAGAACATGTCGGCTCGGGGATCGTCCCCAAACTTATCATGCTCCTCGTCGGGATCCCGCTTTACATCTGTGCGACGAGCTCGACGCCTTTGGCTTTTTCGCTTGTTCTCGCTGGGCTTTCGCCTGGTGCCGCACTCGTACTTTTGCTGTCTGGCCCAGCCACCAATGTTGCGACGATGAGTTGGCTCATCAAGGACTTAGGTATGAAGGCCTTGGTCATCTACCTTGGTACCATTGCGGTCATCGCTTTGGCTGCCGGGGTCATCTTTGATATGTTTTTTCTGAATCTGATGCCTCCGCTGGCAGAGATGGCCGCTTTGCACGAGCACGGCGTCTCACTCCTGAGCATCAAAGGTATCGCCGCTGCCATTTTCATTCTCCTGATGGCGTGGGCTTTGGGACTCAAAGCCCGCCAATGGATCGAATCCAAAAGCACCGGCAAACCAACCGTCGGCGGGTGTTGCTGTTCATAAGATCAGGTGATTATAGATGATGGTCTTTTTTCAAACTTATTTTCAAGAATACATGTTTCATGCGCTCTTCCTATTTCGAGCTTGACACAAAATGCCCCGGACTATCCGAGGCATTGGTCAAGCCATCAAATTGCAATCCGAATTTCACCGCTCACCTTTACCTAATCAGCTCCGCTCAACCAAGTCGGCCAACAGCCGGGCCCCGAATCCCGTAGGCCCAGCACACATAAACTCGTTGTCCTTCTTGATCACATGCGTTCCCGCGATATCGAGGTGCGCCCATTTGACGCCATCTTCCACAAAGTGCGTCAAAAACGCAGCACCCTGGATTGGGTGCGCTTCGCGGACAGGAGCCGAGTTGAGGATGTCGGCAATCGGTGATTTCATCAACGCGTTATACTTGCTGTGGTGAGGCATCCGCCACAACGCTTCGCCCGTCGCATCGGCAGCTTCTTCGAGTTTGGCGCGAACACCATCATCATCACACCACATCCCGGCGTACACCGAGCCCAGCGCGACAACGATTCCGCCAGTGAGGGTGGCAACATCGACGACATATTCCGGGTTCTCCTTCTCGCACGCCCAGCACAATCCATCGGCGAGTACCAAGCGCCCCTCAGCATCGGTATTGGTGATCTCCACCGTCACACCGTTGCGGAAGGTCAGGACATCATCGGGGCGATACGCTTCATCTGAAATCGAGTTTTCGGCGCTCATCAGCAGCGCGACGACTGGTCGATTGGGTTTGATGACATTGGCGATGATGTGCATTGCGCCAAAGACGCCGCACCCACCGTCTTTATCTCGTTTCATCCCAACCATCCCGCCACCGACCTTAATCGATAGCCCACCGCTGTCATAACTGATCGTCTTGCCCACGAGCACGATCGGCTTTTTGGACTTGCCCCGCGCAGGCGTGTATTCCAACCGAATCATGCAAGGCTGATTTTCTGAGGCCTTGCCGACATTGAGGAGTCCGGTGAGCCGTTCGTCTTCGAGCTTCTTGCCAGAAAACACGGTGCATGAAAGCCCCGGGCTTTTCCGTGCCATCTTCCTGGCTTCGCTGGCAATCCACATCGGCGTGGCAATATTGGGAGGCGTCTGCGAGAGCGTTCGTGCGATATTGGTCCCCTCGGCAAACCCGAGCCCCCGCTCGACCCCTTCATTGAACGCTTTACAACAACTATGCACCGCAAGTTTACCCTGAGCTGAGACATCGGTCGCCGATCCACGCAATGAATCATACGACCACGAAAGCATTCCCAACCCTTCACCAACCATCGCGCCGGCGGTGAACGGATCAACCGCGTCTGACTTCTTGAGCTTCTTGAGTGCTTTGCAAATTTGGAAGTTTGCGCTCGTTGCTTTGGCTTTTGCGATTGCGCGTCCGGCAACGCCGCCAATTTTGCGGAGAGAACCAAGCTCAAACTCTTCCCGTGAACCGAGTCCGATGATCAATGCTCGTTCGTATTGATTTGATCCGTGTACCTCGATAACAGATCCAAAGCTTCCATTGGCCTCAGGACGCTTGGTCGCTTCGACCAACGAGCCGTCAGCATCAAGGGCTTTGGTCTGGGCGTTGAGTTTCTCATCAGCAAATTGCCCAACGATAAGTACACCTGCTTTTCCCTTCGATGCAACTTTAATCATTTCGAACATACATACGGCTCCATTTGTTTTGGGATAGATTAGAGAGGAAAAATTGGCAGCAACAACACCGTTGCCCACAATGAGCCTATCGCTGAGATCTGCGTTCTTCAATCAGTGCCTTTGCTTCACCAGCAATATAAAAGCTCCCCAAGAGCAAAATCAGGTCATTACCAGTTACTGCCCGGGCAGCGTCCTTGAGCGCATCGTGAACACACTTTTTCGATTCTGCCATTGCCTTGCCACCAATCTCATCCCGAAATTGGCACAAAAGTTCATCAGGATTTACGCTTCGCGGGTTGTTTGTAGCTTGGGTAAACAGTATTTTGTCAGCACCGCGATCGAGTTGGCGAAGCATCGCTTTGACATTCTTGTCACTGGTGCAACCAAAGATCACAATCAATGAATCATAATTGAGATGCGCACCGGTCGCCTTGAGTGTTTCGTAGATGCTCTCAGGTGTGTGCGCGCCATCAATATAAATCGGAGGCTTATCAAAGATACGCTCAAGTCTCCCTTGGCAATTGATTTGCTCGAGCCCCGCTGTCACCATTCGCTCAGGAAGATCAAACCCAAGGTTTCGCAACTCAAGAATAATCGCCAGCGCCAAGGCACAGTTGTCCGCCTGGTGCATCCCAAGCAAAGGCACCGACATATGCTCAAAACCATCCTCGTCATCGCCAACACACACACGGGCATGAGGTCCGCGACTGACTCCAGATTGAAACCGACAAGTATATAAAACATCGTCACCTAAAAACTTGAGCGGAGAACCTGCTGCCTTGGCATGCTCTTGGAACACACAGGCTACATCATCGTGCTGAGGTGTCGAAATTGTTACTGCTCCAGGTTTGATGATCCCCGCTTTCTGAGCAGCAATTGCAGCAAGCGTATCACCAAGAATTTGCGTGTGTTCAAGGTGAATCCGTGTCAATCCACAAACTCTTGGTGAAACCACATTGGTGCAATCAAGCTTGCCGCCGATCCCCGTCTCAAGCACCACCAGATCAACGGCCTGCTGCGCGAAGACCACCAGCGACAACGCAGTAAGCAACTCAAAGTAAGTCGCCATGCCATGCTCGGATTCAACAACAAAAGCTGCATCCCGGCACAACTCGAGCGCACGGTCAAAGAGCGGCTCCTCAATCGGCACCGAACCAATCCGCACCCGTTCACGCACATCGACAAGATGCGGGCTGGTAAAAACCCCCGTGGTGTACCCGCAAGCTTCAAGGGTACACTCGAGCATATTGCACACCGAGCCTTTACCCTTGGACCCGGCGATATGCACAATCTCAAGACCATCGTGAGGATTGCCAAGCTCGGCGAGCAACGCCTGCATCCGATCGAGTTTCCAAACCTCGTTCTTCACCTTGTCAGGACGCACACGCTCGATATTGACTCGGCTGTCGAGAAAATCAATCGCAGCCTGATGATTTACAAAAGCGCCGCGAGGCACACCCTTGGATCGTTTTCGAACCACTCTTTTTTCCGTAGACACAGCTGCGCAACGCCCCGGCATGGCGCCAGTCTTCGATGCAGGTAGTTTGGTCATGCTCAGATCGTAGCCAAATCCGGAATGAACACAAGATGTTTTTTGCCGAAACCATTTGTCTACGACAAGTTTTTATCGGGCCCGCTCTTATGAAAGCACCGATGCCCGCACCATCAACGCCTTCATATCTGCCACCGCCTGGCGAAAACCAACATACACCGATCGGCACACAATCGAGTGCCCAATGTGCAACTCATCAATCCCCGCCAATCCCGCGATCAAGTGAACATTGTGATAGTTGAGCGCATGCCCCGCATTGAACCGCATTCCCAACTCACGAATCACACACCCGGCTTCTTCAACAAGCCGGAGCTGATCCTTGAGTTTATCTTTGCGCAAATCACCCCCACAAGCAGCAAAGGCATGCGCATAAGGCCCGGTATGCACTTCGCAGACATCAAAGCCAACCTTTGCCGCCGCCTGCACTTGTTGTGTGTCAGGGTCAATAAACGCGCTGACGATCATCCCCCGTTCTTTGAGCTCCGCGACCACCTCGCCGAGCCGATCCACCTGCCCGAGCACATCAAGTCCACCTTCGGTCGTCACTTCCTCGCGCCCTTCAGGCACAAGCATCGCCGTGTGAGGCCTCGTCTGACGCGCGATTTCAATCATCTCCTCGGTTGCTGCCATTTCCAAATTCAGCTTCACTTTCACCAGCCGGCGCAGCAACCCAACATCCCGATCGGTCATGTGCCGACGGTCTTCACGCAGATGCACCGTGATCCCATCGGCCCCACCGAGCTCGGCCTCATGGGCTGCCCGTACCGGGTCGGGCTCGCCTCCACCTCCCATTGGATCAGGCTCCCCAGGATACCGCGCCTGCCGAAGCGTCGCGACATGATCGATATTGACACCAAGCTGAATCATAAGGGATTGTAGGAGGGGGCAGGGACCGGGAACCAGGCAATAAGCAATGGGTCGCTGACAAGCGGACATCCTTTCATCGCTCTCTGTCCCCATTTTCTATGCCTTGGTCCTCCTTCTCACTTCCTCACCCGGGCAATCGCCCGATCAAGCATCTTCACTTGATGCTCACTGAGTGTGGGCCTCAATGATTCAAGCACCCCCACCGCACTGCCAAGCGAACGCTTGCGCAGGTGCATCGCCAAGTCTTCCGCATCTTGAATCTTCTGCTTGTTCCGGATATTGGCCCGCAGCAACGCCTCAATCCGTGATTGCTCAGCAGGATCATTCGACGCCCGCGTCAACAGGTAAGGCGACGCGAGCCAAAGCAAATCCTGCATCAGAGGCTCGATCTGCCCCATCGCATTGAGTCGTTCGTACGCATCGACCAACGCCTCATACTCACCGGCCCGAAACAACGAAGGAATCGACAAAAGCGCCACATCGGCCCCAAAGGCTTGAGGCTTATCCTTCATCAACGCAATCGCGATCCGTGCCACCGCCTCATCGCGTCCCAGCAACGACAAATCTGCAATCGCCCCCCCAAAATCCTCCGCCTTGAGCCGATCCTTGTACCGCCTCTCCAGATGAACCGACCCTGGAAGTTTGATCTCGCCGCTGGCCCGTCGACCACCGGGTCCAATCGTCACCAGCGGATCGCCCAGCACCGTAATCTTCCACACCGGACGCTCATCAAAACGCACCGCCGCAGCAAAGGCGAGCGATCCCGCCAGCCGATGTGCAATCGCAGGTGTGGGCACAAAGCCTTCAAGAAACGGCTCGTCCACCGAACCGGCATACACATACACACCCCGTTCAAGCAATCGCCCTCCCACTGTGTCGCGGTTCATCGGATGCTGCAGCGAAAACGAATGCACAAGGTGCAACGCAACGGGGACATCAAACATCGGCATATGCCCAGGCTTGCCCCGCCCATCAACAGCTCCGGGCAGGTCAAATACATTCGAGGCACCCTTCGAGTTCATCAAAAACAGCGCAGACGATCCATCCTCGCCGATCGATTGCCCCACCGGCTTGACCATCCGGAACTTCCAATCTTTGAGTGTATTGCGAGGTTGATCATTAAGCTCAACGGCCAATCCCGCCGATTCGAGTACCTCCCCGGCCTGCGTCCCATCATACTTGGCCCAAGGCTGGGCGCTGGAATATCCATCCCATATAAAAGCATGGTCGATTGACAAAAAGAGTGCACACATCGCCTGGTATACGCTGCGCGATTGATCTCCGATGATCTGCCCGCACCATGCCCACCGTTTGCCCGTGCCATTGGAATCCATCCGTCCGATCCGATCCGTCGTCGCCAACCGATCCCGAACCCCGCTGCCTGATTTGATCATCGTTCCCGTATTAACCGCCAAGGTGATCGCATCAATATCATCACCAATCTCTTCCCAAGATCGCCCCGTCGCTTGGGCAGCCCGTTCGATGGCCCGCTCGAGTGCATCCGCATCACTCACACTCATTGGCTGATACACACTCGAAGGCTTCTCGATAAACGAAATCGGTTGAAACCGACCCGCAGCCAATGCCAACGCCGCAGGCCACGCCGAATCATTCACATCCGTCACCACCATTCCAGGGCTGACAATCCCCTCCTGAGCCAACGCATCCAAAGTCGCTTTCCAATCGGCTTTTTGCTCATCAACGGCCTTGCTGAGTACCAGCTCGAAAATTTCCTGTTTCTTCAAACGATCGCCAACCCAACTCACCTCCGAGCCACCAGCAAGCTCGATCACATGCTCAGGCTTGAACGCACGCACAAAACGAGCAATGTCCTCGCGTGAAGAAACCGATCCATCATCCCATAAGACAGGGAATCGCACCGTCTTCTCCCATCCCGAGATTGCTTGAAGGTAACCCTTGGCATCTTTGACCACCACCACCACAGGCACCGTCACTTGCACCCGACGCAACAACTCGGCCTTGAGCCCCGCCCGCCGAATCGCTGCCTGATCGTTGATCTGGGCAAAAATATCCCCCAGCGAACCGGCAACCTTAGGCTCTGCCGAGGCGGCTGCTTTGACAGAACTCTTCCTCGGGCTCTCGGGGTTCTCAACTTGTGAGTGTGCACCAGGCACCAGCAACACACACCCGATCATACCCAACACCAGCATACTGTTTTTCAATCGCATACCTCATCCTACAACCTCCCCACCCACAAAGTTCAGCGCATACACTCCGATCTATGCCTTCGATCACCCAATCCGAGTTTCTTGACACTTTCGCACGGACCAAAGTCTCCCTTGGCGATCCTTCGCCGGATTTGCGCATCGTCATTCCTGTTGCCATCCGCGTATTGGCCGACCAACTCACCCCGGTATTGGCCTATCGACGACTCGTCTCCACCGATCAGCGCACCGCACCCTCCTTCCTCCTCGAATCCGTCGAAGGCGGCGACCAACAAGGACGATACTCCATCCTCGGCGCTCACCCGATGATCGAACTCACCGCCAAAGCCGACCAGACTACCATCACCAACCATCACGCAGGCACCGAGCACACGATCTCTACCCCCGACCCGCTCGATACCCTGCGCACCATGAGCCAAAGCTGGCACCTGGCAACCCCCCAATCCTCCACCGATCGCAACCTCCTGCCCAAATGCGTTCTCGGAGGTTGGTTCGGCTACGCCGGGTACGATTCAGTCCGCTACGCCGAGCCCACCAAGCTGAGCCTCGAACACGCCCCCCCAGACGATCGCAACCTGCCCGAACTCGCTTTCGGGTTCTACGACGAACTCGTCATCTTCGATCATGTTGACAAACTCGTCTACCTCGTCAAACTCGCCTTCGTCGCCCCCGATGACGATCCGGCAACCATCTACACCAACGCCCTGGCATCCCTCGATGCCTTGGCCAAGCAAGTCCAAGAGCATTCCAAACCCCTGCCGTTGGGCCGAGTTGCCAGCGTTGAATCAACAACAAACACCCCGATGCCCTGCAACACCACCCGCGACGAACACGCTGCCATGGTCGAACAAGCCAAAGCCTACATCCGCCAGGGCGACATCTTCCAGGTCGTCCTCGGGCACCGATTCGAGCGACGAGCCAACGCAGACCCCTTCGATGTCTACCGCGCTCTGCGCGCCGTCAACCCCTCGCCTTACATGGTCTACATGCAAACCCGAGGGTGCATCCTCGTCGCCTCAAGCCCGGAAATCCTCTGCCGAGTCCGCAAAGACACGGACTGTGCAAACAATGCTGACAACGGGCGCCTGATCGTCACCAACCGTCCACTGGCAGGCACCCGCAGGCGAGGCCGCACCCCGGAAGAAGATTTGGCGATGGAACAAGACCTCCTTGCTGATCCCAAGGAAATCTCCGAACATTCGATGCTCGTCGATCTCGGTCGCAACGATGTGGGCATCGTTGCCGAGCCTGGTTCGATCAAACTTTCGAAACTGATGAGTATTGAGCGATACTCCCATGTCATGCACATTTCCTCAACCGTCACAGGCATCATCCGCGACGGGCTCGACTGCTGGGATGCCCTCCGCGCTGCCTTGCCCGTAGGCACCATCTCAGGCGCGCCCAAAATCCGCGCGATGCAGATCATCGACGAGCTCGAAAAAGTCCGCCGAGGCCCCTATGGCGGCGGCCTAGGCTGGGTTTCGCTCGATCAGGAAATGGACATCGCGCTCATCCTGCGCACCATGGTCGTCCCCGTCGATCACTACGACGAATCGAACCCCGAAGGGAGATGGGCCTACCACATCCAAGCCGCTGGCGGGATCGTCGCCGATTCAGTCCCAGAACTCGAGTTCAAAGAAACGGTGAATAAAGCAGCTGCCCTGGGCGCTGCGATCGACTTGGCAATCCGAGCATTCGATCAAGGATAACTCGCCCTGTTTCTGGGGGGGCTCTTCCAACGACTTAGAAACTATCTCAAAACGGTCAATCGTTGAAGTCTTCTGTACCAGATCAGGATACAAGCGAGTTTGATCGAAGCGAGGTCGTTCGATGACTTCTTCGCATAACGCACCAAAATACCACG
>JALSHH010000030.1 GCA_026982335.1 Phycisphaerales bacterium
TATGCGCGACATCAACCACCCGCCCATTTGTCGGCGATAAAGTCACTGGTGACCCAGATGCCCCCAAAACGCTGCCTGCACAAAGGCAAACCAAACAAGCAGTACTTTCTATATTTTTCATTTTTTTGACCCCCAATCAACCCCTAGCTCACGCCCTAACTCGCGAAAACCTCACAGGCTCAAACCATCATGTTCAAACTTGTGCTCCATACTTGTCCGCGGCGCCTTAAAAAGAGTTCCATAAAATTTCGCAAATTTCGCAAACCATACCTGCCGACACAACATGAAAAGCCCCCCCCGAACCCAAAAAGACTCGGAAGGGACTGTGGAGTAGTCCATACCATTCCCTCGTTACTATGGACAACCAGCACTAAACGCTGCGAGAAACTCCGAAATATCGAAGAAATTGAATTCGCCATCACCCGTGAAATCCGCCTGCGGTTCCTCGGCAGCAAATAGACTGAGGAAACGAGATATATCAAAGAAATTCAACTCGCCATCACAGTTTATATCCGCAAGGCAGCACCCAACTCCACCGGGGCCGATGAGCTGTGCGCGAAACTGTGCCATTGGAGTAAATCCATCAGGAGTACACGAGAAGCTTCCATGATAAAACCCCGCGTATATACCATCGAAATAGGTCGCAAACGCATCCTCGGCACCATACCCATAGTCATCCGGCGCAGGTATAGGCATCTCCCAACTCCACGAATCATCGGGCTGTTCAACCCATATACCGACAGGACGACCAAAACTGATCCCAATGGGCTTTTGTGAATCGGCAAAATCACCATCAATCACGCCATCTCCGTCAAGATCAGCTGTGCCAGGCTGATAGAATCGTACTGACCAAGCCCAATCAAATAGCCCGTCACCATCAAGGTCCGAATCTGGAAGCCCGTCAAAATTTCGATCCGCATTGGCAATCGAAACGCCATCACCAATCCCATCTCCATCAGTATCCACATCATTGTGGAAATAAGTCGCAATCGAAACGCCATCAGAATCGCCAATCTCGAAAGTCAGCGAATCCTCAGGCAAGATACTCCGAAGATCAATATCGGCCGTGTATCCTGCCACAAAACCATCTCCAAAGATATTGCCAGGAAGATCAACAAACAAAATAGAAATCAAAGGCAGCCGAGTCGATGAATCCGTCGCCCGCCCATTGTCTGCATCCCAATATGTCCACTGTCCACCAAGCCCAGGAACACCATCACCGAACCCGTCGTTATTGGCATCAACATCATTGTGTCCTGTTATCCAATTAATATGAACCATATCAACCACGCTGTCGAGCGCAATATCACCAAAGTCCAATACCTCGAATCCTGTCATTCCCCCCGGCGAGTTGTCATCAACAACAAAAAACAAATCTCCACCGTCATCAACCGCAGGACACGGAACATTTGCCAACGACGACCAAATCGGGCCACTGGGCTCAAAAGGATCAGATTCGCCCAAACCAACATCGTTCTCAGCAAGAGTAATTACTCGTTCACCTGAGGCGACATGATAATAAATGTGCGCCACATCAACAATTTGCCCCACTGTCCCCAGCGGTTTCGCTCTCGGCTCATCACCATACACAACTCCGCAGAGTGCACCCGATGACACGATCAAAACCAAAGCATTGTAATTGACATTTTCCATCGCACTTCTCCTTCCAATTTGAAAGCAAACGATCATGAGAAACCTGCACCTCGACAAAACAATGAAGCGCCAGAAAAACTAAATGCATCCACCACGACCAATGTACACACACCAACCGAATGTCCACAACTCCTAATTCACAGCGACCAAGGCCAAATCGCTATTGCCCGTTGAGCTACTCGAGGAATCGCCACGCACTGACGAAAATTCAAAATCACCCGATACCCCACAATCTTCATCGCCACCAGATCCTTCTGCGGTAAATCTAAGCATTGGCATCCACGGCTTACGCATGATACCGCAATATCCGTATCCTAGACAAAAAAGTTTCTTCGTCAATGGGAATTTGTTGCAATTTGATAGAAAATATTTCGCATTGTAATAAATAACAAGCTGGCGCCAAAACACCCTCTTCTTTGGCAAAAAACAGGGTTTGGCCCGGCCTCTGCCAAAACATCAAAGTGTAATTAAATACAACCTGCTGAAAAAAAGAAAACCTCTAAAGCACGATTGTAATAAGTTACGAATCGGCAGAGGATCGCTCAGACATGCACGCTGCTGTACTCTAACTCGTCAGCCTAGAGCCTGTGATTTGGTCTTGGCTCCTCCAGACCTCTACGATATAATCAGACTTCAAATATTCCCATCTCCGCAACTCAACCGGGAGCCACCACATGACCACCAAAGCCACCACAACACCGAACACCACCATCGCAGGCCCCGGCATTGACCCCCAAACCGGAAAAGTCGATCCTCACGCTGTCACCATCTCAGGCATCGCACTCGATACCTCCTACACACCAGACAATCTCCCCGAATCACTCAAGCACTACGACCGCGACATCAACAACCCCGGCGAGTTCCCCTACACAAGGGGCCTCTTCCCACAAGGCTACCGCACACGCCTCTGGACCATGCGCCAATTTGCAGGCTTTGGCTCCGCAGACGACACCAACGAACGCTTCAAGTACATCCTCGCGCAGACCAAAACAAAAACCGCTGCCAACACCGGGCTCTCCACCGCCTTCGATCTCCCAACACTCATGGGCCGAGATTCGGACGACCCTCTCAGCCTTGGCGAAGTCGGAAAGTGCGGCGTAGCAATCGACACCATCGAAGATATGCACCGCCTCTACAAAGACATCCCCATCGACCAAGTGACCGTCTCCCAAACCATCAACGCACCCGCCGCCGTCATCTGGGCCATGTACCTCGCCATGGCCAAACAACGCAACATCCCCTGGGACACGCTCGGAGGCACACTCCAAAACGACATCCTCAAAGAATTCCACGCACAAAACGAGTTCATCTATCCGCCCGAAGCCTCCACAAAACTCGTCGTCGATACCATCGAGTTCCAATCCAAACATGTTCCCAAGTGGAACTCCGTCTCCATCTCAGGCTACCACATCCGCGAAGCCGGATCATCCGCAACCCAAGAGCTCGCCTTCACCCTCCGCGACGGGATGGAATATGTCGAAGCATGCCTCATCCGCGGGCTCGACATCGAAGACTTCGCCCCACGCCTCTCCTTCTTTTTCAACGCACACAACGAGTTCTTTGAAGAAATCGCCAAACTCCGCGCAGCACGAAGAATCTGGGCACGCATGATGCGCGATCGCTACGGCGCGAAAAACAAACGCTCATGGTTCATGAAAACCCATGTCCAAACCGCAGGCTGCTCGCTCACCGAGCAACAACCCTACAACAACATCGTCCGCGTCGCCTACCAAGCCATGGCCGGCGTACTCGGCGGGTGCCAATCCCTCCACACCGACTCCATGGACGAAACCCTCGGCCTCCCAACCGAACAAGCCGTCACCATCGCGCTACGCACCCAACAAATCCTCGCCCACGAAACCGGCGTCACCCGCACCACCGACCCCCTCGGTGGCTCATACTTCATCGAAGCACTCACCGACAAAGTCGAAGCTGAAGCACTCGCCTACATCGAAGAAATCGACAACATGGGACGAGGCCCATGGAAACCAGAACACGCCACCACCTCCACAATCGACGACGGCGGATGCGTCCAAGGCATCCACAAAGGCTACTTCCGACGCAAAATCGCCGAGGCCTCCTACCGTTTCTCCGAAGAATGCGAAGCCGGCGACCGCGTCATCGTCGGAGTCAACGAATACATCGACCCCAACGAAGATCGCCAAGTCGAAATCCTCACCATCTCCGAGGAAGTTGAAACCACCCAAATCGAGACCCTTCAAACCTTCAAATCTAAACGCGACACCACCGCCGCCCAATCCGCCCTCGAAACCATCCGAGAAGCGGCCAGAAACAACCAAAATGTCATGCCCAGTCTCATCGAAGGTGCCCTCGCCAACTGTACCCTCGGCGAAATGGTCCAAGCCATGGCCGACATCTACGGACGCTACACCGGCGGCCCAGAGTGGTAATGCACCAATCAAAATCATCCAAATAAGCCGAGTGTCCCGACGGAGCGATCTTCCCCCCTCGGGCACCCAAGCCCAGAAAATCTCTCCCTATCACCACCCCCGTGCGCAAAATCCGGGCCCTCCCCCGCTTCCTCCTTGAGCCGACCCTCAACATCTGCAAAAATTCCCCCATGCAGATAAACACAAACAAAATCGACCAACTCGAATCCTCTACTCACCTTTCCCGGGCCGCCAAGGGAGGTGGCGGCGAAGCCGATGGAGGGGAATTTTCTACTCCCCTCCCCGCTTCATCTTCCCCATTGCCTTCCCCTCCTCCCCTTTCCGCCCACCTCACCCGCGATCTTCTCGACCCCACCATCTCCGCCCTTGACCTCTGCGACTACCACGAGCTCACCCTTAACCAACTCATCGCCATCATCAACACCGACGAGTTTCAGCAACTCAAAGCCGCCATCGAACAAATCAACGCCGCCCGCCAAGCCATCATCGAACCCGAAGCCAGAACCGCCGCCCTCGCAACCCTCACCCAACTCACCCGTTGCCCCATCGAATCCCAGCAAGCCGCTGAAACCATCCGCAAAGCCGCCACCAAAATCGAACACATCACACGAAAAAAGCCGCCTCAACAAACCAAAACCGTCAGAGCACCTTCTTCGAAAACATTATCCCATCAAAAAACCATGCTCAAACCACGATCCCATATCTATCCATCGCATCGACCACTGTCCCAAGCTGCTCCTTGTAATTCTTCCACCGACCAACCGACGAGGCATACATCGGCCTACGCACCTGCTCCGTGCTCGCCGTGCTCACCGATCGCTTGGCTTCAAAAAAACGCAGGCACGAATCATCCCACTCCAGACCAAGGAATGACAAAATCCGCTCCGTCACCCCCCGCTGATCCGCAATCGTCTCTTCGTAACTCACATCGAAAATCGGAATTGAACACACCGATTTCCAATGCTCCATATACCTCAGATACACCGAATAAAAATGAGCAAAATGCTCCGGGTCATAGGTATAGGCATGCGCATTGACCCCGACAAAATCAAGCAAATAACAGCTCACAAAAGTATCGAGCGGATGCCGAGTGCAATGGATGATCTGTGCATTGGGAAAAAGCTGCTCGATGAAACCCAGATGCTGAAAATTCAGAGGCAACTTGTCCGTGATCCGAATCGGTTTCGTCCCCTTCGGTGCCTGCTTGTCCATCTCACGCAGAATCCGCCTGGCGACTCGGTCGAGTGTTGCCGGCTTGAGTGCATCGATGATGACGCGCAAATCTGATTGCTCAGGTGTCACCGAGGCAACCTCGTCAGCTGCAGCAAAGATATTGATCAGTTCTCCAGCACCATAGGCTTGGGGATGGGCTGCGATGATCTGCTCAATCAGCGTCGTGCCCGATCGCGGCATCCCCACTATAAACACCGGCCGATCGCTCATCACCCGTGACCGGGCCAAAGTGCCGATGCGATCTTTCGACCAAGCACCTCGGCGTTGATCGAGCAGTGCTTCACGATCGGCAGGAATATAGGAGTCCCCTCTGAGTTCACTGCCTCGGGCGGCTGCTTGGTAGGCAAGGCCGAACTGCCCGGTCTGATCGTAGAGTTTGGCGAGCACGAAGAAGTGCGTCGCGGTGACGATTGGATCCGAATGAACCGTGCGGGTGAGGGGTTCGAGGGAAGCGATTCCTCTTTCAGGTTCGCCCAACGCCCCACAGAGCGAAGCGTAGACCCGAACGAGTTGGTCAGCCGTTTGGTCTGCCTCGATAAAGGGGACAAGAAGGTCGTAGGCCCCTTGAAGGTCGCCTGAAAATCGGACAATCATCGCTTTGTTGACACGGTAGACGATGTTTTTGGGATCGAGCTCGATGGCACGGTCGATGGCTTGAATGGCTTCTTGCGGATTGTCGAGTTGGCTCAAGACATCGGCGAGTTTGGCGTGGAAGGCCGCATGGTCGTTTTTGAGGGCGATGGCTTTTCGGATGTTTTTTCGTGCGTCTTCAAACTTGCCCATGCCGGCGTAGGCTGAACCGATGCCGAAATAGGCGTAGGGCCAGCGTGGTTTGGATTTGGTGATTTGCTGATAAATCAGTAAGGCTTGAGCGTGTCGCCCCGCATTTTCGAGCGATTCCGCGTTGCGAAAAGTCGCTTGAACAGCTTCGATGGAGGCGGTTTTGTCGAGGGGTTTCATAAGGGCAAGTGTAGGCCTGTGTGGAATTGACAGCCCTTGAGTAGTGAAGGTATATCGAGGCTGAGTCATGAGAAGAGAAATAGGCTGATTTTTCTGGGCTTCTGTTTGGGGGGGGGCGGTATGGTGGCCGATGATTGACTGACGGAGCACTGGAAATGGTGGTTTAGGGTTCCCATAACGGTTGGATCATGGGGCTCGTGCGGAATAATGCTTGGAAACGGAGGGTTTTCCAGCTATTGTACGGCTCTTGGGTGCGATCGGTTTGTGCCTGGTATCTGCCCTGAGTCTCGTATCGAATTTGGTTTGTTTTCTTGGAGATCGCTTTGACTTACTTTTGTTCATCCGTGTCGTTTGGTCTTGTGCTTGTTGGTTTGGCGAGTTGTACATCGGTGGTTTTGGGCGGGGATGGGTATTCGGCTCCGGCGTCGTATTATGCTGGGGTCAATGGGACGGGTGCGGTGCTCAAGGGGCAGCTTGAGGCGGCCATGACGGCGGGACATATTCAGCGAAGCTACGGTGATTTTCGGAATTCGGCTGCAATTCATGATCGTGATCCGGATAATCCTTCGAATATTCTTCTGGTTTATAATCTTGCTTCGGTGTCTTCGAACTGGGACAGCGGTGCAACTTGGAATCGGGAGCATGTGTGGCCTCAGAGTCGGCAGCCTGGGAGTGCAAGCAACTCGACGCGTGGGAATCTTGGCGATCCTCATGCGCTTCGGCCTTGCAATCCGAGTGTGAACAGCTCGCGTGGGAACAAACCATTCGGGACCCCCGGGACAACCGGTGGATTTGGTAGTTTGGGAACTTACTACTTCCCCGGCGATACAGACAAGGGCGATATTGCTCGATCGCTTTTTTATTCGGATACACGATGGAGTTCGCTGGGGTTGTCATTGGTCAATGGCGTGCCCAGTGGGAATCAAATGGGTGATTTAGCCTCACTGGTTGCTTGGCATTATCTTGATCCGCCGAGCACTTTTGAACGGCGTCGGAACCATGCGATTTATAGTGCTGTGATGAATCCGGTGTTCCGAACGAATAATCGTAATGCGTATGTGGATCATCCTGAATTTGTGTGGTCGGTGTATGTGGATCAGATGAACGATACGACACTTTGGTTTGGTGATCTCGAGCCTGCCGATGGTGCCTCGACGATTGATGTTGATCTTGGCTCGGTGCTTGTTGGACAAGCGATTGATCCGATGGAGTTTGTGCTCAACAAGTCGGGAGATGCGGGGACTTACTACCGGATCACGACCTCGGCGGGGCTGAGCTCTTCTGGTGGGATTGAGTATGATGCTTTTGCGATGAGTGACTTCAACTTGAGTGAGTTGATTACGGTGACGGTTGATGCGAGTGCAACCGACGCTGCTGGGACCTTTAGTGGTGATCTTCGTGTTGACAATCTTGATGTGACGACGCAGGGCGGTGTGGGCAATGGTGCCAACGATGTTGATGACATGATTTTTGTATCGTTTGATGTGTTCAATCCAGGGAACGGATCGTTTGCCAACGGTTCTGATATCGATCTGCTTGAGCTTGATTTGGGCACGATTTCATTGGGCGGAGGAGTGGGTGTCGAGTCGTTTTCGTTCTTTAACATTGCACCGGGTGGTGCGTTTGGTGCGCCTGTGGATGTTGAGTTGATTTCAAGTGTTGGGGACACGGATGTGCTGACGACGAGTTTTGTGGAGACAAACTCGATTGTTTCCGGTGGGAGCGTTTCGTTTGATGCGACGCTTGCGGATCTGAATTCGGGTTCATACTCGGCGACTTACACTTTCCGGGTGTGGAATGATCGTGGGATGTTTGTTGGGGTTTCGAGCATTGAGGAGATGACGCTGGTGCTCAGCGGCGAGGTCGGCGGCAGCGAATGTGTGGCGGATATGAATGATGATGGAGTTTTGAACTTTTTTGATGTGAGTGCGTTTTTATCGTTGTTCTCTTCGGGTGATATGAGCGCGGATATAAATGGTGATGGCGACCTGAACTTTTTTGATGTGAGCGCGTTCTTGGTTGAATTTGGCGCGGGTTGCCCGTGATCTTGGATTGACTTTTGTCTTCTCTTTCTTGCTTGAAAACACCCGGTGTTTTGTCGGGCGTTTTTGATGCTCTGTTTCTGCCCAACGATTGGCCCGGTTATGGGGCATGCGATGTGGCTCGAAGGTTAGAGCACGCGAGTTGGGCGTGATGTATAGTTCAGGAAGGTGTCGGTGGCTTGCCAGAGGGATTCGAGTCGGTCGATGCGTTGTTTGGCCTGATCGCCGAGCCGAGTGACGACTTTGGCAACGATGAGTTCGGCGGCCATGACGGCAGGGATGGAGCTGTCGAATGGTCCTACAGCGGGGATTTTGAGCTCGCACCAAGTTTTGGCGATCGAAGCCAGGGGAGAAAGTGGACCATCGGTGATGGCGAGGATGTGTACGCCAAGTTGGTCCAGGGCGCGGGCGGTGGTGATGGAGTGCCGTCGGTAACGGGCAAAGTCGAAAACGACGGCGGTGTCTTTGGGTGATGCGCCGCTGAGTTCTCGGCCGGTGGAGTGCTCGGCAACGAGATGGACATCAGGCCGGATCATGGCGAGTCCGCTGTGGAGGGCGTGGGCGCCGGCCATGGAGGTTTCGCCGGAGAGTATCCATATGTTTTGAGCGCGAGCGATGGGTCGGGCGATGGTTTCGAGGCGTTGCTGATTGAGGGCTGCAAAGGTTTGGTCGATGGCGACTTCGATGGCGGTACGGATTGGGGGGTTGGTGGTGTCTTGGTGACGGATTCGTTGGCTTGGGCTTGAGAGTTGTCGAGCAAGCTCTGTGCGAATCCAGGTTTGGAGATCGGTGTAGCCTGCGAACCCGAGCTTGGTGGCGAAGCGGACGATTGATGGTCGGCTGGTATGTGCTTTGTCCGCCAGGTCTGATACGGTGCCAAAGGCGAGGATCGTTGGGTCTTTGAGGACAATGGCAGCGATGCGTCGCTCGGTGGGTGTGAGTTTTTCGCTGACGGGTGCGATCAAATCTTGGATGGACATCGCTTGCACTCCAGCGGACAATGCGTTACAATAGGAGGAGTTTAGTGTTCATCTTGTTACGGGGCAAGTTTTATCCTTGTCGTCACCTTCAGGAGTTGAGTTTATGCCAGAGTCAAAAAATTATACGCGCACAGCACGAGAGCGGGCTTTTCTCGATTTTGTCGAGGACACGGCTCACAAGCGTGAGATTATTAATGGGCTTGCACCGTTTTTTGGCGAAAAGGTGCCTGAGGATATGGTCGGGTTTTATAGCTCCGAGGAGTTGGTGCAACTTGGTGGTCTTAAGGGGACTGAGCGGGATGTCGAGAAGCGGATGCCTGTGAAGATGACGCGGCATTTTTTTGAGTTGGCCAAGAATAGTCCTGCAATTCAGCGGCTGGTCAAGGCAAGCCCGGATGAGACACTCGATCTGGCGGGGTCTGAGGATCCGGGCAACCAGATGGACTACAGCCCAGTTGAGGGGTTGCTGCATAAATATGAGATGGGGCTGATGTATGTGGTTTCAACTTGTTCGGCACATTGTCGTTTTTGCTATCGAGAGGAGTTGATTGCTCGCAAGGAGATTGAACGGCACGATGGCACGGTTGCCAAGAAGGGGCTTGCGAAGATTCCCGAAATTGTCGATTATATTCGCAGATTCAATGAGCAGGTAGAACTTCATGACGGTCGGCATCCAGAATGTGGGCGTGAAAAACTCCGCGAGATTTTGCTCTCGGGCGGCGATCCGATGGTGCTCAACAACTCGAAGCTCGCGGCATGGATGGCGGCCTTGGCCGAAGCCAATATTGAGTCAATTCGTATCGGGACGAAGGAGTTGGCATTTTACCCTCAGCGTTTTGATGACGCATTCTTTGCGATGCTTGATCGGTTTCATGAGACCTATCCAGATGTTGGGTTGCATATGATGATTCATTTCGAGCATCCTGACGAGTTTCTTCTCAAGGATGCCAATGGGGATTATATTCGCCGTGAAAATGGCGTCCCACAATGGGTTCCGGAGACAGAGCAGGGCATTCGTGGGCTGCTTGATCGCGGATGGATCACGGTGGAGAACCAGACTCCGATTATCAAAGGGATCAACGATGATGCGGATGCTTTGCGCATTATGCAGCGGGAGATCAAGCGAATTGGTGCGGATAATCACTACTTTTTTTGCGGGCGCGATATTGTGGCGTATAAGGCGTTCAATGTTCCGATTGAGGATGCTTGGAATATCCTCAATGATTCGCAAAAGGGATTGTCGGGGGTTGAAAATCATGCTCGGCTGTCGATCACGCATTACAAGGGGAAGACGGAGGTCAATGCGGTCACCAATGAGCCAATTCCGGGACTGGCCGGAAGTGAAAATGGTGTGGTGATCTTTAAACTTTTGCGGAACCCGGCGGATGCATCTGATCGCGGAAAGGTTTGCATTGTCGGGCGCAATCCTGATGCGGTCTGGTTTGACGACTATGAGGATCGGGTGTTGTTTGATGAGGCGGGGCTTTATAATTATGATCGGGTGGTTCAATGATCGACAAGCAGGTGTCGAGTGCTGCCGATGCTGTGCGCGATGTGTTTGATGGTGCGGTGGTGATGATCGGTGGGTTCGGGGAGGCTGGCAGTCCGATCGAGTTGATCCATGCGCTGATCGATCAGGGGGCCAGCGACCTGACGGTGGTGAGCAACAACACCGGCAGCGGCGAGGTGGGGCTCGCAGCGTTGCTCAAGGCAGGGCGTGTGTCCAAGATTATCTGTTCTTTTCCGCGAACGGTCAATTCGACGGTATTTCCTGAACTCTATCGGAGTGGGCGGACCGAGCTTGAGTTGGTGCCTCAGGGTACGCTTGCGGAGCGGATTCGTGCTGGCGGTGCGGGGATTCCGGGTTTTTATACACCTGCTGCAGTGGGTACGCCTTTGGCCGATGGGAAGGAATGCCGGGTTTTCGATGGGCAGGAGTATCTGCTTGAGCGTGGACTCAAGGCGGACTTTGCGTTTATTAAGGGGCAAGTGGCCGACCGTCACGGGAATGTGATTTATAATAAGACTGCGCGGAACTTTGGGCCTCCAATGGCAATGGCAGCGAAGGTGGCCATCGTGCAGGTCAATGCGGTGGTTGATCCGGGGGAGATTGATCCGGAGATTGTGGTGACCCCGGGTATTTTTGTCCAGCGTGTTGTCGAGGTTGCCGATCCTGCTTTTGAATCTGAACTCGTCGCTGCAGGAGTTTCGTATCCATGACTGAAAAGGTACAGACTGAAAGGGCACAGGCTTTAGGGGTCGTTGGGCGATCGCGCGAAGAGATGGCCAAGCGTTTGGCGCAGGATATCGCCAATGGGTCGTATGTGAATCTTGGGATCGGGATTCCTGAGTTGGTTGCCAAGTTTGTTCCCGAAGGACGCACGCTGATTTACCATACGGAGAACGGGCTCTTGGGCATGGGTCCATCGCCTGAGCCTGGGGGCGGTGACCCTGAGTTGATCAATGCAGGCAAGCGTTATGTGACGGTCAATCCCGGCGCAGCGTTTTTTCACCACGCAGACAGTTTTGCGATGATCCGAGGCGGGCATATTGATCTGTGTGTGCTGGGGGCGATGCAGGTATCCAAAGCCGGTGATTTGGCCAACTGGTCGACGGGTGCGCCCGATGCGATTCCGGCGGTGGGCGGAGCGATGGACCTTGTGGCGGGTGTGAAATCGGTTTTTGTTATCACCCAGCATTGCACTCGAGATGGTCAGCCCAAGCTTGTTGAGTCGTGCACCTACCCGCTGACTGGGCGCGGCGTGATTGATCGGGTTTATACCGACCTTGCGGTGATTGATATAACGGCTGATGGGTTTCGTCTTGTGGAGTTGAGCCCGGGTGTTGATTTTGAATATGTTCAAGCGCTTACCGGTGCTGAGCTTTTGCCTATCGCCAATACATAAAATGGATCCCTACACATGAGCGTGCCTACGAAAATATCGCGAAGTGCTGCCCTCTACGAACGGGCGCAGCAAGTCCTCCCTGGCGGAGTCTCCCGAAACACTGTATTGCGTGATCCGCATCCGTCGTATGCCGACTATGGCGTAGGGTGTCGATTGACTGATATCGAAGGGGTCACGCGTCTTGATTTTTCCAATAATATGGCATCGCTGATTCATGGTCATGCCGACCCCGATATTGTTCGGGCAGTCACTGAGCAATTGTGTAAGGGGTCGGCGTTTACGATGGCGACTGAGGTTGAGGTGCACTACGCGGAGCTTTTGTGCCGTCGAAATCCGGGGTTTGAGAAGATTCGATTTGTGAACTCTGGGACTGAAGCGATCATGGTGGCGCTCAAAGCATCCCGGGCTTTCACTGGTCGGGCGAAGATTGCCAAGGTCGAAGGTGCGTATCATGGCGGGTATGACTATGCCGAGGTAAGCCAGGCGCCTAACCCAGAAACTTGGGGTGAGGTCGATCGCCCCAAGAGTGTACCTTTGGCGCATGGAACGCCTAAGACAGCGCTCGATGATGTGGTGATTATTCCGTTCAATGATCCTGAACGGGCATTGGCGATTCTTGATCAACATGCGGGAGACTTGGCGTGTGTGCTGCTCGATTTGATGCCTCACCGTGTCGGGTTGAGGCCTGCCGATGCGGAGTTTGTCACGGCGATTCGGGATTGGACAACCAAGCATGGGACGCTTTTGGTGCTTGACGAGGTGATTACTTTTCGTACCGAGCATGGTGGGTTGCAGATGCGCTATGGGATCACGCCTGATCTGACGGCCTTGGGTAAAATGATCGGAGGTGGATTTCCGGTGGGAGCGGTGGTTGGACGCGGTGATGTGATGGAGGTGCTCAATCCTCGTTCGGCGAAGCTTTTGTTTCCTCATTCGGGTACTTTTTCGGCCAATCCAATCAGTATGACCGCGGGGTTGATTGCGGTGGAGAAGTTTGATGAATCTGCGGTCGCCAGGCTCAATGGGTTGGCCAAGCGAGCAATGGCAGGGATTGAAGAGGCGATTGAGCAAACGGGTGTATCGGCGTGTGTGACTGGTGGCGGGGCCATGTTCCGGGTGCATATGAAGGACCAGGCGCCAAGAAACTTCCGCGAGGCCTACTTATCGCCTGATGAAAGCCGTCGGCTTGGTGTGTTGTTGGACCATCTTTTTGATGAAGGGATGACTTTGATCAATACCTGTACGGCGACGCTCTCGACGCCGATGACTGAAACGGAGATCGATGCGCTGGTCAGTGCGTATCGGCGTGGGTTCGAGAAACTTGTTTCGCTGGGCTGATTATTTATGCTCGTTCGAAGACCGTCGCGAGCCCTTGTCCGACGCCGACGCAGAGTGATGCAAGCCCTCGCTTGGCGTCTGTTCGTACCATCTCGTGGATGAGTGTGGCGGCAATGCGTGTGCCGCTGCATCCGAGGGGGTGTCCAATGGCGATGGCGCCACCTTTGACATTGAGTTTGGATTCGTCAATGCCTAGTTCACGAAGGCAGGCGATGGATTGGGCTGCGAAGGCTTCGTTGAGTTCGATCAGGTCGATGTCTTTGAGGGTGAGTTTGGCACGATTAAGTGCTTTTTGAATCGCGGGGACAGGTCCGATGCCCATATAGGCGGGATCGACACCGGCGGAGGCACTTGGGCCGACAAAGGCAAGGGGGGTGAGTCCGAGTGCTTTGGCGCGTTGTTCTTCGACGAGTAACATGGCTGCCGCCCCGTCATTTACCCCCGACGAGTTTCCGGCGGTGACGGTGGCTTGGTCGTCTTTTGCGAAGACGGGGCGAAGCTTGGCGAGCTTTTCAATGGTTATGTCAGGGCGAGGGTGTTCGTCGGTGTTGACGAGGATTGCGTCTCCTTTTCGTTGATGGATTTCGACGGGGATGATTTCATTTTTGAAGAGCCCTTGGTCGTGTGCGCTTGCCCATCTTTGTTGGCTTTGGAGTGCGAATCGGTCTTGGTCTTGGCGGGAGATATGGTATTTGCGGGCGACATTTTCAGCCGTTTCGCCCATTGGATCGGGTGGATACATTTGGGCGAGCTTCGGGTTGATGAATCGCCATCCGATGGAAGTATCATGGATTTCTTGTGATCGATCGAATGCGGTTTGGGCTTTACTGAGCACATAGGGGGCTCGGCTCATGGACTCAACGCCGCCTGCGATGAAGACATCGCCATGGTTTGCTTCGATCATGCGGGCGGCGATGTTGATTGATTCGAGTCCCGATGCGCAGAGTCGATTGACGGTTGAACCAGGGACGGTTTCGGGCAATCCTGCGAGCAAGGCTGCCATGCGGGCGACATTGCGATTGTCTTCTCCTGCTTGGTTGGCTGCGCCGAAGTAGACCTCGTCAATGATTGCAGGGTCGATTTTTGATTGTTCGATAAGCGTGCTGATAACATGGGCTGCGAGATCGTCAGGGCGGAGAGAGGCGAGGGTCCCGCCGTATCTTCCGATGGGGGTCCGCACAGCACCGATCACAGCAGCTCGTCGTTTCATGGCGATATTGTAGCATTGTGGCTGATCTCAGGCAGATCCTCTGACCAATCAGAGTCGTCCGGCTGATTCTACTCGAAATCGAGCGTCTCCGCTGGTACTCCGTGCATGGTCGTTTGAAATCATGATTCCAAGCCACAATGCTACCTGATTCAAGCGCTCTGACCCGAATCAGTGCGCAGCCATCGTGCACATTACATCTTCTTTGGTACAGGATCCACGCCGATCGCTTTTGACTGCTCATTCAAATACACGCTCCGTTTGAGATTACACGCCATGAGCATCAAGCACACATCGAATGCGCTTCTCTCTAAGCCGCGATAGCGCACTTTGCGATATCCGAGCTGGTGCTTCATCATCGCAAACGGATGCTCGACCTTCGATCGAAGCTTGGAAACAAGCCCATTCCACCGTTCTTGCCAGTCGTAGAGTTCCTTCTGGCCGCGTGTTCTCTTGTATACGATCCCGTCGATCACCTGGCGCTTGCGGAGTTTCTTGCGTCGATCTTTCGACGAATACGCGCTGTCGGCCAGCACCGCGACCTCTTCATCTTCAACAAGCTCGTCAATACATTTCGAGTCATGCACCTTAGCCGTCGTCACGCGGTAATCGGTCATCACACCCGAGAGATCGCAGGCGATGTGCGCCTTGTAGCCGTGATAAGTCTTGCCGTGCTTTTTGGTGAAACTCGCGTCTTGATCGCGCGTGTTTTCGCCGTCATCATTCTTCGAGCCCTGGATCGGAGAGATTGAATCATTTCGAGAGCATCATGGCTTTGAGCATCATCACCGGCTCCCAAGGCGGGCGACCCGCGCCGTGCGATTTGTATTCGGGGAGCAG
>JALSHH010000031.1 GCA_026982335.1 Phycisphaerales bacterium
GTGTGTGGATATGAAGGGTGGGCTGGTGATCGCGGTGGCAGCGCTTGAGGCGCTCGAAGAGTGTGGGGTCGCGGCGAATTGGACTTTTACGATGAATGGTGATGAGGAGACGGGGACTTATCATTCGGAGAAGGCACTTAAGGATCAGGCGCGGTTGCATGATTTTGGATTGGCCCTTGAACCTGCTTTGCCTGGTGGTGAGCTGGCGATCGAGCGGATGGGGTCTGGGCAGTTTTTGATCGAGACGGTTGGCAAGAGTGCGCATGTCGGACGGGCGTTCACCGAAGGGCGATCCGCGGTGGTGGAGTTGGCTCGGTGTATTCTTGCGTCGGCGAAGTTCCCCGAGCCTGGGCGAGGGAAGATACTGAATATCGGACCGCTTAAAGGTGGGGTTGCGACGAACGCAGTGCCCGATTCTGCGAAGGCATGGGGGAATGTGCGGTTTGCGGATGAGGGGATTGCCGATGAGTTAGCGGTGGAGCTTGATGGTTTACAGACTGAGGCGGGGAAGGTGCCTGGAGTGATTGTGCGACGGAGTTTTAATCGTCCAGCGAAGCCTTTGACACCTGAGGTTGAGGCCCTTGGGTTGCGTGCCCGGGAGGTGGCGGAGGCTTTGGGGCAGAAATTGCCGTTTGCTTCGACGGGTGGGGTGTGTGATGGGAATGTCTTGCAGAGCGCGGGGCTGCCCACGATTGATACGCTTGGTGTTCGGGGTGGGGGATTGCATACCCCGGATGAATGGATTGATTTGACAAGTCTTGTTGAACGGTGTCAGTTGCTGGCGATTTTGGTCGCTCGGCTCAGTACAGGTGGTTCCGAGGCGGTTTAAAAAGAATGAATGAACAGGAGATGGCAATGCCACAGACAACAGCGACGAGCGGAACGATTGGCGATGGAATTTTGAGTAGCGAGGCGATTGAATCAGCGATTGATGCGCTGGTCGAACAGGTGGGCGAGCAGAACGCGAAGATTACCGATATCTGTGATGCCAAGCCTGAGCTTGCTGAGTTGTTCAAGGGGATGCTCGAGCGGTGCGCAGCGGTCAAGGGCAAGGGGTTGATGTATCCATCGCTTGGTTCGGGCGCGGGCAATGGTGCGTTGGTGGAGATGGCTGATGGGTCGGTCAAGTGGGATATGCTCACGGGGATCGGGGTTCATTTTTTAGGGCATGGGAACCCAAAGGTCATCAAGGCCCAGTTGGTGGGCGGGATCAATGAGACGACCAAGCATGGAAACCTGCAAACGAATTTTGTGGCGTATGAATTTGGTGAGAAGCTGGTAAAACTGGCGTCGAAGAACTCGAATTTGCAGCATGCGTTCATGACAACTTCGGGTGCGATGGCCAACGAGAGTGCGCTCAAAGTGTGCTATCAGAAGCACGCGCCGGCCTCGCGGGTAATCGCCTTTGAGCATTGCTTTATGGGCCGGAGCGTGACGATGGCGCAGATTGGTGATTCGGCGGGCGGGCGGCAGGGGATTCCGTTGTCGACGCAGGTGGATTATATACCGTTCTGGAACGATGCGGTTGCGGAGGAGTTTGGCGGGACGGAGAAATATATTGCGCATTGCGTGGGGTTGCTGCAAGCGTATATTGATCGGTATCCCAAGGGTCATGCGTGTTTTATCTTTGAGCTGGTGCAGGGCGAGGGTGGGTTTAAGGTAGCGCCGCGGGAATTTTTCAAGGCGTTGATGGATGTGTGTAAGACGAACAATATCGCGGTATGGGACGATGAGATCCAGACCTTTGGGCGGACGCAGGAGTTGTTTGCCTATGAGATGTATGATTTGGGTGAATATATTGATGTGCTGTGCGTTGGGAAGATGACGCAGGCATGCGCGACACTCTTTACCGAAAAGTACAACCCCAAGGGGGGGTTGCTTAGCGGAACTTTTACGGGTTCGACGACTGATTTTACGGTGGGAAATTTGTTGCTCGATGAGTTGTCGTCGGGCGATTATTATGGATCGAGGGGCAAGTTTGCGATTCAACATGCGGAGTTTCGTTCGCAGGTGAGCCAGTTGATCGAAAGGCATCCGGACTGGTTCCCCGGGGCGCCTCAGACGAAGGAGTTGATGGGCGGTGTTGGTGGGATGATGAAGTTCACGCCCTTCGGCGGGGACAAGGCCAAGGTTGGGAAGGTGTGTCGGTATGCATATGACGAAGGGGTGATTTGTTTTTATTGCGGGCATGGGCCGTTCCATGTGCGGATGTTGCCACCGATGCCGGTGATGAAGGTGGAAGATTGGCCTCGGGTGTTTGCATGCATTGAACGGGCGATGGCCAGGGTTGCTGCAGGAGAATAAATATGGCGAAGCATACACCGTTATTTGTTGTCCGGCGTGCGATGGTGAGCGATCTTCCGACACTTCACAAGATGTCGAAGATGGTTCATTTTATTAATCTTCCACCAGATCAGGAGATTCTCGCGGACAAGATTCGCAACTCTCGTAAGAGTTTTCTTCGTGCTGCTCGTAATGCCAAGACGGTGCATAAACCCAAGGGGCCAAGTGTGACCGGTGGGATGTCTGAGAAGACGGCGATGGCGGATATTTTTATGTTTGTACTCGAAGAAATTAATACGGAAGGGTGCATTGGGACGAGTCAGTTGGTTTCACAGATGGGCGGACCGGGGCATCCGAATGTGTGCTTCAAGCTTGAGACGCGTGAGAAATATGCGACTGATCTGAAGTTTGGCGCTCGTCATACGGTAGCGCGGGTGCATTTGGATGAAAGTGGTCCTACGGAGCTTGGCGGGTTGGTGTTGCAGCCTTCGTTCCGTGGTCACAAGATGAAACTCGGACGGTTTATTGCGTTGGTTCGGTTTCATTTTATTGGGTTGCATCGCAAGATGTTCCGGCAGACAATTTTGGCCGAGTTGATGGCGCCGATTACTTCCAGCGGCGAGTCGCTGGTGTGGGACACACTTGGAAGACGGTTTATTCCGTTGAGTTATGAGGAGGCGGATCGGTTCTGTCAGTATTCGCGTGAGTTTATGATGGAGTTGTTGCCTGCGGGTGATATCCATCTGTCGTTGTTGCCTCCGGCGGCGCGTGCGCAGATTGGCGAGGTTGGCCCTGAGACTTTGCCCGCGCGTCGGATGCTCGAAGGACTTGGGTTCAAGTATGAGGGGTATGTCGATCCGTTTGATGGTGGGCCCTATGTGACGGCCAAGACCGATGATATTGATCTGGTGAAGAATACTTTTCATGCGACGCTTGGGACTGCCATTGGGCATGAGCAGACGGATCAGGTTGGGATTGTGTCGGTGCTCAACGGTGACGGCGATTTCCGTGCAATCCAAACGGCGTTTTCGATTGACCGATCGGATCGGCTTCGGGTAACTTCCGAGGCAATGGCGGCGTTGCATACCGAGCCTGGGGTTGATGTAGGATGTACACCGATGCGTGTGCCGGTGGAGTCTGGGCGTGCGAAGAAATTGGTTGCGAAGAAAGCACCTGTAAAGAAGAAAACAGCAAAGAAAACGGGGGGAAGAAAAAGGTTGGGAAGAAGTAGGTGAGGGAGAGCGGGCACAGGCGGGAGGCTTGTGCCACCGGGGCACCAAGAAAATCAAGATGTGTGGTTAGCCTTGTTGTTTGCGGAGGTTGAGGATGAGTTCGACTTGACCCACGGGTTGGTTGAGCCGGTGGGCGATCTCTGTGGAGGTGTGCCCTGAGTCGGCAAGGGTGAAGACTTGGGATTGGATGGATTGAGGCTCTGGTTGTGGGGCCAACTGAGGGGCTGGATCGGGCTTGGGTTCTTGGATGGTTGGTTCGATTCGGCCTGCGATGCGGGATTGGCGCTCGGCTTGGTCTTGTTCGAGGCGAGCGCGGTCGAGGAGGGTGGGGTCGATGGTGCGCGTTGGGCTGGTTGGTGGTAGAGGTGGTGGTTCGGTGGGGTGGGTTGGTGCTGAGTTGGCGAGGGTGCGGTTGAGGGCAGTGAGTTTTTGGTCGGCCTCTTCGATGAGTAGTTCTAATCTTGCGGCTTTGTTGTCGAGGGTTGCGCCGAGTCGGCGGGCCATCTCCTCAGCTTCGACCATAACACGACGCGATGGCTCCATGGATGATTGGGCTTGGGTGTGGATGTCTGCGATGCGCTGTGATGGGGTGGATTGTGTGTTTGCTCGTTTGGCGTTGGCCTTGTGTTTTTTTCGCAGGAGGCGGAACATCATGATGACCATGAGGAGGATGCCAAAGATGAAGAGGGTATTCGGTGATTGGAAGCGGTCCCAGAGTTGCTCAAAGGCGACGGATTGATTGGTCTGCTCAGTGGGTTGTGTCTCAATTTCACTGGTTTGCGTGGTGGTCGTTTGAGCGGTGGTGGTTTGGGGTTGCTCGATCACGGCGGGGCGGTTGGATGTCTCTGTTGGGCCGTACTGCACGGTTTGCTCCTGATTTGGCTTGCGGTTCGCTTGTGCGATTGTACCACAGTATCATCTGGTCGTGTGTGAGGCATCGCAACAAGGTGAGGAAGGAGGAGCAAGAGGGATGATTTCTCGGAATCATCCTGTCGCGGCGCGGATCCTGCGCCGGTGGCGTGAACTGACGGGGGGGAAGGGGATTCGGGATGTGGATCGTCGGACGGTTGTGGCGTGTTCGGGTGGGGTGGATTCAGTGGCGTTGGCTGCGGTGTTGGCGTTGGTGGAACCCAAGCCGATCGTGGCGCATGTGGTGCATGATGTGCGGGGGGATGGGGTGGCGATTGCGGATCGGGATGCGGTGAAGCGGTTGGCGGCGTTGATTGGGTGTGATTTTATTGAGCGAAGGATTCTGGTGAAGAAACAGGGGGGGAACCTTGAGGGCAATGCTCGTCGGCTGCGGTATGGGGCGCTTGGGGAGATGGCCGACGAGGTGGGGGCGGGGTTTGTGGCGACGGGGCATCATGGGGATGATCAATTAGAGACACTTCTTATGCGGATGATGCGTGGGAGTGGTGTGCGTGGTATGGGGGGGATTCTCGAACGGGTTGAGATGGATGAGATGATTGGGGTGGTGGTCGTGCGTCCGATGCTTGGTGTTTCGCGAGCAGCGATTGAAGCGTTGTGTGTCGAGGCGGGGTTTGAGTGGGTGCATGATGCGACAAACGATGATGTGGGGCTGATGCGTAATCGGATTCGTCACGAGGTGATGCCGATGCTTCGGGCGATTGAGCCTGGACTTACGGAGAAGGTGGCAGGTTTGGCGCGGTCATGCTTTGAGACGAGTGATTTTCTTGAGGAAGTGGTGCGCGATGGTGTGCGATGGGATGGGCATTGTGATGGTGATGTGTGGTGGTGGGATCGGGATCGGCTTCAGTGCGAGCACCGAGCAGTGCTGGCAGAGTTGATGTTTGTGTATGTTCATGATGTGCTCGGCGGAGTTGGGGCCGATTCGATGGGACGGCGGGCGGTCGAAGGGTGTGTCTTAGCGATCAAATCTGAGGCCACGGACCCGTGTGTGCATCGGGTTGGTCCTATTGTTGTGACTGTTCGTGGGCGGGAAGTTGTTTTTTCGCCAGCCAAGGATTGTGGTGATGGTTGAGCTTTGAGGTGGAGTTGTGATGAGTGAGCAGATTCAGATTGCATTGGTTGGGCACTGTGGGCCTGATGCTTTTGCGTTGCAGAGTTCGGTGATGGGGTTTGTATCTGGTGCGGTGATTCATAAAGTGAATACGCGCGATGAGCTTGATGAGAAAATGGATGATTTGAGTTTGTTGTTGGTGAACCGAGTGCTTGAGGAGGGGTTTGGGACGGAGTCTGGGATCGAGTTGATTCGTGGATTGGGTGAGGGGGCGCCGCCTGCGATGTTGATTACGAACTTTGAAGATTCGATGAAAGAGTCGATCGAGGCAGGTGGGGTGATGGGATTTGGGAAGTCGGCGATGCGGTCTCAGGAAGCGGAGCGGGCTTTGAAGGATGCGTTGGGGATTTGATTCGGGAATAAAAGATCAAGACCACAGGTGGGGCACTTGTGTCAGTGGGCAAGATTGAAGAAACGGGCTAGAAGCCTTTGGGGCCAGAAAGATTTATCAATGGATACAGCGATCAAGGTGAGTGAATATCAGGGGCGGCGTAAGAAGGTGCTCAGTGGGCTCAAAGGGGCGGTGGGCGTGGTATTTGCGGGGGATGGGTCGCCGCCTTTGCTCGGTGAATGGATGCCTGATATGAATTTCAAGTATCTGACGGGGATTGATGATGAGCCTGGGGCGATGGTGTTCTTTGATCCATCGAATCCTGATGCGAAGAAGCGGATTGTGCTTTTGCTCAAGCCTGTGAATCCTGAGATTGATGTGTGGGATGGGTACCGTGATGTGGTTTCGCAGAAGCTGCGCGATGAAACGGGGTTTGAGACAGTAATGCGGGACTATGCATTGCCCAGACTGATGACCGAAGCAGCGACACGAACCAAGCGATTGGCGTGTTTGCATCCGTTTGCAGCGTATTCATCGCCGATGTCGAAGGATTTGGAGTTGTTCGGGAAGGTTACGGCGCGGATTCCGGGGTGCTCGATTGAGGATAAAACGGATTTGATTCTCAACCTTCGGCTGATCAAGAGTGCAGCAGAGATCAAGCAGATTAAGAATGCGATCAAGGCAACGGCTTATGGGATCGAATGTGTGATGGGGGCGATCGCGGGCGGGGTCAATGAGCGAGATTTGCATAATGCGCTCGTTGGTGGGTTTGCAGCGATGGGGTCGGTGCGCAATGCGTTCAATCCGATTGTGGGATCGGGGCACAATGGGACGGTGTTGCACTATAAGGCGAATAATGGGCCGGTGGGGGATGGGGAGTTGGTGGTTCTGGATTGTGGAGCGGAGATGGGGGGGTATGCTTCGGATATCACACGGACACTGCCGGCGAATGGGAAGTTTTCCAAGCGTCAAGCGGAGTTGTACAACATTGTACTCAAGGCGCAGAAGGCGGCGATTCGGGCGGTCAAGCCCGGGGCGACGATGACGCAGGTGGACGGGGTTTCACGCAAGGTGATTGTGGATGCAGGGTATGGGGATTTTTATCCGCATAGTGTGGGGCATCACATGGGATTGGAGACGCATGATCCATCGCCTGCGGTGGCGCTCAAGGAGGGGATGGTGGTGACGATTGAGCCTGGGATTTATCTGCCCGATGAGGGGATTGGGATTCGGATTGAGGATGATGTGGTGGTGACGAAGACGGGGTGTCGAAACTTGTCTTCGGGGATTCCTAAGACGGTGGAAGAGGTTGAAGGGGCGATTGGGCGGCTGAGAAAAGGGAAATAGGAAACGGGCTGGAAGCCCGTTCTACCGGAGAAGATTTAGCCTGCGAGTTCGCGGGCTTTTTTGATGAGGGCTTCGAGCTGGTCGGGGTCGGAGTAGCGATAGAGGGAGATGACATGGCGGTCTGGACCTAGGAGGATCAGGGTCGAGGGATGGTCAATATTTCGGTAGCCTTTGTCGGTGCTCAGGGTGTCTATGTCGAAGTTCATTCCCATGAGGAGGATGGTGATCATTTCCATATCGCCGGTGGCGAATGTCCAGCGGTTCGGATCTGCCTTGTGGGCCTGGCTGTAGCGTTTGATGATTTCTGGGGTGTCGACCTCAGGGTCGATGGAGATACTCAGGAGCTGGAGGGTGGTGTCGGTTGTTGCGTCTTGGACTTGTCGCATGGCGGCGGTCATGCCTGGGCAGATAAGCGGGCATGAGGTATAGAAGAAGTCGATGAGGGTGTATTGGCCTTCAAGGATGGTTTGGTCGATGGTGTTGCCGTTGGCGTCGGTGAGTTTGAATGCGGGGATGTAGAGGTCTGCGTAAGGGTTGTCGTTGTCGAGGAGCGTTGGGGTTTTGGGATATTGGGTTGGTTGTGGCTTCTGGGTGATCCAGAAGACGAGCAAGGCGATAAAGGTGAGGGTGAGGAGGATCAGTGACTGGATGATAACGCGTGGGCGCATGGGTTAGGCCTTTGATTTCTTTGTGCGTGAAATGGCGAATGTGGCGAGGGCGATGCCGAAGATGGCGAAGGCGATGGAAATGATCCAGGCGATGGTTGGGCTGTAGGTGGTGTCGATGCCCAGGGATGATCGGATGGCGATGTGGGTCCAGGTGAGTGGGTTGATGAGTGCGATGATCTTGAGCCATCCTGCAGCGTTTTCAACGGGGAAAACGGCGCCCGAGGTGAGCCACATGGGCATGAGGATGGTGTTCATGACGCCGTGGAATCCTTGGGAGGAATCGACGATCCATGCGAGTGCGAGCCCGAGCCCGATGAGTGCGATCGAGATGCACGCGAGCCCGGCGATGGCACCGAGGATGCCCAGCGGGGTGATGGTGATGCCGAGGAATGGGAGGGTGAGCAGGACGATGAGTGCTTGGAGGAGTGCGAGGATTGATCCGGCGGCGATTTTGGAGGTTGCGATGGACCATCTTGGTGCCGGTGAGACGAGTGCGGCGCGGAGGACGCCGTCGTGTCGGTCTTGGATGAGTGAGATGGCAGCGAAGATCGAGGCGAACATGACGGTGAGCGAAGCCATGCCTGGGATGGTGTATGCAGCGAGATTGGCGTCTGACTGGGCGACTGATCCGATGGAGTTTGAGAAGCCGCCGACGATGAAGAGCCAGATGAGCAAGGGGGTTGCGATGGATGCGATGATGCGCGATGGTTGACGGGTTTGGCGGATGAGTTCGCGTTTGGAGAGGGCGATGGTGGCGCGGGTACCGATCATGACCGAGCTCCTGATTCGGTTGGTGCAACGGGTGCTTGGGCGTAGTAGGTGTAGGCGTCGGCGAGTGTTGGCGGGGCGATGGTGATGGAGACGGATTTGATGGGGCAGGAGGATGCCAGCGATGGGTCGGCGTTGATGGCGATGATGAGGTGGTTGATGGTGATGTGTTCGATGGCATTGGAGGCGAGCCAGTTGGAAATTGGCGATGCGTCGGCATCGTTGTTGAAGGCGATACGGATGATGCGATCGCCGAGGGATGATTTGAGGTTGGTTGGGGTGTCGTCTTTGATGGATTTTCCATCACGGATCATCAGGACACGGTCAGCGTGGTCTGCTTCTTCGGTGATGTGGGTGGCCATGATGATGGTCATGTCGAGGCGGGCGCGTGTGTGGTTGAGGGTCTCCCAGAAGATTCTTCGTGCGTCGATGTCGAGTCCGGTGGTTGGTTCGTCGAGGAGCAGGACGGTGGGGTGGGGGATGAGTGCTCGTGCGAGATCGGCTCGGCGGGCGAGTCCGCCGGAGAGGTGGCGGATTTGGTCATTGAGGCGATCTTCGAGTCCGAGTTCGGGCGCGATGGATTCAATGCGGGATTGGATTTGGGCTTTGGGGAGATCATGTAATGCGCCGGCGACCATGAGATTCTCGCGGACGGTTAATAGTTCATCGAGGGCGGGGGTTTGGAAGACGATGGACAAGGATTTGCGTGAGGTCGGGGCGAGGACTTGGCCACTGCCTGGGGTGATGGTCTGGGCGATGATGTTGAGGAGGGTAGATTTTCCTGCACCGTTTGGGCCCAGCAGTGCGAGGAGTTCGTTGTTGGCGGTGAGGGAGAAGTTGTCGAGGGCGATGCGGTCGCCGGTTTTTTTGGTGTGATAGACGACGCGGATGTTTTTGAGAGCGATGGCGGGGTTTGCTGGTGTCGGATTGGTCATGTGATGAGTGTCCTGATGGCGGATTCGGCGACGAGGACGGTGAGGTAGACGGGGAGGTGGATGATTGAGCCGAAGAATACTTTGCGGGCGGCTTGGTCGGTGCGGGTAAAGGCGAACTTGATCGAAAGGTAGATCAGCAGTGCACCGAGAATGATCGAAGCAGCAGCGGTGAAGAATCCTGTGAGTTCTGGGATGATCCAGAGGGGGGAGAGGCCGCAGGGAATGAGGAGCGCTGAGGTGACGATCATGGCTAGTGCGGTGTGGTTGCCTTGTGGGTCCACGATGGGGAGCATGCGGAACCCGCCGGCTTTGTAGTCGTCTTTGCACATCCATGCGATGGCGAAGAAGTGTGGGAGTTGCCAGACGAACATGAGCATGAAGAGCATGAGCCCGATGGGTTCGGTGAGGAGGTCGAATCCGGTTGCGGGTGCAGCGGGAGTGATGCCGATGGCGGTGGTACCGATCATGGTGGGCAGTGCGCCCGGGACGGCTCCGATGAGGGTGTTGGTGATGGTGATTGGTTTGAGGGGGGTGTAGATGAGGACATAAGAGGCGGCGGTGATGAGTGCGATGAGTGCGGGGATGATGCCGACGGTGAGCCAGAGGATGAATGTGCCGATGATGGTGAGGGCGAGTCCAAAGTTGAGGACGAAGGGTGATGAGAGTCGGTCGGAAGGGATGGGTCGGATCTTGGTACGGTTCATCAGGGCATCGCGGTCTGATTCGTACCACATGTTGAGTGCGTTGGCTCCTCCTGATGAGAGTGCGGTGCCGATGGTGGTTCCGAGGATGAGTTTGAGCCAGAGGGACCAGCCTGTGAGGTCGTAGTGAAGCCCGGCGAGGAGGAGCCCGACGAGGGCGGTGATGGTGACGAGTTTGGTGATGCCTGGTTTGGTGAGTTCTTTGCAGGCTGTGAAGGTGGAGGGTGTGGGAATGTCAGCCGAGGATTGATCGGAGTTGACCGTTTTTTCATCGGCGGTGATGGGTTGGGTTTGGGGTGATGTGGGCACGGGAGATGATAGACCTAGCGGGATCAGGGAATGATGGTTTCGATCCAGACGGGGAAGTGATCGGAGGGGAAGTCGGTATCGGGTTCTGTGGTGCGCCAGACGCCCGAGTTGGTGATGGTGATGTTGCTTGATGGGAGGACATAGTCGACGCGGAGTTTGAAGCGGGCGGTATCGGTGGGATCGAGCCCTTCTATTTTGATCTCTGAGCTTGGGAAGGCGTCGTCAGCGAGTTTGGGAGAGGTGAGGAGTTGGAGCATCATGACCATGTTAAGAGAGGAGCCGTCGGATGGGTCGGCGTTGAGATCGCCCATGATGACGAATGAGGAGTTCGAGGCGAGCCCTCCGGAGTTGCCTTGGTCGTCGTAGAGGGCTTGGTCGTTGTCGATGTAGTGGCGGATGAATTTGATCTCGTCATGGTTTCGGTGCTTGTTGCGGGCTTCTGGGCCATCGAATGCGGGGGGAGTCGGGTGTGAGATGAGTGCGTGGAGGAGTGAGCCGTTGGGCAGGAGGATGGGGATGTCTGCGAATGTTTTGGACGGGAGGCGGAAGTTGTTCCATGCGTCGGGGGTGTACCAAGGCGAGCCGTCGGGATTGGTGGGGGGATTGTTGCCCGGAAGGTCTTTCCAGAGGAAGTTGGTGAAGGTACGGATCTGGTCGGTCTGGATGGTGAGTTTGGGGCTTACGAGGATGGCCATGGCATATTGACCAGGGAAGGTTCCAAAGCCGAAGCAGTCGTTGGCGTAGGCACGCCCGGCATGGGTTTGGTCGGGGGTGATGGCCGGTGGCGTGGAAATGATGGTGCCCGAGCGGTCGAGATCGTGCCCTGATGGGATGCCTGTGTTTGAAGGGGGGGTGTAGGTGGTGAAGGCGATGGGCTTGAGATCGTGGGCTTGGGGGACGGCGAGGTAGAGATTGATGAATCGGTCGGCGTTGGAGGGCTGGTTTGGATTCTGATTGATGGCCAGTTCGGAGAGGAGGAGGATATTGGGGCGGATACGCTGGATGATGGCTGCGATCTGCTTGAGTCGGGGGTTGTCGGGGGTATCGAGGTCTGCTGAGCGGACATCTTGGATGTTGAAGGTGGCAATGCGCAGGGCGATGGGGGAAGATTGGGCAGCGGTTGCATATGAGCCGACGATGGATAGGATGAGCAGCAGGCAGATCAGACGGGTTTGGTGGTGTGTGTGTTTTGTGGTCATGGGTGATTCAAGCCTCATTGTGTAAAGTAATCGAGTGGTGGTGGTCATTTGGCATAGGCTTCAAGATATTGTCGGAGCAGGTCGATAAAGGGTCGATAACGGAGGATTCATGTTTTGTGGCTGGTTCGATAATACGCCTGGGGCCTGGCTGTTGGACGTGGTGGGCAGATGAGCGAGTCAGATTCCAATCTGACGAGCGGGGAGGGTGTATCTGAACCAGTTGAGTCTGCTGGGTCTCGGGGTCTTGTAGGGAAGATCAAGAACCATCGGCTTGCCCAGGCGATGCAGGGCGATGGTCTTCGCGCCAAGGCACTGCGTGGGTCTGGGTGGACGATTGCGGGGTTTGGGGCTTCGCAGGTGCTTCGGTTGGGGTCAAATCTGATTTTGACCCGGCTGTTGTTTCCCGAGGCGTTTGGTTTGATGGCGTTGGCCCAGGTTTTCCTTCAAGGGCTCAACATGCTCAGTGATATTGGGGTTGGGCCTTCGATTATTCAAAATAAGCGGGGGGATGATCCTAATTTTTTGGCGACGGCGTGGACGATGCAGGTGATTCGTGGGTTTGCTTTGTTTTTGGGGATGTGTGCGTTGGCGTATCCGGCATCTTTGTTTTACGAGGAGCCTGTGTTGTTTCCGATTTTGATTTTGATTGGGACAACCGCGGTGGTGCAGGGTTTTCGGAGTATCGGTATGGCGACGGCGAGCCGGAAGATGGCGCTGGGTCGCTTGACGATGATTGACTTGGTTTCTCAGGGGGTTGGAATTGCGACGATGATTGTCTGGGCGTGGTTTTATCCGACAGTCTGGGCGTTGGTTGCTGGTGGTGTGGTTGTTTCGATTATCCGCGTGGTGCTTGGGCATTTGTATTTGGCTTCTGCGGGGAACCGGTTTCATTTTGAGCGTTCGGCAGCTCGTGAGATATTTCATTTTGGGAAATGGATATTTGTTGCAACAGCGATGACTTACTTTGGTGGACAGGGGTTGCGTCTTGTACAGGGTGGGTTGGTGCCAATGGATGTGTTGGGTGTGATTTCCATCGCAGGCATGTTTGGAATCATGGTTGATCAGTTGATCAAGAAGATTGGTGGTGGAGTTTTGTTTCCGGCGTTTGCTCGGATTCATCTCGAACGCCCCGAGAATCTCGTGATGAAGCTTCGTGAGGCAAGGACGAAGCTTTTTCTAATGTCCTTTCCCCTTTTTGGTTTTCTCATCGTGTTTGGTCGTGATTTGATTACGCTGATGTACGATGAGCGATACCATTCGGCAGGGCTTTTTCTTTTGATTATGGCAACGGGTTCGGCAATTGCTTCTCAGCGGACTCCGTTTGGGATGGTGTTGATTGCGACAGGAGATTCATTTGGTCATGCGGTAATCATGGTGGTGACAGCGGTTTCGCGCATCGCAGCGGTGGTTGTGGGATATAAGCTCAGTGGTGTGGTCGGTATGCTTCTGGCCGATATTTTGGCTCAGGCGGTTATTTATCCGTTTGAGGCGTGGCGTTTGCATCGGCTTGGTCTTTGGTTTCCTCGGTTTGATGTCGCGGTTTTCGCGGTCTATTTTGCACTTGGTATGGGTTCTTTTTTGGTCGGGCCGATTATTTTTGTGTCGTCATAAGGCGATCTGGATTGGGTGTGAGTGATGGATATTACTTTTGTCATCCCGCGTGCGAATCTTTCCGGGGGGATTCGGATCGTGGCTGAGCATGCGCAGATGCTCCATGAGCGTGGGCATAAGGTGACGGTGGTGGCGGGGCGATCTGAGAAGCCGACGATTCGGTCGCGTGTGCGGGCGGGGCTTCGTGGGCAGTTCAAGCTTTCGGTGGCGGATGGCCCGACGCATCTTGATGATGTGCCGTATTGCGTGCGCATTGTTGAGCATGCGGGGGCGATTGTTGCTGACGATGTTCCCGATGCGGATTTGATTCTTGCCACTTGGTGGGAGACGGCGGAGTGGGTCGCGGCGATGCCTGCGTGCAAGGGGGTGAAGGTGAACTTCTTTCAGGGGTATGAGGCGCATCCGGGGCAGCCTAAGGATCGGGTCGATGCAGTGTGGCGTTTGCCGATGCGGAAGATTGTGGTGAGTCGTTGGCTTGAGGGAATTGCGCGTGAACAGTTTGGGGATAACTCGTCCATTCTTGTTCCCAATGGGGTGAGCACTTCCGATTTTCCGTTTGTTGAGCGCGGTTTGAGTGGTCGGCGTGTTGTTGGTGCGATGTTTTCGACAGCTTCATTTAAGCGGTTTGATTTGGCGTGTGATGTGGTTCGTGAGTTGCAGCGGCGCGGTCGCAGTGTTGAGTTCGTTGGGTTCGGTGCCCGCGAACCTGAGCGTGGGGTGCTGCCTGATGGGGCACGGTTCGAAGTGACGCCGACACAAAGTCGGATTGCGGAGATTTATGGCTCGTGCGATTGCTGGCTCTTTACCAGTGATAAAGAGGGGTATGGATTGCCCTTGCTTGAAGCGATGTCGAGCGGCACGCCGGTAGTCGGTACGCCCGCTGGTGCAGCGCCCGAGTTGTTGCAATCTGGTAGTGGAAAGTTGGTGGATTCGGATGATCCTGGGGTGCTCGCCGATGCCGTTGAGGGGATTTTGTCGCTTGGTGATGCGGAGTGGCGTGACATGTCCCAACTCGCCCGGGCTGAGGCTCAGCGGCACAGCTGGGATCAGATTGGAGACGCGATGGAATCTGCGCTTCTTCAGGTGCTGAACGAATCGTTGGTCTAAGAAACTATCTCAAAACCCACCCGATAGCCGATAAACGCTCTGGTCATGGATGACCAGAAGGAGGTGCCAGGATGGCTAAACGACATCAACGACGAAAAACGCAGCCCACAATCTGGCGGTGTCC
>JALSHH010000032.1 GCA_026982335.1 Phycisphaerales bacterium
CAGCCCTCTGATGGGACAAAGGAACGCCACTGCCCTAACATAGGGAGTGGTACAGAATATGGGGGCAGGTCAGTATGATGACACAGGCAGATCCGTGATAGGCATGGATACTGCTACGCGAGATGGGCAACCTCAGATATTTTTACGCGGCGTTGGGCAGGGCGAAATAGCATGGCGTGTTAGTGTAGATGAGCAGGGCGATCTTGTTATCACTCCTTAGCGGTCTGCTAGATATAGGTTGTGACCATGTACGATTCTGATGATGTTGTTCATTGCTGGCGTTGCGATTACGACTTGTTGAATCTTGGTATGGATGCTGTGTGCCCTGAATGTGGTCTGCTCGTGTCGATCGCTCGGCAAGAGGCTCCATTTATCATCGAGTCGCGGACACAAAAGTGGATAGGTATCTTTGCATTGCTGAGCTTTGTGCCATTGGTCATGCTTGGCTTTGTATTTTATTTGGCAGCAGCATTCACAACCATTGGGCATGATACCGGCATGTACGGGGCGGTCGTTGCGTTGACCCTCGCCTCGATCGCGGGTACAACTGCGGGCTGGTTTATGAGAGTGCCCAAGCATGTATTGAGCGCATCTTCGTACGCTTCGATGGCGTTCTGTGGAGCCATGTTTCTTTGGCTCTGGCCGCTGCGGATTCTGATTACAGGTTCTGGTCTGGGAAATACTTGGGCGTTTAGTAATAGGATGCTCTTTTTGGTTTTCACAATGTGCGCTCTTGGCTCGCTCGCACTTCAGGCAAAGGTGTTTGCTCGAACAATGGGTATGGCCGAGCCTGCAAAGCGAAATATTTCCTTTCGCCAGATTTCGTCTCTTGCCTTTGTGTCTGCCGGGTTGATGGCTTTGGGTGGCATGCTCGCACTCGCGAGCCCGTTTTTTCCATTCTCCCGTTATCTGCCAGGACGGATTGCCGGGGCTGGCATGCTTCTGGGTATTTTTTCCCTGGTTGTCTGGGGGACATGCCTCTTTTCGGTTATTTTCCGACTTGCACGGTGGCCAATCGGGGAGGGCTCGAAATCAGTACATGCCTAAAATTTTGAATAATCACTCGGACAAGTTTTCTCTCGGGTTTGGATCTTACATGGTAGACCTCAAGCGGATACAGTGGAGTTGTGAGTTGTCGTGCTTGGTCATTGTTGAGTTGGGTTGATCGCCATGTGATTGGGCTGGCGATCGGTGCTTCATTGGCGACGATCGTGCTCGGTGTAGTGATCGGCATCGGCGTTGCCCGGCTCAACGATGTGCCCGCTTGGTGGATGCGGGCGCAGGAGGCGGTGCTTGATGAATCGGCAACCCGCCTTCATGCCCAGCAACTCGAAAACGCGATCACGACCCAGCTCACCATGATCCGCAGCGAGGATGATCCGCGATGGACTGTTGCGATGGCTCCAGAGCAGGCCAACGCTTGGCTCGATACTCGGCTCGTCGATACCATCACCACCCACATGGGCCAAGAAGCCTGGCCCGATGAGATCGAGCGGGTGCTGCTCGGTGTGGTCGAAGACCAACTTATTCTCGGCGTGCGCACAAGGCACCAGCACGGATTTACGATTCTCTGGGCCCATGTGCAGCTTGAACTCGATACCCAAGGCGAGCTCTGGGCCAAGCTTTCAAATATCCACGCCGGGCGGACACGCATGCCCAGAGGTGTGCTTGGCATGCTTGGGCGCGGGCAGTTGAACGGATCAAAGCTTCGTATCGGATCGGCCCAACTTGAACTTGGCGACGGACGCACTGCCAGGCTTCTTGCTTTGCGGGTCAACGCCGGACGTGTGGAGTTGGCGCTCGAAACAACAAGCGGATCGACCCAGTGAACACACGAAGTATCAAATCCCAGCACCAGACACAACGATTGGAAGTTTGCCTGATTTACGCACCGTGGTGTCGATGAGCTTGCGCGCCCCGGGGGTCTGAATTGTCCGGAGTGTATTGGCGTGCTGGGTGAAGCGCTCTTTGAACTGCGGGTCAGATTTGAGTAGATGCTCGATGGATTGGATGATCGAGGTTGCGTTGCGCTTGAGATTCTGTGAGCGCACCATCGAAGCGATTAGGGCAGCGCCCAGAAGTAACGGGCCTTGGGCGGGCGCAGGAATCCACGGCAAAATCGCGTCAGCAGCCTGAGTCAGCGAATCGGTCGGGTTGGCCGCCTCGTTGATGACCAAGGTTGCTTGATTAATCGCTGCGTTGAGCATCTCGAGTTTGGCTTGGGCATCGGCGATCGCTGTGTCGATCATCGTCACTTCAAGCGAGGTGCTCGGAAGTGTTTGACGCTTGGTTTCAAGGGTTTCGATCTGATTCACAAGTGCATCTTCGATGAGCATCGCATTGTCTCGCCAGGCGGATGTCTGGTTAATGGCGCCTTGTAAATCGGCACATCCGATTGATACAAGCAAGGTTGCTCCGCAGATGATTGCCAATCCGATTCGATTCCACTTTTGATCCTGTTTCATATCGTACTCCCCGCGTGTAATCTGCGCACGGGCCCGCCACGCGATCAGGCCGATGCGTTTGGGTGTTTGGCATTGGTTGCGGGGGTTTTCGTCTCGATCCGATCGGAACGATGGGTGATGCAATGGTACTTGAAAAATAGTCAAGAGCAATCACAAAGTGATCGAGCGCATGGTTTTTGCGCACAAGCATGTTGATCGGCTTCGAAAATTAGTGAAGTTGTTCGACAATCGCCTGGGCGGCACGGTGGGTCGTGCTGTGTCCGGATTTAAGAGCGGTGACTTTGGCACACAGCGGCCGCCCGATCAGGGCCAGGTCCCCAATGAGATCGAGGAGCTTGTGCAGGGCGCATTCGTGTTCATGGCGATAGGTGTTTTCGATCGGCCCGGTGTTGCCGATGACCAGAAGATCGCTTATTTTCAAGTGTGAAAAGAGCCCGGCACTTTGCATCATCTGAGCTTCGCGCTCGAGACAGAAGGTGCGAGCGGGGGCGATGCGGGTGAGGTAATCGGTTCGATCCCCTGTCCAGGTGACGGCAACTGAAGGAATCGGATCATTCGGATACTCGATTATGTAGGTATAGCTCGGCGTGTTGCTCGGTTCGACGATGATCGATGCATCGTTTTCTTCGATGATGATCGGCTTGGTGACAGTGACGGGCTCGATTTTTGATTCGAGCGTGCACACTCCGACTTCTTCCAAGGCATTGGTGAAATCACGGGCCGACCCATCCATGATCGGGATTTCACAATGCGGACGAGGCGATCGGATTTCAATCGAGGCATCAGTAATCCCCATCCCAACCAAAGCGCTAAGCAAATGCTCGATGGTGGCAATGTTGGTGGATTGGGCACAGATGCTTGTGCACCTGGGAGGCATTTGGGTAAAGGTTTGATGGACGGGGATGGTTGAGAGATTTGCGATATGGACGGGGATCTTAATGGCATCTCGGCAAAAAACAATTCCAGATTGATCGTGCGATGGACAAATCGTCAGCGTAACAGGATCGGCGGTGAAGAGTCCGGTGCCTGAGAAACGGACAGTGTCATTGAGTGTGGTCCGGTTCATCGCAGGTTCAGGATGGCTTGTAGTCTGGGTCGAGTTTTTTGAGTGCTTTATCGACTCGCCGACAGAACTTGGCGAGGTTTCGACTCGCAGCTGCGTTGGCCAATGCGGTACGGGCAGGCATCGCGGGGACACCCAAGACTGTTTCACCATCGTGGATTTCATCGAGAACGATTGCACCGCCTGCAATTTTGACATCCTTGCCTACGGTTGCCTGGTCATTGAGCACAACGGCTCCGCCGATCATGGTGCGATTACCAATGGTTGATGAACCGCCGAGTGTGGTTCGTCCGCACAGAAGTACATCATCGCCGACGATGCAGTTGTGGGCGATGTGGACCTGGTTATCGATTTTGGTGCGATGTCCAATTCGGGTGACACCGAATTTAGCCCGGTCGATTGTTGAGCAAGCGCCTATTTCGACATCATCACCGATCTCGACGGTGCCGATTTGCGGAACTTTAGTTACCGGACGATCTGGCGTCGCGATGAGAAACCCAAAACCATCGGCACCGATGACACAATTGGCAAAGATGAGTCCACGGTTGCCAATGGTGCACCGATCACCAAGAACGACTCCTGGGTGCAAAAAGGTGTCTTGTCCGATCTGAGCGTTTTGTCCAACATAAACATTGGCAGTCAGGACAACGCCTGAAGCAATGAGACTTCCTTGACAGACCACGCACCCAGGGCCAACAGAAGCTTGGGGATGGACTTGGGCGTCAGGATGGACAGTTGCACAAGGGTGAATCCCAATATTTGGAGCCGCAGTTTGAGGTTTGATGGCTTTGAGGATTTTGATCACCGCGATGTCGGCGTCGGGGACAAAGATCAACGCCCGTGTTTCGGGGTCATGCCCGGGGACCTCGACGCCTTGAGTGACTAGGGCGGCCGAGCAACTGGAGCTTGCCCAAAGGCTGGCAAAATTCTTCGAGCGGATGAAGGTGAGCGAGCCCGGGTTGCCATCTTCGATGGGTGCGAGTGTGCTCAGGATCAGATGAGGATTTCCGACCAACTGGCCCTCGACGAGGGCAGCGAGCTCGTCGGTGCGGATCGATACCAAACTAGATTCGGGCGATGTTGGTTGCTTGGTACCGGTTGTCATCATCCGCTGGGCCCCTTTCTTGTTGCTCTTTCTTTGTCGCGATCTTTGGCCGGGCTTTTCTGATCAGGGCGTGTTGAACTCGTTGTTCATCATGGTGACGACCTGATCGGTGATGTCCACACCCTCATGGCGATAGATCACGCTCCGCGAAACAATCGAACGGAATACATCTTGGTACTGAGCACCCTCGGGGACTACGAAGAGTGAATCATCAAAGAGGACAATGTCGTATCCTTCACGATCGGCGATTCGTGCGATGGCATCGGTGATTTTTTCATAAGTCTCGCGAGTGACATTGCCTCGGTCGATCGAAAGGATCCGACCCAAAGCATTGCCCCGGGCTTCGTAGACCGCCTGGATTTCCATCATTTGTCGGATTTTGTCCTCGTATTCATCGGTGCCCGGGGTGCCTGCTTCGAGGTCGGCCTTGAGGATGTTGATCTGGTCGGCGACTTCTTGAAGCTGGGCCTGGCGTGCGTTTTTGTTGGCCTCGAGCTCATCTTCGCGGACACGGAGTTCGTCGAGTTTCTCGAAAATTTCGACGATATCGACCGTAGCGACCGCAGTAGGCAAAGCAGGCGGTCGGACAGCATTGGCCCCGGCCTGCCAGACAAAGGCAGCCAAGAGTATCGCAAGAACTGCTGCGAGCATATGGACAGGACGGGCGTGATTCGAGTGCATATGAGAAACCTCCGTGCGTACCAATTGTGTGTCTTCCTACATGGTATACCGAAAAAGGGGGCGTTGGTTGACATTAAGTGGGCGAATATATCTGTAACCATCGATTTCCGATAGATTTCATGCCCCGTCGAACCAGCGGGTAGAAAGTGAGCGGGGTTGGCAGCAAGGGTCGGCGGGGTTTAATTGAAAGGCAGGTCAATGGTGAAAGTGAAGAGGCGTTTGTTATCATCGTCTTCACTCAGGATCGGGAATCCAAAATCAAAAGCCAGCGGTGCAGGGCTCAGTGCCGGGATGTGGAACCGGACCCCAACCCCTACCGAAAGACGGAAATCATCAAATCCGGGATCAAAAGTGATTGTGCCGGCATCAACAAACCCAACAACAGAAAAAATATCCTCGTAGAGAGGCTGTTCGATTTGGGCGCTGGCGAAGAACTTCCATGTGCCACCAATCGAATCATTCGAAGGAAGCCCGTTATCGTTTCGGATGCCTTTGGGTGAGATGGTTCGGAAATCAAATCCGCGGAAGCTCTGCCCGCCCATATAGAACCGTTCGTAGGTTGGGGTATTGTCTCGTCCTTGGGGAATGTATCCGATGCTTGATCGCAGATTAAGGATGGTCGGTCGACTCAGGTAGTCTTCGCGCAGGGGGATAAAGGTTGAGTGGGAGGCTTCGAGCTTGGTGAACTCGAAGTCACCAATCACCTGTTCGAGTGAGATGCTTGTGCGCGATCCCTTGGTTGGGCGGGTAAGCGAATCGAGCGTTGTTCGCTGAAGACGCCCGCGGAGTCCAACAAGCAAGTTCGCATCGGCGACGGCGAAAACATCGACCGGACGATCGGGCTCGATGTCCGAAAGCTCAACCTCTTCAGCCCGGAAGGTCAAATTGCCGTTCCAGCGTGTACCAAAGCGTCTGCCGAGCCCAAGGCGGGTGCCCATGCGCTGTTCATCAAACTCATCAAAGTCCCGATTGCGGAAGAACAGGCTGGCGGAACCGGAATAGCTTGACTCGAGCAGGTAGGGCTCGGTGAGTCCGATTGAATAGGTTTGGATGCGGTTTCCAGGGAGGAGTTCGATCTGGAAGGTTTGCCCACCGCCTCGGAAGGCGCGTCCTGAGAAGAACTCACCTGGCGAATCGGGTGTATCGCGGATATCGAAGTTGCGTTGGGTTAGGGCAATGCGTCCTACAACCCCCGAGTCGGATGAGACGGCACCACCAATATCAAATGAACCTGTGTTGGTCTCTTCGATTTCGATGAGCACATCACGGTAATTTGACTCGTCGTTGGGATCGAGTGTAATGCGTGTGCCGGGCATGGATTTGGCTTTCTTTGCCCGTGGAACAAACTCATCACCCCAGACCTCGGCGAAGAATTCGACGCCGGGTTGCTGGGGCGTGATGATTGCGCCGGTTCGACGGTTAAAAAGCTGAAGACGACGCAGCCGAATCTTTGAGCGCTCAATCGCAGTGGTATCAAGCGGGCGCGTCGGGCGGAGCTCGACATGTCTGCGAATGACCTCTTGTCGGGTGAGGTCGTTGCCTTGGATAATAACTTCGCCAACACGGTATCGTTTGCCTTCGCTGATCATGACGATCAGGTCAACCAAAGGCTCAGTAGGATCTCGTTTTTCAATCCGGAAAACTTTTCGTGGACTCTCTTGTGCCGCATCGACATACCCCATCTGCCCATATGCCGAGCGGATGGCCTTGATGGAGTTATTGAGATCGCGGACCGAATAGACATCGCCCGCTTTGATACTCATGAGCCCAGCGATCTGGGCGCGATTAAACACAGGATCGCTTCCGGGCTCGGTTTCGATATTGATTTGCACCGAACGAAGAAGATACAAAGGTCCTTCATCAATGAGATAAGTGATGATTGCCTCGCGTCCGTTAGGCGCAGGCTGAATCAGCCGATCGGCGCGAATGTCGAGGTATCCGCGATCACGATAAAAACTGATCAGATTGGCAATATCCGCATCGAGCTTGTCATCGTCGAGCTGTCCTTTACGAAAAAATGAAGCAACCTTGGTGTCGACCTCTCGCCGAAGCTGCTTGGAGGAGAATGATTCATGTCCGGAGAATCGGATCGCGGTTACTTTGAGTCGTTCGCCTTCGAGGATGCGAAAGAGCACCAATCCGGTGTCGGCGAGCTCTTCTTCGTCGACCGATACGCGGGCGTAGTAGTACCCTTTCTGGCGATAAAGATCTTCGATACGCCTGGCCGAGCGATCAATCTGGAATCGATCGATGGGCGTTCCCGAGGTCACATCAACCACAGCAGCGATTTCTGAATCACTAATCTGCTCGTTGCCTGCGACTTGGACATCGACAATCAATTGGCGTTCGAGAACTTCAAAGACCAGATCGACCGAGCCATCGTCGTTTATCCCGGCATAGACCTCAACGCGTGCGAACGATCCGAGCCGATTGAGTCTGCGGATATCGCTTCGGATCATCTGTGCATCGAAGGTGGCACCCGGGCGTGAGCGGATGTTGTTGAGGGCTTCTTGCTGGGATTCGATGGTCAGTGGGCTCGGTGTATTGCCAATTATTACCGGTCGGACCGAAACGCTGGCAATCATTCGGTGTTCGTAGATCGCCATGCTCCGGTCTTGGTTCTGGTCTTGATTCGGTTCGGCAACTTGGATCGGATCAGGTGTGGGCTCGGGTGTTGGATCGGATATGCTGGCATAAGAAACACTCGCGCACAAGGTGCCCGCAGCAGCGATGATCGCCAACAAAGGCGAAGTGGATGGATGTGTGGTGTGGGAAATCTTCAACAGCATAAACCTCTTGGTGTGGACGATACCCGCCTACCTTGCCCAACACAAACGGTTGGCATGATTGATCTGCCTGTTTTGTCCAAATCCTGTTTCAAATCTCAACCCTGGGCCTTCTGATTAGGGTAGAGTATCCGTATTGGTGCAGGGATGCATCAAGATCAACGCAGAGGGACATTCTTTGAACAATCACGGTATAATATATGCCCGGGTATTGAAGGGTCTTGCTGGTAGGTTGTCGTGGTGGGCTCGTGTTCGTCGGGGACTTTTGGCAATGATCGGGTGCGGGTGTTTGGTGTTGGGCATTGTGTTGATGGGTGCAGCGATTCGTCCGGAAATGCTTAGGACATTGCATACGGCCGAACTCTTTGCCATGATCATCCTCTTGGTGATGCCTCCTTTCACCATGCTGAGCCTGAAATACGACCAAACAGTTGCAAAATATATCCAAAAAACAAGTTATCAACAATCGGCATATCAATCAGGCGTGACCCATCAAGCCCATGAACGAGCCGAACACTTGATGTGTCGCATTTGGCAGACCGACACAACGCAGACCGACACAACCAGGCGGCAGGTTCAATCAAGGTGTGCACACGATGGTGCAGCACGATACACAGCACGGACAAAGTGACCGCAAGAGGTGTTGGTGCATAAGCGACTGTCTGACAACCACTTGCCTAACTGAGATTCACTGGCATTACAACATAGAGGAAATCGTTTCCAGCTTTGAACAATCCCGGTTTGTTCGGAGCTTTGAGCTCGATCATAACTTCTGGGTCGTGAACGACCTTGAGCGCATCGGTGATGAAGGTGGGATTGAACCCGATTTCGATGTCATTGCCGTCATAGGCAACGAGATCAACTTTGATATTCGCCTCACCCATTTCTGGTGCCCTGCTTGAAAGCTCAAGCGATTGGTCTTCGTTGGTGAAGGCAAGCCGAACACCCCGGGATTCTTCATTGGTCAACAGCGCTGCCCGTCTGACGGCCGAGGCGAGGGTGTCGCGGTTGAAAGTAACCTTGATGTCGAGATCTCGTGGGATAACATCCTCGTAGGGCGGGAAAGTGCCTTCGACGAGATTGGTAGTCAGGATGGCCCGCGAGTCGGTGGGCTCATCGCCAAAGGCGAAGACCGCTTGATTATCGGTGACGGCAATATGGACGGGCTCCTCTTCATCAACAGTGAGTTTCTGGATCATCGAGAGTGCCTTGGAGGGGATGATACACTGGGCATCTTCACCGGTGGCCGAGATGACGACGGATGATTTGGCGAGCCGACGCCCGTCGGTGGCGATCATTTCAAGTTTTTTGCCCTCACGGACCATCAATACGCCATTAATCGCGTATCGAGAATTTTCACGGGCTGCTGCAAAGAGTGTACGGGTGACAAGCGAGTCGATGACGCCTGCTTGGGTGGTGAAGAGTGATTTCGCTGCAGCCGAGGTGGCCGAGCCTTCGGCAATTACCTTGTAATCGGCCAGTGCGGGAAAATCAGCAACATCGAATCCATGGAGTGAGAAGAGGGCATCTTCGCCTTTGATTGTGGTCGTTTCACCTGTGGTTTCGAGGGTGAGTGTCGACTCATTATCCTCGGCCGAGATAATTTGGCGGAGTTTGTCCGCCGGGATCAGCGCAGAGCCTTCTTGGGCGATATCAACACGCCCAATGCGGACGGTAAGCGAAATTTCGGCATCGGTGCCCGAGAGGGTGAGCTCAGCGCCTTCGTCGTTTTTGGTGGCGGCAAGTTTGATGCAGGTAAGCTGGGGGCGGGGTGAGCGTGATGCGACGACCCCAGAGACTTGATTGACCGCCTCGAGGAGAGCGGCTCGTTCACAGATGACTTTCATCGCGTAACTCCACATGCTGCCCGACTTTCGATTCAGAAAGGGGCTGCTGGTTCTGGTTCGTTTCGTGTGCGGTATGGTAGGCAATTAGGGGGGGCTGAGGGATATCTTGCAGATGGGTAATGGAAAATCCATCAGGTTGCGGATTGTGTGCAAACAAAAACAGGACAACAAGGTCTTTTACGGATCGGCTGTGGGTGGAATGAGCAAACTGCGCGCCAAATCAAGAATTGACGCCGAATCAAGCCTTGGGGTCTCGCATGGGTCGGGCAAACGAGCTAGGATGGAGGCACAATTTGAATGTACGCTGCGCCGTGCTCTAGGACTCCAAACTCCTCGTGTAGAGGCGCGGGGAATCCATAGAAACCACGGCGTTGGTCGTTTTTGAACGCGACGATGCTCGTTCAACAATAAAAAGGAATACACACATGTCATACGAAGCTGCAGTGCACGCACAGGCATTGGAACTTGATCGGTTGAGCTTAGAGATGACGGCTGCTGCGGGCACTGGCCATCCAACCAGCGCCATGAGTGTCGGACACCTTGTCACCACGCTGATGTTCACTTCAATGCGGTGGAGTCCGGATTATCCCAACTATCCAACTTCCGATCGACTGGTACTCTCCGAAGGGCATGCTGTTCCCGCGGTGTATGCTGCGATGGCATCGTTGGGTGTGGTCGTTGGCAAGGGCGATGACAAACGCAAGCTTACCGTTGATGACCTCTCGACCTTGCGCGATTGGCACTCGGTGCTCGATGGACATCCCAATCCAATGGAAGGCGTCGATTTCTTCGATGCAGCGACGGGTTCACTTGGGCAGGGGCTCAGCGTTGCTGCTGGCGTTGCCAAAGCAGCACGGATCGACAGGCTCGATCGACGCGTCTACTGCATCATCGGCGACGGCGAAGCACGCGAAGGACAAGTTGGCGAAGCACTCGACTTCATTGTCGATCACCAACTGACCAATGTCTGTACCATTTTCAACAGCAACGAATTTGGGCAGGCCGATCGGGTTTCAGGTCAGCAAAGCCCAGAAGTCCTTACCCACAAGCTCCAGGCGTTTGGATTTGAAGTCATTGAGATTGACGGACATGCACCCACTGAGATCAAAGATGCGTTTGACAAGTTCATCAGCATCTCGGCCGATGAAAATGCCAAACCAATTGCAATCATCGCCAAGACCATCAAAGGCTGGGGCGCCCCATCAATGCAAGGTGGCGGGTGGCACGGCAAACCCGCAACCGGCGAGGCGCTTCAGAAAGCACTCGCCGAGCTCGCCGAGCGCCGCATCGAGCTCACCAGTGCACTAAGTGGCACCGATGAGTTCACCATCGAACCACCGACCGAAGCACCAGTCAAACCAGAGAACGATGCCGAGCTGCCGCCTTTGAGTGCAGCCATGGAGTCAATGGACATGGGACATGTGCTCCAATCGGGCCGATTTGCCACCCGCAAAGCCTATGGCGTGGCGCTGCGGGCATTGGGCAGCATCAACCCCGATGTCGTCGTGCTCGACGCCGATGTGTCCAATTCGACTTTCGCAGAAACCTTCAAGAAAGACGCCTCGCTGGAATCACGGTTCGTTGAGTGCAAAATCGCCGAGCAGAATATGGTTTCGGTGGGCGCGGGCATGAGTGCTGCGGGCAAGATGCCCTTCTGCTCGACTTTCGCCAAGTTCATGAACCGGGCCTACGACCAGATCGAAATGGCGATCAATTCAGGAGCAAATATCAAACTCATCGGTTCGCACGCCGGAATTACACTGGCAGCCGACGGACCAAGCCAGATGTCGCTTCCCGATGTTGCCTGGTTTCGTTCGTTCTCGACGATGACCGATCATCACGGCAACCCCGGATGTTATATCCTTCAGCCCGCCGATGCCTACGCGGCCTACGCCCTCACCGGGGTAATGGCCGAGTATGAATCCATGTGCTACATGCGAACGATTCGAGCCGATACTGAGCTGCTCTACTCCGATGACCATGTATTCAACCTCGGCGGATTTGAAACACTCGCCCAAGGACGCGACATCGTGCTCGCGGCATCGGGGATCATGGTCCACGAAGGGAATAAGGCGGTCGAAATCCTCGACAAGGCAGGCGTGAGTGCGACGCTGCTCGATATGTACTCGATCCCGTTTGATACCGACAAGCTCCTCGATATCGTCGGCGAGAACGGCGGATTCATCATCTCACTCGAAGACAACTACGGCGGCGGGCTCGGCTCGGCAATCGCCGACGCATTGATGGAATCTGGCGACGGATTCGAACTGGCACAGATGTTCGTCAAACGAATACCCAAGAGCGCCCGTACCGCTGACGAAATGCTCGAGATGTGCGGGCTGACCGCACAAGATATTGCCAACAAGGTGATGGAACTCCTCGGTGTTGCCGTCTAAATGATCTGACCCAGAGTCACAATCCAATCCCCAGTTCAAACGAGTTGGGGATTTTTATTTGCGCGCATAAAAAACCGGGCCCAAGGCCCGGGTTGTGTGTTAAAGAGATGGATTCGACAATTTTTTATGGACAACCTGCACCAAAGGCAGCAAGGAAGGCTGAGACATCGAAGAAGTTGAATGCTCCGTCATTGTTGAAGTCCGCGACTGGATCCATCGCGTTGAATGCGCTGAGGAAGGCTGAGACATCAAAGAAGTTGAGCACGCCGTCGCCGGTGATATCGGGCGGACATGGGGCAAGGACCGTGATGGTATTGGTATCCGAGACCCAGTTGTTGTCAAGGGTTGGGTCAAGCCCGAGTGACTCGTCCACGATCGTTCCAATGTAATAAGTGCCCGGAGCCAAGTCATTTGGAATTTGAACCAATGAGTTACTCCAAATGCTGTTGCCTACGGGAATCGGTCCGTAGGACCGGTCTTCCATGAAGGTGTCGAAAGTCGAGATGATCTGGTTGGTCGATGCACGGAACTCGAGAGAGACATCGCCCGAAATGCGTTCGCCAACATTGAATGTTCGATGTGTGACCGAGACATATTCACCGGGGTAGTACGAACCGGCGACAGCATCGCAGAGGGTGGCTTCAAGATCAGGTCGTGCGAGATTGACCGTGATCTGCTGGGCATCCCAGGTGTCGGTGTCGTTGTTGGATGAAAAACTGTCGGTGCCCGAATCAAGAATCGCGCCGATCCAGTAATCACCCGGAGGCGTATCAAGCGGAATGATCGGGGCGGGTACATGGAAATTTATTGTCTGCATCGCTGCGAAGTCAACATCATAGATCCAAGTCGCCAAGAGTGTGTCGGCAGAAGAGATGTTGTTGTTGGTCGAAAGGTAGATCCGCAGCGTGTATAAATCAGCAGCAGGGTCGTTGTTGGTTGCATTGGCGATCGCGACAAGTGCGCCTGCATCCATCGCCTGCCCTTGGAGCACGCTGGTCGATCCGCTTGCGCGGAACCTGAGTGCTTCGAGATCGAAAGTGTTGCCTCGGGTATTGTTTTCAAAGGTCTGCATGTCGGTGACAAATGTTTGCCAGAGTTTGCAATAGCGTCCCCAGTTATTTCGATTGGAAGTTGAGCAGACCGCATGGACATACCGGTTGTCATCGACAATGTAATACATGCCCGAACCCGACATGCCGCCCCAGACGGTGTCGAGGCAGTTTCCTCCAGTGGCCAGTTCCATTTGGTTGTTGGGGCATGAGTCGATCGTGCCGTTCCAGTAGTACATATCTGTTCCGGTGTGGAGTCCTGGTGTTGGGCAGTTTTCTGTCGGGTATGAGAAGTTGTGGTAGGTGCGCGACTGGATTGTGGCGCAGCTTTGCCCCCATGCCCAGCCGTACCACCCAGTAAGCATCCCGATATTTCGACTGGATCCTCGGGTAATGCGGATAAGTCCGGCGTCTGCATCAAAGTCACCGTTGTTGATATAGTTCGTGCCGGCGAGGAACACAGAACCAAAGGCATACCCGAAGTTTTCGATCACTTCGTTGCTATCAGGGGCATTAAACTGTCCGTTGTTCGAGACACCATCCCATGCTGGATAGATATACACAATGTCGGCCCAGTCATTGATGACGATTCCGTTGGGGGTGCGCGCATAAACACAATGGGCAGCAGTAAGTACAACACCTGAGTCTTGCATTGAACCCGAGCAGACAAACCAGCGTTGAATACCGTTGATGTCGGTGAATCGCATCACAAGTTTGACATTGCCCGAGCGAGGCCAGGAATCAAGGCTACTTGCGAGGACCATGTTTCCGAATCCTCGCCCGATTTCATCCGAGTTGTCGATCAGGTTTCCGAATCCCGGATAATCTCCTTCGATACTCTGCCCACCGATGGCATTGGTGTTTGAGAGGGGGATCGGGAGTTCGCGGGTTTCGCCAGTGACGGCATCATGGAAAGTCATTCCTGATTCGCCGCCCGCAGGGGTGATTCCCGGTGCGACCGGATCGGGCATGGGCATCCACGGAATCTGATCGATTGGTGGATGGGGGAGTGCGAGCTTGCGATCTTGGGAAACCTTGGATCGAAAGAGCTCGCCGGCGTGCTCGCCGGAGACTGGTGAGACGGGGGCTCCATCAGTGGCGACGGGGCGTTGTCCCTCTCTGAGCATTGAACCTTGGTCGGCTGCCAATGCGCCTGTGGTAACCAAGGCGCTTATCGCAGCGATGCCAGCAATGGCGCCATACAAATTGCGACAATTCATCGTTTTCTCCTTTCACTGTTGTGTGGTTTGCTCGTGGGCAACAAAGCATTCTGCCTGATGTGTTCCGCATGCTCATTAAGAAACGGGACTCAAAAATCTTCCTCGCTTCTGCACACAACACAGCCGAGCCACAAGGCTCAGTCATGAAAAAGCTGTCCAAGCTCAAGCTACAGTTACCGCATATGCCCCTGCGGAGCGATACCCCGCTTTTGGCAAAGTTTTCCGTGACATCGAGAATAATGTTGACGAAAACAAAACACTTTGAACATTCTCAAAGGTGCTGCGTATTTTAGAGTTGGCACATCAAGATTACGAGCTGCCCCATACAAAAAATCCCTCAAGAAAAGACACTGTGGTTCTAGTGTAGCAGGAAAACACGGACAAATTTGCGAAAAAAGACAAAATATAACCAGAATGATCATTCAGGAATGGGTGTGCCCCTTGTTTGGGTGGTTGTGTGTGTGGAAATTGTTTTGAATAGAGTATGTGGAGTATTGGGCGGAGCGTGCCGGGGTGGTTGAGGGGGTGGATAGCGAGGTATGATGAGTCAGGTATGTAAAGTGATTAAAAATGAGCATGTAATTTCTGCACCCAAAGATATGTGGGTTTTGGCAAGCCCCGTTCGAATGGAAGTGCTCAATGCGGTGTGTGCACTCGAAGAATGTTCTGCGGGTGAGATAGCAACATTTACTGGTCGGTCACGCACTTCGCTTTATCCTCATATCGAACAACTCATCAAAGCAGGATTGATTCTTGAAGGTGAAGTTCGTTTGGCAGGCAAGCGATATGAACAACTCTACCACCCAATTGCACGAACCATACGTATTAAACACAATCCGAAAGATCCGGAGGTGGTGGCTTATCACCAAGCTCATGGTAAGGCGGCGGGGCGGATGATGACCCGATTGCATGAACGAGCCATCGACGATCCGAAGGCGGTTGTTCGCGGACCATTGCGCGATACTTACTTGGGGATTATTTCTGCCTGGGTGAATGACGATTCACTCGAAGAGATTAATGAGTTGGTCGGGAGGATTTGGGAAATATGCCGAAATTCTCACCCTAGTGATGACAAGCGATTGGTTAATATTGGGATCATGCTTGCGCCCAATCGCCGTAAGGATTGATTGTTGATTTTGATCGCTTTTATGGACATCCGCTCTCAAAGGCAAGCAGGAACACGGAGATATCAAAAAAGTCAAATTTGCCATCATTTGTAAAATCGGCGATCGGATTTTGCTGTCCAAAGGCGGTCAGGAACGCAGAGAGATCAAAGAAGTTGAGCAACCCATCGCCAGTCATATCTGCCGGGCATGTCGATGGGAAGATGAAGGTGCCTACATCCATCTCAACGATGGGGCTTTTTCCGGTGATGACCCATTGGTCATAAACCTCTTGCCCACGCGAGTCGGTGACATTTTGGTCTCGGAGAAATTCGATGTATTCTTTGCTGGTGGTTTGGAAGTAGACTCGGACATCGGCCCTCACTGCTCCTTGCGGGACTGTGTATTGGGTGTCGTCCCAATATTCACCATCGGCATAGGTATAGGCGACAGGCTCTGCCTGGACAGACTGAAAGTTGGCGTTGGTAAATCCGCGTGGGGGGATGCGATTGTCCTTGTAGCGTACATTGCTGAGGACAAAGTGGAAGTTTGGTCCTGCGGGTACGCCGGTCAGTGCACTGACGGCTTCATCTGGTCCAAGTTTTGCCTCATAGACCTTGGTGTCTTCTGTGGTGAGCAAAGCGGTTTCTTGGTCATAGGCACCGTGCTCGGCGATCATGGTATTGTTGGCATCAAAAAACTGGACATTGATCCACATGCGCCGCCCTTCGGGATAACCAGTGGGGAGTTTATGTCCGGTTTGGTTGATGATGCGAACATTGAGTTCGTCGCCGACCATTGAGAGCTCCATATCTGAAGCGTCGCGGAGCATTTCTTCTGCTCGCTCGATGGATTGGGCGACAAGTTCAGGCTGGAGCCCGGTGACAAAGTCGTTGGGATTAAGGTTGCGAATAGCATTGAGTACCCAGTTGTTGCCGCCACTGAACGAGTGGGTGGAATAGTTGGGCCTATTTTCCTCGAATCGGCACGCCTGGAGGTCGGTTTCAGGCATGTGACAATCCTGACAACTCGATACGGCCGGGAGCGCGGTTTCGTACCGATCCCCGATTGGAACGGGGCCTTTGGCAAAATCACTCATCAGCCACTCGGAGTAAGTGCGCTCGATGGGGAAAGTATCGTAAACATTGTTAGTAGGGTGGGGGGCATCGAGTTCGTTGAGCACATAGGTGCCATCGGGTTGGGCGGTAAAAACGGGGTTGGAAACATCATGGCATGTTTTGCACAGGTTCGAAGTCTGATGGAAGGGCGATTGTTCCCAATCGTGGTAGAAGAAGTCAGGTCCTTGGTCATATGGTCCACGCCGACGATCGAGCGGGTCGATCACAAAGGCTCCCGAGTGTGATTGATCCTGGGTTGGCGCATCTGCCCCAAGATTGTTGAGGATATCGAGGTCAACAACCGGCGAGATTCCGGGTTTGTAATCCGGGTCGGCCATACGATGACAGACGCTGCACGAGACACCTTGTAAGTCGATATCGAGCAGGGCCGATCCATCGGTTGGGGTCGATCGTCCTTCAAGCCATCCGCCGGGGGTGTGGCAACGAAGACACAAGTCGCCCGCAAAGGCTGCGTCTTGGTTGGCGATGGTCAAGGCTGCGAGGAACAGCGGGTCGCGCATCGATTGCCCCATCATCGAAGCCGACCATGTTGCGAAAATATCATGTGCCTCGTCATAGAACCCGTGACAGCTGGCGCAGGTATCCGAGCCAACAATTTCATGGGTCAATGAATTTGGCTGAGTTCCAGGCATGCGGAAGTCGTTGAGTGTGGTCGGAACCTGGACCTGAACCTGCTCCTGAGGCTCGCCGACAAAGCCCATCGCAATCAGCCCGACACTCAACCCAAACCCAACAAAAAAAGTGCCTTTGCCAGTGCGCATGGCGCTCGTCAGGGTGCTGATAGAAAAACCGCTGTGCATGCTCGTTCTCCGACAGATTTGATTTCAACAAGTTCGGTGTGGAGTCACACCGCGTCATGTATAGATTCTTATTTGGTCGGCTTAGTGTTGCAAGAACTTCGATGAATTCCTCGCAAAACAAGGCAATTTTCTCCGATTTCCTCCCGCAGTCCAAACGAAGACAAAGCAGCACAAACCAAGATAACGGAGGTGGTTGTCAAGAATGAGTGGTCATGGATAATATGGTTCTCTTTGCAAGAAAAAACCCGGGGAAGCCCGGGTTGCAAGGTAAGGGTGGTTTTAGTGTTGTTATTGGCAGGGTGCGGAGAAAATCTGGAGGAATGCGGAGATATCGAAAAAGTTAAAGCTGCCATCGCCATTGATATCGGCTTCGGGATCCTGAGCGCCAAAGAGCTCGAGGAACTTGGAAACATCGAAGAAGTTGAGCACCCCATCTCCGGTGTAGTCCGCGTCACAGGTAAGGATTACAAAGACCCGATCCGATTCGTAGATCACACGGTAGACCTGTCCGATCGGGGCGCTGGGCACATGTTTTGTTGCGAACTCACCGGTGATCGTGCCGCCGTCGATGATGTCCCATGTGTCGCCAAATACAGGGGTGTACCCTGCGTCGAGATTAACCGTCAGCGTGCCGTCGAGGTCGATGGTGTCCGCTGTGCCAAGGAGCAGCCGGTCAAACTCACCAGCCAACAAGCCTCCGAGGTCTGCGATCATCGCCGAGGTTGGCGAGAAATGCAAGACATCGATATCGAATCGGCGGTGTGTCGAGTCAGGGTCGAGCGTGCCGTTCATGTTCATTTCACCTTGAAGTCGTCCGCTTCCGGTGATGGTTTGTCCTTCACCGATGGTGCCGATGAATCCCTGGTTGCTGAGGATTTGGGCATCGCCGAAGTCGCCATTGACGAACATCTCGATGGTTCCATTGCCATCAACTACAGTCGCTGCATCAAAGCGAAGGTGGGCATTAAAAACAGCGCCATTGGAGTTGATGGTGATGGTGCCGTTGTTGGTCATCGGCCCGGTGAGGCCGATGGTTCCACCTTGTCCACGAATTCCCATCTGTCCAAGGTTGGTGATATTCGAGAGGGTCACAAGGCCGCCTTGGGTCATCTCCACGATTCCACCCCCGGAAGAATCAAAGGTGCCCCCGTCGAGGATCAGGCCACCGCGGAGATCAATCAGCCCATCATCAGCGCGATAGGTTCCACTGCCACTGTGATTACCTGCCAACCCTAAATCGGCCGTTGGGTCATTCCCGTTAATGATGCCGAGGTTGACAATCGTGCCGTCGTTGGCTCCGGTAATGAGCCCGCTCCCTTCAACAACTTGGTTGGTACCAATCGTGCCGTCGAAGGCGCCGCCGGTCAGGATTTGAGCGTCGCCCAAATCGCCATTGCTGACCATGACGACATTACCCGAACCACCAAGCACAGCTTCAACATCGAATTGGAGGTGAGCGTTAAAAACAGCGCCATTGGAGTTGATGGTGATGGTGCCGTTGTTGGTCATCGGCCCGGTGAGGCCGATGGTTCCACCTTGTCCACGAATTCCCATCTGTCCAAGGTTGGTGATATTCGAGAGGGTCACAAGGCCGCCTTGGGTCATCTCCACGATTCCACCCCCGGAAGAATCAAAGGTGCCCCCGTCGAGGATCAGGCCACCGCGGAGATCAATCAGCCCATCATCAGCGCGATAGGTTCCACTGCCACTGTGATTACCTGCCAACCCTAAATCGGCCGTTGGGTCATTCCCGTTAATGATGCCGAGGTTGACAATCGTGCCGTCGTTGGCTCCGGTAATGAGCCCGCTCCCTTCAACAACTTGGTTGGTACCAATCGTGCCATCGAAGGCGCCGCCGGTCAGGATTTGAGCGTCGCCCAAATCGCCATTGCTGACCATGACGACATTACCCGAACCATCAAGCACAGCTTCAACATCGAATTGGAGGTGAGCGTTAAAAACAGCGTCATTGGAGTTGACGGTGATGGTGCCGTTGTTCACAATATTGTCATTAAGCAGCAAGGACCATCCTTGCCCTGGAATTTCCAGATCACCAGTATTGATGATATTGCCGATGGTGGCGGTGTTCTGGACCTCGATAAGCCCCTCATTGATTGTTGACATGGTGCCACCGGTCGTGACGGAACCGTTGCCGAGTAAAAGTTTCCCAGCATTTGCACCAACACTTCCATTTGCTGCTTGTGTCAAGGTTCCAGCAAGCCTTAAGCCCGCTCCGGCAGGATCATCTGCAATGATGTTTCCCGAATTGAACATGGTGCCAAAGATGCTGCCCGAACCTCTAATCGTGTGGCCGTTGGTGTGGGTGATGGTGAACCCATTGCCCACGACTTGCGCATCGCCCAGGTCGTTGAGGGCATTAAGTACGATTGTCCCTGTGCCAGAGATCGTCGCGTCGGCTGCAAAGCTCAAATGCGTATTGAGGAGTGCTCCGGTTGGGTTGATGACCATCAATCCGTTGTTGAGTAAGTTGTCATTGAGTGTGAGCGTTCGGTTCGATCCGATGTTCAGTGTTGCAAGAGGGTTGGTGATGGATAATCCGCCGATTGTCAAGTTGGCGAAGGCATCAACGGTATAGGAAATGACAAACCCAAGGACAGCATCTTCGCCGATCGTGTCGGGAATATTGGCACCGATCCAGTTGGCCGAGTCGCTCCAATCACCATTAACAGGCGATGCCCATCCGATAACCTGTGCTCCTGCTGAAGTTCCTGCCAAGGCAATCACGGTGCAGACCGATAAACAGAATCGTTTTTCCATTTTTTTACATTTCCTCTATTAGTGTGATGTATGTAATTGATTGATGCCACGACGACGAACACAGTCCGCGCAACAGCAGGCGGGCAGCGGCGTTTTATTTTGCCGAGACAAGATATGACGAGAGGGTATCATAGGTTCCACGCTTCGGAAAGATTTGTTTTTAAATGGAGCAACAATTTTGCCTAACGCACTCAAAGCCGGCCACATTCCATGTGGCCGGTTATAAAAAGAATTGGTTATTGGGCGTTGTTTATGGGCACCCAACAGCGAATGCAGCAAGAAAGGCCGAGACATCGAAGAAGTTGAAGAGCCCATCGTTGGTAAAATCGGCAGCCGAATCCATCGCACCAAAGGCACTCAAGAAATTTGAGACATCGAAAAAGTTGAGTTGTCCATCGCCATTGATATCAGCGGCGCACGATGCTGTCCCATTGGCCACGATCACCATCCCCAGCGACGCATCAACACCAACCGATTCGGGTACCGAAGAGTAAATCACCGAAGCGGTTTCAGTACCAAAGGTCGGGAGTTCAAAGGGCACATCAGGTACCGCAGCGCCATCGAGCGGGATCACCATCGAGATCGGATCGGGTGTCAACTCAAGGGTAATAAGTACCGATCCATTTCCGAGGATTTCGACCTGTCCCCCAACCGGAAGCATCATCGGCAGTGGGTCGATTGGTGTAGGGAGCGGATCTTCTCCAGGTAGTGCGGTGTCCACCACCATATCGAGTTGTGCAGGGATGAGGAGATCAATGGTGAAGACATCAGGGTCTCCAGTGGGGGTCAACGTGCCCGCACCCAAATTGGTCTGAGTCAAGATGGCTTGGGTGATTCCACCAATTTCCCCGATGGGAACATCAATGGGTGTTCCACCCAAATAAATAAAGGAGGGATTGATGGTGTGGAAAGTGTTGTAGAGCATGGTGGCGGTGAGGTTGGTCGTGCTTGGTGCTCCATTAATCAAATCAGCCACAAGACCATCGATCTCAACAAGTCCTGCGTCGAAGTCAGGCACGAAGTTAAAGGACCCCGCAGGGTTGGTATCAAGAAGTGTGTCCGCGCTCAATGAGACGGAGGTGTTGATTGGCTGGTTGCCCGATCCGCCGAAGATTCCTGGGCGGGTCTGTGTTCCCCCGGGATTCATTTCCGGATCATAATCGCCGATGATGGTGCCTGAAGAATCAAAGACGATGACCGAATCAAGGGTCGAAGTGCTTATTTTCGAGTCGATGGTACTTTCAAAGTTCTGGGCCCATGTGCTCGAGCTCAAGAAGGTTGCTGTGCAAAGCCATGCATATGTCGAGGCGTTCATTTTTTTCCCTTTTCTGTTTTGGTGGTGTCAACAATGAAATCAGGCCAAACCTCGCTGAGGTTTGGCCTGATCTGGATGTACGAAACGGTGATTTCAATTATGGGCACCCAGCACTGAATGCTTTGAGGAATGCCGAGATGTCAAAAAAGTTGAACATCCCGTCATCGTTAAAATCCGCCACCGGATCCTCATTGCCAAAGGCGGTGAGGAATGCCGAGATATCAAAGAAGTTCAGATCACCATCGCCGGTGAGGTCAGGTGCACACGCGGTTTCGCATGCGTCAGGAATCCCGTTGTTGTCGTCGTCAGGTGCAGCCGGATTCACCAATTTGAAGACCTGCCCGGAGAACACATCCGAGATATAAAGTTCACCTGCTTCATCTTCGCCCCATGATGAGAGTCCAAACCCAAAGTTGAACTCGGTGGTGCGTGAATAGTCGGTTGGATCAAGCGTCCAGATCGATCCGCCGCAGTAATCTCCAAAGAAGTAGAGCCCCTGATACGCTTCGCCGAGTTCACACCCGCGATAGACATACCCGCCGATGACCGAGCAGTTGCCACCCGAGAGTGGATAAGCATGGACTGGATCGGTCCAGTCAGTAGCGCCACACGAGAGCCCCGTTGCCTGAAACGCCTCTCGACAGCGCCATCCATAGTTCACCCCACCAACATTGCCGATGTTGTGGTTGACTTCTTCAAAAGCGTTCTGCCCGACATCACCGATCCACATATCGCCCGTTTCGCGGTCGAAGCTTGTCCGCCAAGGATTCCGAAGCCCATAGTGCCAGATGGATTCCACAGCACCAGCGACACCAACAAAGGGATTATCCGCAGGGACTTCATAGTTCTGAAGGTTATCACTAGGGAAGTCATCCCCACCATCGATGTCGATGCGGTGAATCTTGCCCAAAGGCTGGCTGAGTCTTGCTGCCCGGTTGCCCGGGTCATTGGCCGAGCCGCCATCGCCTGCTGCGACATAGAGATATCCATCGGGGCCAAATCCAAGCCATCCACCATTGTGATTCCCGAACGGCTGGCTGTGGAACAGGATGATCCGTGCGGTGCCCGGATCAGCAATGTTGGGATCACTGGCGGAAACCTGATACTCAGCAACCCGGGTGTCGCCACCGCTACCGATGTAGTTTACATAGAACTTGCCGTTGGTTTCGTAGTCAGGGTGGAAAGCAAGTCCGAGCATTCCTTGTTCATTTCCGCCACTGGTTCCGCCAACCACAAGTGGGTCGATATCAAGGAACGGCGTTGGTAACAGGTTGCCATTGGCATCGATAATACGAATGGCGCCCTCCTGCTCGATGATAAACAAACGCCCAGAACCATCGCCCGCATGGGTGACGAACACTGGACGGTCAAGCCCGTTGGCAATTTCCTGGGTGGTTAATTGCGCACTGGCAACGGACCCGGTGGCGGCAATGAGGCACGCACAAAGTAAACGATTCATGTTGGTTCTCTCCCTTGATCCGTCGTTCGGATCCTTTTGCGTCTGGTCGGATATCTCAATCCCACCTGAAAACTGAAAAACGCTGTTCGGACGGGCGAATGCCCGTGGAGTATTATTCGTCATCCCGACGAATCGGGTTGCTTGGAAAGCCATTTCCTCATCATCAATTGTATAAATTGTACCCAAACAAAAGCGAGACAAAAGGCTCGTTTTTTGTTATGGGCACCCCAGACTGAAAGCCTGGAGAAATTCTGAGACATCGAAAAAGTTGAAGCTGCCATCATTATTGAAGTCTGCAATTGGATCTTGAACGCCAAATGCACTAAGAAATGCTGAGACATCGAAGAAGTTGAGTGTTCCATCGCCATTGATATCTGCCGGGCATGGTGTTTCGCATTCGGTCGTCCCAGGCCCGCTCCAGACCCCGCCAACGATATCGCAAGTTGCCCGATCAAACTGCACGCATTGCTCAGTCGCAGGGATATAGCACGCCCCAAGGCACAGTGCATCAGCACAGGTCGAACCCGCGCCATTCCAGAATCCTCCGAGATCAATCGTCTGGGCCTCGGTGAGTCCCTCTACACATGAACCATCAGGCAGACATGCAGCGCCGGTAGGTTCGCCTGAACATTCGATCACCGCACGGATGACCCAGTCGCCTGAAACCCCCAGGGCGCACGCATCCATCCACACCGATCCATTAACCTTGACTGTATTTTTTCCGCTTTGGCATCCTGAATCATCAGAGACAACACTGGGTAAAAACTGGTTGGTGTTATTGGCATTGAAAAACTTGAGCGAGACAACAAACTCCTCACCAGCAGCGACAGGGATCGAAATGGGGATGGTCTGATTCTCGTCTTGATACCGAAATTCGTTGAGCCCGCCGTCGATCAATGCGGGGGCATCGAATGAGTCTTTGACAGGTCCCGGATTGGGGAAGTTTCCACCTTGATAGACAATGATGGAATCTTCAAGTGAGATTTGTGCCCCACCCAAGAATGATTTCCAGAAGATCTGGATCGCCACGATATCGCCATCGCACGGGCTCGTTAGCCAGACGGCTGCCTCTTCGTCAGCAGCAAAGCATGGACAAATTGCCACGGTTCCGCCATCAACGAGCGAATCATTTTGCACCGTGATCTCATCGCCCAGCGCTGGGGTGTACAAAACGCCCAGACACACAAATGTAGCGCCCACACGGGTAGACAGAATGGATTGATGCATCGGGTTTTCCTCCGAAAAAATACGGCTTACCGGTGCAGTACACAAACACCCACAGGCCGCTGATCGATCTGAGTGTATCACAAAAATAAAATACCAAAAGAAAAAACCCTTCAGTTTGAGGAAGGGTTGATGGACAAAAAACAGCGTTCTGTCGGACGATCTGCCTTGTGGAAAGCCGGTCTTATGGACAACCCGCAGCGAAAGCAGTCAGGAATGCCGAAATATCGAAGAAGTTGAACTCTCCATTCTCATCGAAGTCTGCTGCAGGATCTGTTTCATTGAAGAGGGTCAAGAAAGCAGAGAGATCGAAGAAGTCAAGCTCGCCATCACCAGTAAGATCCGCAGCACACGATGGAGTGCACGAAGCGATCATCGAACAGAACGGCGTCACCGTGGCAACCTGCGAATACGCAAATCCGCCCACAGCTCCTGGGTCGGCGACGATCCATTGCATATAAAATACCTGCCCATCCATCGCCGGGTCGTCGAGCGGATAGATCAGCGTCCCGAATCCATCACCCGCACCCATCCCATTGAGTGCGATCGGGCCAACGAGTTCGTCTTGAGGCACGAGTCCGTCCGACGGTGGATTTGATGAAATTGCCACCCAAGCTTGTGCTCCGCCAAGGGCAAAATCAATTCCAATCTTAAATCCCAAGTTCCCAATATTGGGCGGAACAATCGCGATCATCTTGGGCGTATATCCACCGGTGCCCACGACCCCGGGTTCGGTGATCATCGGGTTTGGTGTGTCGAGCTCGGAATGAAGTGTTGGACGATCAAATGGAAAAGTTTCGTTGGCGACACGGGGGTCGGTTAGTGCAGTATTGATGAAGTTCTTGACAATTGCTTCATTCTCAGGTGAAAAGACAATCGGTGAGTTAAGCCTGAAATCTCGGTTTTCAGGCAGAGGACCCAATCCATTACGATGAGCATAAAAATCAAAAACATCATCCATCGTTTCAATCATGCCCGTGTGCATAAACCGGTCGCGCAAACCAACATTACGAAGCGAACTCATTCGGAAAGCGCCTCGCTCAAAACTTACCCCAGTGACACCTGCACGCCCGATATCTTCTTCGATTGGTCGGACACCTTCCACAATAAAATTATTGGTGGTAAACAACGGCGCGGTATGGCAGTTGTTGCAGGTTGATTCACGATAGAGCGTCCATCCGAGCTGTTGTTCAGGAGTCATGGCTGAGTCATCACCCGCATTCCACAAATCCCAAGGCGATTCGCCTGGGACGAGCGTCCGCTCATAAGTTGCAATCGCAAACCCAATACGGGCAGGAGTGACCTGGGGATCGCCAAAGGCCCACTCAAAGAGCGCTGGGTAAGTCTCATGCGTCGAAATAGCATCAAGCATATCCGGAGGAATATCCGACGCTAAAGCCAAGGGCTTGGCGTTGGCGATCTTGGTGGTGACCGAATCCCAGTCTCGGTCCTGATGGGCCATTTCAATATCATTGAGAATTGGAGCCAACGATTGAATCTCGAGGGCAGCACTTGAAACAGCAAGGGTTTCGCCAGTGATCGGGTCAATAAAATCTCCCTCGGCCCGCCCATCCCAAAAAAGGTTGCCGACATACATCGACACATGGTTGTTCATCGAACGCCGACCAGTGACCTGAGGCTCAAGATCATACAAAGGCGAACGAATATAAAGTCCATCAACATCTGTCGCAATGAGTCCGGGTGATCCGTCGACATCATCGGGCGTTCCAAAAATACCATCAAAAGCCGGGTTGAGTCCAACGCGAGGATCAACCCCACCTTCCGATGGAATATGGCAGGTGCCACATGAGATGGTGTTGTCGCTCGAGAGTTGCTCATCCCAAAACAAAATTTTGCCCAACACCCGTTTCTCTTCTGTTACCGGGTTCTCAGGCGGGGCAAAGGGTTCCCACAATCCAATCACTGCCTCATCAGCTCGGTCGATTTCTCGCTGGGTTTGTGCCACTGTGTTTGACACGCCCACACTTGAGAGTCCCAGAAAGGTTGCTGCCCCAATAAGAACCCTGTTTTTCGACAAGGGTGCTTTGGATAATGCGAAAAGAAAATTTTTCATGAGAAAACCTCTTTTGAGACGGGTATACAGGCAGGCCCAGCGAGCCGATGCCCCTTGTGCTCAGAGTATACACCAAGTGTAAAAATCAACAAGACAAAAAAATGGACCTTTGGGTCTGCTTCTGGGGTTGAAAGCCGTTTCTTATTGGTCTATGGGCATCCGGCTCCAAATGCTTCAAGGAAGGCTGAGATATCGAAGAAGTTGAGTTTTCCATCGTTGGTCAGGTCTGCATCGAGGTTTGCATCTGCAAAAAGTTTGAGAAAAGCGGACACATCGAAAAAGTTGAGTTGGCCGTCGTTGTTGAAATCGACCACACATTCACTTTGAACTGGCGTGGCAACAAAGACACCAATGGTTCCATTGCGGAGAAAGAGGCTCATTGCGATCTGTCCTTGGTCGTTGATGTCAATGACGCCGTTGACCACTTGTCGCCCTGTGAATCCTCCAAAATCATACCCCAAAGCGATCGGGCCCAAATCCGTGTCAATCATCTGGTCCCACTCGACGAGTTTGGTCAAATCAGTTCCATTGCCAACCCAAACTGCGGTTGAGTCATTGGATACATCACTTGCCCGGAAGGCAACAGTCCCGCTCGAGTTAATTACCGGCGGGAAGTTGGCGATCGACCCGTTTTGGATATCAGGATGGTCTCCCGAGCCAATTGTCGTTGTCGTCATTGTCATTCCATCCCACCGGAGAACCTCCCAGATAGATCCTGCCGATCGTCTTGCCGAGAAGGCGACAGACCCACTTTGAGCAATTGCAGCGGAGTTGACAAACGCATTCCATTGCCCGCCGGTCTCGGCGATGGTCGTTGGGACGCCTTGGGTATCAAACCGTACGATGCGTCGTGTCGATCCTTGGGCGATGGTGTTGGCGACAATTTGGCGCGCGTCGTTGATCTCGGGTGAAAAAAGAAAACTGTATGTTCCTGTGCCTGTTTCGGCGATTAGTGTTTGGGTTCGACTGCCTTGGGCAAATTCGTCGACAATAAGCTTGTCGACTGCTCCGGAATCTGCCCGATAGCAAATCGCTCCATCGCCAGTCAAGGTGATGCCTGTGAATCCGGAAACACCTTCATCGCCACCGATGCCAAAGTCGTGCATGAGCGTACCATCGGTTGTATAAAGTTGAGCTCCGTCACCAAAGCCACCCATTTCGATTGCGATCATGTTGTTCCGAAGATCGAGCGATGAAGACCAGACAGGATTGCCCGAAGTATTGGCAGTAAAGATCACACTTCCAGTCCCACCTTGGCCGTAGAACACGCCTTCAGCTCCACCGAGAATGACCCGTATACCCACCGCTCCATCTTCTGCAATCGAGACATATTGCGACGAGAGCGAGCTTGGGAAAGGCAAGTTGAATGCCGGAATCCCGCCATCGAGGCTCGATCGGCATTGAAGTTCGAAAATCCACTGGGTTGTCGCTTGGTCAGCAACAGCAGATATCGTTGAACTTGTCCGGGCCGGTAGGATTTGGGCCTGGACCAATCCGGGCGAACCAGCCCACAAGCCAACGACCCCCGTAAGGGTGCAAATAGGGACACTGTACATGTGGTATTCTCCAGCCGAGTTTGATGCAGAAGTGCTTGTTGCCTTGACGATACCGAAAAAAAGATCATTTACAAGCCTTTTCTACCCAGAACTTTTCCCCAGAACCCTTTGTTTGAGGACTGGTTTTGATGGTCGGTTTTGAGCGCTGGGCTTACGGGCCGATTGAACCGGCATGACTCAGGCACCCACAAGTGCTTCGTTGGTCTCAAACCGTTCCAGTGCAGCAAGCAACTGCTCAACCTGTACAGGCGGAGGCATGTTGAGCATCCGTCGGCGAAGGGCTGTGATCGTTTGCAAAGGCTTGTCCTCGATGAGCAAATCTTCTTTGCGTGTACCGCTGGCTGCGAGGTTAATTGCGGGGAAGAGCCGTTTTTCGGCAATCTTGCGATCGAGGATCAGCTCCATATTTCCGGTGCCTTTAAACTCTTCAAAGATCACCTGATCGCCTTGGCTGCCGGTATCGACCAAACAGGTCGCAATGATCGTAAGCGATCCCCCTTCTTCAGTATTGCGTGCTGCACCGAAGATCTGTTTGGGAATTTCAAGGGCCTTCGAATCAATCCCGCCCGACATTGTGCGCCCAGAGCTGGCATGCTTATTCGAACGGTTAAATGCCCGTCCGATCCGGGTAAGCGAATCAAGCACAATAAACACATGTTTACCCGCTTCAACCATCGCCTTGGCGCGTTCAATGGTGGTGATCGAAAGCTCAATATGCTTGGCAACATCATGGTCGTTGCTTGAAGCAAAAAGCTCGATCTGTTCACGCTTCCAAGGCTTATCCCAAGGCTCCTTACCGTCGCGCTGGGCAGCATTACCATGGAATGTACGGAGAAAATCCGTCACCTCTTCAGGACGCTCGTCGATCAACAGCGCCATCACATGCACATCGGGGTGATTCATCAGCACTGCAGTGGTGATGTCTTTGAGTAAAGTCGTTTTGCCTGCTTTGGGAGGCGAGACGATCAGCCCACGCTGTCCTCGCCCGATTGGGCAAAAAAGGTCGATTAACCGACACACCGGCGGGCAACCCGGATATTCAAGCGTCAGCCTTGGCGATGGATCAATACTCGTGAGATCGGCGAATTGCTTGCGCGATGCAAAATCTTCGGGGCTCATCCCCTCAATCTCGATGAATCGTTCGACCACCGGGCGAGGCTTACGAGGCCCAGGAGAGCCTCGTCCTCTTCGGCGGCGACGGGGTTTCTTCTCGACCACCTCCACCTCGACACGCAAGCCATCGCGCAATGGTAACTCCTCTCCAAAATGAACAGGAACAAACGGATCGTCAGGAGCTTGAAGCGTCTTGGCGGTGGTATTCGACAACTGCCGAACACGCCCCTCCGAACGCTTTGGCCATTCCAATATGCCAGTCAGCGTGGTTGTAGACATGTGTTTTCTTGTTTCACAACAGATTCCATGCATAACACACATTGAAACCTGAAGCGTGGTTCGTGCACCGCGTTCGCGTGACTCAACAGTTGAGCAAGTCAAACCATCAAGTGAGTGACGGCCGCCGGCGCGCTCTGTACGATTATACACCAAGTATTGACAGAATCCTACCCCAAATCCACAAGCACCATCTGAGAGGTCCAATTCGTGTTCTTGTCCCACGCCTTGCTAAGATAAAGGAGGCAGTAGTACTCTCAATGAGACTTTTATCACTCCTTTGATCACTCTTGGAATACACATGCAGACCTTGCGAGGCATCCCAGTTTCTCCCGGATTTGTGATCGGGCGTATCTTCGTGATCGAGGACGAGTCTCGACCACGCGTCAAAAAACGCAATATAGACCTTGCGGATATCCCTGCCGAGCTTGAACGCTATGAGTTTGCTCGAAACGCTTCAATTTGCGAGCTCAATGAGCTTCACAAAACCGCAGCCGATGAGATGGGGAAAGAGGCTGCGAAAATCTTCCTCTTTCATATCGGTGTGCTTTGTGATCCAACCGTGATGACCCCGATCAAAAAAATGATTGAGGAAGATCAGGTCAATGCTGAATATGCGATTTGGAATACCTTCAACACCCTTTCCAAGAAATTCGCCAGTCACCCAGATTCTACTTTTCAATCCAAGGTCGATGATTTGCGTGACCTTGCATCACGCCAGCTTGGAAATCTTGATACAAAGAAAAAAGTCTCCATTACCAACCTGAATGAAGGAACAGTGATTGCCGCTCGTGATCTGACTCCGTCACAAACCGCCGGGTTTGACCGAACCAAGGTTGCCGCCTTTGTGACTGCCCTCGGGGGGCGGACGAGCCACACCGCGATTGTTGCTGGTGCCTTGAATTTGCCCGCGGTGGTGGGGGTCAAGGGGCTTTTGGCCCAAGTCAGCGATGGGCAGAAAATCATCGTCGATGGCCAAAAAGGGCTCATCATCCTCGACCCCGACGAAGAAACCATCGAACACTACCACCAGGCGCAAATCCGCGCTCGCCAAGTCAGCCTCTCGCTCCACGAATATGCCAAACTCCCCGCCATCACCGCTGACGGGGTCCGGATCACGCTGTTGGGCAATATCGAGTTCGCCCACGAAATCGACCAAGTCATCAACGACGGCGGCACCGGGATCGGGCTCTACCGAACTGAATTCCTCTTCCTCACCCAACGGGCCAAACCCACGGAAGAAGATCATTATCGGGCGTATTCCGAATGTGTCAAACACCTCAAAGGCAAACCTTTGACCATCCGCACAATTGACCTTGGGGCTGACAAATATACCCAATCGCAAGAAGAAAACCCCGAACGCAATCCATATTTAGGGTTGCGGTCCATCCGGTACTGTCTGGTGCATCAGGATATTTTTCGCACCCAACTCCGCGCCATTTTGCGCGCCAGCGCCCATGGCCCAATCAAGGTGATGTTCCCGCTGGTGACCAATATTGCCGAGTTCCGTACGGGGAAATATTTCATCCGCGAAGAGATGGAAGATCTTGACGAGCAAGGGGTTGCGTACGATAAGGATATCGAGATCGGAATGATGGTCGAGGTGCCGGCCGCCGCCCTGATGGCTGGTTCGTTCGCTCGAGAAGTCGATTTTTTTTCCATCGGAACCAACGATCTTGTGCAATACACCCTCGCGGTTGACCGAACAAACGAACGGGTGGCGTCTTTATACACCCCGATTCACCCGGCGGTGCTCAAGCTCATCCGCGATGTGACTCGTGCCGGCCGTCGCCATGAGGTCCCAGTCTCATGCTGCGGGCAATCGGCAGCAGATCCCGCCTTTGCCGCGTTGCTGCTGGGACTCGGGGTGCGTACCATTTCAGCGACCGGGTCTTCGCTTCCGATGCTCAAGAAGACGATTCGCGGGTTGACCGTGTCCCGATGCGAACGGATTGCTAAAAAAGCGATCAGTTTCGATTCCGAAGCCGAAGCCGCCAGTTATGTGCGGTCTAGGCTCAGAAAACTTGTCCCCGAGGTATTCGACGGGCGTCCCGTCGGCTAGTTCAATCCCGCGGGCCTTTGCTGCTGATCGATACCCAATCGCAGCGTGCCAACGATTGATCCTCGGCCACGAACAACAAAGCAGCCGTCGATTGAACCCAACTTATGTTCAGTTGACAGGCCGCCGAGTCATCCCGGTGTGCTCGTCGAGCGATGTGATTGATTTTTGCGATGAATCTCGCGCAGAGCCAAAGCCCGTGCCCCAACTTTGTGGAGTGGGCGCGCACCGAGAGCACCACGCCGGCTGCTGCCACATTTCAGTGAGCATCGAGTGCACACGCACCGCGCACAACCAAAGACTCGACCAAGCCCACTCCGGCGCACCTCTGCGCCTGTGTTGGTTTGTCTCTGCGCATCACAGCACGCTCGCTGACCAACAAGGTCAGAAACACCAATGACAGACTTTTCAGAAAACAACGACAACCAATCTAACGAACTCCAACCTGAAACAACCTCCAAGACAACGAAAAAAACCACCAAGAAATCTGCTTCAAAGAAGACCACGAAGAAATCCGCTTCAAAGAAGACAACCAAGAAGAAGACTTCCAAGCGGGTGACCAAAAAAACCACCAAAAAATCCGTGAGCATGAAAACGGATCCAGAAACTTCAGAGCAAGACATCCCAACGCCTCAGCCTGTTGAGGAAAACTCTGAGCAGCTGTCCGAGCAAACACCCGAGCCAGAAACTCAAGAGAAGCCGTTTTCGCGCCGCGCATCAACCCAAAAAACCACAAAGAAATCCGCAACCAAAAAGACCACCAAAAAAACAACGCGCAAAGTATCATCATCCAAAGCCGCCGTCCCTGTGTCACAAGCCGAGATGATTATCAATTATGTACCCGGCGAAGAGTGCCGGGTGGCGATGCTCGAAGATGGCAAGCTCGAAGAGCTTATGGTCGAACCCACCGATCGCGTCTCGCGTGTGGGTAACATCTATGTCGGCAAGGTCACCAACATCGAGCCTTCGATCCAAGCAGTTTTTGTCGACTTTGGCACCGAAGAAAACGGGTTCCTCCATGTCTCGGACCTGCACCCACAGTATTTTGCCAAGGGCGACGAGAAAACCGAACGAGTTGGCAAAAAGACCCCACGCAAAAGTCGCCCGCCGGTGCAAGACTGCATCAAGCGCGGACAAGAGATCATCGTCCAAGTGCTCAAAGAAGGTGTGGGCACCAAGGGTCCGACCCTGACAAGCTACCTCTCGATCCCGGGGCGGTTCTTGGTCATGATGCCCGGGATGGATAAGGTCGGCGTCTCACGCAAGGAAGAAGACGAAGACAAACGCAAGGCAGCCAAGCAGATTCTCTCTCAACTCGAACTCCCCGAAGGGTTCGGATTCATCCTTCGCACCGCCGGGTTCGATCGCACCAAAGCCGAGCTCAAGCGAGACCTTGCATATCTCGGTCGGCTCTGGAAAGACATGGAATCCCGCCGAAAAGGTGGCAACAAACCTCGCCTGCTCTACACCGAATCCGATCTTTTGGTCCGCTCAATCCGCGACCTGCTGACCTCCGAAGTCTCGCGCGTGGTGATCGACTCCGAGCCTGCGCTCAAGCGCGTCGCCCGGTTCGTCAAGATCGCTGCTCCTCGCTCGGGCGCCAAGCTCTCACACTACACAGGCACCAAACCAATTTTCCACGCCTTTGGCATCGAATCCCAGATCAACGAAATCCACGCTCGTGAGGTCATGCTCCCTTCAGGCGGGCGACTGGTCATCGATCAAACCGAAGCACTGGTCGCCATTGATGTCAACTCGGGCAAGTCCCGCGCCGCGCGCGATGCCGAGACCAACGCCTTTAAGACCAATATGGAAGCGGTCGATGCGATTTGCCGTCAACTACGCCTGCGCGATCTAGGCGGATTGGTTGTCAACGACCTGATCGACATGCGCTACCACTCGCATCGCAAGGAAGTCGAAGCCAGGTTCAACGAGCGACTCAAACGCGATCGCGCCAAATCATCCACCGCACCCATTTCACCCTTCGGGCTCTTGGAGATGACCCGCCAGCGGATGCGTGGGTCAATGGAGTCCCAACACTTTGCTGACTGTCCCATGTGTCATGGGCGAGGGCTCATCAAGCGCCCCGATTCAGTCGCAGCAACAGCATTGCGCGATCTGGCAGCTTTGCTCGATTACGAAAAAGTCCATCGTGCCGAGCTGGTCGTCAATCCCCGCGTCGCCAGCGCTTTGCTCTCGACCAAACGCTCGAGCCTGATGCGCATCGAACTGATCTCAGGAAAAATGCTCGATGTTCGTGTGTCCGAGTCACTTCCAATCGACCGTGTATCGTTCTATGCCTACGACGAGTCAGGCTCAGACATCAACATCGAAAAGCTCAAACCCGCCAAGCGGGTCGAGCCCAGTGTGGTCGAATGGCGCGACGAGAGTTCACCCGATGGATCGTGGGCGATGGATCCACTCGATGAAATCGATGAAACCACTGTCCAAAAGCTCGCTGAGGAAATCGCTCGCAAGGCCGAATCCGCCGAGCATGTCGAACTGCCCGTCGAAGGTGCACTCGATGAGAGCAGCGAAGCCTTCAAGAAAAAACGCCGCCGCCGTCGAGGCGGACGCGGACGAAGCCGACCAGACGAGGAGTCAGAAAGCAGCGAATCGCGACAGGACGACCGCCCATCAAAGAGCGAGCCTAACCAAGGCCAATCCAGCGAATCAAGCCAATCCGATGAACCAATCGAACTCGATGAAAACGGCGAACCCATCAAGAAGAAACGCCGCCGCCGTCGAGGCGGGCGTGGTCGGAGCCGATCGGGCGAAGAGAACGCGCAAGAGAATGATCCATCAGGTGCAACTGTTTCGTCGAGTGATGAGCCCCAACCCGTTGCTCAAAGCGCTTCCGAAGAATCACCCACTGAGTCTGATGAACCAAACGAATCATCCCCACGCCCCCGCCGTCGTCCAAGACGCCGACCATCGAAGAAGGGGTCATCGGACGAGGGGTCTTCACCTGAGTCGGCCTTGGATAAAGCCCCAAACACACCAGACGATAAACCTGAAGCCAATCGTGTCACCGAGCCCAAACCCAAATCTCGTCGTCGATCACGCTCAAAAAAACCAATATCCGAATCGAGCGCCGAATCCGCACCCGCACGCGAAGCAAAGTCCGAGCCTGCCTCCAACGCTCAACCCGCAACCGACAAGCCCAATCTCAAGCCCAAGCGTGGACTCTATTCCAATTCCCGTCGAATCCTATCTGCCAGCGAGTTGGCCAAGTTGGGGCTTGAATAAGGAGTCGGCGTGGGCAAGCACTCAGGGTTCCAAACCAAACGCGTCATTATCCTCGGCTCGACCGGGTCGATCGGCGCGCAAACCGTCGAGGTCATCGAACACCTCAACACCCTCACCCATCAGAGCGAATCGAGCATCCGTTTCGAGATTGTCGGGCTCGCTGCCGGGTCGAACCACCGCCAGCTCATCGATCAAGCGGACAAATTGGCGGTGCGCGATCTGGCCCTTGCCAATGCGCCCGGTCGATTTGATCAATCCGGGCTCAACTTTCGCCTCGGGCACGATGCCCCCCGCCGACTGATCGAGGAGGTCCCTTGCGATCTTGTTGTAGGCGCCATTGTTGGCATCGCCGGGCTCGATTCTGTGCTGCGCGCGATTGAATTGGGCATTGATGTCGCCCTGGCCAACAAGGAAACCCTTGTTGCCGGGGGGGGGCTGGTGATCGACGCCGCATGCAAATCCGGAGCGTCGTTGTTTCCAGTTGATTCTGAACACGCCGGCGTCTGGCAATGCTTCAGCGCCATGACACCAATGTCCTACGCTCCGCCGATGCCCGCGCCCGAGTCAATCGAGCGCGTCATCCTCACCGCATCGGGCGGAGCCTTTGGCACCCAATCCCGTGATCAAATCATGCACGCCAAACTTGCCGAAGCACTCAATCATCCCAACTGGTCAATGGGTACCAAAGTGACCATCGACAGTGCGACCCTGATGAACAAAGCACTCGAACTCATCGAAGCCCACTGGCTCTTCGGGCTCAACGCCGATCAACTCGGCGCGGTCATCCATCCCCAGTCCATCGTCCACGCACTTGTCGAATGCGCCGACTCATCGGTCATTGCCCAGCTGGGTGCACCCGACATGAAAGTCCCGATCCAACATGCCCTGACCCACCCGATGCGCTCGCGCGCGTGCGCCGATCGGCTTGATCTGGCAAAGCTCGGGATACTCGATTTTCACGAAGTCGACCCCGACCGCTTCCCCGCGATCAATCTGGCGATGAATGCCATTCGAGCCCAAGGATCTGCTGGCGCGATGCTCAACGCTGCCAACGAACGGGCTGTCGAGCACTTCATCGCCGGCCAACTTCCCTTCGGCCAGATCGACCATTGTGTCGCTTCAGTGATGGACGAACTTTCAATCGAGCCCATCCATACCCTCGCCGATGTCTACGCAGCCGATGCCCGTGCCCGTGCATGTGTCGACCAATGCTGCCCAAACAAAGCAGGGGAGACGCGATGAACCGATCTTTCAAACCATCAAAATCAGGAAAAATCACACCCGAGCAGCACACCCGCGTCCGCGAACAGCTCACCAATATCCTCAAACAACTTGCTGCAGGACAAGGAACCAAAGTCGCCCCGGCCATCACCGCATTGATCAAAAAATATCCAATGCTTGCCGAGGTCAACCATACCGCTGCCGGGTTCTACGACCAGACCAATGCGCCCGACAAGGCCCTCTACTACGCCACACGCGCAGCCGAGCTCGAACCCAACGAGCCTCAATACCTCAGTGCCCTGGGCACACTGCTGGTTCAAAGCAACCAAAGCCAGCAGGCCATCGAGCACCTCGAGCACGCCTTGTTGATCGATCCCGACCATGCCCAAGCGATGGGCGCGATCGGCATTGCCTATCTTGAAACCGGGCGCATCGCCGATGCCAGAACAATCCTCACCCGATCCATCGAACGCCACCCCGACGATCACGAACCGATCATGAACCTCGCCTTGCTCGAATCCGACATCGCCAACGCAGGCAAAGCCATCGAGCTGATGCGCACCGCGCTGACCCGCTTCCCCGACAATCCGATCCTCCATGATTCACTGGCAATGTTCAGTTGCTACGACGATCAGCTCACTCCCCAAGAAGTCTTTACCATCCATCAAGACTTCGGACGATGCGTCCAGTCCAAGGTCCGCCCGCCAAGGTTATATCCAAACACTCCCGACCCAGATAAACGCATCCGTATCGGGTTCATCTCACCGGATTTCAAAACCCATTCAATCGCCTATTTCATCGAACCCCTCTTCGAGCATCTCCACCGGGACCACTTCGAACTCTTCGTCTATTCCACCACCACCCATGCCGACACCATGACCGCCCGGATCAAGTCCCACGCGGATCGCTGGCGGGACTGCACCCAAGGCATCGCCGCTACCCACAAACAGATCGTCAACGATCGGCTCGATATCCTCGTCGAACTCACCGGCCACTTCGCATCGAATCAACTCCCCCTGATGGCCGCCAAGCCAGCACCCATTTCGATTTCCATGATCGGGTACGCCAACACCACCGGGCTCAAATCCATCACCGCCCGCATCGTTGATCACATCACCGATCCAGAACCCGAAGCCGACGACCTGGCAACCGAACAACTCATCCGAGTCGAAGGCTGTTTCCTCTGCTACCGCCCGCCGACCGGTCTGCCCGAACTCATCATCAACCCCGACCGCCCCTTCACCTTTGGCTCGTTCAACGACCTCCGTAAAATGTCCCCAAGCACCCTGCGCACCTGGGCCGACATCCTCAAAGCCAATCCAGAGTCCAAAATCTTACTCAAAACGGCCCGCCTAGGTGAACCCGAAGTCTGCGCCGACATCCTCGCCCGATTCGCCACGCTTGACATCGACCCCTCGCGCATCGAACTTCTCGGACGCACCCCAACCACCCAAGGCCACCTCGCCCTCTACAATCGCATCGACTGTGCCCTCGACACCTTCCCCTACACCGGCACCACCACCACCTGCGAAGCCCTCACGATGGGTGTACCGACCATCACCCTGCTTGGCCGATCTCATGCCGGGCGCGTGAGTGCTTCGCTACTTGAAACCATCGGCAGGCGTGATCTCGTCGCCGAGCATCGACAAGCCTATATCGAACTGGCCACCCAACACGCACAGCTTGGTTTGCGCACCATCGACGCCCGCGTCAAGCTCAAAGATCAGCTCGCCAACTCGCCTCTGGTCGATGAACAAAGCTACACACGCAAAATCGAAGCTGCCTATCGGTCCCTCTGGAGATCGTGGTGCCAAACACAGGAGACGAAGTAATGGGCATCATCTGGCTCGCATCCTATCCAAAATCAGGAAACACCTGGGTTCGATTTTTGCTCTACGCCGCGATCTTTGGCCCGCCGAAAAACTCACTTGATATTGCCCGTAAAATTCCTGATATCCATCGCCCGATTCCCTTTGAACCTTCAAAGAGCGGAAATCAACTCTGCAAAACCCACTTCGCCCATTCACCCAAACACCCAAAGGCCGCCCAGACAACAAGCGCAGTCCTCATCATTCGCGACCCACGCGATGTTTTCTTTTCCGCCCTCAACTATCGTCGACTTTCAGGTCTTACAGAACAACAGATGTCCGACGAAACCTATGCCAAACGATTCATTGCCGCGATGGGCGATCCGGATTTCCTCTCGCTCGGCTTCGGTACTTGGGAATCACATATCCGCTCTTGGAAAGAAAACAACACCTTCCCAGTCCACACCATCAAGTACGAAGACCTCAAAACAAACCCTGCCAAAGCACTCAAAGACATCGGTGAGTTCATCGGATACACATTCGACGAAGAAACCGTCCGCACAGCCATCAAAGCCAGCTCCTTCGATGCGATGCGCGCCATGGAAATCCGCGAAAAACACCAGCAAAAACGCCAACCCAAAGCACAATCACTCTTCGTTGGCACCAATCACGCGCGCCAATCCAAAACATACTTCATGAACGCCGGAAAGAGCGGCCAAACGCTCGAATCCATTTCACCCGCAATCGCCGAAGCATTCAATACCGCGTTCGAGCCTGCAATGCAGGCCCATGGCTATGCCAATTAGTTTCATCTCAACGAGCACCTCTTGCTCATTTCACATCTCATACCCAAGCAACTCGCATGCTCGCCGATAATCCGCATTTACTCTGAACGATTCAAGTAACGAGTCCTCAACCGGCTTACGCCCGAAAAACTCGATTGTCTTCTTCATCGACCCCCGTCCAAGTGCAGGCACCGTATCACCCGTGATTGTCGTGTATTGAGGCCATTTCTCGCGATACCCCGAATCAAAGGGCAACTCGAGATCATGGCAAATTGATTCAAGCACCGCATCAGGATCCTTCGTAAAATCTTCATACCGATAGAACCCATGCACACTGGCATACTCGCTCATCTTGAGGCACCCAAAACAGTACCGGTCAAAATCCAGCTTCTGCATCACCATCGGTAAACCAAAAAGCGACAAATACTGATCCACCGGATGCCGAACCGTCGTCACCACTCGCAAGTCATAGGCAGCTTCAAGTATTTCCCCGAGCGCAAAACCATACTCCGGCTTGACAAACGGCACACCCAGATAATCCAGATGTGACCAGTCTCGAAGTACCAGGTTTTCGCCGCGCGCACTCGCCCGTAGTTCACACATCGACACAAACTGAAGCACACTCGGCGGACGCACTTTCCATTGAACGATATCCTTGCTGGTAATCAACCCAAACCACTGTTGAGCTTGCATCATCGGGTTCGTCGTGCTTAGCTCACCAGGATGAATCTCCGAAATCAGCGTCACCTTGTCCATGCACCCGAGGCACTTGCCAAAGAGCGTCCCCCCCGATCGTGCCATGTTTCGCACAATCCGTATGACAGGCCGACCAGATTTTTTGGATTTCTTGAGTTTGTTTTCCATCAAGAATCCACCACTTCCCGATGCGCACACATCCACGCCCATTGTTGTTCAAGCCCATCACGCACCGAAGTGCTCGGCGAGTACCCAAGCTCGTCTCGGCTGCGCGATAAATCCGCCCAGGTTCGCTCTACATCCCCAGGCTGCACCCCCATCTCATGGACCGTCGGCTCACGCCCGACCACTTCCCCAACCGTTGCAATCAACTCATTGAGCGTCGTCGGATGATCCCCACCAAGATTCCAAATCCGATACCCATGCCCATCAATCCGCTCGTACGACCGAACAATCCCATCAACAATATCATCCACAAAGGTGTAGTCCCGGCTTGTCGTTCCATCACCAAACTTGTTGATCGACTCGCCTGCACCAACCTTCGAGAGGAACAAACTCATCGCCAAGTCTGGACGCTGCCGGGGACCAAAGACCGTAAAAAACCGAAGCATGGCGATGGGCAACTGCGTCAGATGATGATGCGCATGGGCAATTAACTCACAACTCACCTTTGTGGCCGCATACGGCGAGATCGGACGATTCACCGCATCAGTCTCAGCAAAGGGCACCTTCGTATTGTTCCCATACACCGAACTTGACGATGCACACACCGCTCGCTTGCACCCGGCCTGTGATGAAGCACTGAGCACAGATTGCGTGCCAAGCACATTGCTCATCGCATACCCGCTCGGATCAGCAATACTGGGTCGAACCCCCGCCTTGGCTGCCAGATGCACGGTGCCCGTGACCCCGGCTTTATTCATCATCTCCGCGAGGACTTCTTGGTTGCAGATGTCCATGTCGTGGAAGACGAACCGGCCATGGGCATCGCTTTGTGCAATCATGGCCAGATTGTGTTCCTTGCGAGCTCGCCCATAGAATGGATCAAAGCTATCAACTCCGACCACCGCTGCACCCTGCTCAAGCAGTGATTGGCAAAGATGCGATCCGATGAACCCAGCGCACCCGGTGACAAGTATGTGTTCATTTTTGAGCATCAAACAATCCATAGTGTGCCGGTGATTGTGTTGGAATGGTATTGGTGATCCACGCTCGTTGCCGATTTCTGCCCTTGAGAATGTGCCAAAGCAAGAAAAAAGCAGGGCGCCATGTGTCCACGGCGCCCCGCTGGAGGAGAGAGAGATCTGTCTACAATGTACGATGAAACTAAGTCTCAAATGCTTGGATCGACCTTTTCTGCGGAAAGATTGCCCATTTTCCATAGAAACACGGCTTGTTTGGGCGGTGTAAGCGTTAATTTGTAGCCATGCTTTGTGGATATTCGTGTTGGCTTACAGGGTCTTTCACGATAAAGTATGGGCTCGTTGTGAAGTTGTGTCGGTTGGTTTGTCCGTGAAAGGACGCCGACACACTACTCCAGACGCCCAGTCAAAAGCCAGTCAAACAGAAGACAGCCCGGCGGAATTTCACACCAGTACGCGACGACACACCGCGATGAACCGCCTGCATGCAACACACACCACTCATGGACGAACCCGAGCGATCTTCGAGGCCTCAACCTGAGGCCGACGACCAACCCCCCCCGGCAAGACCTGGCTCGCTTCAGGTTGAAATCATCGACAGGCTTGAGCTCGTTGGGGGTAGGGTGCGCCAAAAACTTGTCGACATGGCATCACTTGCTTTGGCCGGCCTCCCGAATACAGGACAAGTTCGCGTTTGCATCGTCAATGACCGACGCATGTCCATTGATCACGAAAAATTCTCAGGAATCACCGGGACCACTGATGTCCTCACCTTCGACCTTGCGCCAAAGACGGCTGACTTCAACCAAAAAATTCTTGATGCAGACATCACAATTTGTTTCGATCAGGCAGTGCGCCAAGCGAAACGACACGGACATTCTGTCGAACAAGAACTCCTCCTCTACATTATCCACGGCACACTTCACTGCCTGGGCTACAACGATCATACCCAAGCCGACTATAAACGCATGCACGAAAAAGAAGATGAGCTCCTTGCCCAAATAGGCTTTGGCGCAACCTTCTTTTCCAAACCAGATACCGCATACAAGGAACATCAATCATGATTGCCGGATGGTGGCTTATCGCAGGGATTTTGTTTGCTTTTGTTTCTGGGCTCTTCGCTTCACTGGTGCTTTCGTTACATACGATTTCACGCATCCGCATTGCGCCATTGCTTCAGGAAATCGAGCGAGAATCAATTACCGAGCGAATCAAATTTATTCTTGAAGACATCCAAGGGCACGCTGCTGCTTTGGCTTTCATCCAATCAGTTTTTCAATTTGCAACAGCCTTGTGCATGATCTACTGGGCGGCTTCAATGCAGGGACAGACGATTCCGACCGGAATTTCCATTGCGGTGGGAATCGCAGCGTCGCTCATCCTCCTCTGGATCATAGGGACATTGGTTCCGATGGGAGTTGCCCAATATGCAGGTGAGCAGGCAGTGATTCGCTTTGCATTACCCATCAGGGTTATCCATACAATCTTTGTTCCTGCGCTCCCTTTCTGGAGATTTACAAATGAGGTTGTTCGTAGACTCGCAGGAACCGACCAAAGGACAAAAGATTTGGCGATCACCGGATCAGACCTTCGTTCGATTGTTGCCGATAATGAGGTTGAAGATAAACTCGATGAGGCCGAGCGAGAAATGCTCGAAGCCGTTGTCGAATTTCGATCAACATTTGTTGAACAAATTATGACGCCAAGAACCGAAATCAACGCCCTCGAATATACCGATGATCTTGATCAGGTCCAAAGATTTATCAACGAGCACGGACACTCCCGTCACCCAGTATACTCCGAAAATCTCGACCATATCGAAGGTATGCTCTACGTCAAAGATCTCCTCAAATGGATCATCAACCACGGGAACAACGGCAAGCCCTTCATCCTCTCCGAAATCCTCCGCGAACCATCCTTTGTCCCCGAGACCAAAACCGTTCGCGAACTTCTCGCCCAGCTTCTCGCCGACCAAGTTCATATCGCCATTATCCTCGATGAATACGGCGGCACCTCAGGGCTTGTCACCGTCGAAGATATCGTTGAAGAAATCTTCGGTGAAATCCAAGATGAATACGAAGAACCAGAAAGCGCCGACAGTGTCACGATCGACCAAGACGCCTCTCGAGCCGAAATTGATGCACGGACCGAAATCGATGATGCCAACGACCAACTCGAAACCCTAGGAATCGTGCTTCCCGAATCAGACGACTACGATACTGTTGGCGGATTTATCAACACGATTCTCGGACGAATCCCGGAACAAGGGGAAGAGTTCAGTCACCAATCACTCCACTTCGAAATTCTTGAAGCCGAACCCACTCGTGTTGTTCGATTACGCGTCTCGTGTGCACCCGAAACAGACCATCAACTCGTAGACACAGAAGCAAACTAAACCGACCAGTATGTGCTCAGGCATCGTCAAGACGCTTGCGAGTCGAGTCTTCGACAACAAGGCCGGCAATATGAGCAATACATGCAAGTTCGATTCCTCGGGTTTTTTTGAGTTTGCGACCGATGGATTCACGGTGATTTTCAATTGTTTTAACCGAGCGAAACAATGCCGCTGCGATTTCTTTAATCGACATCTTCTGCCCAAGCAAAGCAAGGACCTCAAGCTCTCGAGGTGTCAACGATTCAAGCTCCCCAAGCCGAATCACATTGGAATTAACCACCTCATATTCACCTTCAAGAAGCTCCTTTGTTGCTTCCGTTGTTGCAATTCGGCGGGTGATCACCAATACTCGCTGACGACTGTCATCTTCGTCGCCTTCGATCGGGCTCATCCAACTGAACTGCTGCTTCCCATTCCAAACCGTCCGCAAAAGAATCGAATCGCCAGATTGAGCCATCTTGTGAAAAAGTTCAATTCGTTCATTGGCCCATTCCTTGGGTAAGCCAATGTCAAGAATAGATTTGCCGACCAAGCTTTCAGGGGCCAGTGGCTCATCAAAGAAAATCTTTGCGGACTGCTCGTTAATGTAGAGGATCACGCCTTCAACAGTGAGCAAAGTCACTCCAGTCGTGGGATCCGTCGTAAAGTGTTTCCAAATCTCGGCGTTCATTGTTCCTCGCTCAAAAAGCATGGCTATGGTGAACCCGCTGGAGGGATATTCTAGCATCGAGAAGCAGACCAAAGAGGCCGCCACCCAATTCCCTCCTACCATACGGGTGATGTATCTCAAAATGTATAACACGCTGACAAAGCAACTTGAAGCGTTTGTCCCCACAAACCCTCAACAGGTCTCGTTCTACTCCTGCGGACCGACCGTATACGACGACGCCCATATAGGCAATTTTCGGTCGTTTCTCGCGGCTGATCTTTTACGCCGTTGGATCGAATCTCCACTTTGTACGCTCAAAAATCTTGACGGTTCACTCCACACTCAAAAGAGAACCGTGGTTCAAATCATGAACATCACCGATGTCGGACACATGACAGACGACGAAAACGCCGATGGAGCAGGTCAAGACAAAATGGAAGTCGCGGCCAAACGCATCGAGCAAGCGAAAAAAACGGGTAAAATCCCCCTCGACGAAGGCATCGATCCTCAAGACCCTTTCGCCATCGCACGCTACTACGAAACCCGCTTCAAACAAGACGCCATCGAACTCGGGCTCACCGTGGCCATACAGGCCCAACGAGATCCATCGCTTATGCCTCGTGCTACCGATAACATACAAAATATGAAAATCGTCATCGAGCAACTCCTCAACGACGGCCACGCGTATCCCGCAGGCGACCCCGGATCACGAGCCGTCTACTTCGATGTCCAACGCTTCAAACCCTATGGCCAACTCTCAGGCAACACCATCGACCAACTCAAAGATGGAGCCGGAGGCCGAACCGACGATACGAACACAAAGCAAAAACACCACCCCGCCGACTTCCTCCTCTGGAAAGAAGACGCCACCCACAAAATGAAATGGACTTCGCCAAAAATTCCAAACCAAGAGCAGTGGGGGATGGGTTACCCAGGGTGGCACATCGAATGCACTGCCATGGCCCTTGCACGCCTCGCAGACAAAGGCCTCGAAGGTGCACGAAAAAACCACGCCCAGATCGACCTCCACTCCGGAGGAGAAGACAACATCTTCCCCCACCACGAATGCGAAATCGCCCAATCCTGCTGCTTCACCGGCCAAGTTGATACAAACAGCCCCACCTTCGCCAAACACTGGTTCCACCCAAGGTTCCTCAAGGTCGAAGGCCAAAAAATGTCAAAATCCAAAGGCACCATGTACACCCTGCGCGATCTCAAAGCCAGAGGCATCAACCCCGCCGCCATCCGCCTCGAACTCATCAAGACCCATTACCGCGCCAACGCCGACTTCTCCATGCAGGGGCTCAAAGACTCTACCCGTACAATCGAACGCTGGCGCAAGTTTGTTGATGCAGGCAAGGGAGGCGAAATAGGCACAATGAACAAGTTTGTTCGTGATGCGGTTACCCAAGCGATGCACGACGATCTCAACATCGCAGGTGCACTCGGGGCGATCAACAAATGGATCAAAGATACCCCGAACCCAACCCAGGCCGATGCAGAACTTTTCGAAGTCTTTGACGGCTTCTTGGGTGTGCTTTCACTCAAGCAACTCGAACAACCATCATCCACCTCTTCCACCTCTTCCACCTCTTCCATCGCCCTCTACCAACCCGGTGTCACCCCCTCACCCGAAATCGAATCCCTCCTCATCGCCCGTCGCGACGCCAAAGCTGCCAAAGACTTTGCCGCTGCCGACGCCATCCGCGACCAGCTCAAGTCAATGGGCCTCTCCATCATGGACAAACCCGCCGGCCAAGTCGAAGTCGCCCCTCTCAACTGAGTTTTCATTCCTTCCTCTTCCTCTTTTTTCTTGTCTCTCACCCCTCACCCCTTTCAAGCTCTTCGCGAACTTCGTGCTAAAAAACATTGCTCTCTCTCCTTCCTACCATCTCCCCATGCTTCTCACCCTCTGGCGGGCCATCACATTTGAGTTCTGGCGACTCCTCCTCCTCACGACCTCCGTGCTCGTCGCCATCATCTCGTTCGCCATCACCATCAAACCCCTCGCCGATGGCAAACTCTCCGCAGATCAAGCCATACGCTTCATGTTCTACGCCATCCCTCCGATGCTTGCCTATGCCCTACCCTTTGCTGCCGGGTTCGCCGCCACCATCACCTACCACCGTATGGCCGCGGAAAACGAAGTTGCCGCCGTCTACGCATCAGGTATCTCCCACAAAAAACTCCTCTTCCCCGCACTCGCTTCAGGTATCATCCTCGCTTCGGGCATGTTCGTCCTCAATGACCAGGTGATTCCACGCTTTCTCAAAGAGATGGAGCGAATGGTTACGCAAGACTTTGCCAAAATCTTCGTCAACCAGCTCCAGTCCGGCCAATCCGCCCAGATCGGTAACAATGAAATCCACGCCGATTTCGTCGAACGGGTTCCGCCCAAACCAGGCTCACACATCATCGACCAATACCTCCTCGGAGGCGTCGCCCTCGTCAAAGCCCAACCCGACGGCACCGTTACCATCGACGGCACCGCCAAACGCGCATGGATCCTCCTGCTCCCCGCATGGGCACTGGGCGATGAAGACCGCGCCCGTATCGGAAACGACCAGGCCACCACCATCCTGATGAAGTTCATCGACCTCACCATCAACCGCCAAGGATCGCCCATCACCGTCGACCCTTTCACCCTCCCCGCCTTCCCCATCCCGCGCGTTTTCAAAGACGACCCCAAATTTATGACCAGCACCGAGATGAAATCGCTGCGCGAACACCCAGATCAGATGAACTTTGTCGATATCCACCGCATCGAACTTGCCAAAGGCATCGCCTCGATGCAGGCCTTTCGAAAAGTCGCAGCCCAGGCCAAGGACGGTAGCGCCATCAAATTCGTCTCATCGCACGGCGGAACCATCACCATCCTCGCAGGAGGATTCAGCACCGCCAAAGGTCAATGGACCCTGCTCCCTCAACCACAAACACAAAAAATCGAAATCGAAATCGTTGATGCTTCAGGAAGAACAGACCGTCTTCGCGCATCAGAAGCTTCGGTTCGTCCCCAAGAGGCTGCTTCAGACGATCCACTCATGGACACTTCATCAGGAAAGCCAACCCTCACCTTCACCATCGATCTCATTGGCGTCGAAGTCCTGGGATCATTCGATGGCGATCGACCAACCACCGAAGCAGCATCGACCCAATACACCGGGCTCCAACTCAAACACAACCCCCTCGATGAGCTCTTGGCTATGCCCAGTGCCGAACTCTTGGCTTACGCCAAGCCGTACATCACGCCGGGAACCGACGAGTATGCCGAGTTCCTTGTGCAAAGACACTTCATGCTCGATTACAAAATCAACAGTCTCCAAAACGAAATCCTCTCCAAACTCAATGAACGATGGGCAATGGCACTGGCAGCATTGGCCATGGTCCTCGCCGGATCAGTCATTGCCCTTGGGCTCAAAGATGCCCAGCCACTCGTGGTCTACCAGTGGTCCTTCTTCCCCGCATTAGGTACCATCGTTCTGATCTCAGGGGGACAACAATCCATCCATAACTCGGGTGTCTTCGGAATTCCCATCATTTACTCGGGTATCCTCATCCTTCTGGTTTACACCTGGTTCGCACTGCACAAAGTGAGCAAACACTGAGTATGGATACACCCGCCGTTGACAAACCGATACAAGTTCCTTGGTGGAATGCCTTGGCCAAAAATCCGGCAGCACCGTGGACACTCATCCTCGCCGTCCTCGCCATGCGCATCAGCTGGCAACTCATCTCACCCTACACCCTCATCGAAGACGAAGCCCACTACTGGGAATGGTCTCGCAACCTCGACTGGTCCTACTACTCCAAGGGTCCAGGCGTCGCATGGATCATCTGGGCCTCGACCCAAACCCTCGGCTCGACCGAATACGCCATACGCATCCCCGCCGCCATCGCCGCCGCAGTCGGAGCTTTTGCCGTCGCGCGCATGGCCAAAGATCATTTCGACGACCAACGCCTGGTCTTCATTAGCGCCCTCCTCTACGCCTGCGTCCCCGGCTTCGCCTTCGCTGCAATGGTCATGACCATCGACTCCCCCTACATTGCCTGCTGGGCATTCGCCTCCTTCTACGCCCTGCGCGCGATCCTCAAAGATTCCCCAACCAGTTGGCTCCACTTCGGCCTCTGGATCGCCATCGGATTCATCTTCAAATACACCATCCTCCTCCTCCTTCCTGGCGTCCTGCTCGCACTCCTCATCACCAAATCCTATCGACCCAAACTCAATCGCAAGTGCTTCACCCTCGGCCTGCTTGTTTCAACCCTCGGGCTCCTCCCCGTCCTCCTCTGGAACGCCAACCATGACTGGGCCACCATCCGACATTTACTCGGGCATCTGGGCGCACCCGGAGGAGACACCCAGCCAACCGCGGCCTACCAAGCCGACCCATGGACCGTCCTCTGGATGCTCGAATACATCGGGCTCCAACTCGTCGTCGGCGGCCCCGTCGTCTTCCTCGCCATCTTCGCCCACCTCAACGCCCGCAAACACGCCTCGATTCAAACCCAACGCGTCATCGTCACCTGCATCGCCCTCTCATTACCCATCCTCGCCTTCTACTTCCTCGTCTCGCTTGTCACCCAAACCGAAGGCAACTGGGCCATGGCCGGATTCGTCACACTCATCCCACCCGCTGCGTGGGCCGTCATCGACGGCGTACAACGCACCGATCACCCCGTCAAGTTTGCGTGGGGCGCAGCCATCGTCATGGGCACCGCCATCTTCCTCATGTTTCCAGGCGCCACCTGGCTTGCCAAGCAACCAATCATCGGGCAATACCTCCCCCTCAACCGCATGAACGGCATGCGCGAACACGCCGCCGCCGCTGCCAAAGTCATCGACGAACTTCGCCAATCCACAGGACTCGAACCCCTCATCATGTCCGAACACTACGGCCGAGCCTCCCTCCTCGCCTTCTACCTCCCAGGACAACCCACCGTCTACACCACCAGCGCACAAGTCGGAGGCCGAAAAACCCAATACGATATGTGGATACACACCGACCTCTCAAATCCAGAGACCCTCGCCCCCCTGCTCGGACGCCCAGGCATTCTCTTCGGCGGGCGACCCGACCAATGGAACTGCGCATTCGACAACCTCACCGACATCGGCCAACTCGAAAACGAACCCAAAGACCACCGAACCACATACATCGGCGAGAACTTCCACACCTTCAACTCATGGACACCCCTCAATAAACTCGATAAAGAACACACAACTCCATGACCTACCGATCCCCCATCGAGAAAAAACGCCGCCGATCGGCCCGCTTACGCACCGCCGCGATCATCCTCGCTGGGTTCATCATCCTGACCCTCCTCGATTTTCCCCTGCTCCATCTCTTCCACATGGGCGATGACCGATCAATCGAAAACCACGACTGGTACCGCATGCTCCGCGTCATAGGCTACCTCGGCACCTGGGCCGTCATCGGGATCATCTTCATCCTCCACGATCGCAACCGCCACCGCGGAGCCGCCGTGTTCTTGAGCGCATTCACCGCCGGCGCACTCGCCGAACTTATGAAACTCATCATCGGACGCGAACGCCCTGTCGATGGCAACCAAATCCAAGAAGGCTGGTACCACTTCCGCCCCTTCCTCTCAGGATTCACCGACGGCTCAAACCTGGGCCTGCCCTCATCCCACGCCGCCACCGCCTTCGGCGGCTGCCTCATGCTCGCCGCCTTGATCCCCCATACCCGAAGATTCCTCATCCTCCTCGCATTGGGCTGCGGGATCACCCGCATGCTCACCGGCGCTCACTTCGCCACCGATGTCTACACCGGCGCCATCCTCGGCTACCTCATCTCTCTCCTCTACACCAAACTCACCCCACCCCAAATCCTTCCCTGATTTTTCATCTTCCGCCTCCCCGGCGTCCCCGCGGACGGAGGGGGTCTTCAAGAACTTGTCAAGGTGTTGGCGTGCTGGTGTCGGTCATCGACTCGATTGAATCATCAAGATTCCTGAATGAATAGACAATAGAATCGTATCTAAACGAACCATCTGATTCACCCAATTCCTCAGCCTCATCGTTCATTCGGAGCGATACCACCCCATCGAGCCGCCATCGTTCTTGATCTGTCAATCCGTCTTGTCCGGCATCAGGATCACCATACAGGCCAATAATTGCAAGCTCACTCAACGGGCATTGGGCATATGAACCCGCCCAGTTCAGATCACGCTGGCTTGTTCCGCACCAGTTATAAAACATGGGTTCGACGCGAAGAAACACTCGTTTTTCATCAATCATCCGGTCAATCACAACACCCTGAGCAGTCGCGATTCGCAAAAAGAAGTCAAACTGTTCTTGATTGACATCCTCACGCCTTTGAATGCCGCCAGGTATGAGTCGCCGTCCATCAACGAGTGAGATCACCCCATCGGCCACACCGACGACCTCAATCGCATCGACCAACGGGTTCGGCCGATCCCATGTCGGGTTCGACACGAATACCTGATAGCCAAACACAACCAAAATAACGACATCACGGATATTCATCTCTCGAACCTATACGAAACCATGACGAGACAGGTTTCAAACAAGCATCAAGATCGAGCCTTTCCATCTTTTTCCCCTCTTCCCACTCCCCCCTCTTCTCTGCACCTCTGCGTGATCTTCGCGCCCTCTGCGTTGAACTCTTCTCCTCCTCTTTCCCATTCATGGTAATTGGCCAGTGGCTAGTCCCCTCTCCCCCCCTATCCTTACACTCCATGACCATCCTCGACCGCTACATTGCTCGCCAATACTTCTTCAATGTGCTTGCACTCCTGCTGATCCTCTTCAGCTTCGTACTCGTCATTGATGTCTCGCTTAATATGGATCGCTTCCTTCGCCTCGCCGACAATCTCGCCACCCAAGACTCCGGCGAGGCCCCTTCAACCATCCGACGATGGATCGTCACCATCCTGCTCATCTTCGATCTCTGGTGGCCAAAGCTCCTTCAACTCTACAACTTCCTCATCGGCATGGTCCTCGTCGGCGCCATGGGGTTCACTTTCGCACAAATGACCAAGCACCGCGAGTTCATCGCCATGATGGCTGCCGGCGTCGGGCTCCACCGCGCCATGCCCCCCGTCATCGTCGTCGCTCTGGGGTTCACCACACTCCAAATCATCAACATGGAACTCATCATTCCCCAAATCGCTCCCCTGCTCGTCCGAGACCACGGCGAAGCCGGCACCCACCACCTCGGAGCCGCCGCTGTCCCCCTCACCCTCGACGGCTCAGGACGCCTCTTTCGCGCCGCTTCCTTCGATGCCGATACCGACACACTCACAGGCGTCTACATCCTCGAACGAGATGAACAAGGCAAAGCCAAACGCACCATCACCGCCAAATCCGCCGTTTACAACAAAGGCGGATGGGATCTCACCGCAGGCCAAGAACAAACCCGAGGCTCCGCCACCATCGAACCCCCAACCCCACTCGCCCGCATCGAATCCTCGCTCGATCCCAACGAACTCCGCATGAACCGCTACGAGTCCTATTCGCAGGCCTTGAGCTTTCGCCAAGTCTCCCAAATGCTCAACCGCAAAACCCTGACTGACCCGGTGAAGCGTGCCCGCTACACCCGCATCAAATGGGGCCGATTCGCTGTGATGATTTCGTCTCTGCTTGCTTTGGTGATCGCCATGCCTTTTTACATCACCCGCGAACCCAAGAACATGGTGATCCAATCCCTCAAATGCGCCCCCATCGCCATCATCGCCCTCATCGGAGGCATCCTCGGCGCCAGCGCCTCCATCCCCGGCCTCCCCCCGGCATTGGGCGTCTTCATCCCCGTCATGCTCCTGAGCGTCATCGCCCTCGCCCAAGTCAGCTCCATGAAGACCTAGCTTCCCCTTCCCAGTCTTTTTGGGAAGAAGAACAAAGAGGAAGATTTTCGCGTAAAAACAAGCCGTCAGACACGACCTAATCCAAACCATCAACGACGGCTACATCAACTTCATCAATGTCCTCGACAATGTAAAAACACGCTTCGCCAAGGTGTGATTCAGGATTAAGGTACTCAACACATAACCCAGCTCCGCAATAGATCGGCGGAGTCTTTGTCGAGAAACAACAATGTTGATTGTTGTTTATGTCGCAAGACACATGCGTGAGTTTCATTTCCGATTTGGTTTATCCATATCAAAGTGGATTCTCGTGGATACGAGATTATAGAAAATATTTTAGGGACGCAGATATGAGTCTGGTCGATGAGAACATATCCGTTTCGCGGCGGGAAAAAACCGAATACTGGCAGTGTTATCGCAATGAAGCTTAGCATTATTGTATCGTTGAAGTCGAACAGGTAGGTGTATGATTTGTTTGTATAAGTCAGTTGATACAAATGGCTTGCAAGTAGAAACAAAATGGAGAAAGCCACACCGAATTTTGTGCGGTCAAACTTCAATCCGCTGAGACGATGGACTTCGTTAAAGAGTTCGGGGCTAGGTTTAGAGCGGGCAGACAGCCTTGGGAATTTTGTGTGCACCGAGTTTTTGTAAAAATAAGGCACAGAGAAAAGGACCACGACGGAAAAAATCAGTGTTATCACTCTGGTCCTTCTCTCTGCGTTTGAATTTATGCGGGATCTGGACAATCGTCACCGAATTGATCACGAGCGGCTTGTACTGCTCGGTTGTAATCGCGAACGATGGCGTCTGTAGTGTTTTCGTATGCGTCAAAGCAACTGTTTAATGTGAGTTGCGCCCGTGCGGTAGCCGCAATTCCGCAGGCTCCCATAGTAACTAGTGTTGCCAGGGGAGCTATCCAACGAGTGAGAAAAGTCCCGCCTATGCCTACTGCTGTGCAATCAGCGAGGTCGCCAATAAGTTTATTATTCAAGTTTTTTACACAGAGATTGTAATCGCCGATTGCGCCCTCCCAATCTGCTACTTGTTGATTGGCAGCATCTACAAGGGCTTGAGCACAATCTATTGGGGGCCCAGGGTCTCCGATTGCATACTGAGGCAGGAAATACACCATTTCCAGATCGTCAATAAATGATTGGTTGACAGTGTCTAGTATGTGCAGAAATCGTACACGCTCATTGCCATCGAGCCGTGTTCCCTGCCAAACAAGTCCAGCAATATTTATAGTTGAATTGGCGGTGCTCATAGTTCCGACAAATGAAAGTATGTTGGAATCGTGTTCAGCTAAAGAAGCGATGTCGCCAGGGGCCAAGCTACCACCGGTGAGGTTGACATTGGTCAGGCCTGCAAACCGAACAACAAATTCATTGCCGATAGTTGTTGATCCTATAAAATCAAAAAACACACCGCCCTCATTGATTTCATCGTCGAGATAATAGCCAGATTTGGAAACATCGAAAGCATCGTCGAACAGGGTGTTGTAAATTGTCGCGTGGAACTTTATAAAATCTCTGAATGGGACAGGCTGGATATTAAATGCTTCATCTACAGAAACTCCGGCTTCGACGGCATTCAGCGCATCAACCACATCCTCCCCATTCAACGCCATCGGCTGCACCGGCTCCGCAACCCTCGCCGATGCCTGAAACACCGGAAAAATCGTGGCACTGACAATCAACATCGCCCCAAAAATTGGGTTCGAATACGCTCTTCTCTCTTGAATCCACTTTGTGATTCGATTCATACGAAATCTCCTTTGTATTGTACGCACACTGCGTGCGCAAGATTTGGAGATAAAATACCCTCTCCCTCTCCCTCTCCCTCTCCCTCTTTTTTTCTTGTTTCCGTGTTCCCGCACCAACAAACAGGTCACAGGAAAAATCTTCCAAAGCACTTATCCACAATCTTCCCTCTCTGCGCCTTTGCGTGATCTTGGCGACCTCTGCGTTCAACTCTTCTCCCCTTCTTTCCCTCCCCTCCCCCAAACTTTCACACCAAAGTTCTTGCCTCCAACCAAATAAGTACGAAGATACAACTGTTCCCCCATATATCCCGGAGCAAACCCATGGCCTCAATCGTCTTCTATTTCCAAGTCCACCAGCCACACCGCCTCAAGCCCTACTCCGTCTTCCATACCGACCCCTTCTACTTCCACGAAGAAGCCAACTGCCAGATCGCTGAGAAAGTCGCTGACAAGTGCTATCGCCCGACGACCAAGCTCATGCTCGATCTCATCAAACGCCATGAGGGCAACTTCCGCATCTCCTATTCCATCACAGGCACCGTCATCGAGCAGTGGAAAAAGTTCACCCCCGATGTCCTCGACCTCTTCGTCCAACTCGCAGACACCGGCTGCGTCGAGTTCGTCGCCGAGACCTACTACCACTCGCTCTCGTTCCTCTACTCCCAAGACGAGTTCCAAACCCAGCTCGATATGCACACCAACCTCATCGAGCAACACTTCGGCCAGACCCCCAAGGTCTTCCGAAACACCGAACTCATCTACGCCAACGCCCTCGCCAGCACACTCACCAAAATCAAAGACAAAGACGGTAACCAACGATTCCTAGGCACCATCTGCGAAGGCACCGACACCCACCTCGGTTACCGCTCCCCCGCCTACCTCTATCAACCACCCGCACACGACGGCCAACCCCTCGTGGGCCCCAACAACCGCCCCTTCGCCCTCCTCCTCAAAAACTACAAACTCTCCGACGACATTGCTTTCCGATTCGGAAACAAAGCTTGGGAGGAATACCCACTCACCGCCGAGAAGTTCGCCCGGTGGGTCCACCAAATCAACGGCAACGGCTACCTCTGCAACCTCTTCATGGACTACGAAACCTTCGGCGAACACCAATGGGCCGACACCGGCGTCTTCCAATTCCTCGAAAAACTCCCCGAAGCCGTGTTCGATGTCGCCAAAAAAGCCGACGGCTCAACCGAAAACCACTTCATCACCCCAACCGAAGCCTTGCAACAGTTTGAGCCCATCGGCGAATATGATGTCCCCGATTTCATCTCATGGGCCGACACCGAACGCGACCTCTCCGCCTGGCGAGGCAACGCCATGCAACACAACGCACTCGAAGAAACCTACCGTGTCGAAAAAATCCTCAAAGATCGCATGATCGAGATCAAATCCAAAGCCGACCCCAAGCAGATCGAGGAAATCGAATACATCGTCACCGACTGGCGCAAACTCACCACCAGCGACCACTTCTACTACATGTGCACCAAATACTGGGCCGACGGCGATGTCCACAAATACTTCTCCCCCTACGACTCCCCCTACGACGGCTACATCAATTTCATGAATATACTCGACAATGTAAAAACACGTCTCGCCAAGGTGTGATTCAGGCTCAAGATATGGGTTTAAGCGCACCCCATCCGTGCGCAAAATCCTTGCACTTCCCAACTTCCCCCTTGAGCCGACAAGCCGATCTGCGAAAATACCCTCATGCAGATTAACACACAACACATCGAATCAATCCAATCCCCCTCTTCCGCCTTCCTCAGGCTTCCGGGGGAGGTGTCCGCGTCCCCGCGGATGGAAGGGGCCTTCTCTTCCCCTCCCCCTCTTCCCAACGCTCTCTTGGAAGACCTCATCAACCCTTCCCTCTCCGCATTCGAGATGTGTCAAATCCACAACCTTACCTTCACTCAACTCGCCGATATTCTCGAATCCGAATCCTTCCAACAAGCAATCAATGCACTCGAGCGCATCTCTCAAGCACGCATCAAAGTCATTCAACCCGAAGCAACAGCCCTCGCAGCCGCCCGCCTCGCCGACATCCTCAAAGACAAACCAACCACCCCCGCCCACGCCGAGACCCAGCGCAAAGCCGCCACCAAACTCATCTCTTCTTCTTTTTCCCGCAGCACAAGCGCCCTGCCGGTGATCCCACCCCATCTCTTCCCCCAAGCCCCCAAGAGAGGTGTCCACGCCCCCACTGACGGAGGTGGCTTTGCTGATGCAGCAGTTGAAAATCAGAACCCCGCTCTAATCACCGCCTCCTCGCGCAAAGACCAGCCCATGGCGAACCGCAATCCGCTCAAATCGGGCAGCGTGTATCGCCGAGGTGCCGAGCAACTCACCGAGCCCGCTCCGGGTCACAGGAGGCGTGCCGTCGAATCCGAACCGCCGAACGAGAATCAGCCGATCCCGTTCATCGAGTCGATCGAGAATCGACTCGATCCGTCCGTCGGGCATCAACCAGCGGTGCCAAGGGGTGATCTGGGCAGTCCAGTCGGCAATGACATAACCGGCCGAAACTCGACGGGTGGCCTTGCCGGTCGATTGGGGAACAGCGACATCAGGCTGCTGAGAGACAAATCGGGTAACTGCCAAGCCGACCGGAGCAGCGATGCGGGCCTTGTGCGAAGGATCAAATCGATCAATGGCATCGCTGGCGACCCGGATGCTACCAAGGAGAAGAAAAGCAGCACGCGACGGATCGAGCGTATCAATGGGCCCTTGGATCTGGTGTTCGATTGTCGAAATAAGAAGAGGAAATTGGGCACGAATAAGAAGGGCTTTGAGCATCTGTGCCCAGCGCAAATCAGTTTCAATTTGATCAAGAACTGAGGATGATAATGTGGCATGACTCAGCGTGCCGATCCTGAAACCGGCATTGTGAATCAGCGTGTGATAGGCGCAAGCACGCATGTGTTCTTCGTAAACAACTGTCGGTTGGCGGATGCGCATATCTTCGATCAAGGCGCAGAGATCAGTTTGAGGCAGCGTGCGCAGGTTGGTCGTTACAGGGATCGACTTGAGGGCATCGGCGAAGCGATCAACAGTGTTGGGATCAGTAACAACAGGAAGATCGTAGGATGTGAGCAATGAAAAACGGGCAGCATTAATGGCGCGGACGATGACGCTGGGGGGACGGTTGGTGTGCGTTGCGATGAATGAGGGGCCGATACCGCGCAAGACGGCGCGAAGAGCAAAGCGTTGAACGCGGGTCGTCGTTGGCCCCAGATCGGTAAAAATTGGAGATGCGGATTGTTCGTCAATGCGGATGAGCACTTTGCGAACACCTTCGTGCGAGTGGCCGGTGCGAAGAGCGATCCGAGCAGCAGTTTGGGATCGAGAGAAGTTGAATCGGCGACGGTAAGTTTTTGCCCAGCGCTCGAACTTCGCAATCTGGGTGTCAGGGATACGATCAAAGCGGGCAGCTTTGCCCAAGCGATGGGCATTGAGAGACTCAAACCATTGAGCTGTGGATTGCAGGAAAATGATGGACCGGTGTCCTTTGCCAAGGTCGAGCCGTCTGGCAATGAGTCCAAGTCGGCGGTAACGCTCGATGGTTTTGCGCGAGACACTCCAACGCTCGGCGAGCGAGTCGATGGTTTCGTAGGGCTCGGCAAGGTCGGCGGGTGTGAGATGGGCGTATTCAGAGATGTGCTCAGCAATGGCGGATAAGTCGCCTCGAAGTGCATCGCCCGGGACCAAGGCGGGGGTGTTGGTTTCGGGTCGATAGCCTGTGATCCGAAAGACGATCCAGTCTTGAGGATAGAGTCCCTCAGGGTCGATTTGTGGGGCAAGTTTATCGATGCGATGGAGGTGGCGAAGGAGCGTTGGTTTGGAAGCAAAGCCGAGCTCGGAAGCAAGCTGGGCGATGCAGGGGACCTTGGCTTTGGAGATGGCGGGCATTGCGGGTGAGTTTATGCGGAGGGGAAGTCGGGGGCTGGCAAAGGATCAGTGGGCGAAAAACCGCGATTGTGTGGCACAGGCGTTCGTGAAATGTCAAGGTTTTTTCGGGTGTGGCCGAGACTGATGTGCGAAAAAGGCCAGTCGGGCCTGTAATTTGAAGTATGGTCGACTGGCTGGGCAAAAACCTTATTGTTTTTCAGTTTTCCTGTTTTCTGCCGATTCAATTTTGTGCAGAATCCTGAGGCGCGGCGGCAGGCGGCAGGCGGCAGGCGGCAGGGAGCTAGGGAGCTGGAGCTAGTGTTGGTTTGGCGGGTGCCGGTCGCGTTTTGGGGGCTAGGTGTGGTTTGGGCGTTGTGGGGTCGGCAAGGCCTTGGAAGTCCGTGAGGGAGAGATCCGTAAAGTAGAATAGGGGTAGGCAAGTAAAGTTTTGTAGTTTGGGGTGTGTGCATTTGGTTCAATGCGTGTTGATGCCTTGTGCAGGCCCGGTTCTCGACGAAGAGAAAGCGAGAGAAGAAGATGAAAATGAATAAGAAACTATCTCAAAACGGTCAATCGTTGAAGTCTTCTGTACCAGATCAGGATACAAGCGAGTTTGATCGAAGCGAGGTCGTTCGATGACTTCTTCGCATAACGCACCAAAATACCACGCCATTG
>JALSHH010000033.1 GCA_026982335.1 Phycisphaerales bacterium
TGGTGCGTTATGCGAAGAAGTCATCGAACGACCTCGCTTCGATCAAACTCGCTTGTATCCTGATCTGGTACAGAAGACTTCAACGATTGACCGTTTTGAGATAGTTTCTAAGGGTTGGAGAAAGAGAAGCCTCTCTCTTGGGCGAAGACGAGGACCTCTTCCCCGGAAGCCCGGGGGTCGGGGGGAGGAGAAAGAAGGGGGCTATAGTTTGGGTATGAGTGATACAACGCAGCAATATGAGATTGGGTCTTTGGTTCGGGTGACGAAGGAGTTGGTGCATGGAGAGGAGCATTCGGCCTTTGTCATGGAGGGGGAGGTTGTGCGGATGGGTCAGCAGAAGACAGGGTCGTGGTATGCCCATGCCAAGGATAAGAAGTTGTGGTTGGATCGGTTGGAGTTGAGGAAGGCCGATGGTGAGCTGGTGGTGGTGAATTTGGATGAAGGGGCGGTGGTGGAAGAGTTGGGGAATGACAATGGGCAATAGGTGAAGAGGAGAGGGAAAGAAAGGGGAGAAGCCCCCTCCGTTTGCTTTGCGGATATCTCCTCTGGGAGCTTGAGAGAAGAGGAAAGATGGTAACGAGGGAAGGGTCTGCTTTGGGCGGGCTTTTTTTGCGCGCATGGTTTTGGATATCGTGGGTTGTGCGCACGGATTGGGTGTGGATTTTTTAATTTGAGTTTTGGGGAGATTTTTTTTAGTGCAGGCTGAGGTTGGGGTTAGGTGAATTTTTTGGAATTGGGTCGCCTGGTTTGTGCGCACAGGGTTGGTCGGGAGGGGGATAGGTAGAGGCGTGTGAAAAGTCATGAGCACGCAGGGAAGTGGTGGAGGAGAGACCTGATGTCGGACCAACTCAAATCGGTGAATGGAAACGCGGACCCATTGTGGGCATATACAGAGCTTGCGATTCGTGAGCATATCAGCTGGGGGTTGCCTCGGTATGAGAAAATGTGGGCGTACTACCGGAATCCGATTGAGTTGGTTCGGCAGGCAGGTTTTGGTGGGGATGGGAATGGGCGTGGGTGGTATCGATCGGCGCAGGAGATTGGGTTGCCGGCGCGGATTGTCGGGCGCGGATCACACTTGGGATCAGCGATGGGAGTTGGTGGTGAGCGTGGTCGGCGCGAGGTGGTGATCGAGAATGACATCGGGTGGCGCGTAGCGACGATGGTGGATTTTATGTTTGGATCGCCGGTGCGGATCGAGTCGTTGGCGGAGGATGAGAAAACGAAGCAGGCGATCGAGGATGTGCTCGAAGCGGTGTGGGAAAACAGTGGCGGGATTTCGCTGATGCAGGATATGGCGACGCTGGGGCATGTGTTTGGGCATGTGGATTTGTTGGTGCGGGTCGATGAAGAGGAGTTGGTTGGGTCGCGCGTAGTTGATGTGCCCCGGTGGATTTCGGTCGAGCCCATTGATGCTCGGCGGGGTGTGGCGGTGATGTCGGCGAGTGATTATCGGGATGTTGATGCCTTTGCGGTGCATGTCGAGCGCGAGGTGGTGGAGGGTGAGCATGGGCAGGGGAATGAAAAATCGAAGCCTCAGCGGTATGGGTTTGGGATGCGCAAGAGCAAACCGGGGCATGGGGCAAAGAAGAGGCAGCAAGCGGTGACGGAAGTGTTTACCAAGGAAGGGTGGGCGCGGTTTGTTGATGGCGAGCGGGTTGATGGGGATGTGTGGCGGTTGTTGGTGGGGCGTGTGCCGATGGTTCATGTGCAGAATATGAGCCAGCCTTTTGTGTATAGCGGAATCGGTGAGGTGGAGTCGTTGATTGGTTTGCAAGATGAGTTGAATACGCGGCTGAGTGATCGGGCCAGTCGGGTGACGATGCAGAGTTTCAAGATGTATCTTGCCAAGGGGATCGATGGGTTTGGTGGCAGCAGTGTTGGTCCTGGGATGGTGTGGAGCACGGACAATCCGGACGCGATGATCGAGAGCTTTGGTGGTGATGCGAGCAGTCCAAGTGAGGATGGGCATATTCGTGAGATTCGCGAGGCGATGGACAAGATCAGCGGTGTGCCTCCGGTTGCGGGTGGAGTTGTTCGTGCCAAGCTTGGAAACTTGTCGAGTGCGAATGCTTTGCGGATTACGCTGATGAGTTTGATTGCCAAGACGCAGAGGAAACGGGTGGGGTATGGACGAGGGATCGAGCAGGTGAGCAAAATGGTGCTTGATGTGCTCGATGCGGCGGGGGTTTTGAAGACGGATGTGGTTGATCGTGGGGTCCGTGTGGTGTGGGGCCCGTTGCCTGTGGTTGATGAGGCGTCTGCGGTTGCTGCGGGCAAGGCGAAGGTTGATCTTGGTGTTGATGCTCAGGTTGTGCTTGATGAGCTCGGGTTTGGGGATGCTGACCCTGGGGTTGTGTAGAGCAGCGTGTTGATTGAAGAGCAAAGAAGCGGGCAGGATGTTCGTTTTGGTGGAAAAGAAAGAAGGAGACAGGTGATGGCCAAGCAAGGACAGGGCGGGCTTGATGGGCTCGGTGGTGATGGCGAGGGTATCAAGGTTGGGGGGGATGTGCCGATTAGTGAAGAGGTGATTTGGAAGGCGAAGGCGGAAGAGGCTGAGGAAAAGGTGGCGCAGCTTGAAGGGCGTGTGAGTGAGTTGGAATCGGCGCTGGCTTCGGCGAATGAATCGGTTGCGGCGGTGGAGCGTCGGAGTCAGATTGACTTGGAGTTGGTTGCGGCCAAGGCGATTGACCTGGAGACGGCAAGGCTGTTGACGGAGGCGACGATTGCGGAGATGGATTCGCCTGATGTATCGGTGGCGGTTCGAGAGTTGTGTGAGCGCAAGCCTTTCTTGTTTGCATGCAAGAAGCCGAGTGTTCATCAGGGTGTTTCGATGGGACCTGCTGCGGTGCGTCATGGTGATGATGAATTGGAGACGATGGCGAGCAAGGCGCGGAGTAGCGGTAATCGGAGCGAGTTGCTTCGATATTTGCGGGTTCGGCGTGGTCAGTGAGTTGGTGTTGGTGTGATTGGATTGGAACGGAATGGAACTTTGAGAAGGAGGTTTTGAATGGCATTTACAGGGAAGGCGAGTTACAGTGCGGGGGCAGAGTTGCCTGAATTGGTTGAGGATGTAAGCGATATCATCGGGATTGTGAGCCCGTTTGAGACGCCTTTGTTGGATCATTTGGGGGATGCCAAGCGTGCGGCAATGTCGACGGTGCACGAGTGGGTTGAGGATGTGCTTTTGTCCAATAAAGGGCAGATCAATCAGACGGTGTTTACTCCTGATCCCGAGAGTGCGACGACGATTACGGTGGATGATGCGGGGGGGTTCCGGATCGGTGATCTTGTTCGTCCTGGGCAGAGCAGCGAAGTGATGATGGTGCTTGGGATTGTGGGCGGATCGGATCAAATTATTGCGGTCCGTGGGTATGGGGCGACGGTGGCGGCGACTTTGGCGGACAATATGGAGTTGACGATTTTGGGTAATGCGGCCCTTGAGGGTGACGATGCGCCTGATGCACGGTTTACGAATCGTTCGCGCAAGAGTAACTACACACAGATTTTTACTGCGGGGATTGATGTGTCTGGTTCGTTGCAGGCAAGCCGGGCGTATGGGATTGCGGATGAGGTGGATTATCAGAAGCAGGAGCGGATGCGTGAGTTGTTGCGGGATTTGGAGAACTGTGTGATCAATGGGGTGGCGCCGGTGAGTGATGGTCCGGGGTCGAGCACGGTTCGTCGGTCGATGAATGGGATTGTGCATTCGCTTGAGACGAATCTGTTTGTGCCTGGGCAGGGTGGGATTCCTGATGGGGATGGTGCTGGGGGTGATGAGCTTAACGAGGCGATTCTCAATGCGGCACTCAAGCAGATTTGGGATCAGAGTTCTGGTGGCGTTGATACGATTGTGGTTGGTGGTGCGCAGAAGAGGAAGATCAATGGGTTTGCAACGGGGTCGCGGGCGTATTTGCCGGATGATCAGATTTACTCGGACATGATTAGTGTGTACGAGAGTGATTTTGGTGTGTGCCGGGTGGTGATGAGTCGATGGGTGCCCAGCGATGCGGTGCTGCTGTTGGATAGTTCGCGGATTTCGGTGTTGCCGATGCAGGGTCGGAGTTTTCATTATAAGCCGCTCGCTGCGACGGGTGATTCGATCTCGGGCCAGGTGATTGGTGAGTATACGGCGGAGATCAAGAACGAGAATGCGCATGGGTTGGTGACGGGGCTTGGGGTTTGATCTTTGATTTGGTGAAGACCCCTTCCGTTTGCAAAACGCAGGGACCTCCCGGCAGGTGTAGGAGAGGTGGTGGGGCGACTGGCTGAAAAGTTGGTGATTGATTGCGGGGTTTCAGCGCGGGGGCGTGCTGGGGCTTGAAGTCCGGGCGGGAGGGGTGCCCGCCCGGACTCTTTGTTTGTGGCTGGTTTGAGATGTGGAGTGAATGGAGGCGATGATGTTTGCGAAGGATCGTGATTTGTATGTGCTTGAGCCGGGGTTGCACAAGGATGTGGCGTGGGTTGGTCAGCGGCGGATTTCGACGATTGGGTCATTGGTTGGGACGGCGTTGACGATTACGAATGGGTCGTTTGTTGATGCTCAGGTTTCGGCGGGGCATGTGGTGATCTTTGATGGGATGGCTCTTGAGGTGGTGAGTGTTGAGGGTGCGACGCAGGCGGCGGTGTCGTTGATGCGGGGCGATGTTTCGGGTGGTGCGGTGCCTGGGGTGAATGCGAGCAATCGTGTGGCGATTGTGTATGACTATTCGCCTCAGCGGGCGATGGTGCATCGGCAGGTGATGACGATGCTTGGGTTTGATGTTGATGCGGATGGGTTTGATGAATCGGTGGTGACGAATCCGGATGCGTTGGTGAGACTTGAGGCATTGGGGACATTGCATTTGATTTATGCGGGAGCGGGGGCCCGGGGCGGTCTGGAGAGAAGTTTGATTTGCGGGCGAAGATGTATAAGGAGCGGTTCGCTTCTGAGCGTGAGCGGGTGGTGGCGATGGTTGATTTGGATGGGGATGGGGTTGCCGAGGCGAAGAGGAGGCCGAATATTTTTGTTTTGGATCGTGGGTAAAGGAGGTGGGTGATGATTGTGCTTCGACCTGATGCGGTGCGTTTTGGGAATAGTGTGTGGGAGAAGGTGGCGCGGGTGAGTGTGGATCGGTTGTCGTTACAGACGATTGATGAGTGGGATGACCTTGGGCCTCATGTTGTGTTTGTGGATGTGGGAAGACAACGGGTGGTGATTCGGGTGAGTCAGGAAATTGATGAGGATGATTTTGGTGGACCGATTCCTGGTGAGTTTGAGGAGTTCTCGTTTGTGGGCAGCGCGGGGAGTGATGCAGGTCGGGTGCGGGTGAAGGCTGATGCGGTGGTGGAGTCGGTGCTCAATAAGGTCAGTGACTATGGGAGTACACGGGTGATTACGCTTCTTGCGGTGAGCAGCGATGGGTCAGTGGATCCGATTACAGTGAGTTGATAGCTGGGAGGGTGTGATGGGGAGTTCGTTTAAGGGGATTGATTTGTTTGGGTCTGGCGCTCATCGGTTTGAGGTTGGTCGGCAGGGCCGTCGGGTGGTTTCGTTGTCGGCGATTGCTGGTGATCCTTCGGTGGCCGGTTTTGCGGAGTTTGGTGATCTTGAGCTTCGGATTGAGGTGCGTGGCCGGTTGGTGGCGGATGATGATGCGGGTCTTTGGGTGTTGCGAGATGCGATCATGGTGCAGGCGGATTCGGGGGTTGGGTCTGGGGTGCTTGAGGATTCGTTTGGGCATCAGTGGGCGACGATGAAGTTGTTGAGTTTTGAGGAGTTTGGGGGGACGAGCCGGGGTCGGGTGGTGAGTGTTGGGTATGTTGCGGTGTTTGGTCGATTGGCATCTGGGTGAGTTGGGAGTGGGATGATGGAAGCAGAGATTGTGGGGGCGTTGACACAGTTTGGGGTGGCGGGGTTGGTGTGTTGGATGTGGCTCAGTGAGCGAAGAGCCTCGGCGGACCGTGAGCGGCAGATCACCGAGGCGCATACCAAGTTGATCCGCCAAGATGATGGGCATCGGGTGCTTATCGAGGTGGTGCGGGAGAATACGAAGGCGTTGGCAGCACTTGAGGTTGGGCAGCGTGGGCTTGGGGCGGCGATTGATCGGATGGGGAGTCGGCCTGGGATGAACCAGGGTTGAATCGGGCATGATCGGGGGAGGGAGGATACACTGTGGGTGTGAAAAGAGGCATGATTCAACTTGGGTTGGTAGTTTGCAGTTTTCTCGTGGGGATGGGCGGGTGCAGCACCGGGTTTATTTTCCAAGAGCAGATTGTGCGGACGGATGATCTTTTGGTGGTGCCCGGGCCGTTTCGCCCGACGGTGATGCGGGTGCATCCGTTGACGCATACGGAGATCAACGCTGATGGCGAGGCGGTGATCATTCTGCATGTTGAGTTGAAGGATTTGTGGGGCGACACGGTCAAAGGGGTTGGGCAGTTGCAAGTTCAGCTTCGCAAGCAGAGCGCGACGAGTGTGGTTGGGAATCGTGGGACACGGTGGGATGTTGATCTGCGTGATATCGAGATCAATGTGTCGTATTTTGATTCGGCGACGCGGACTTACCGGATTGTGATTGGTGGGCTGCCAGGGTGGTTGGCGGATTCGGTCAAAGCCCAAGAGCCAGTGGGGGCGCGGGTGCGGGTGTTGTTTCGGACTTCGAAGGCTGATGGGGAATCGGTGGTGCTTCAGGATGAGTATGTGATGCGGTAGGGGAAGAAGGCAATAGGCAATGGGGAAGAGGCAATGGGGAAGAGGGGAGGAAGAGAAGACCCCCTCCGTCTGCTGCGCAGCCACAACCACCCTCTGGGTGCTCCCTTGGAGGTCCGGGGGAGGAGAGAAGAAAGAAGTTAGCTGGTTGGGCGGAAGATGTAGCGCAGTAGCCTTAGAACTTGTTCATCTATGAAAAAAAGCCCAGTCATACCAAGGTACATACTGAACGGCCTTATGATGAACGCTAAGTCTGTTTCGATATCGTCGTAATCTTGTATCATATGTCCGTCAGCGAGAAGGCCTGCTGCGAGAAAACAAGCGCACATGTCCATATTTTCATCAAACTCTTGATCCGAATCTGTTCTGAGTTGTTTGGGGTCTTTGCTGAAATAGATCGCAAGAAGTTCGCTACATCTAAGCGAATTTCGTGCCAGTTGATTTTGTTATACTTGTTTCAGTTGGGCTGAGGGAGTTCGATGCCTTTAATTGCGGCGATGAGCATTTCAGGAGAAGCTTTTTCAAGATCGCGACCGGCTTTGTCTTTGAGATATTCGATCAGGCCGTCGAGCGATACGGTGCTCTCGAAGACTTCGTTGAGGAGGTCGGTGATGATGGCTTCGAGGGTGTCCATGATGGATTATTCTAGCGGCTTGTCAATCTTCGGATTCGATGAGGTTGAGTTGGCGGTATTTTTCTTGGTATTTGTCGCGGAGTTTGGTTTGTTTGTTGGCGAGGTCGATTGATCGGCCTTGGATCCAGGCGTGGGTGACGATGGAGGTGACATCGAGGATGTTGCTGTCGGTGACGAAGAGGGTGGCGGATTTGCCGGTTTCGATTGAGCCTAGGGATGATTCGAGGCCGAGGATTGTCGCGGCGTTGAGGGTGATGCCTCGTAGGGCGGCTTCTTGGGTGAAGCCGAGATCTGAACTGTGGGCGAGGGTGATGGCGATGGCTTCGGGGAGGTTGCGTTCGTGGGCGTGTCGTCCTGACATGGTGAGGGACCAGAGGACGCCGGCTTGCTCGAGTTTGGCGGGGAGGGTGTAGGGTTGGTCGTAGGGGGCGTCGGCGCTTTTGAGGAAGTTGTATGTGCCTCCGATGATGACGGGGGTGTTGGTGGCGAGCAGGAGGTCGGTGCAGAGGTGTGCATCGCGGCCGCCGACGATGATGGGGCGGAGGTTGCGGGAGATTGCCCAGTTGATGGCGGTGGTGATCTGGTCGTAGTCGTTGGCGTTGATGAAGATTGGGTTTTGGTTTTCGGATGGCAGGACGGTGGTGATGGCTTCGAGTTGGAGGTCGGTCTCGTTGTGTTTGGCGGCGTAGGCGGTTGCGTTGTCGAAGATGGTGTTGATGTTTTCGAGGGTTTGGTCTCTGCGTTCGTTGGCTTTGGATTTGTTTTTGCCGGTGTTTCGCATTCTTGGCCAGTTAATGATGAGTCCGGCGTCGCGGGTGAGGGTCATGTCTTCGTTGGTCCAGCCTTCGGGCTGGAGGATTGATGCTCTTCCGGGGATGGTGCCTCCGGTTGGGAAGACGCCGAAGGTGAGGATGCCGTTGGAACGGACGGTGGGGATGACGATGGAGTCTGGGTTGACGGATACATAGGCGCGGACTTCTGGGGTCATGTCGCCGACTTCGTTGTAGTCGTTCATGGCGCGGACGGCGGAGATTTCTTGGAGTCCGAGCTTGGTGATCGAGTCGATCATGCCGGGGTAGAGGTGTTTGCCGGTGAGGTCGATGATCTCGGTGTCGGCGGAGAGGCGGATGCGAGACATGATTTCGTGGTCGGCGACGATACCGATTTTGCCTTCGGTGATGGAGACGACACCGTTTTCGATGGTTTCGCCGGAGATGGTGTGGACTGTTGCGCCGACGAGGAAGATGGGGTGGTCTTGAGGGGGGGCGGAGGGTTGGAGGTCTTGGGCGGTGGAGATTGTGGTGAAGAGGGTGAGGGTGGTGAGGATTTTGGTGGTGTGTTTCATGGGTGGGTCGATCTGTTTGGTTGGGAATGTTTGTGGAAGTGGAAGAGAAGACCGCTCCTTTACGGTCGCGGCTCGTTGAAGAGGGTTAGTAGTTGGTGTGGTAGGCGGGGAGGAGTTGGTTGCAGCCGCAGTTGCCGCGGTCGGTGTTGTTGAGCTGGTTTGGGTCGTGATCGTGATCGTGTTTGGAATCTGAATCATCTGATTCATCATCTTTTTGATTTTCTTTGGCGGGTTGGCCTTTGGCGAGGATGCTTTGGATGAGGCGTTGGCGTTCAGCGGCGTTTTGTTTTTGGAGTTGTGCGTCGAGTTGGCGGGAGAAGTAGAGTCGGCCGTCGACGAAGGTCATTTCTGGGCGGGAGAGGGATGACAAAGGATGGCCGGTCCAGACGACGAGGTCGGCGTCTTTGCCGGGCTCGAGGGTGCCTACGCGGTCGATGATGCCGAGTTGGATGGCGGGGTTGGTGGTGACGAAAGCGAGTGCTTCTTGCTCGGTCATGGGGATGCTGGAGAGCTTGGCGTATTTGAGTGCTTTGCCGGCTTCGACATGCATTCGGCGGGCGACATCGTCGGAGTCGGAGTTGTAGGAAGTCAATAGCCCGACCTGGTGGTTGATGGGGCCTGCGAATGGGATGGCGTCGGTCACTTCGACTTTGTAGGCCCACCAGTCGGAGAAGAGCGAGGCGCCGATGGCGTGTTCTTTGACGATCTCGGCGACTTTGTAGGTTTCGAGGCCGTGCTGGAAGGTGCCGATTTTGAAGCCGAACTCTTCGGCGATTCGGCAGAGCATGAGGATTTCATCTTGGCGGTAGGAGTGGGCATGGATGAGGCGGTCGCCTGCGAGGATTTGGGCGAGGGTTTCGAGTTCGAGGTCGCGGGGAGGGATAAGTTCTGGGTTCTCGATGGTGTATTCAAACTTTGCGTAGGTTTCGACCGAGGCGTCATCATATTTTGATTCGATTTGTTTTTTTGTTTCGCTGTTTATCTTTTCGATATTTTTGACGATTTGTTGGCCAGATTTTTCGAGATTCGCGATGACTTTTTCATAGGCACCTCGGCTTGCGGCGTACTCGCGTGCTTTGGTGAAGCGGTCGCGGATGAGGGTTTCGACACCCATTCTGGTTTGGGGATAGCGGGTTGTGTTGCGGTCGCCCCAGTTTGATTGTTTGACATTTTCGCCCAGTGCGAACTTGATGCCAGGCTTGGCATCTTCGAAGAACATGTCGGATGGTTTGGCGCTGTTCCATCGGAGTTTGATGGTTTGGGATTGACCACCGATAGGGTTTGCTGAGCCGTGGAGGAGCATGGCGGTGGTGAGCCCGCCGGCGAGTTGGCGGTAGAACCCGATGTGTGCGGGGTCGAGGGCGTCGGCGATGCGGACTTCGGAGGTGACGGCTTGCCCGGATTCGTTGACGCCGAAACGGAAGAGCCCGGTGTGGGAGTGGGCGTCGATGAGTCCGGGGGTGATGTGGAGGCCGGTGGCGTCGATGGTTTGGAGTGCGATGCCGTCGAGGTCATAGTCGAAATGATCGCCTTTGAATACGCGGTAGATTTTGCCGCCAGCGATAATCACGGATGCATTTTTTAGAACGCCAGCATCTGATTGTGTCCAGACAGTGGCGTTGGTGAGGAGGTAGCGCAATTGTTTCGGCTCTTTGTCGTAGGCGTATGGGCCGAAGGGGGTGGTTGGGAGATCGGGGAGGAGGTCGGGCTCGGTGTCATCCTGGGCGACTTTTTCGGTGTCTTCATTTTCGGCTGGCGGGTTCTTGGTGGCGATCCATTGGAAGGGTTGTTGGTTGGGGGTGATGCCGGTGCCTCGGATGAGGCCATCGGGGGAGAGGGTGCCGGTGATGACGGTGGTGTCGGCGTTGGGGTCATCGGTGATGAATGAGATTTGGTTGTGGCCGATGTTGACTTTGCGGGCTCTGTCTTCGGTGGCGTCATCGCCTTCGCCCGAGGTGATGGTGATCGAGTTGCCGTCGATGTCCATGGTGAGTTGGAAGTTGGTATCGATGAGGTCGATGGTCCATGAGCCGTCGAATCTTGTGTTGGCTGGGTTGTTGATGTGGTGGAGTCGACCGTCGATGAAGAGGTCGAGGATTTTGGCGTCGCTGTCGGGATCAAAGAGGTTGCCGTCGGCAATGACGAGGTTGGCGATGTTGTTTTCGGCGATGGTGCCTTGGTGGTGAAGTTCGAGTATCTTGGCGGGGTTGGTGGTGAGCATGGCGAGGGCGTCGGCTTGGGGGAGGCCTCGTTCGATGGCGGTGTGGAGGTTGTCCCAGAAGTTTTCGCCTTCGCGGAGTTTGGAGGTGGTCAGGGCGACGGTGAGCCCGGAGTTGGCGAGCCAGCGAGCGTTGGCGGGGGCGCGTTCGTGGTGCTGGAGGGTGGCGAGGGCTACGGAGTCGGCGGCACCGACGGAGAAGACATCGGGGGTTTCGGGAAAGGTGAGCGGGACGATCATTGGATGACCCATATCTTTGAAGGCTGACAATCGGCGGTGGGCGGTGCCGTTGTCGATGATGACGATGTTTTTGTGGTTGAACTCGTCGGCGATGTTGTCGGCCAAGAGTGCTTCGAGTTCTTGGTTGGTTTCGTAGAAGAGGGTGGTGTTTTGGGGGGTGATTTCATCGAGGCATGATGCGTCGGTGTGGGGGGTCAATGCGCGGTGTTGTGCGTCGATGAATGTTTGGCGCATGAGGGCGATGACGCCCATGTGTGAGGTTGGGTAGGCGCGGTCTGGCCAAGTGCCTCGATCGAAACCCATCATTTGCCCGGCGTGTGCTTGGTAGGTTGGTGGGTCGCCGAGGGAATCGTCTTTGAAATCGGCAGCGGTGGAGACGACGGCGGACCAGCCCCGGAAGATGCCGTCGTCGGGGGCGATCATGGCGGCGGTGAAGCCGAGTTTGCGAAGGTTTTTCGCCGTGTCGGCGGGGAGGCCGATGTTGAGGGCGTCTTGTTGGGGGGTGACGAGTGCGTTCCAGTGGGTGCCGACGGCGTTGGTGGGGAGATCGGGTGAGTCGACTTCGATGTAGGGGTCGATGAAGCCGGGGTAGATGTGGGTGTCGTTGGAAAGGTTGTGGATTTGGTAGCCTGTGGTGTCGAGATCGGCCCGTACGCCCTCGACGATCTTGATGATGCGGCCGTTCTCGATGTAGATGGCCGAGAGGATTTCGGAGTCGAAAGTTTGGGTTGGGGAAATGTGGACGGTGCCGCCGAGGAGGATGTGGCGGGTGGGGGCGGCGGATTGCATGCCGTTGGGTGGTGGGGCGAGGGGGTCGGATGCGTTGGTCGTGGAGATGACAAGGGCGAGTAGAATAGCAGTATGTTTCATAGTATAGAGACTCCTTCATGTGATGTTTATGGTATCGGAAGGCAATGATGAAGTGGCAGATTTTAGTTTGGAGAGAGAAGAAAGGTTATGGAAGTTGGTGATGGGAAGATGGGAGCAATGCCGGGTTGCTGCCGTTTGTCGTATTCGGTAAGCCGTGGCATTTTCGATGCCAGCTCTGACTCCTCGACCCTGCAAATGGAAGAGCTCTAAGCACAATTCGTTCGTTTTTTGTGGTACGCAGCTCTATCCTATGAGCCGATGCCTATCTCTACCACCAACTTCCCTTTCGCCACCATCGAGGAAATCCTCGAAGAGCTTCGCCAGGGCAAAATGGTCATCCTCACCGATGATGAAGACCGCGAGAACGAAGGCGACTTTGTCCTTCCGGCCCAGTTCATCACCCCCGAAGCCGTTGCGTTTATGCTCAGTGTCGGGCGCGGATACATGTGTCTCTCGTTGACTGAGGCAGACTGCGATCGACTCGAGCTCGCGCCTCAATCAGTCATCAACACCTCTGTCCGCGCGACTCCCTTCACGGTGGCGATCGACGGGCATCCAAAGCACGGGCTGACCACCGGGGTATCCGCACAAGAACGCGCCAAAACCATCCGGCTCGCCATCGACCCAAACACCAACGCGTCCGACTTCGTCCGCCCCGGGCACATCAACCCGCTGCGCTCACGCGACGGCGGCGTGCTCGTTCGCATCGGTCAAACCGAAGGCTCGCTCGATCTGTGCCGACTCGCCGGGTTGCATCCCAGTGCCGTCATCATCGAGATCATGCGCGACGACGGCGAGATGGCAAGAGTCCCCGATCTCATCGCGCTGTGCAAAGAACACGGCATCAAAATGTGCTCCGTCAAACAAATCATCGAGCACCGCTTATCACAATCATCGATCATCGAACGCATGGACCCGATCGAAGGCACCAAGATCCAAACGCCTCAGGGCGAGTTCAATTTGATTGCGTTTCGATCACTTGTTGACCCGATGCCTCACCTCGCCCTGACCGTCGGCGATGTCGGCACACTCGATGAATACCACAACCCAATCGCCCACGACGAGCCAACCCTTGTCCGCGTCCACAAACGCAATCTCCTCGGCGACATCTTCAACGAACTCGACACCACATCCTCCGGCGGATCATCTGGCGACACCCTCCGACGCTCGATGCAGATGATCCAAGAGGCCGGGCGCGGCGCGATCGTGTATCTTCGCCCCCACGGCATCGGCGACGCCCTCACCGACCGACTCTCAAGACCCTTCGACCAAGACACCAACGACAAACCCGTCCAATCGGTGTCCCCCACCATGATCGAATACGGCACCGGCTCCCAAATCCTCCGCGGATTGGGGCTCTCACATCTGAAACTCATCACCAATTCGGACGCTGCCTACCCGCATCTGGAATCCTTCGGGCTGACGATTAGTGAACGGGTGAAGGTCACGCCGTAAGATCAAATGCACCGAGCCCAAAATCCCGCCCAAGCGCTTATCAACAAAATGTCGATAAAAATTCTGTTTCTTGGCCCAAATCCCCTTGACAGAACGGGCGGGGGGGGGGTAAATTGCCTCCAAGGACGAATGGTTTGAACCAGCTCGACTTGGAATGTGCGAATGAATGTGATCAAAACAATATTGGACATTGACACTTCCAAGACAATTTGTTGGTTGCCCGCATTCTTGTCCGTCTTTTCCTTACACTCTTCTTTTGCACTCGCGCAGTATTCAGAAGGTGACCCTGTCAACCTTAATGCGATTGACCCCAACTGCTTTGTTAGTGTGTGGCCGCTGCCCGGTTGCCCCGGTAGAACTGGTATCGTCACTGATATCCGACCAAACATGCCCGGTACACCCACATTTCTCCATTATCAGCAAAGAATGGTCGTAAGAGAAGAACTTGCTGAGGAAAATTTCACCTGTGATCCTCTTCCTGAGGACTCGTATGATTCAACCATTACTCACTCTGCCGAGCACTTTCTATCACTTAGAAACTATCTCAAAACGGTCAATCGTTGAAGTCTTCTGTACCAGATCAGGATACAAGCGAGTTTGATCGAAGCGAGGTCGTTCGATGACTTCTTCGCATAACGCACCAAAATACTGACCTGCCCCCCAAATCCTAGTCCATTCTTTATGCGAGTATCCTCGTAGAATGGGCGTATTTGGAAGGCAGGAAGACATGGCCAGAAAACGGCATTCAGCAGAACAGATCATCAACAAACTGAG